>NZ_JCAFRJ010000001.1:0-863301 GCF_059367975.1 Stenotrophomonas sp. YJH_SMC_131 | reverse complement strand
GGGACGAGTGCGACACTCCAAAAGCCTCCCTGGTGAAATTAGCGCTGTGGAACCACCCGATCCCATCCCGAACTCGGAAGTGAAACGCAGCTGCGCCGATGGTAGTGTGGCTCAAGCCATGCGAGAGTAGGTCATCGCCAGGGTTTATACCCAAAACCCCGCTGCTCACGCAGCGGGGTTTTTCTTTGTGCGCAGAACATGTGGGTAGTGCCGGCCGCCGGCCGGCACCGCCATAGCTGCACACCGGCCGGTAGATGCACGCCATGCGTGGATATTCTCCGCGGGCAGCCCCAGCGCCAACCAAGGTTGGCGACTACCGAGGGCATGCGGGCGCACAGTAGATTCACGCCACATGTGGATGCGGCACCAGCCAGGGTTGGTCGCTCCTCACGGCAGGTCCGGAAGCGGCCTTTTTTTCCTGACCCATCACGCAAAAGCAGGCAAAAAAACGGCGCCCTGCGGGCGCCGTCTTGACCGGGATGGAACTGCAGGCCCGGATCAGGCGGCCCGCGAGACCTCGTGCGGTTCCTGCTGGCGGAACACCGATACCGCCTCGGTAAGCGTACCCGCCTGCGATTGCAGCTCGCGTGCGGCCGCGGTGGCTTCCTCCACAAGCGCGGCATTCTGCTGCGTCGCCTGGTCCATCTGCACCACGGTCTGGTTGATCTGCTCGATGCCGACCGACTGCTCCTGCGAGGCCGCCGAGATCTCGTGCATCAGGTGGCTGACATTCTCAACGCCCCCGACAATGCCCTGCATCCGCTGGCCCGCATCGGCCACCAGCTGGGCGCCTTCGCCCACCTGGCGACCTGCCTCATCGATCAGCTTCTTGATTTCTTGAGCCGCAGCGGCGGAGCGCTGCGCCAGCACGCGCACCTCGCTAGCCACCACCGCGAAGCCACGGCCCTGCTCGCCGGCACGGGCGGCCTCCACTGCCGCGTTGAGCGCGAGGATATTGGTCTGGAAGGCGATGCCATCGATCACGCCAGTGATGTCGCCGATCCGCTTCGAGGCTCCCTCGATCGCCTGCATGGTGTCGACGACCCGCTGCATGGCGACGTTGCCATCGCTGGCGGCGCTCTGGGTGGTGATCGCCAGCTGGCTCGCCTCGCGCGCATGGGCAGCGTTCTGGCGCACGGTGGCAGTCAGCTCTTCCATCGAAGCGGCGGTTTCCTGCAGGTGCGCTGCCTGGCGCTCGCTGCGCTCGGACAGCGCGCCATTGCCCGCAGCGATTTCGCTGGCAGCGGTGCTGATCGAGGACGCGCACTGCTGGATACGGCCCACCATGCGCGCCAGCTGGCCGGCGGTGGCGTTGGCATCGCGCTGGATCGCGGCAAAGGCGCCGTGATACTCGCCATGCATGCGTCGATCGAGATCGCCGCTGGCCAGCGCCGAGAGCATCTGCCGCACCTCGTCAACCGTACTGCCCAACGTATCCAGCAGCCGGTTGATGCCACCGGTGAGGCCATCGAGGAAGCTGGCACCTTCGGTTGCCTGCAGGCGCTGGTCGAGGTCGCCGGCGGCGGCGGCCGCGACGATGCCGGCGACGGCGTTCTCCAAGGCGAGCTCATGGGTACGGTCATGCCACTCCACGGCAAAGCCCAGGCGCACGCCCTGTGCGTCGAAGACCGGAGTAACCACCTGTGCGAAGTGCACCGGGCCGATCTGTACCTTGCCGTTGTGGCTGACCTGCAGGCCATTGAGGATGGCGCGGATCCGGTCCGGGTTGGCGTGGAAGCGATGAATGCTGCTACCGACCAGGCGCTCGGCATCGAAATCGGGGAAGGCCTGGCGCAACGTTGCCTGCTGGTTGCGCAGCAGGGCCACCACCGAGCGGTTCACGTAGCGGATCACGTGATCGTTGTCGGCAATCATCATCGCGGTGCGCGAGGCATCGAGGGCCTGGCGGATCTGCGCGTTCTCGGCGTGTGCCTCCGCTTCGCGTCCACGCTGGGCCTGCACATGGCGTGCGGTGTCGGCCAGCGCATGGGCCAGCGAACCCGGTGCGTAGGCGGTGGTGTCAGCATGTGCACCAAGATCGGCGCCGGTGGCGATGTCGCGCGCCAGCGCGGCCAGCCGCCGGGGACCGTGGCCGAGTGCTTCGGTCTGCTGGCGGAGCCGCAGTGCGACCTGGCCAAGGAACAGGGTCAGGCCGGCCAGCATCGCGGCCTGCAGCAGCGCCGGCCCCACCGCAGCACCGGCCGGCAGCGGGGCCAGCAGTGCAAGCGTGCCGATGCTACCGGCCAGCCACACCGGCAGACGATCGCGATGGCCCAGCAGCACGCCCAGCAGCAGGGCGATCGGCAACGCCGGCGACAGGCCGGTGATCGCGGACAACAGTGCCAGCTGCAGCGCCACCAGGATTGCCAGGGCGTTGCGGGCGATGCCGCGGCCTGCCAGCGGACCGGCCAGCCACAAGGTGGGCAGCACAGCGCCCGCGGCCAACGCGGCGGCCACACCGTGCGGACCGCGCAGGGCCAGCACCAGCCCGGTCACGGCCAGTGCCGCGCTGCCGGTCAGCAGGCGGCGGTCAGCACCGCGGGCGAGCTGTTGCAGGTGCGACAGGCGGGCGGTATCGGGGGGACGGGCGGATGCAATGGACATCGGAGGCTCCTGGGTCAGCAGACGACAACGAGCACGCCGCAACGCACGCAGCAGGGCGTGACGAGGGCGGGTGCCGGGAATTCGAGGGATGCGGCGCGATCAGCGACGCGGAGAGGGGACACCGCGGCCACATCCTGTGGGTGACGGTGCAGCAGAGCGGGCATGCGGACTTCCTTGCAGAACCAGACACATGCCGCAGGACCGACCGGGCCCGCGTGCAGCGGGCGCAGGGGCCCGCAACTGATGTATCGGCCGCAAACGCGCGGAGTGAAGCGCGCGGACGCCTGCGCTCAGCCGGCGTTGTCGTTGCTGAAGAAGTGCAGGATCACGCCTGCGATCTGTTCCGGATCTTCCATGTGCAGGTGATGGTTGCCGGGAAACACTGCCAGCCGGCCATCCCGCAGGTGCTGCAGGCGATCGCTGCGCATCGGCTCGGGATAATACGACTGCGCCGGCGTGGCATAGATCACCTGTGTCGGGCACGCGATGGCCTGCAGCAGGTTGTCGATCTGGCCCTCGCTGAGGCGGATCGCGGTGGGCAGCATCAGGCGCGGATCGCTGCACCAGCGATACCCGCCTTCGACCGGTTCCACGCCGCGCTCGACCAGCAGTCGTGCGCACGGTTCGCTGAGCTGGTTGGTCATCATCCGTGCGCGGATCGGCGCGGCCAGGTCGGGGAACACGCGCAGCTGCTTGCGCGCCAACGCACGGGTTGCGTTCACGTGCTCGCGCAGGCGATGGGCGGTCTCTTCTTCGGGGCCGCGCAGGCCGCCGAGAGCTTCGATCGCCACCAGGCGTTCGACGCGGTCGCTGACCGAGGCGGTGAGGCTGGCGATGCCGGCGCCCATCGAATGGCCGAGCAGGCTGAAGCGGTCCCAGCCCAGGGCGTCTGCCACATCAAGCACGTGGCAGATCGCGGCCGCCGTGGTGTAGCTGGCACCGGCCGGCAGGTGCGCGCTGTGGCCATGGCCGGGCAGGTCGATCGCCACCAGCTGCAGCGACGCCAGGTGCGGCGCCAGCGGCACGAAGCTGGCGGCATTGTCGAGCCAGCCATGCAGGGCCAGCACGCGCGGGCCGTCGCCGCTGTTGCGCAGGCCGGCGACGCGGGTGCCGCCGACCCCGAGTTCAAAGGGTTGCAGACTCATGCCAGCGAGGCCACGGCCAGTCGTGCCAGGGCGCGCGCGTGTTCCGGTTCGGCATTGAGGCAGGGGATGTAGCGCATCGTCGCGCCACGTTCGGCCAGCGTTTCGGTGAAGCCCATCGCGACTTCTTCCAGCGTTTCCAGGCAATCGGTGGCGAAGCCGGGGCAGACCACGTCGATCTGCTTCACACCGGATTCGGCCAACGCCCACAGGCTCGGCTCAGCGTAAGGCTGCAGCCAGCGCTCGCGGCCGAAGCGCGACTGGTAACCCATCTGCCAGTCGTCCTTGCCCAGGCCCAGCGCGTTGGCGATGGCCTGCGCGCTGGCCTCGCAGCGCTGCGGATACGGATCACCCGCGTCGGCCAGGCGCTGCGGAATGCCGTGGAAGGAGAACATCAGTTTCTGGCTGCGGCCGTGCTGTTCCCAGTAGCGGCGGATCGAGCCGGCAACGGCCTCGACCCAGCCCGGGTCGACCGAGTAGTCGCGTACCAGACTGACGGTCACGCCCGGGTTGCGCCGCTGCCAGGCGTCGACGCGGTCCTCGACCGAGGCGGTGGTGGTGGTGGAGTACTGCGGGTACAGCGGCAGCACCACGATGCGGCGTGCGCCTTCGGCGGCGAGGCGGTCGAGCTCGTGGGCCAGGGCCGGTTCGCCATAGCGCATTGCGTGGCGCACTTTCAGGGTTGGCAGCAGGGCCTGCATCGCCTGCGCCAGCTGCCGGGTATGGACCATCAGCGGTGAGCCATCCGGCAGCCAGACCTGGGCGTACTTGGCCGCCGAACGGCTGCTGCGCAGCGGCAGGATCAGTCCGCGCAGCAGCGGCTGCCACAGCAGTGGCGGGATCGCGACCACGCGGCGGTCGGACAGGAATTCGGCCAGGTAACGGCGTACGGCGGGGGCCGTCGGCGTATTGGGCGTGCCTAGGTTGACCGCCAGCACGGCGGTATCGGGTGCGTCGAGCATGGGGTGCATTGTCGCCGATCCGGTGTCGCACCGGGATGCAGGGTTCGGATTGCTGGCATAGCGCGCATCTATGTGAGCGGGGAGCGCTCATTGGTGATTCATGACAACACTACTAATTTCAGTCACTTGCTATATCTTCCTATGGACTGACTTCTGGAGCCTGCCATGCGTCGCCCGATCCAAGCCCTGCTGATCGCCGCCAGCCTGCTGTCCAGCCAGGCCATGGCCGGACCGCAGGAAGACCAGCGCGCCCGCAATGCCGTGCGCGTGCTGGCGGAGATCCAGGAAATCCCTGAACAGGGAATTCCGGACAAGTTGCTCGACGAAGGCCGCGCGGTCATCGTCATTCCCGACACGATCAAGGCCGGCCTGGTCATTGGCGGTCGTCGCGGCCACGGGCTGATGTCGGTGCGCATGCCCAATGGCGCCTGGTCCAGCCCGGTATTCGTCAAGCTGACCGGTGGCAGCATCGGCTTCCAGGCCGGCGTGCAGTCTTCGGACGTGGTGCTGGTGTTCCGCAACGACCGCAGCCTGGACAACCTGGTCAATGGCAAGTTCACGCTTGGCGCCGATGCCGGCGTTGCCGCCGGTCCGGTCGGCCGCAATGCCGCCGCCGCCACCGACGGCCAGCTGAAGGCCGAGATCTGGTCGTGGTCGCGCGCGCGCGGCCTGTTCGCCGGTGTTGCGCTGGATGGCGCGGTGCTGCAGATCGACGATGCCGCCAACCTTGACGCCTACGGCAGCAACACCACGCCGCGCATGATCTTCGAAGGTCGCGCCGTCGGTTCGCCGTCGATGGACGTGGTCGCCTTCCGCGATCGCCTGGAAGAGGCCACCTACGCCGCCCGCAACAACCGCAACGGCAACGGTGGCAATGCACCGCGTCCGGCGCCGGCGCCGGCTGCCGCCCCCGTGTCTGTGCCCGTTCAGGCAGCACCGGCGGCCCCGGCCGAAGCCACCACCGCGCCGCTGCAGAACGTTCCGCAGAACCCGCCGCCGCAGCAGCAGGGCTTCCAGCCGGTCAATGACGGCGAAATCCGCACGGAAACGCTGGGCGGAAACTGACTTTCGTCACGCGCGCCGGCTAACACCCGGTGCGCTATGCTCGACAGCCTGATCACTAACGTAACGAGCGTCTTTATGGGCAGTTTCAGCATCTGGCATTGGTTGGTCGTGCTGGCCATCGTCCTGCTGGTGTTCGGCACCAAGCGCCTGACCAGTGGCGCCAAGGACCTCGGTTCGGCGGTCAAGGAATTCAAGAAGGGCATGCGCGACGACGACAAGCCGAACGCGCAGCTGGGCGACGAGTCGCGCAGCCAGGACGCCTCGCGCACCGCGCAGGACGAGCACGACCGCACCCCTCGCTGATCCGGAGCGGTCGCGGTGTTTGATATCGGCTTCAGCGAACTGCTGGTGATCGCCGTGGTCGCCCTGGTGGTGCTCGGTCCCGAGCGCCTGCCCAAGGCGGCCCGCTTTGCCGGCCTGTGGGTGCGTCGCGCCCGCAATCAATGGGATTCGGTGAAACAGGAACTGGAGCGCGAACTGCAGGCCGAGGAGATCAAGCGGCAGATGCAGGACGTTCGCCAGGGCATGCAGGCCACCGAGAACCAGCTGCGTGCCAGCGGCGAAGCGATCCGTCGCGAAGCGCAGGAGGCGCAGCAGCAGGGCGATACGCTGGCGCAGGAGGTACGCGCACCGGCGCCTGCGGATCTGCCGCCGCATATGAGCGGCCTGACCCGTGCCGATGCACCGGTACAGGAGGGCGTCGCTCCCGAGCCGACGCCGGCGACACCCCCTGAAGCCGGTGCGCCGCCGCCGCCGCGCACGGAGCGCCAGCCATGAGTGAACAGGATTTCGGCGAGAGCTCGCTGGTCGAACATCTGGTGGAACTGCGCGGCCGCCTGGTGCGCGCATTGCTGGGCCTGGGCGTGGTGCTGCTGGCGCTGCTGCCGTTCACCCAGAAGCTGTACAACGCGTTGGCCGAGCCGCTGGTCTCGCAGCTGCCGAACGGGCAGACGATGATTGCCACCAATCCGGCCGGCGCCTTCTTCGCGCCGTTGAAGCTGACCTTCTTCGTTGCCCTGTTCGTGGCGGTGCCGTGGCTGCTGTACCAGCTGTGGGCCTTCGTCGCGCCCGGCCTGTATGCGCGCGAGAAGCGCCTGGCGGTGCCGCTGCTGGTGTCCTCGGTGCTGCTGTTCTACACCGGCTGTGCCTTTGCCTACTTCCTGGTGCTGCCGGCGGTGTTCCACTTCCTCACCACCTTCAGCCCGGACGTGATTGCGATCACCCCGGATGCAAATGCCTACCTGGATTTCGTGCTGGCGATCTTCTTCGCCTTCGGCGGCAGCTTCGAACTGCCGGTGGCGATGGTGATCCTGGTGCTGCTGGGCTGGGTGACGCCGCAGCAGTTCAAGGAAGGCCGCGGCTACGCGATCGTCGGCATCTTCGTGCTGGCGGCGGTGCTGACCCCGCCGGACGTGGTTTCACAGCTGATGCTGGCGATCCCGATGTGCCTGCTCTATGAGCTGGGCATCCACGCCGCGCGCTGGCTGGTGCCGTCGTCGGCAGTCAAGAAGCCCGCCGCCTGAAAGAAAAAAGGGGACGGAGGGGATTAAGTCGTTAGCTGCACACACTGGGCATAAACGACTTAATCCCCTCCGTCCCCTTTTTTCATCAGGCGTGGAAGATGTCGCTCGAGGTCGGCGTGGTCGGGATCGGCGGTGCGGCGCGGCTGCCACGGTGCACGAACATCTGCTTCCACGCGGCGTAGACCGCGCCGACATACAGCGGCATCAGCACCGTGGTCAGCACCAGCTGGGCGATGAAGGCGGCGGCCAGCGGGCCGCCGATCAGCATCGCGATCTGGATCACGATCACGAACAGGATGTAGATGCAGAACGCGGCGATCAGGCCGAGCACGGCGAACACGATCATTGCGCCGATGTTCTCGATGCAGCCCTGCAGGCTCAGGCGCAGCGCGTGCATGCCGCTCTGCTTGTCGAACACCACCAGCGCCGGCTGGGTGAACATTGCCAGCGACAGTGCGACCGCGCTCAGGAACACCAGCAGCATCCACAGTGCGATGCGCTTGGCCGGCAGGTTGGCCACCAGCGCCGCAGCATCGTCCGGCTTGATCTGCTGGCCACTGCGGCTGATCTCTTCCATCTTGGTCATGACCTCGCTGAAGGCGGTGAAGCCTTCGCGGCCGATCATCAGGAACAGCAGCGCGCCCAGCAGCAGCACCGCCAGCACCTGGATCGCCAGCGGCACCAGCAGGTGGCTGACGCGGTGGTCGCGGATCGGCTGCAGCAGGTGCGAGGCCAGGCCCGGGCGACCTTCGTCGATCTCACCCACGGCGTACAGCATGCCGCCGAACATGATCGGCGAGATGGCCAGGGTCATCAGCTGCACGGCCATGCCGGCAGCGCCGGGAATCAGCGTCGACAACAGGGTGACCACCCAGCTCACCAGCAGCCAGGTCAGACCGATCCGGGCCAGCTGCAGCGGCGCACGCCGATACAGCGAGAACGTATCCAGCAACCACTGGGCGCCCGCCGAGGCCGGCAGCTTGCGAATCTCTTTCATGGACATCCGGGAAGGACAGGAGGGGGCCGGGCGCTTGCCCGTGCCGCCGATTATCCCTGTTTTGCCGCCGGCTGGGCTGAAGACAGCCGCGCCTGGCGAACGAAGCGGCGCAGCAGCTGGCGCGCCAGCGGTGCGGCGCTGACCGCGCGCTCGATGCTGCGGGCACAGCCGCCATGGCGGCCGATGCAGTCGGCACGGGCACGCACGTAGCCGCGCATGTGGTGGGTGGCGAACTCGGGGTGGAACTGCACGCCCCAGGCCTGGCGCCCCCAGCGGAAGGCATGGCAGCCATCCAGCGGCGAGCGTGCCAGTACTTCGGCACCGTCAGGCGCGCGCAACACGGTCTGCAGGTGGGTGGCGTGGGCGGCGAAGTGCTGCGGCAGGCCCTGGAACAGCGGGTCCTGCGCGGCCTGCGGCTGCAGCTCCAGTTCGATCGTGCCCGACTCGCGCCCGGCCGGGTTGTAGGCCACCTCGCCACCCAGCGCGTGCGCCAGCAGCTGGTGCCCGTAGCAGATACCGAACACGGGCAAGTCGTCGTGGGCGGCCTGGCGCAGCCATGCGGCACTGCGCTCACTCCATTCGGCGTGGTCGGTGACGAAGGCGGCCGAGCCGGTCACCAGCACGCCGGCGAAGGCATGCGGGTCGGGCAGGGCATCCCCGTGTTCGACATCGACCACCACCGTCTCGTGCTCTTCCAGCCCGGCGGCCACCCGGATCCAGTGAGGGAAGCGCCCGTAGCGGCGCAGCGACGGCACCGGTCGGCCGGTTTCAAGGATCAGGAACGGGGCTGGGTTCATCCGGGGGCGGCAGGACTGACAGGACTTCCTCGATTGTAGTCAGCCCCTGCGCCACCTTTTCAAGCCCGGCCTGGCGCAGGGTTCGCACCCCTTCAGCCCGCGCGGCACGGGTGAAACCGGCCAGATCCATGTCGGCGCGGATCTGCCCACGCAGCCGCGAGCCCAATGGCAGCAACTCATACAGGCCGATGCGGCCGAGGAAACCGGTGCGCCGGCACTCCAGGCAACCAACCGGCCGACAGGGCGTGGCGGCATCTGGATATGCGGCTTGGCTATCAGCCAGCACCGCCCAGTCGGCAGCACCAAGGGTGTGCGGCTGCTTGCAGTGCGGGCACAGGGTGCGCACCAGGCGCTGGGCGAGGATGCCGTTGAGGGTGCTGGCCAGCAGGTAGTGCGGCACGCCCAGGTCGAGCAAGCGGGTGACCGCCGACGGCGCGTCGTTGGTATGCAGCGTGGACAGCACCAGATGGCCGGTCAGCGAGGCCTGCACCGCCATCTGCGCGGTTTCCAGATCGCGGATCTCGCCGATCATGATGATGTCCGGGTCCTGCCGCAGCAGGGTGCGCACGCCGCTGGCGAAGTCCAGGTCGATGTTGGCCTGCACCTGCATCTGGTTGAACTCGGGCGCGATCATCTCGATCGGGTCCTCCACGGTGCACACGTTCACGTCCGGCGTGGCCAGCCGCTTCAGCGTGGAATACAGGGTGGTGGTCTTGCCTGAGCCGGTCGGGCCGGTGACCAGCACGATGCCGTGCGGGCGTTCGACCAGTGCATTCCAGCCGGCGGCCTCCTGCGGACTGAAACCCAGCTGGTCGATGCTCTTGAAGGCGGCATCCGGGTCGAAGATGCGCATCACGCACTTCTCGCCGAAGGCGGTGGGCATGGTCGACAGGCGCATCTCGACCTCGCGGCCGCCCGGCGAGCGGGTCTTGATGCGGCCGTCCTGCGGGCGCCGGCGTTCGGCCAGGTCCATGCGGCCGAGCACCTTGATGCGGCTGACCACGGCGGTCATCACCGCCGGGGGCACCTCGAAGACCTTGTGCAGCACGCCATCGATGCGGAAGCGCATGCGCCCCATCTCGCGGCGCGGTTCCAGGTGGATGTCCGAGGCGCGCTGTTCGTAGGCATATTGCAGCAGCCAGTCGACGATGTGCACGATGTGCTGGTCGTCGGCATTGACGTCGCCGGTACGGCCCAGCTCGACCAGCTGCTCGAAGCTGGGCAGGGTGGTGCTGGCTTCGCCGCGGACATCGCCGCGCGCGCCACGCACCGAGCGGGTCACCCCGTAGAACTCCATGGTGTAGCGGTGCAGGTCGAGCGGATTGACCACCGCCAGCTCGATGCTGCGGCGGGTCAGGTGCTGCAGGTCGCGGCGCCACTCCTGCACCAGCGGCTCGCTGGTGGCCACCAGCACCCGTTCGGCATCCACCGCCAGCGGCAGGAAGCGGTGGCGGCGGGCGTAGGCGTGGGAGACCAGCGCGGTGACCGCAGCGACGTCGACCCGGGTCGGATCGATGCGCAGGTAGCGGCTGCCGGTGCGCCGGGCCAGCCATTCGGTCAGGCGTTCCAGGGTCAGTTCGCCACCGTCGCGGGCGGCCAGCTTGAGGTTGGACAGCAACACCAGCGGGTGCACTTCACTGGCATTGCGCGCGCCCTGTGCGGAAAACCGCATGCGCTCGACGTCGTGCTCGGCCACCAGGCCATCGGCCAGCAGCGCTGCGCAGACCTGTTCGAAATGCAGGCGGCCCCACGGCAGCGGGATGTCGCCTGGCTCGCCGGGCGTGCCCACCGGCAGCCGATGTTCCATCTGCCTGCTCCTCCCGGGTACGGAATGCCCCGCAGGTCGGCCGTTATACTAACGCACCCCCTTGCCGGCCAAGACTCGTACGCATGTCCGCGACCCCGACCGTTCCGATCACCTTCCAGGGCCTGATCCAGACCCTGAACCAGTTCTGGGCCCAGCAGGGCTGCGTGCTCATCCAGCCGCTCGACCTGGAGGTGGGCGCCGGTACCTTCCACCCGGCCACCTTCCTGCGTGCGATCGGTCCGGAACGCTGGAACGCGGCCTACGTGCAGCCGTCGCGCCGCCCGACCGATGGCCGCTACGGCGAGAACCCGAACCGCCTGCAGCGCTACTACCAGTACCAGGTGGCGATGAAGCCGGCGCCGGACAACATCCAGCAGCTGTACCTGGATTCGCTGAAGGCGCTGGGCATCGACCCGCTGGTGCACGACCTGCGTTTCGTCGAGGACAACTGGGAATCGCCGACGCTGGGCGCCTGGGGCCTGGGCTGGGAAGTCTGGCTCAACGGCATGGAAGTGACCCAGTTCACCTACTTCCAGCAGGCCGGTGGCCTGGAGTGCCGCCCGGTGCTGGGCGAGATCACCTACGGTCTCGAACGCCTGTGCATGTACCTGCAGAACTGCGACAACGTCTACGACCTGGTCTGGACCTACGGCCCGGACGGGCAACCGGTGACCTATGGCGACGTCTACCACCAGAACGAAGTCGAGCAGAGCACCTACAACTTCGAATACGCCGACGTGGACGAAATGTTCCACCGCTTCGATGCCTGCGAGCGTGAAGCGCAGAAGCTGGTCGAGGTGGGCCTGCCGCTGCCGGCCTACGAGCAGGTGATGAAGGCCAGCCACACCTTCAACCTGCTCGATGCACGCCGCGCGATCAGCGTGACCGAGCGCCAGCGCTACATCCTGCGCGTGCGCGCGCTGGCCCAGGCGGTGGCCAAGGCGTACTACGAGCAGCGCGAGAAGCTGGGCTTCCCGGGCGCGAAGAAGGCCTGACGGGCCGTCGGCACCCACCCGCTTTTCATCAACTACCCGGGGCGCCGGACGCGTCGCGCGCTGCGCCCCCACCACAGGATCGAACCGATGAGCCAACTGTCCCCCCTGCTGATCGAACTGGGCACCGAGGAGCTGCCGGTCAAGGCGCTGCCGGGCCTGGCCCAGGCGTTCTTCGACGGTGTTGTCGAAGGCCTGCGCACGCGCGGCGTCGCGCTGGAACTGGGTGATGCACGCCCGCTGTCGACCCCGCGCCGCCTGGCCGTGCTGCTGCCGGGCGTGGGCCTGGAACAGCCGGAACAGCACAGCGAAGTGCTGGGCCCGTACCTGAACATCGCACTGGACGCCGAAGGCCAGCCGACCAAGGCGTTGCAGGGCTTCGCCGCCAAGGCCGGGATCGACTGGACCGCGCTGGAGAAGACCACCGACAACAAGGGTGAGCGCTTCGTGCACCGCGCGGTGACCCCGGGCGCACGCACCGCCAGCCTGCTGCCGGAGATCCTGCGCGAGGCGATTGCAGCGATGCCGATTCCCAAGCCGATGCGCTGGGGCGGCCACACCTGGGGCTTTGCCCGCCCGGCGCACTGGCTGGTGCTGCTGCACGGTACCGAGGTGGTGGAGGCCGAACTGTTCGGCCTGCAGGCCGGCCGTGTCAGCCGTGGCCATCGCTTCCACCACGACCAGCCCGTGTCGCTGGCCCAGCCGCAGGACTATGTTGAAGCCCTGCGCGCCGCCTTCGTGCTGGTCGACCCGCGCGAGCGCCGTGCGCGCATCGTCGCCGAGGTCGAGGCCGCCGCGGCCAGGGCCGGTGGCAGCGCCCGCATCACCGACGACAACCTGGAGCAGGTGGTGAACCTGGTCGAGTGGCCGTCGGCGGTGCTGTGCAGCTTCGAACGCGCGTTCCTGGCAGTGCCGCAGGAAGCGCTGATCGAAACGATGGAGATCAACCAGAAGTTCTTCCCGGTGCTGGATGCCGCAGGCACGCTGACCGAGAAGTTCATCGGCATCGCCAACATCGAATCGAAGGACGTGGCCGAAGTGGCCAAGGGCTACGAGCGGGTGATCCGCCCGCGCTTTGCCGACGCCAAGTTCTTCTTCGACGAGGACCTGAAGCAGGGCCTGGCGTCGATGGGCGACGGCCTGAAGACGGTGACCTACCAGGCCAAGCTGGGCAGCGTGGCCGACAAGGTGGCGCGCGTGGCCGCCCTGGCCGAAGTGATCGCACCCCAGGTGGGTGCCGATGCCGTGCAGGCCAGGCGGGCTGCCGAATTGGCCAAGAACGACCTGCAGTCGCGCATGGTCAACGAGTTCCCGGAGCTGCAGGGCATCGCCGGCCGCCACTACGCCGTGGCCGGTGGCGAATCGACCGAGGTGGCGCTGGCCATCGACGAGGCCTACCAGCCGCGCTTCGGCGGTGATGACATTGCGCTGTCGCCGCTGGGCAAGGTGCTGGCCATCGCCGAACGCGTCGACACGCTGGCCGGTGGTTTCGCCGCGGGCCTGAAGCCGACCGGCAACAAGGACCCGTTCGCGCTGCGCCGCAATGCGCTGGGCCTGGCCCGCACGATCATCGAAAGCGGCTTCGAGCTGGACCTGCGCGCGCTGCTGGCCAGCGCCAACGCCGGCCTGGCCGCGCGCAACGTGCAGGCCGATGTCGGCGAGCTGTACGACTTCATTCTCGACCGCCTGAAGGGCTATTACGGCGACAAGGGCGTGCCGGCCACGCACTTCAACGCGGTGGCCGAACTGAAGCCGGCCTCGCTGTACGACTTCGACCGCCGCCTGGATGCGATCGGCACCTTCGCCGCACTGCCGGAAGCCGAAGCACTGGCTGCGGCGAACAAGCGCATCCGCAACATCCTGCGCAAGGCCGAGGGCGACATTCCGGCGCAGATCGACCCGGCGCTGCTGCAGGAAGACGCCGAGCGCGCGCTGGCCGAAGCGGTCACCGCCGCCATCGACGACACCGGCGCCAGCCTGCACCAGAAGGACTACGTGGCCGTGCTGGCACGCCTGGCGCGCCTGCGCCCGCAGGTCGACGCGTTCTTCGACGGGGTGATGGTCAATGCGGACGATCTGGCGCTGCGTGGCAACCGCCTGGCGCTGCTGACGATGCTGGGCGAGCGCCTGGGCAAGGTCGCGGCGATCGAGCATCTGTCGAGCTGATGCCCGTATCGGTAGTGCCGGCCGCTGGCCGGCATTACCCCCGCGCACCGCATCGCCGGTGGATGTCCATCGGGGTCATTGCCGGCATCGCGCACGATGCCGGCATCCTCGCCTGCATTCACGATGATCGCCACAAAGGTGCGTATTTTGACCGCCACTTAACAACCGATCCCGAATGACGTGATGCATTTCGCATCGTCACCTTCGGTCGGTATGCTGTCCCGCATGCAGCCAAAGAAATACGCCCTGCCGCTGATGGTCCTGTCGCTGGTCGCCACTTCCGTGGTCCACGCGCGCGGCACCATCGACAAGGTGGACATCAAGGGATTGGACAAGGGCGACGACGCCGCAATCATCGAGAACATCCAGGAATCGCTGTCGCTGTACGACACGATCGGCAAGCAACAGGGCGAATCGCGCCTGGAATACCTGCTGTCACAGGCCGAGCGGCAGACCCGCCAGGCACTGGAACCGTTCGGGTACTACAACCCGGTGATCAAGGTCGAGGCACCGCGCGAGGACGAACACGTGCGCGTGCTGATCCATGTCGACAAGGGCACCCCGGTGACCGTGCGCCGCGAGCACATCGACATCACCGGCCCGGCGATGTACGACCAGTACCTGCAGGATGACCTGGCCGCGTTCAAGCCGCGCAAGGGCCAGCGCTTCGAGCACACCCAGTACGAAGCCAGCAAGATCACCATCACCCGGCGCCTGGCCGAGCGCGGCTACTTCGACGCCGACTACACCCAGCGCCAGGTGCAGATCACCCGCGCCGACAACGCCGCCGACATCGACCTGACCTGGGACAGCGGCCGCCGCTACAACATGGGCCCGGTGCGCTTCCAGCAGGACTACTTCGTCGACAAGCTGTTCGATCCACTGGTCTACTGGGACCAGGGCAGCTACTACCACGAGGGCAAGCTGGACCGGCTGCGCGAGTCGCTGACCAAGCTGGACTACTTCAGCGTGATCGACATCCAGCCGCGCCCGGACCAGGCCGACGAGAACGGCGAAGTGCCGGTGGACGTGAAGCTGACGCGCGCCAAGCGCACCATCTATACCGCCGGCCTGAGCTACGGCAGCGAGAGCGGCCCGGGTGTACGCGGTGGCATCGAGCGGCGCTTCCTGAACAACCGCGGCCACAAGATGAACACGCAGCTGGACTATGCGCAGAAGCGCAAGAGCCTGGTCACCAGTTACCGCATTCCGGCCTTCAACTGGCTCGACGGCTGGTACACCTTCGCCGCCAGCGCGTACGACGAGCAGACCGACTACATCGATCTGCGCAACTTCAAGCTGATCGCCAGCCGCAGCGGCGAGATCAACGAGCACTGGACCGCGATCGCCTCGATCAACGCACTGCGCGAGCGCTGGCGCTACGCGTCCGGCACCGAATTCACCGACGCCGTCTACAACACCTCGACGCTGGTGTACCCGCAGATGGTTGCCGACTACGTCAACGTCGACGACGAGATGTTCCCGCGCAAGGGCATCAGCGGCGCGGCGACGGTGCGTGCCGGCGTGGAAGGCGCCGGCTCGGATACCAGCTTCGTGCAGGCCAACGCCGTGCTGCGCTGGTACATCCCGGTGGGTGAAAGCAACCGCCTGATCCTGCGCGGTGAAGGCGGCACCACGTGGACCAGCGACCTGGTGGCGATGCCACCGAGCCTGCGCTACTTCGCCGGCGGAGACCGCAGCATCCGCGGCTACGCTTATCGCGAAGTTGGTCCGCGCACGCCCAAACCCGACAAATATGCGCTGGGCGCAAAGAACCTGGTGATCGGCTCGGCCGAGTACGAACACTACTTCAATGGCGGCCCCTGGGGCGCGGCCGTGTTCGTCGATACCGGCAGTGCCTTCGACAACACCATTGACCTGCATACCGGCGTCGGCTTCGGCGTGCGCTGGAAATCGCCGGTGGGCCCGGTGCGGGTGGATATCGCGCACGGCCTGAACAATCCGGACTCGCAGTTCCAGCTGTACCTCAACATCGGAGCGGACCTGTGAGCACGCCCGCACCCACCCCGAACACGCCGCCGCCGCGCGTGCGTTTCTACCGCCGCCGCCGCTTCTGGGCGTGGTCCGGCGTGGGCGTGATCGGCCTGGTGCTGCTGGCGTTGCTGGCGGTGTACTGGCTGCTGCAGACCGTGGCCGGCCGCGATGTGCTGCTGGCCCAGGTGGTGGCGCGACTGCCGGCGGGCGCCAGCTTCACCTGGGACAAGGTGGACGGCCCGGTGGCCGGTCCGCTGACCCTGTACAACGTCGACTTCCGCTACGACGACATCCATTTCCACGCCGAGCGCGCGCACCTGGAGCCGGACCTGCGCCCGCTGCTGGGCCGCAAGCTGCTGCTGGACAAGCTGGAGCTGACCAACGCCACGCTGAACCTGGCCAAGAGTGACGAGCCGTTCAAGCTGCCGTCGTGGCCCGATTCGCTGCCGCAGATCGAAATGCCGCTGGCGATCCAGGCCGATGCCATTGCCATCGACGGCTTCCGCATCAGCCAGGCCAACGAGCCGGTGATCGACATCAGCCGTGTGCGTGGTGGCATCGAGATCGCCAATGGCGAGTTCCAGGCGCACAAGCTGGTCGTGGACAGCGACATGGGCAACTTCACCGCCCAGGGCCGTTACATTCCGGCCAAGGACTACGACACCGATGTGACGGTGACGGCGGTGCTGCCAGCACCGCGTGGGCGCACCGCCGCTACGGTGGGCCTGGTCGCACGTGGCGACCTGTCGCACATGGAAGTGGCCGTAGCCGGGCGCGCGCCGAAGCCGCTGCACGCGATGCTGGTGTTCGATGGCCGCACCGACCCGAGCTGGAGCGCCCGCATCCGCAGTGACGAGCTGGATCTGGCGCTGTTGTCGCCAGCATTGGCGAGCTCGGCGATTGCGCCGTTGTCGCTGGACTTCACCGCCGCCGGCAAGGGCGGCAATGCCAACCTGCGCGGCAGGGTGAAGCAGGGCGACCAGGAGCTGGAACTGGCACCGTCGGTGGTGTCGCTGCAGGACCAGGTGCTGAAGGTCTCACCGCTGCTGGTGAAGGGCCTCGGTGGCGAAGCGCGGCTGGAAGGCACCGCCGACTTCAGCCAGGACGATCAGCAGAAACTCAATTTCTCGGTGGTCGCACGCGATCTGACCTACGTGCCGGCACCCGACCCGAACACGGCTGGCAGCGCACCGGTGCCGGTCACCCTGAAGGAAGCACGCTTCGGCCTGGCCGGTACCCTGAAGGCCTGGGCGGCGATCGGCCGTGCCGAGATCGAACGCGAGGCGCAGAAGGCGCAGCTGCAGTTCGACGTACGCGGCAATGACCAGGCCGCGTCGATCCACCAGCTGCAGGCGCAGACGCCGGGTGGGCAGCTGCAGGTGGAAGGCCAGGTGGCCTGGGCGCCGCAGCTGGACTGGGACGCCAAGGCCACGCTGAAGGACTTCGACCCCGGCTATTTCGTGCCGGGCTGGAGCGGCCGCCTGTCCGGCAACCTGGCCTCCAAGGGCCGTCAGCTGCCGCCGCCGGCCAATGCCGCACCGGGCACGGCCGGCACGCTGGAAGCCACCGTCGACCTGCCGTCGCTGAAGGGCATCCTGCGCCAGCGCAACCTTGATGCACAGGGCAAGTTCGCGCTGCAGGGCGCGCAGGGCCAGGGTGACCTGAAGCTGTCGCTGGGCAGCAGCCGGGTGACCGCGTCGGGCAAGGTCGGCGACCGCCTCGACATCGATGCACGTTTCGAACCGCTGCAGCTGAGTGACCTGCTGCCGGGCGCCGACGGTGGCCTGCGCGGCCAGGTGCAGGTGAAGGGGCCGCGCGATGCGCCGGACATCACCGCCGACCTGGTCGGCAACAATCTCAACTGGGAGGGCTACGGCGCCGAGAGCGTGAGCATCAAGGGCCACCTGCCGTGGCGCGGCGACAGCGGCACGCTGGCGGTGCAGGGCCAGCAGGTCAACGCCGGCATGCTGCTGGAGCGCTTGAACGTGGATGCGCAGGGCAGTGTGTCCAACCTGCGCCTGGCTGCGCAGACCCGCAATGAGATGGGCGCGATCGAGCTGCAGGGCAGCGTGCGCCAGCAGGGGGCGCAGTGGCGTGGCGAGCTGGCCTCGCTGCGCATCGCACCGGTGAAGGGTGATGCGTGGTCGCTGCGTGCACCGGCGGCGTTCGCGATCAACGGCAGCACCTACACCCTGTCCGAAGCCTGCCTGGCCGCCGCCAGCAGCGGCGCGCTGTGCGCACAGGCCAACTGGCCGCGAGAAGGCCTGGTGCTGCGCAGTGACGCGCTGCCGCTGGCGCTGGTGCAGCCGTGGCTGCCGCCGCAGTCCGGCCGCCGCATCTACCTGCGCGGCGACGTCAGCCTGGACGCGCAGATCCGCCCGCGTGGCGCGGCCTGGGAAGGCCATGTGGAAGTGCGCTCGAAGGAAGGCGGCGTGCGCCTGGGCGAGAACCGCAACACCGTGGGCGATACCACCCGCGGCGAGCTGGTGCGCTATGACCAGTTCTCGCTGAAGCTCGACATGACCCCGGCCAGCATCAAGGGCTACCTGGGCATGGGCTTCCAGGGCAATGGTTTCGTCGACGCGAAGATGCAGACCGGCTGGGAAGCCAGCGCACCGCTGAACGGTGAGCTCTACCTCAACATGTCGCGGCTGTACTGGCTGGAGCTGTTCTCGCCGGACATCGTGCGCCCGACCGGCCTGATCGAAGGCCACGTCAGCCTGCGCGGTACGCGCGGGCAGCCGTCGCTGGGCGGCGACGCGCAGCTGAGCAACTTCAAGGGCGAATTCCCCGCGCTTGGCCTGACCTTCGACCAGGGCAAGGGCAGCTTCGTGGCCCAGCCCGACGGCTCGGCCAAGATCACCGCGCAGGCCAACTCGGGCCAGGGCACGCTGTATGTCGACGGCGGCCTGTCGTGGTTCGGTGATGCACAGCCGCTGCAGCTGAAGATCCACGGCGAGAACGTGCTGCTGTCCAACACCAGCGAGCTGCGCATCGTCGCCAACCCCAACCTCGACTTCACGTTGGCCAAGGCGGCGATGGAGCTGCGTGGCACCGTGCACGTGCCCGAGGCCGACATCGACCTGGAGCGCCTGGACCGTGGCACCTCGGTGTCCGAAGACGTGGTGGTGCTGGACCCGGCCGATCCGGAAGAGTCGCGCACCTCGCCGCTGGACATGGACCTGACGGTCAGCCTCGGCGACAAGGTGAAGATGACCGGCTTCGGCCTGAAGGGCGCGCTGACCGGCAAGATGCAGGTCTGGGCCAAGCCCGGCCGTGAAATGACCGCCAATGGCGGCCTGGAAGTGAGCGGCCGCTACAAGGCGTATGGGCAGGACCTGACCATCACCCGCGGCAACCTCACCTGGAACTACAACGCGGTGTCCGACCCGCGCATCAACATCCGCGCCGAGCGCCGGATCGGTGATGTCACCGCCGGCATCGACGTGACCGGGCGTGCGCAGCAGCCGCGCGCGGACGTGTGGTCCGATCCGGCGATGTCGCAGTCCGAGGCACTGGCCTATCTGGTGCTGGGACGCAGCCTGACCGGTGCCAGCAGCGACCAGGCGCAGCAGGTCAACGCGGCCTCGGCGGCGCTCTCGGCGGGCAGCGGCCTGCTGGCTTCGCAGCTGGGCGCCAAGCTGGGCCTGGACGACGCCGGCGTGAGCCAGTCGCGCGCGCTGGGCGGCTCGGTGATCGGTGTCGGCAAGTACATCTCGCCCAAGCTGTACGTCGGCTACGGCGTGTCGCTGGTCGGTGCCGGTTCGGTGATCACGCTGAAGTACCTGCTGCGCCGCGGGTTCGACGTGGAAGTGGAGTCGAGCACCGTGGAAAACCGCGGGTCGATCAACTGGCGGCGGGAGAAATAACCCGCTGCCCCTCAACCACCCTCTGTGTCGGGATCGGTCTGGCTGACAACGGCGAAGGAGGGGGCTGGCCTGCGCGGACGAGGCCCGTGCGTGAGCATGCCGTGCCCATCAAGCGCCGACGGTGGCTCGACGGGCGCTGGCGCGGACGCCGTCCGCGATGGGGTGCCTCCAACGAAAGGCGTCAGCATGAGGACGCCAGACACGATGACCACCGAGGCATGGATTGCCACGTGTTTCATGCTGGACGTGCTGATCGGGATAGGGCGAGCGGCATCACCGAGCAATGCCAGCGCTGCCAGAACGGCCAGCACGACGAGAGCGCCCAGCAGGCAGCGGACAATGGCCACCTGCATCTTCATGAGATTGAAGTGCCCGGGTTGGGATACCGCCATCCAGAAGGCGACCTGATCCGTGTCCAGTGGCGCCAGCGTGTCACGGACACCATGCACTCCCAGACGCTGCATCGTTTGCCGCATGATGCCAGCACGCCCGGGCACGCTGGCCGACAGCAGCGATTGCAGCCAGTGCCACGGTCGGGTCAAGCGTTCCATGCGGGCATGGGCCTCGGTTACGGACACGCGGTCATGCGGTCGGTCCAGGGCTGCGGTGAGGGCCGTGTGGTTGCGCGGCTGCAGCTGCCAGCGGCGATGCAGCAGGTTGCGCCGTGCGCGGACCCGGTAGGGATCGATATCAGCCCGGATCTCATCCCAGCAGAAGTATCGACCCAGCAGATCGAAGTTGGACTCGCACAGCGGCTGGCCCTGGTGCAGCAGCTGCTGCAGTACCACGTCACCGATACGCGGCCTGTCGGCCAATGACCACAGCTCCGGGCGATGGGCCAGCCAGTGCTCGAAGCTGGCCGGGTCGGCGTCGCCGGCGGTGTTGATCAGCAGGCGCGCAAACCGGGGCAGGTTCAATGATGGCTCCACCACATCGTCCGGCATGTCGGTGTCGGGCGGGCATGGATGATGCAGCACCGGCATCTCGTCCATCGGCGAATGGCTGTCGTACGGCGCCGGTGGGCCGGGTGGGCTGTTGTCTGCAGGTGGCGTCGACAGCGCTTCTGCACTGCTTTCCTCCTGCCATTGCGTGCGGCTGCGTGCCCACAGCAGGGCCTGCTGGTAAGCCTCGTGCAGCGCCTGGAATGCCACCGGGTCTTCGTCCGGGCGTGCCGCGCGCAGTCTCTGCGCATAGGCGCGCTTGATCGCCTTTTCGTCGGCGCTGGCGTCGAGCCCGAGAGCGTCCAGTGCCCGGTTCACACGGTGTTTCCAGAAGCAGGTGGAGGCAGGTCGATCGACAGGCGACGGCACCTGTCACGCAGGAACCAGGTGGTCCATAGCAGCAGGACCAGGGCGCAGCCCACTTCGGGGACGAACATGCCGATGCCCGGTCCAATCAGGTTGCGCGGCCGGAATCCCCGGCCATCCTCGCGCCGGATCCAGCGTGCCGTCGCCAGAGCAAGGCCAGGGAACAGCAGCAACGTACCTTCCAGCCGCAGATCCAGGCCATGGACCAGGATCAGGCTGGCGAGGGCGATCAGCGGCGCTGGCAACGCCAGCAGCCATCCCCAGCGCGAAGGGGGCAGATCCAGCGTCAGCTGGCGCAGCGCCCAACGGACATGGACCCACAGAGCGCCGGCCAGGGCGAGCAGGACCCCGAGCAGCACGCCGCCTATGCCGAGCGCGGCGGCGGTGCGCAGGTCACGCTGGGCAAGACTCATGAGAGTCGAGCCACCGGCAATCGCGAGCGTCAGGGCAGCCAACAGGCCGCCCCGCAGCGCATTGACCTGGCAACGCCAGCGGTTGGGACGGGAAACGTCGGCAAGGCTGCGCCAGAACTGCACCTGCTGCCGATCCCAGGCGGCGGGCAATGGCTCCTGGCCGCCGCGTTCCAGCGCATCCAGCAGCGCGTTGACCTCAATGATGTGCTCGGGCAGCTGCGCCTGCCAGAGGGATCGTCGCGCGTGCCATGGCTGCGACAGGTAGCGCAGGCAACGCGCAAGGGTGACCCTCCCCAGCCGCAGGCTGCCCTCTTGTTCAAGCAGTGCCGACAGCTCTGCCGCATTCCCGGTCTCGGCGGCCCAGCGTCGATGACCGCGCGACTGGATCGATGCCAGCCTGTCCGGATCCACGCCATCGTGTACATCATCCCAGCCAAAGCAGCGTGCCAGCAGACCCATGTTGGCTGCGCTGACGCTGTTGTGACTGCGTGCCAGTTCATCCAGCAGCGCGTCGCCCACCAATGGCTTGTAGCGCAGCGACCACAGCACCGGCGTGGCCTCCAGCCAGGGGCCGAAGTCTTCAGGGGAAGACAGATGGGCCATGCGCAGGATCGTGTGCGCATGGCCCGATACGTGGACCGCTCCCTCCAGTTCCGCCACTGGTGCCGTGCGCAGCAGCACAGGCGTGCCGCGAGGTGGCCATGGAGGCGAGTACGAACGCGTTTCGGGCGGCGCCCATGCCACGTCTGCGTCGGGCGGCCAGGGTGCGATGTCGGTTGCATGCTTCGCCGGTTCGTCTTCGTCCGCGATATCGGCCAGCGCTTCCTGGCGGACCCAGTCCAATGCCGCCTGATAGGCCTCATGCAGATGCTGGAAGGCGACCGGATCCTCGTCAGGGCGCGTCACCCGCAGGCGCTTTGCATAGGCGCGCTTGACCGCGCGCTCGTCAGCCGTTTGGTCCAGCTCCAGGACGTGCAGTGCCCAGCTCATGCATCGCGCTCGAGGGCGTCGAGTGCCTCGTCCAGCTGACGGCGATGACGCTCGACGGCAACGGCATCCTGGCTCTCCAGCACATGGCGGAAGCTGCTCAGCCACGACTGCAACTGTTCACGGTGATGGATGCGTTCCTCGTACAGGCGCTCGGTGCGGGCGATCACCGCGAGGTTGGGCTGGGCGTCACGCGGGTGGATCTTCAGCGCTTCCAGCGCGCGCAGGCGCTGCTGGATCTCTTCGGGTGACAGCAGCCCGGGATTCTGTTCCAGGATGAGCTCGTGGCGCCTGCCGGTGGCATCCTCGGTGACTTCCACCTGCAGCAGCCCGTTCACGTCGTAGGTGAAGCGGGCGGTGACGCTGCGTTCCTGCATCGGGACAGAATGGGTCAGCGGCACGGTCAGCTCACCGAGCTTGATGTTGCGATCCACCGTCGGGCTCTCGCCCTGGAACACGTCGATGCGGATGGCACTTTGCCGCTCGTGCAGCGGGTAGAAGCGATCCTCGCGGCTGACCGGCACCACGCTGTTGCGCTGGATGATCGGGTGGAAATAGCCGCTGCGCTCGCCACCGGCAGCATCCTGGCGGGACACCTGCGTGCCAAGCGTGTAGGGGCAGACATCGGTCAGCACGACTTCGCGCAGCGATTCGTCGCGCGCCTTCAATCCCGCTGCAACGGCGGCACCCAAGGCAATCGCCTGGTCCGGATGGACATGGCGCAGCGGCAGCCGGCCGAACATGCGGGTCGCAAGCCTGCTGACCATCGGCATGCGTACCGCACCGCCGACCAGGATGATGTCGTCCAGCGCCTCGGGCTTGAGCCGGGCGTCGCGGATCGCGCGCTCGATGGGCGCGCGCATGCGCAGCAGCAGTGGCTCGCAGAGCTGGGCGTAGCGAGCTTCATCCAGCTGCCACTGGCGTTCGCTGCCGGCCAGGGGCAACTGCAGGCTGGCAGTGCCGCTCTGGCTGAGTTCGCGCTTGAACAGTTCCAGCCGACGCAGCAGCTGCGCCTGCTCGGCAGCGGACAGGTCGCTGGCGGACGTGCCCTGGTCGGCGTGGAAGGCCTGCACGAGTACCTGCAGGAAATCCTCGCCGCCCAGGAAATTGTCGCCGGCGCTGGCATGCACTTCGACCACGCCATCGAACAGTTCCAGGATGGAGACGTCGAAGGTGCCGCCGCCCAGGTCCAGCACCAGCACGCGGCCTTCGCCGTCACGCTCCTGCAGACCATAGGCCAGCGCAGCGGCCGTGGGTTCATTGATCAGGCGCTCGACGCGGATGCCGGCCAGTTCGCCGGCGGCCCGGGTGGCCTTGCGCTGGGCGTCGGAGAAGTAGGCCGGCACGCTCATCACCGCTTCCTCCACCTTGTGGCCCAGGGCGGCTTCGGCGTCGGCCAGCAGCGAGCGCAGCACCATGGCCGAGAGCTCCTCGGGACGGAAACTGCGCTCACCCAGCCGGGTCTCACGGTCGCTGCCCATCCAGCGCTTGAAATGGGCCACGGTCTGCTGCGGATGGCTGACCAGGCGGTCACGGGCCGGCTGGCCGACCAGTACGGCACCATCGACGAGGCTGACCACCGAAGGGGTCAACAGCTCGCCATGGGCATTGGGGAACAGCTGCGGCCCTGCTGCCGTGTGCCTGCCGATGAGGGAATGGGTGGTGCCAAGATCGATGCCGACGATCATCTGCGAACGTCCGATGTGCAGAAAACGGCAATTCTAGGAGCGCGGCGCAGGCCTGACTATCGGGCGTTGCCCGACAGCGCCCCACGGGCTATGGTCCCGGGCTGTTCTGTCGTACCGGATTGCCTCATGTCACCACGCAAAGCCCTCCCCACCGCCCTGGCCCTGGGCCTGACCCTCGCCACCGGCGCCCACGCCGATGAAGGCATGTGGATGCCGACGCAGCTGCCGGACCTGGCCCAACCGCTGCAGGCCGCTGGCTTCAAGGGCAATCCGGCCGACCTGGCCAACGTCACCGCGCCGCCGCTGAGCGCCGTGGTGCGCGCCGGTGGTGGCACCGGTTCGTTTGTGTCCGCCGACGGCCTGCTGCTGACCAACCACCACGTGGCGATGGGCGTGATCCAGTACAACAGCTCGCCCGAGCACGACCTGATCGCTGGTGGCTTCATCGCCAGGGACCGTGCCGACGAGCGCCCGGCCAACCCGGACTTCCGCGTGCTGGTCACCGTCGGCTTCGACAAGGTGACCGACCAGGTGCTGGCACAGGCCCATGGCAAGACCGGCCGTGCCTACTTCGATGCCGTGGATGCAGCCAGCAAGCAGATCGTGGCCGAGTGCGAGAAGGACGGCAGCGTGCGCTGCTCGGTGGCCAACATGTACTACGGCACCGATTTCTACCGCATTGCCCAGCTGGAACTGAGCGACGTGCGCCTGGTGTATGCGCCGCCGCGTGCGATCGGCAACTACGGCGATGAGATCGACAACTTCATGTGGCCCCGCCACACCGGCGACTTCACCCTGCTGCGCGCCTACGTGGGCAAGGACGGCAAGCCGGCCGCCTACAGCAAGGACAACGTGCCCTACCAGGCGCCGGCACACCTGCAGATGTCGGTGGAAGGCCCGAAGGAAGGCGATTACGCGATGCTGGCCGGTTACCCGGGCATCACCTACCGCCACCGCACCGCGGCCGAATTCGCCGGCCAGATCGATACCGTGCTGCCGCGCCGCGTATCGGTGTTCCAGCAGATGATCGACACCATCGAGGCCGCCAGCGCCAAGGACGCGCAGGCGCGTACCCGCTACGCCTCGCAGCTGCAGTCGCTGAAGAACAACCGCAAGCGCGCCGCCGGCGAACTGGAAGGCCTGCTGCGCAGCGATGCGAAGGCCCAGCGTGCCGCCGACGAGACGGCCATGCTGGCTGCCACCGACCGCAGGTACCAGGGTGACATCAAGGCGCTGCTGGCCAACCTGTCGCAGGGTGCGGCGGTGGGCGAGCGTGACCTGCTGCTGGAGCAGATGGCCGCGCAGAGCCAGCTGCTGCGCTCGGCGCTGCTGCTGGAGCGCCTGCGCATCGAATCGGCCAAGCCGGACGCGCAGCGCGAGAGCGGCTACCAGCAGCGCGACCAGGCGATGATCGAAGGGGTGCTCAAGCAGGTCCAGCGCCGTTACGCGCCGGAGGTCGAGAAGGCCCTGCTGACCACCCTGCTGACCCGCTACCAGCAGCTGCCGGACGCGCAGCGCGTGGCCGAGTTCGACGCGGCCTTTGGTCGTACCCCACAGCAGCTGGCCAAGGCGCTGGACACCCTGTATGCCGGTACCCAGCTGGGTGAGGAAGCGCAGCGCCTGTCGCGCTTTGCCGCCGCACGCGAAGGCAAGGCACTGGCCGCCGATCCGCTGATCAGCGTGGCCGGTCCGCTGGTGGCCGCGCAGCTGCGCATCGAGAACGAGAGCAAGACGCGCGAAGGCGAGCAGCTGCGCCTGCGCCCGGCGTACATGCAGGCGCTGTTCGCCTGGCGTGCCAAGCAGGGCCGCGCGGTGTATCCGGATGCCAACCGCACCCTGCGCATCAGCTACGGCAAGGTCGAGGCGCTGCACCCGCGCGATGGCGTGACCTACTCGCCGGTGACCACCGTGGCCGGCATCGTCGAGAAGAACACCAACGCCTATCCGTTCGATGCCCCCAAGCCGTTGCTGGCAGCGATCGCCAAGGGTGACTTCGGCAGCACCGCCGATCCGGCACTGAAGACCCAGACGGTCAACTTCCTGACCAACCTGGACACCACGGGCGGCAACTCCGGCTCGCCGGTGCTCAACGCCAGGGGCGAACTGATCGGCCTGAACTTCGACAGCAACTGGGAGTCGGTCAGCGCCAGCTGGTGGTTCGACCCGCGCTACAAGCGCGCCGTGCACGTGGACATGCGCTACCTGCGCTGGCTGCTGGCCAAGGTCTACCCGGCGCCCGAGCTGCTGAAGGAAATGGGCGTGCCGGCCCAATAACGCCGGTACCTGGCAGGCGCCCACCGCTTCCTGGTGGGTGCCCATTGATTCCCGGTAGGTGCCCACTGTTAGTGGGCACGGATGTCCCCGTCACGACCAACGGTCGTGACCCACCAGACGGATCAACGATCGTGACCTACTGCCATGCTCCACCCTTGCGGTCCTTCCTCGTGACCTACCCGCACGACCAGCGGTCGTGATCTACTGACCCCTGTCCTGACGGAAACGCACGCGTGGTCTCCAGCTGGATCCTGCTGCTGGTCTCGGTTGCCTATGCCGCGCTGCTGTTCGGCGTGGCGTGGTGGGGCGACCGTCGGCCGATGTACCCCGACCGGCCGTGGCTGCGGCCGGTGGTCTACAGCCTGGCACTGGCCGTGTACTGCTCGTCGTGGACCTTCTACGGCGCGGTCGGCACCGCCGTGCGCAACGGCGTGGGCTACCTGCCCATCTACATCGGCCCGCTGCTGCTGCTGCTGTTCGGCTGGCGCATCATCGAGCGCCTGGCGCTGATCGCGCGCAGCCAGAACGTGGTCTCCATCGCCGACTTCATCTCCTCGCGCTTCGGTCGCTCGCGGCGGCTGGCGGCGCTGGTGGCGATCATCGCGCTGATCGGCATCATTCCGTACCTGGCGCTGCAGTACAAAGCGGTGGCGATGAGCCTGCAGGTGCTGACCGGCAACACCGGCCCGACCGGCTTCTTCACCGATCCCGCGCTGTACGTGGCGCTGCTGATGGCGCTGTTCGCCACCCTGTTCGGTACCCGCCAGGTCGATGCCACCGAACACCACCACGGCATGATGCTGGCCATCGCCTTCGAATCGGTGATCAAGCTGCTGGCGATGCTGGCCGTGGGCGTGTTCGCCTACCTGTGGCTGAGCAACCGCACCGACGCGGTGGTCGAGTCGGTGCATACGCTGTTCACCGGCCTGCCGCCGGTGGGCTTCATCTCGCAGACGCTGCTCAGTTTCCTGGCCATCATCTGCCTGCCGCGCCAGTTCCACGTGGCTGTGGTCGAGTGCGGCGATGTGCGCGACGTGCGCCGCGCGCGCTGGATGTTCGGCGGCTACCTGGTACTGATCTCGGGCATGGTGCTGCCGATCGCCACCGCCGGCGTGACCCTGTTCGGCACCGGCGGCAGCGTCGCCGACGACTCGATGGTGCTGGCCCTGCCGCTGGCCGAGGGCCGCAACGCGCTGGCGCTGATCGCCTACGTGGGCGGCTTTTCGGCGGCCACCGGCATGGTCATCGTGTCGTCCATCGCGCTGGCTACCATGGTCAGCAACGACCTGGTGATGCCGGTGCTGCTGCGTCGGAGCGGTGATCACCAGGAGGCCGCCGACGTCGCCTCGCGCGTGCTGTGGATCCGCCGCCTGGCGATCCTGCTGCTGGCGTTGATGGCCTACAGCTACTACCGCACCAGCAGCAACGACAGCACCCTGGCCTCGTACGGCCTGATGGCGTTCGCAGCGGTGGCGCAGTTCGCGCCCGGCCTGATCGGCGGCCTGTACTGGCGCGGTGCCAGCCGGCGTGGCGTCGAGGTGGGCATGCTGCTCGGCTTCGCCACCTGGCTGTACACCCTGCTGTTGCCGGCGATGACCATGGCCGGCTGGGTCGATGCCGCCTGGGTGCAGCACGGCCCGTTCGGCATTGAGTGGCTGCGCCCGCAGCAGCTGTTCGGCATGACCGGCTGGGATCCGCTGACCCATGGCACGTTCTGGTCGCTGCTGGTCAATGCGGCGACGATGATGCTGGTGTCCGCACGCTGGCGACCCGGCGTCGACGAGCGCCTGCGCGCTGCCCCCTTCCTCGACCCGTATGCCGAACGCCCGTCGGTGGCCGGCGGCTGGCCCGGCCACGTGCACGTGGGCGACCTGCTGGCACTGGCCTCGCGCGTGGTCGGCGAGCGCCACGCGCGGCGTTCGTTCTTCGAGCAGGCGCAGTCGCTGGGCCGCGAGCTGCAATCCTCGGCGCCTGCGGACCGGCCGTGGGTACAGTTCACCGAGCGTCTGTTGGCGGCCTCGATCGGCGCGGCATCGGCGCGCCTGCTGCTGACCAGCCTGCTGCGTGGCTCGGGCATGGACTTGGGCGAAGTGGTGGCGGTGCTGGACGAAGCGGGGCAGGAGCTGCGCTTCAACCGCGAGATCCTGTCGACCACGCTGGAGAACATCAGCGCCGGGGTCAGCGTGGTTGATCCGGATATGCGCCTGACCGCATGGAACCGCCGCTACCAGGACATGTTCGGCTACCCCGACGGCATGCTCTACGTGGGCCGCCCGGTGGCCGACCTGATCCGCTACAACGCCGAGCGCGGCGAGCTGGGCGAGGGCGATATCGAAGTGCAGATCAACCGCCGCATCGGCTACATGCGCGCCGGCTCACCGCACGTGTTCGAGCGCACCCGCAGCGACGGCAAGGTGATCGAGATGCGCGGGCAGGCGCTGCCCGGCGGCGGCTACGTGACCAGCTACAACGACATCACCGACTACAAGCACGCAGAAAAAGCCCTGCTGGAAGCCAACGAGACGCTGGAACAGCGCGTGGCCGAGCGCTCGCACGAGGCCGAGGTCGCGCAGCAGTCGAAGACCCGCTTCCTGGCGGCGATCAGCCATGACGTGTTGCAGCCATTGAACGCCGCACGGCTGTTTGCTTCGGCGCTGCGCGACAGCGACCATGTGAGCGACGAGCAGAAGCACCTGGCCGAGCGCGTGGATGCGTCGCTGCGTGCTGCCGAAGAGCTGCTTGATGGCCTGCTGGACGTGTCGCGGCTGGATGCCGGTGGCCTGCACCCGGTGATCGGCGAGTTCGACGTGAGCGCGCTGATGCGCGAACTGGCCGCGCAGTACACGCCGGTCGCCGCCGGCCGTGGCCTGCGCCTGGACCTGTTCACGCGTCCGGCCTGGGTGCGCAGTGATCGCCGCCTGCTGCGCCGCGTGCTGCAGAACTTCCTGGCCAATGCGCTGCGCTACACCCGTCAGGGCCGCATCGTGCTGGCGGTGCGCCAGCGTGGCAACGAAGTGGAGCTGCAGGTATGGGATACCGGCCCGGGCATTCCCGAGCACCACATGCGGCAGATCTTCGACGAGTTCCACCGCTACCAGCAGCCGTTCGATTGGGGCGAACAGGGGTTGGGCCTGGGCCTGTCGATCTGCCAGCGCATCTCGCGCCTGCTTGACCATCGCCTCAATGCGCGCAGCCGGGTTGGCAAGGGCTCGATGTTCTCGATCATCCTGCCGCGGGTGGCGCCGCTGCCGGGCTATACCGAACTGGCCGCGCCGGTACAGGCCGCAGCCGCGCCGCTGCGCAGCGATTCGCTGGCCGGCCTGCGCGTGCTGTGCGTCGACAACGACGAAGAGATCCTCGACGGCATGCGCGCGCTGCTCGGTCGCTGGCAGGTGCAGGTGATTACGGCATCGACGGTGGATCAGGCGCTGGAGAAAGTGGCCGAGCGGCCGCAGGTGATGCTGGTGGACTACCACCTGCACGACCGCATGGACGGCCTGGATGCGCTGGTGGCGCTGCGTGAAGCCGCCGGTTACCCGCTGCCGGGTGCGTTGTTGACCGCCGATGGCCGCGACGAACTGAAGCGGATGGCACGCGAACGCGGCTACCGCGTGCTGACCAAGCCGATCAAGCCGGCCTCGCTGCGCGCCTTCCTGGGCGCGCTGCGCGATGCCGGCAATAGCGATGCCTGATCGGCAATTGTAGAGCCGAGCCCATGCTCGGCTCCCGAACGCATAGCGGCGCCGATATAGCCATCGCTATACAAACCAGCCCTGCCTGCGCGTTTCGCTGGAAATGCGCCACGTGCGGATCGCGATGCTAAGCTTCGCGTCCCCTTGGGGAGTAGCCGGATTCCTTCGCAGGAATCGTCCACGTCAACATACTCGGCCAGTGCGCCGTGGCGTGGACAACCATGATGGTTGGCGAGACCAGCGGCCCGCGCGCGCAACGTCAGGTTGGGCGCGAGCGCAGGCCGTGCGTCCGTCCTAGCCCGACCTCAGCCACCGCCCATGTCCCCCATTTCGATCCTCCTGATCGGCTTTGCCATGTCCACCGATGCCTTCGCCGCTGCAATCGGCAAGGGTGCGGCCATGCGCAAGCCGGTGTTCCGCGATGCATTGCGTGCCGGCATCATCTTCGGCGTCATCGAGGCGATCACGCCCATCATCGGCTGGCTGCTCGGTCGGGCTGCCCTGCAATACGTCGAAGCCTTCGACCACTGGATCGCCTTCGGTCTGCTCGGCGCACTGGGCATCCACATGATCTACAACGGCCTGCGCCCCGACAGTGCTGAGGACGACGAAGATCCGTCGCAACACCACGGCTTCTGGAAGCTGGCGCTGACCGGTTTCGCCACCAGCATCGACGCGATGGCGGTGGGCATCGGCCTGGCCTTCATGGATGTACATATCGGCGTGATGGCTGCGGTGATCGGCCTGTGCACGCTGACCATGGTCACCGTCGGCATCATGCTTGGCCGCGTACTGGGCAGCATGGTCGGCAAGCGTGCGGAGATCATCGGTGGCGTGATCCTGGTGATCATCGGCGCAACGATCCTGTACGAACACCTGCACGGCGTGGGGTAACGCCCGCCCCTGTAGAGCCGAGCCCATGCTCGGCTGCTTCACATGGCAGCCGAGCGTGGGCTCGGCTCTACATTGGAGCATTCGCCGACATGCAGCACGGCATTTCGCTGATGGAGAGACTGTCATGCGTGCCATAGCCTCTTCGCATGGCCAGTCCCGCACTCCGCTTTGGTCGCTGGTCGCAGACCGGCAATGTCTACGCGATCACGGCTGTGACACGCGCACGCCGTCCCTGGTTCGACGACAAGGCCAATGTCGATCTGCTGATCGAAGCGCTGCGCACCGTAGAGCGGACGGGGCGGACCTCCTCCCTCGCCTGGGTGGTCATGCCGGACCACCTGCATTGGTTGGTCGAGTTGCGTACCGGAACGCTGGCCGGCTGCATGCAGATCCTGAAGTCCCGGGGTGGAAGATCCATCGCCAGGCGCGTTGATGCGAACGCACCGATCTGGCAGCCGGGGTACTACGACCATGCGTTGCGCAGCGATGAGTGCCTGCGCACGCAGGCGATGTACATTGCAGCCAATCCAGTGCGTGCTGGGCTGGCCACGCGCATCGGGGAATACCCCTATGTATGGAGTCGATGGCGGCTTTGGGGGTGATCGGTATTGAGGCCAAGAGCAGCCGAGCATGGGCTCGGCTCTACAGGGGCATCATGAAGGCTGCGGAGCCGAGCACATGCTCGGCTCCGCAGTCCGTTACGATCAATCTTCTTCCGGCGGCAGCACGATGGCGTCGTCGTCGATCGCCAGCTTGCCGGCCATCAGCACGGCCTGGGTGCGGTTGGTCACGCCCAGCTTGCGCAGGATGGCGGTGACGTGGGCCTTGATCGTCGCTTCGGAGACATTGAGGTCGTAGGCGATCTGCTTGTTCAAGCGCCCAGCGCCGAGCATCTGCAAGACGCGGAACTGCTGCGGGGTCAGCTCGCGCAGGCGCTGGCCGACTTCGCGTTCTTCGCTGCCGGTGGGTGGCACGTTGTGCGCTTCCGGCGGTGCCCAGGTCTCGCCATCGAGGATGGTGCCCAGTGCGTGGCCGATGGTGTCCGAGTCGGCGGACTTGGGAATGAAGCCGAGCGCGCCGTGGTCGAGGGCACGGCGCATCACCGTGGCTTCTTCGCGCGCGGACACCACCACCACCGGCAGGTGCGGATGCAGCGAGCGCATGTGCACCAGCGCGTTGAAACCCTGCGCACCGGGCATGTTGAGATCCATCAGGACCAGGTCGGCGTCATTGTGCTGGTCGGCCAGTGCATACAGCGCTTCCACGCTGTCGGCCTCGAACAACTGCACGCCGGGGATGACCCGCTGCACGGCCCCGCGCAGGGCCTCGCGGAACAGCGGGTGGTCATCGGCAATCAGGAGGGTGGTCATGGTCGGGGGGAACCGTGGGGGGAAACTGCATGGGGCCAGATCCTCCGGGGTCAGAGCCCGTTCCTGGCGGAACGGGATCCGACCCCGGGGATCCGACCCCGGGTCGTACGTCAGCGCACCTTGCGCTCGTCCACCAGCGACGCCACCACCGACGGATCGGCCAGGGTCGAGGTGTCGCCAAGCTGGTCCGGCGCGTTCTCGGCAATCTTGCGCAGGATGCGGCGCATGATCTTGCCCGAGCGGGTCTTCGGCAGGCCCGGCGCCCACTGCAGGTGGTCCGGCGTGGCGATCGGGCCGATTTCCTTGCGCACCCAGGCAACCAGTTCCTTGTGCAACTCGTCGCTCGGTGCCTCTTCGGCCACCAGGGTGACGTAGGCGTAGATGCCCTGGCCCTTCACGTCATGCGGGAATCCGACCACGGCCGCTTCGGCCACCTTCGGGTGCGAGACCAGCGCGCTTTCCACTTCGGCGGTGCCGATGCGGTGGCCGGACACGTTGATCACATCGTCAACGCGGCCGGTGATCCAGTAGTAGCCGTCCTCGTCGCGGCGGCAACCGTCGCCGGTGAAGTAGCTGCCCGGGTAGGTGCGGAAATAGGTATCGATGAAGCGCTGGTGGTCGCCGTACACCGTGCGCATCTGGCCCGGCCAGGAATCACGGATGATCAGGTTGCCCTCGGTCGGGCCGTCCTGGATCTCGCCATCGGCATTGACCAGCGCCGGCTGCACGCCGAAGAAGGGCAGGGTGGCCGAACCGGGCTTGAGGTCCATCGCGCCGGCCAGCGGCGAGATCAGGATGCCGCCGGTCTCGGTCTGCCACCAGGTATCGACGATCGGGCAGCGGCTGTCGCCGACCACTTCGTAGTACCAGCGCCAGGCTTCCGGATTGATCGGCTCGCCGACGCTGCCGAGCAGGCGCAGCGACGCGCGCGACGTCTTCTTCACCGGCTCCTCGCCTTCGCGCATCAGCGCGCGGATGGCGGTCGGGGCGGTGTAGAAGATGGTCACCTTGTGCTTGTCGATGACGTTCCAGAAACGCGAGGTATCCGGGTAGTTCGGCACGCCTTCGAACATCAGCGAGGTCGCGCCGTTGGCCAGCGGCCCGTACACGATGTAGCTGTGGCCGGTGACCCAGCCGACATCGGCGGTGCACCAGTAGACGTCGTCTTCGCGCAGGTCGAACACCGCTTCATGGGTGTAGGCCGCGTACAGCAGGTAACCGCCGGTGGTGTGCAGCACGCCCTTGGGCTTGCCGGTGGAACCGGAGGTGTAGAGGATGAACAGCGGGTCTTCCGCGTTCATGCGTTCCGGTTCGCAGGTGGACGGCTGGCTGTCCACCACATCGTGGAACCAGCGGTCGCGCGGGGCCTGCATGTCCACCGCGCCGCCGGTGTGGCGCACCACCAGCACGGTTTCAACCGTATTCGTGCCCGGCAGCTTCAGCGCGGCATCAACGTTGGCCTTCAGCGGAATCCTGCGGCCACCGCGCAGGCCCTCGTCGGCGGTGATGATCAGCTTGCTCTGGCAGTCGCTGACGCGGTCGGCGATCGAGTTCGGCGCGAAGCCACCGAACACCACCGAGTGGATCGCACCGATGCGCGCGCAGGCCAGCATGGCCACCGCGGCGTCGACGATCATCGGCAGGTAGATGGTGACCCGGTCGCCCTTCTTGACGCCGAGGTTGCGCAGCGCGTTGCCGAGGCGGCAGGTGCGCTCGTACAGCTCGCGATAGGTCACATGCTGGGCCGGTGCATCCGGGCCGTCCGGCTCGAACAGCAGGGCGGTCTTGTCGCCGCGCGTTTCCAGCTGGCGATCCAGGCAGTTCACGCTGGCATTGAGCTCGCCATCTTCGAACCACTTGATGTGGAAGTCGGACAGGTCATAGCTGACGTTCTTGATCTTCGTCGGCTTGCGCATCCATTGCAGGCGCTCGGCGGCCTTGCCCCAGAAACCATCCGGGTCGGTCACCGACGCCTGGTACTGCTGTTCGTACGACGTCTTGTCGATGCGTGCCTTGGCGGCGAACTGCGGATCGACGGGGTAGATATCAGCCATGGCACCCTCACTTGCACGTTGACTTTGTATGTGCGGTCGCAGCATCGCAACGACCGATCCCCCTCAGTTTGCCCCATCCACCCCCGGCCGCGTCACCACCCTGGTTAGACCATGGTCGAAAGTGAGCGCCCAGCAGGGCCGGGTTCGACCAATGGCCAATAGCCGCTGTGCGCGAACGCCCCGCAGTCTCGGCTCGACCGTGCCCCACGCGCGGCATCACCTTGCCACTTGGGAGAGAGGGCAACATGAGCCACCGTACGTTGAAAGCCGTGCGCACACCTTTGGCGGCCTGCCTGTTGGTCGCCCTGGTCGCACCGGGCATGGCGTTCGCAGAGACCGCCAAAGAGAAGGCACTGGAAGCACGCGTTGCCGAACTGGAACGCCAGGTCCAGCTGCTGCTGTCTTCGCAGCAACAACAACAGACCCAGATCAGCCAGACCCAGCAGGCGGTGACCGAAGTGCGCACGGTGCAGGCCGGGCAGAAGCCGGTCGCCTCGGTGCCGGCGGGCAAGCAGCCGATCCAGGTCACCACCATCACTCCGGGCGCCGCGCCCGGCACCACGGTCAAGATCGGTGGCTTCATCAAGGCCGACTTCCTGGCCACCCAGACCAGCGATGGCCAGCTGGCCGACGACGCCACCGGCCGTTCGCTGTACCTGCCGGGCCAGACCCCGGTGGAAGGCGCCGGCGGCAGCGGCAAGCGTTCGGGCACCGACTTCAACGCCCACGCCAAGTTCTCGCGCTTCAACCTGGGCATCGACAACGTGAGCGAATCGGGCAACAAGGCCGGTGCGTTCTTCGAGATGGACTTCTTCGGCAACTCGCTGGGCAACCAGACCGCCACCAATACCTATGGCGTAACCCTGCGCCACGCCTACATGTACTGGAACAACTGGATGGCCGGCCAGACCTGGTCCAACTTCATGGACGCGGCCGCGCTGCCGGAGGCGGTCGACTTCGTCGGCCCCACCGACGGCGTGATCTTCGTGCGCCAGGCCCAGGTGCGCTACACCCAGGGCGGCTTCAGCGTCGCACTGGAAAACCCGGAAACCACCACCCTCACCGGTACCCGCAACCCGGTCACCGGGGCCTGGACCAACGCCAGCGCCAACTCCGACCGTGGCAGCCTGCCCGACCTGACCATGCGTTATGGCTGGAAGGGCGACTGGGGCACCTTTGGTGTCGGTGGCATCGTCCGCCAGTTGAAGGTGGACAACCAGGCCACCGGCGCGAAGGCCGACAAGGTGGCTGGCGGCCTGACCCTGGGCGGCAAGTGGGTGATGGGTGACAGCGATTCGCTGCACTACCAGCTGACCGGCGGCGAAGGCATCGCCCGCTACATCGGCCTGGGCATCACCGCCGACAGCGCCTACGACGTGGCCCGCGACGAGCTCAACCCGACCGGCGTGCTGGCCGGCTACGTGGGCTGGCGGCATGCGTTCTCGCCGAAGCTGCGCACCAACCTGATCTACGCGCGCAGCGACTACGACAACGACAGCATCCTCGGCCCGCTGGTGACCAAGAGCGTGCAGAGCATCCGCGGCAACATCTTCTATTCGCCGCTGCCCAAGGTCGATATCGGCGCCGAGCTGATGTACGGCCGCCGCGAAGTGGAGAACGGCAACAAGGGTGACATCACCCGGTTGCAGTTCACCACGAAGTACAGCTTCTAAGAGCGTGCCGGCCAGCGGCCGGCACCTACCGAGATGGGGTGCCGGCCAAGGTCGGCACCTACCGAGATGGGGCGCCGACCAAGGTTGGCACCTACCGAATTGAGTGCCGGCCAACGGTCGGCACCCACCCACAACGATTGCTTCGGAGGGGAAGCGTCTTATGTCCAGCACTGCACCAGGCCCGCACCATGCGGCGGGCACCCTGACCAAGGGCCACAAGAAAGTCATCTTCGCCTCGAGCCTCGGCACGGTCTTCGAGTGGTATGACTTCTTCCTGTACGGCTCGCTCGCGGCCATCATCGCCAAGCAGTTCTTCAGTGGCGTCAATGAAACCACGGGCATGATCTTCGCCCTGCTGGCGTTCGCTGCCGGCTTCTTCGTGCGTCCGTTCGGCGCGGCCTTCTTCGGCAGCCTCGGCGACCGCATCGGCCGCAAGTACACCTTCCTGGTCACCATCCTGATCATGGGCATCTCGACCTTCCTGGTCGGCGTGCTGCCCAACTACGCCTCGATCGGTTTCGCCGCACCGGTGATCCTGATCATCCTGCGCCTGGCCCAGGGCCTGGCGATGGGCGGCGAGTACGGCGGTGCCGCCACCTACGTGGCCGAGCACGCGCCGGACGACAAGCGCGGCCTGTACACCAGCTTCATCCAGTGCACCGCCACGCTCGGCCTGTTCCTGTCGCTACTGATCATCCTGGCCTGCCGCATGACGCTGGGCAACGAGGCCTTCGAAGCCTGGGGCTGGCGCATCCCGTTCCTGGTCTCGATCCTGCTGCTGGGCATTTCGGTATGGATCCGCCTGCAGCTGAGCGAATCGCCGCTGTTCCAGCAGATGAAGGCTGAAGGCAAGGGCTCCAAGACCCCGTTCCGCGACAGCCTGAAGGGGGGCAACCTGAAGCTGATGCTGCTGGTCCTGCTCGGTGCGGCGGCTGGCCAGGCGGTGGTCTGGTACGGCGGCCAGTTCTACGCGCTGTTCTTCCTCAGCAGCATGCTGAAGGTCGATGCCACCACCTCCTACCTGCTGATCGCCGCTGCGCTGGCACTGGGCACGCCGTTCTTCATCTTCTTCGGCTGGCTGTCCGACCGCATCGGTCGCAAGAAGATCATCCTGGCCGGCTGCCTGCTGGCGGCCATCACCTACATCCCGATCTTCAAGGGCCTGACCCACTTCGCCAACCCGGCCATCGAAGAAGCCCGCAGCAGCTCGCCGGCCCTGGTCGTGGCCGATCCGGCTACCTGCTCGTTCCAGTTCGATCCGGTGGGCCTGCGCAAGTTCACCAGCTCCTGCGACGTGGCCACCGCCGCGCTGACCAAGGCCGGTGTGCCGTACGACGTGCAGCCCGCCGCCGCCGGTTCGCTGGCGATGGTGAACGTGGGCAGCGCCAGCGTCACCTCGTATGAGGCCGCCGGCCTGACCAAGGAAGAAGGCAAGGCCAAGGCCGATGCGTTCGGTGCGGAACTGAAGACCGCCCTGACCACCGCCGGCTACCCGGCCAAGGCCGATGGCGCCCGCATCAACATCGCCGGCACCATCTTCATGCTGTGGCTGCTGGTGCTGTACGTGACCATGGTCTACGGCCCGATCGCCGCCTACCTGGTCGAACTGTTCCCGACCCGCATCCGCTACACCTCGATGTCGCTGCCGTACCACATCGGCAACGGCTGGTTCGGTGGCTTCCTGCCGGCGATCTCGTTCGCGCTGGTGGCCGGTACCGGCAACCTGTACTACGGCCTGTGGTACCCGATCGCGATCGCACTGATGTCGGTGGTGATCGGCGGCCTGTTCCTGCGCGAAACCAAGAACGTGGATATCACCAAGTAACCGGTGGGTTCCATGCAGTGAAGGAAAGGCCGCGGTGCAGACCGCGGCCTTTTTGTTTGTGGGGTGGCGACCGGGGTCGGATCCCATTCGCGCGCGAATGGGCTCTGACCCCTCGCGGTATGCAGTACACGCTGCAGCCTTGTGCGGTCGATCAACAGTCAGCTCTACCCGCCGTACAGTGCCCTTCTCTGCGAGGGAGTGACGTCAAAGATCCCCGCATCGATCATCTTCCCGTAGTGGTCCCTGTTGCCTGGGCCTGGTGGGTCGCAGCGAAGCAGATTGTCGAGGGAACCATCGGGTGCATCCGAGGGACTCAGGCGGGCTGTGGCATAGTCCTCCGCAGTGGGACGCACCTCAGAGGGGTGCAGGTCAGGAAGGGCGGGAGATACCCAGGCGCCAGCGTCATTGAATTGCCCTCCACAGAATTGCCCGGTCTGACGCGCAAGCAGGCAACCGCTTCGTGTGTCGATGAAACCGCAGTACTGCCTTTCATGCAGAGAACGGCGTCCATCCGGCATGCCAACCTCACCGGATTCCACGTCAGTGACAAGCACATACCGACCGTCAGGGGACGTCGCCGGGTCGGTGTCGTACTCGAATAGAGAGTACGAGCGTTTGCGCGACGCTATGCGGCGCACCAGCTTGCCCTGTTTCATCACCGACAGGTTCCGGTAGCGTCCATTCTCCTCGCCGTCGTATCGCAAGGTGATGTTGCTGCGAGCGTGCACCCATCTCCCGCTGCCAGACTTCGCATCCTCTGTTGAAGCCGCTGCTGCGAGCACAGTGAAGATCAAGCTCAACAAATTCATTCTCCAGGAAACCGTCAATTTCAGGCGGGAGCATGTGATGGGCATCAGGGGCTGGTGGTGGTGGCTTCCGGGCATTCACCTTCATCCGCCAGCTGCCGCGTCGAGAACTCCTTGATGCACAACAAGCGCTGTTCACTCTCATCGCCTGCCCGACCAATTTCCCTGCGCAGCTGGTCGGCTCCCGGGCAGCGCGCAGCGCGAGCGACAACGAGGTTGCACACAGGAACAAACGGGAAGTACACGTCATGGCGTGGAATGTTCAGCTTCTCGTCCCAGGCCTTGAACGGGAAGAGTACATGTAACAGCCCATCTGCCGCCTCATCCTCGCTTGGTCGCGTGAGGGCGACATCCGGAGCATCCCTGAGCAACGTCGCATAGGCGTCCAGGAAGCGACGGCCGTACCGATCACGCTCCGCCGGTGTGCTCGCCTGCCGCAAGGCGGTGTAGTCCGGGAAGAGGCTGTCTACATCGGGTCCGCCGCAGGTCACGCCGGACGAACGTGAGCTGTCATTGTCCGTGGGCTGGACATGGCAGGTCGTACGTTCAAGTCTCTCTGCAAGTATCTCGAGCACCTTGCCAATACTGGCACCAGGTGTGGCATCGCCCTCGAGCTCGCCGACGACGACAGCCAGGCTGTCGCCCACCGATGGGATGTGTTCGCGCTCGGCGTTCAGGCCGACTGCCGCGACATCAATGGACTGCTCGCTGGCATCGGAAGCTCCGGCCATGAGAAGACATCCGGTCAGAAATGCAAATACGCGTCGCATCTACGCATGTTATTGGAGGTGGGATAATACCTTCAGCGCGCTGACGTCGTGCGGCAATGAAACAAGTACGAATCTACATATCAGCCCAGTATTTGATCGTACCGGTGCGGGATGACGTATCCAGCCACACGGAAGACGGGGACTTCTAGCAAGAACTGCCAACTTCTGACGCAAATGGCCCGAACTCCCTTTGTTCGCCAGTACGCTCCATAGCATGTGTGATTCATCGAATCGGATCGGGGAATGCGCAGCGTACTTCTGGCAGCGATCATCACTGTCTCAGCGCCAGCGGCCGGCGCAGAAACGCATGTAGCCGCCGGCGGTGCGACACCGCAGGGAAGCCTGCGAGTCGAGGAAAGATCGCCCGTGATCAAACAACTTTGCAAGACAGAGAAGGTCTGGCTGTCCTGGAACAAAGCCGTACCAAACGCAACGCTGGTGACCTGCGATTGCAGTTGCACATCGCATGACAACTCAGGATGGCTTGTTGAGGCGCAACCGGAAGTCGACACCTATCGGGTACATCGAGTCTCTCTCGGCAAGGTTTTCAGTCCCACGGAGTTACGTCGGGCTGGTGCGCGGATTCAGGACATCGTCTCGTCGCATCCGTGGTGTTCAGCCGCCAGACCGAGCGTGCCGACGAATGCCGTGTTCGCGACGTTGGTGAAGCAGCCCACGGAATCGGGCGATGAGCCTTACTGCTTTACACCCCACTTCTTCGTAGGTGATCCAAAAGCCCCCCTGAGAAGAACTCCAGTTTCGGGTGAACTGTTCTCCGATTCGCCCGCAGCAGAATCAGCAGTGATCGCGCGGGAGGTCAAGATGCTGCGTGACTGGAGGCGGGAGTTTGCGCCTGAGTAGGGCCTTGGTGCCCTCGGACAAGAAGTGAGGGCTATACATTATGGAGTTTCAATGATGTTTGTTTTGAAGCGGGTGGCGCTGGCATTTCTTGCTGGCCCACCTCTGCTCTTGTCTGCCTACGCTGTGGAAGCCAGCGCGATCTATGGCGTCAACCACACCCATTGGGCGATCAACCGGTTCAGTGTCGATGGCCGTTCGGCGATTGACATTATTGGTCCGTATCAAGGTGGCGGTGGAGGGTGCTGCTACATGGCCCCAGATCAATGGCAACCAGGAACGATGGTACGGGTCGATTGGGAAACGGGGGTAGGAGGCTCAAATGGATTTCCTGGATTTGCTGATGAGGCGAAGTACGACGCCTGGCTGCAACAAATCGAGGCACAAAAGCGTTACCACAGCAAAATCGTCGCCGTCCCGGATTACACCAACCAGAATGTCTGCGGCATCACTGTACATTTCCTGCCCTGCGATGAGATTCAGGTCACCACTTCCTGTTACGCCTACGGCAGCCCCGAGTACCCGATCAAGATTCCGCTTGAGTTGCCAGAGCCACAGTCATGCCCGGCAGATCGAACCGACCAGCAGAAGACGTGGTGATGGACGGGTTTGCATGCGAGGGTGAACGCATGCAAGGCGGTTGGGAGGTATCCCAATGAGAGCCCGTGCCACGGCGTGAAGGTTGGCATGCGAGCCAAGCATGGCTCGACCCTACAATCGGCCCATGACCACCACCGTCCCCGCCGACCTGCCCGCCCTCCTGCACACCCTGCGCAGCGCCTGGCAGTCGCAGCGCCCGTCGCTGGACCAGCGCGAAGCTGACCTGCGCCGCCTGCGCGAGGCGCTGAAGCCGCGCCTGGACGAGATGGCCCAGGCCATCGCCGAGGACTTCGGCCACCGTGCCCACGTTGAATCGAAACTGGCCGATGGCATGAGCGTGCTGTCGGCCATCGACCACCTGCGTCGCCACCTGCGGCGCTGGTCGAAGCCGCAGCGGGCATCGGCGGGATGGAAGCTGTGGCCGGCGCGCGCGCAGCTGCGGCCGACGCCGCTGGGCGTGGTCGGGGTGATCTCGCCCTGGAACTACCCGGTCACGCTGGCATTGGTGCCTTTGGCCACCGCCATCGCCGCCGGCAACCACGTATTGCTGAAGCCTTCGGAACACACTCCGCGCACCAGCGCGTTCCTGGCCGATCTGCTGGCCAGCGTGTTCCCGCCCGATCGGGTGGCAGTGGTGCAGGGTGGGGCGGACGTGGCGGCTGCGGTGTCTTCGCTGCCGCTGGACCATCTGCTGTTCACCGGCTCGACGGCGGTCGGCCGCAAGGTGATGGCCGCCGCGGCTGAGCATCTGGTACCGGTCACGCTGGAACTGGGCGGCAAGTCGCCGGCCATCGTCTGCCGTGATTTCCCGCTGGACAAAGCCGCCGCACGGCTGGCCACCGGCAAGTGGTTCAACGCGGGCCAGACCTGCATCGCGCCGGATTATGTGCTGATCGATACCGCGCGCCAGCGCGAGTTCGTGCAGGCGCTGCAGCAGCAGGTGCGCGAGCGCTATGGCGACTTCAGCGATGCCGACGACTACACCCGCATCATCAATGAAGGCCAGTACCGGCGCCTGCAGGGCTACCTGGGACAGGCGCGGCAGCGCGGGGTGCCGGTGATTCCGCTGGCGCAGGTGGACGACGCGCGCGCCGACCGCGAGCGCCTGCTGGTACCGACCGTGGTGCTGGACCCGCCGGACGACCTGGACCTGATGCGCGAGGAGATCTTCGGGCCGATCCTGCCCGTGCGGGCCTACCCGGACCTGGAGGCGGCGCTGGCCGACATGCTGTCCCGTGACCGGCCGCTGGCGCTGTATCCCTTCAGCCATGACACGGCCACGGTGGAGCGCATCCTCGGCCAGGTGGTGGCCGGCGGGGTGACGGTCAACGACACGCTGCTGCACTTCGCCGCCGATGGCCTGCCGTTTGGCGGGGTAGGGGCTAGCGGCATGGGCGCGTACCACGGCCGGGCCGGGTTCGATGCGATGAGCAAGCGGCTGCCGGTGCTGTGGCAGTCGCGCTGGGCGGCCAGCGACCGGCTGCGGCCGCCGTATTCGAAGATTGCGGGTTTGTTGCGGTTCCTGCTGCGGTAACGCTGGCGGGGGGCATGGGGTTGCCGGCCAGCGGCCGGCACTACCCGGTAGGTGCCAACCTTGGTTGGCACACCCAATTGCGATCACACCAGGGCTTCAGCCTCGAACTGTGCAGTGGCCCTCTTGCCCATGGCACCTTCAATCAGAGCCAACAGAGCCAGCTGGCGTTGGTTCCAAAGCCCTTCAAAGTCATCTGCGCGCAGGGCCTCCGCGGGAATGCGATGACTCGCCAGCAGAGCATCCATGCCAACGTCGTCAAGTTGCACCTGCTTGTGTGACTGCAGCGCAGACAGATAGTGGGACGGTGCTGAGCCACCAATCATGCGATTCGCCCTATAGGAGATCGGCGTCTTGTTGATGATCGAATCGTAGCGACGGCGCGGAATGTCCTGTTTCTCGCACCAGTCACGCGGGAAGATGTGATGAATGTCGAGCGCGATCTCGTCGGCTTCAAGGTCGCGGATTCGCCCCTTCCAGTACAGATCCTGCGCACCCTCGCGTAGCACCAGCACGTTGATACCCTTGTAGGCGGCACTCAATCGTGAGGAAAGCGAAGCCAGGCGATCGATCTGGAAAGCAGCGTCAGAGATCGTTCGCGGCTGCAGGGCGTCCTGCTCAATCCAGCCCAACAACTCCTCCACATCATTGGCCATGCGCGTTTCCACCGCGCCGCCATACAGTTCACCGAGCACGCCGCACCAGTACCACTGGGCTAGCTTCTGGTGGACCTGCGGTTCGCGCCACCGCTCATCGGCACCAATCAATGCCAGCACTGCAGCCAGCGGTGCCAACTGAGTGCGGTAGGGCAGGTCGCGTGGAGAGATGAAGCACTCATGGCGCAGGAACTTGGCGGCACGGATGAAGCCCTGTTCCACCACGTCTGCCCAGCGCTGATAGGCTTCCAGTGGAAGCTCCAGCACCGAGGCTCGTTTGGCGCTCACAGGTGTCACCTGATTGCCGCTCTTTCCGGCGGCCAGATCGGCGCGTCGCTTCTCCAGCGTATGCAGCATGGTCACGGCCTGCAGGAAATCGGTGTTCTCCACGCTCTTCAGAAGCGGCTCCCTGGCCAGCCGCTTCTGCCGCGAAATAACGCCGCGTTGCTGGCTGCCATACCAATCGTCGCGCAGGTTGTAGCCATCGGCGGCATAGGTAGCGGTGACCAGCTCGAATACCGACAGCGGAACGCCGCCGGTGTTGACCTTTTCGAAGACCAGACACACAGCTTCCTTGCTGGTTTCCTTCTTCAGCACGATGAGTGGAATCTGATACTCGTTGTAGGCATCGAGAACCTGCTTCTTGAATTCGAAAAATTGCGGGACCGCAGCGGCGTTGTATTGATAGAGATCCTGCAGCCAGCCCATGCCTTCCAGAATTTCAGAGCACGGGAAGTATTCCTGCTGGCACTCCAGTTCGCGTGTGGAAAGATCCCGGTCCAGCCTGCGGCCGAAGTCACTGCGTTGTTGACGCGTGCCGTCGGTGGCAATGATCGCCTCGTCCAGGCGGTCCGGCCCGGCCAATGCAGTGGGGATATGGATGTAGTAGTGGCGATCAACCGGCCTGCCTTTGTCCGTCGTGGTCTTGACCGGCCCGGACAGCTTGAGAACCTGAGTGAGCGTGGTCAGACGTTGCTGTCCGTCCAGGATCAGCTTCTCCGGAGGCAGCAGGCCCTCATGCGGGACATTCTCAACAGGGCGCACCTGGAAGCGCACCGCGCCACCTGTCTCCAGCAGCATTACCGCGCCCACCGGGAATGAACGGCCAAGGCTGACCAGCAGGCTGCGCACGTGCTCATCGTCCCAGACCCAGCCTCGCTGGAAGTCCGGCAGCTGGATCTTGCCGTCAACGATGTCCTTGAGGAGATCTTTCAGTGGCAGCTTGGTACTGTCGAAGGTAGTCATACGGGTGATTCCTTTCGAGGTCGATGATTAGTTGGATGCAGCCTTGCGACCACGCTTGGGTTTAGGTGCAGCAGCACGCTGGACGCGGATGCGCTCGAGCAATACGCTGGCCGGCTCGTCGTTGGGATCTTGGGGGACCAGTTCGCCACGGAAGGCTTTAGCGAGGATGCGTTGGGTCAGGGTATCGATGCGCATTCTGGCCGTTACGACCTTAGTTTCCAGCTGGTCAGCTATGGCGAAGAGTTGTTCGACACGGCGCACAATCTCTGCCTGCTCCGCTGGTGGTGGCATGCCGATAGGAAGTGCCATCAGTGCAGCCTGAGTTAGCTTTGCTCTTCCTGTGGTTCCGGTCAGCCACGGCGTGACGTCGTAGTGCATCAATGTGTAGCAGAGGTAGGACTGCCCAATCCTGTCATGTGCTCGGAGCGCATGGACGTGATTGTTGACCCAGCACTTCCCTGAGTGCATATAGGCAATTGGCTTCACTCGACCGTAGAACGTTTCATCTTCCGTCACCAGAACAAGGTCATCGTCAAAGATGAACTCATCCACGCGGTCAACTTCACCATTAGCGCCAAAGTATGGATACGTACCGACAGTTGCCATACGGAGCTCTTTTTTAACGGGGACGCGCATGCTATCCAAGCATTCGGCGACGCTGGAAACGCTGGTAACGATCCAGGAATCTGGAACATCAATGTTCCTTGTTTCAGTGTCTGGCATAACCGGGGGCTTGAAACGAGCCCTTGGTTCTTCGCGTCTTGATTCAAGTATGCGTCTGAGGTATTCGCCGGCCGATTCATTGCCTTGAGCGCCATTGGAATCGCGCCAGTCCTGCGTCAGCCGGCCACTTGCGGCGGTAACTAGAACTGCATGGCGGAAGCGCTTAATTAGCGGAAGAATGGTGCTAACCCGTTCCCTCAATGAGTCGGCTTGTGTCAGCAACGCATCCAGCTTCTGCGCGATGCGCTTCTGCTCTGCTTCCGGAGGCAACGGCATTTCAATTGCACGTAGGGCGTCCTGCGAGATGTTTCGCATAGAGAGCTGATTGCCAGTAGCCAACGATTCGATCTGGGCTCTGCCCGATTCTGATCTGAGGCAGATGAGTGCCCACTCGCGCAGCGACTCAGGCAGCTCCAGGCGCAGAACCTTGTCACTCAAGTACAGGTGCTTAGAAATTTTCTGCACAATTACCGGCGCACCAACGAGCTCCAGGGTGTTCGCTCGAGAGATCAGCAGATCGCCAGGCCGGATCCTGTTGCGTTCGTCGAGACCCTCTGCGGTCAGTAGGGTTTTGCTCTCGATCTCGTCGAACTCGCCCCACGTTACGGCACTGATCTTGACCAACCCAGGCTCGTTGCCTTCAGGGGGGCGTTCGTCGCACTTCACGCTCTTCCCGGCTTGGATGTGGCAGAGGAGATCTCCGAGCTGGCAGCTGGCCCAGCCTTCAGGCAACTCACTCACAGTCCACCCCATTGCCGGAGATCTGCATCCCCATTACGTCAGCCAACAACCGCTTCTGCTCCAACGCTTCATCTCCAGCACCCAGCGCCTGCATCAACGCATCCAGTTCCCTCAGCGCCTCCGACAGCTCCGCCATCGCCTCAGCCGCCAGCACTTCCGGCGCAGGCAGATTGCCCGCATCCACGCTGTCAGCATCCTTCAGCCACGTGATATCCAGCGAATCACCGCGTTCCTTGATCTGATCGCGCGTGAAGCAGCGGAACCGGCCTTCCTCGCCCTCATCCACTCGCGGGCTGCGCCCATTTGCGTCTACTCCGTAAGCCTCTTCAAACGGCTTCAAGTGCACGGGACCAAACGGTGTCCGCTTGCCAAAGCTGGGCATGTTGCTGCGCAAGTCATACACCCAGGTGGCCGTGGTGCACCCCGTTTCCTGGCGCGGATTCTCTGCCGTGCCCTTCTGGAAGAACAGCACATTGGTCTTCACACCCTGCGCGTAGAAAATTCCGGTGGGCAGGCGCAGTAACGTATGCAGATTGCACTTTTCCATCAGGTCGCGGCGGATCTCGGTTCCGACGCCCGATTCAAACAGCACATTGTCCGGCAGTACTACCGCCGCACGCCCGCCGGGCTTGAGCCCGCGATAGATGTGCTGCAGGAAGGCCAACTGCTTGTTGCTGGTGCGATAGGTCAGGTCATCACGGGTGGGGCCGCCGCCGCCCTTGGCCGTACCGAACGGCGGATTGGAAAGGATGACGTCCGCCTTGGCCAGTCCTGCGCCTGCATTGCCCAGGCTGTTGCCCAGCTGCACCACGCCTTCGCCCTCGCCATCCATGCCATGCAGCAGGCAGTTCATCAATGCCAGGCGACGGGTACCCGGAACGAGCTCCATGCCGACAAAGGCCTTGCGGCGCTGGAAGCGGCGCTCCTTGTCCGTCAGGGTGTACAGATCATCGGTCTGCGATTTGATGTACCCATCTGCGGCAATCAGGAAGCCAGCGGTACCTGCCGCAGGGTCTTGAATGGTCTCACCCGGCTGTGGCCTCAGGCAGCGAATGATCGAGTCGATCAACGCGCGCGGGGTAAAGTACTGTCCCGCGCCAGACTTGGTTTCATTCGCGTTCTTCTGCAGGAGACCTTCGTACAGGTCGCCAAGGCCATCCTCGCGCGCGCTGAACCAATCCAAGCCGTTCAGGGCCTTGATCAGCGTCTCCAGATGCCGCGGCTCCTTCAGGCTGGTCTGCGCATCGGCGTAGATGGCCGCGATCATCAGATCATCGCTCTGGCTAAGATCGAGCAGCATGCGCTTGTAGCCGGTCAGTAGCTTGGTACCTGACAGGGCTGTCAGGTCGGGCCACCGGCAGCCTGCGGGAAGCTTGTGTTCGAACGCTTCGTTGTTCTGCACCTGCTCGTATTCCATTTTCAGGAACAGCAGCAACACCAGTTCGGTGACGTAGTCACTGTAGTTGATGCCATCGTCGCGCAGGACGTCGCAGAGGTTCCAGAGTTTCTGGACGATATCGTTATGGTTCATGGGTGCTGTCTTCCGTAGATGCAGTAAAGGCAGGCAGGGACGCGTCCGATGCCGGCCAATTGATTTCGTAGCGGGTGCTGCGGCCTCCGCCGGGCAGGCGGCGCAGGCAGCCCTTTTCCAGCAGATCGGCCAAGTGGCGCGTGGCGGTCGCCTTGGAGACCTTGGCCACGGTCTGGTACTGGCTGGCACTGATGCCCAGTGCGAAACCTCGCTCTCCGCCATCCAGCAGACGATTCAGTACCTTGGTCTGTTCGGCGGACAGCGGCTGCTCCCGGTGCGCCTGCCAGTAGCGTGTCTTGGTCAGAACCTTGTCGATGCGCTGCACCGCCTGGGTCAGACTGGTATGGAGAGTCTCCAGGAACCAGTGCAGCCACGCTGTGATGTCCAATCCACCCTTCTGGGTCGTCTCCAGGCTGCGGTAGTAGCCGTTGCGGTCGGCCAGGATGGCGGCCGAGAGCGCATGAAAACGGATTGCCTGCGGTTGCGATTGGGCCAGCGCAAGATCGGTCAGGGCCCGGGTCAACCTGCCGTTTCCGTCGTCGAACGGGTGCAGGGTAACGAACCAGAGGTGGGCAATACCGGCGCGCAGCAGCGGGTCGAGTGTTGCGTCCCGGCGGGAGCTGTTGAACCAGTCGAGGAACGCATCCAGCTGCGACTCCAGGCCCTGGCGGGGCGGGGCCTCGAAGTGCACGCGTGGTCGATCGATCCTGCCGGAGACCACCTGCATGGGAGCCTCGCCGCGAAGCTGCCCTATCCGGATGCGGTTGGCGAGCAGGGTGTCTTCCTCGTCGGGAAACAACCAGTGATGCCAACGCATCAAGCGCGGAAGATCCAAGGGCTCTTGCGCGTGGCCCGTGGCGTCCAGCATCAGCTCGGCCAGTCCCTCGCTTCGGGCAGTGGTGCGGCGTGGTGTGGCATCCACCATGCCCAGGTGACGCGCCAGCGATGACCGGACCGAGCCGACATCCAGATGCTCGCCCTCGATCTCTGAAGAGGTGACAATACTGGAGAGGAGGGCATTCAGCGCCTGCTCGCATTGTGTGTCACCCCCAACGGCTCCCGCCATGCCCAGCACTTGGCCATAGGCTTGCTGGCACTCGCGAAGGTCCACAGCAAGCTCGTCCGCTTTCCAGTGAAAATGCGGCCACTCGGGATGCTGCCAGATCCAGTGCGGGGAGCTCATGGGCGGGTTTCCAGAACAGTGAGCCGAGCAAGGGGGCTATTCGGCTCGTTATTTGAGCCGATTATGCATCCTATTCGGCTCATCCGCTATGTTCAACCTGCCTGTTCCCAGACTGTTTCGCCCAAGGTGTCGAGCACATGGTCCAGCCTGCCTTCCAGCAGGCGATCAAGCTGCGGCGCGCCGCCATCCCCGATGAAGACCCGTTGAACGTCTTCACGGTCCATGACGACTTCATGCACCAACTGCTGGGCCAAACGGCCCAGCCATTTTCGCTGCACCGGAGTCCACGCCCGCTGGGCGTAAATGCTCCGCATTGCCCGCTCCACGCGCTGCTCAAAGGGTACAAGCGCCTCCCCCAATGCCGCGCGCCGGATGTGGCCGATGATGCTGGCCGCGACCTCTTGCTGGGTGCTGTCACGCCAGGCGCCCCGCAGGTGGGCCTCGCTGTAGCCATTCTGGTCCAGCAGCAAGCGAACCTCCTTCAGCTGTGCCCGGGTCAGGTCTCGCGGCCGGTTGACGATGACACTCAAGGCCGCGGATTGGTTGATCTGATCCCGAATGAACGCGTTGAAGCTGTCCAGATAGTCCTCCGGAGCTTCATTCACGCCATAGCTCTGCTCGCGTGAGAGCAGTTCGTCTTGATGCTCGGCAATGATGGGGTAACGCTCGGTTCCCAACAGTTGGTTCACTTCCTGCAGTTGTTGCGGCAAGTTGGAATGACGCTTCAGGAACGCAGCCGCCTCGCGTGCGCCCAGTCCATGTAGGTGCTTGTGCAGTTGTGCAGGCGGCACCCCCCATTCGGCCTCCAGCGCATCGAGCTTGTCGCGTACGTCCTTCCTGCGCTCAGCCTTGTGCTCGGCCTGGCGCAGCACGCGCATGATGCGCTGGCTCAGCTGGGCCAGCGCATCATCCGCGTGACTTCCGCCATCATTGCCGGGTGCACTGAAGCTCGCTTCATGGCCGAGCTCACCAATCAGTTGCTCGATACTGACGTTCGCGTCCTTCACGAGCGGTTTCATGGTGTCCACCTCTTCAAGGGCGGCATACAGATCCACCGGATCGAAGATGCGGAATACGGTCTTGCCGATTTCATCACAGCGACGGGTCGCGCGCCCCTTCATCTGTTCATAGAGGATGCGCGAGCGGACCCGACGCATGAAGACCAGATTGCTGATGGTGGGCACGTCGATGCCGGTGGTAAGCAAATCAACGGTAATTGCGATATTGGGATAGCGCTCATTCTTGAAGCAACGAATGAGCTGGTCGACCTTGTCGCTATCCCCGACAATGACCGCGACGCTCGCCTGATTGTACTGATCGCCATGCATGGCCTTCAGTGCTTCATCCAGCCGGTTCTTGACGTGCTCTGCGTGCTTCTTGCTGACACAGAAGATCAGCGTCTTCTCCTCGCCATCAGGATCCAGTTCCTTGGCAAGCTGCTCACAGACGACCCGATCAAAATTGGGTGTAATGACACGACGGTTGAACGACTCGATATTGAAATCGAGCTCGTCCTCCAGCTCCGCGGTATCCACTTCGCCCGTGTGAATGTTGACCACACTGACCTGATCTCCACTGTCGAAATGGATGCCGTTGCGGCTGAGCAGTGTTTCGAAACGGATTGGAGGCTCGTGGTCGATCAGCCAATCGTCAGCTACAGCTTCCCGATAACTGTAGGTGTAGATGGGCTTTCCGAAAATTTCGGTTGTGTGCTTGGCCGGGGTCGCTGTCAGACCAATTCGGCAGGCATCAAAGTAGTCCAGAACCCGGCGATACTGCGACAGATACTGCGCATGATCGCGCACGGCCAGCTCACCCTCGGTCATGTCCTGGTCGAGGGTGTAGCCGCGGTGGGCCTCGTCGACCACGATGCAATCGAACGTTCCGATTGCTGGCGGCGTGTCCGACTGGAAGATGCGCCTTACCATTGCCTGTACGGTTGCGACCTGAACTCGGGTTTCGTTGGCAGTCCGCGTGTCGTCCAACCCGTCGAGGTTGTAGATCTGGGCCAGTGTCTGATTCTGTTCCAGCGTCATCTCGGCCATTGCTTCACTGGCTTGTGTGCCTAGTGCTGAGCGATCCACCAGGAACAGGATGCGATTGAATCGCTCGCTCTTGAGCAACCGGTAGATCAATCCGATCATGGTGCGTGTCTTGCCGGTGCCGGTGGCCATAGCCAACAGACAGTTGCGCTCACCTGTAGCGAGGGCCTCCTCCACGGCACGGATCGCATGCAGCTGGTAGTCGCGCAGGCGAAGGTAGCTCATGCCCTCTTGTTCGAGTTCTGCCTCTGCCTTGGCACGGTCACGCTTGAGCTGGTCAAGAATATCCGCTGGTGTATGGAAACCGTGCAGCGACCGCCGCAGATTGGAGGGCGAGCGGAGATCGCGGAACCAGACGCCCGACTGCTCGGCAAGTTGCTTGACGAATGGACGTCCATTGCAGGCGAATGCCAAAGGCACCTGGAACGTTCCACCCTGGCCGTCCTCCCAGCCAGCATGCAAGCCTGCACCGGCCCACGCCATTTCGACGCCACCCTCAGCGGTCAGGTCGCGCGCATAGCGCTCGGCCTGAGGAATGCGATCGGCGACATTGACCCCTTTGCGCTTGGCCTCAACGATGGCAACCGGCGTCAGACCGATGAAGAGCACATAGTCTGCATTGGCATGAGATACAGAGGTTGGCCATTCCGCAATGGCCAAGTTGCGGCCCTTCTCCGGACGGGCGCCCTTCGCGTAGGTGAGCTCCAGCGAGTCGGCTTCCCATCCCGCATCGCGAAGCTGCTGGTCAATCAGGATGCGGGTGAGATCTTCGCTCAGCTCGAAGCTGGCGCTGGATCGCTGTGTGCTCCGGGCAACCTGCTGCGTCGCGCTCGTTGCGACCCCGACGGAAGCTTGAAGGTCCGCTACACGTTGCTCGAACTCTGCCCGAAGCTGCTGTAGTTCCTGTTCGCGCTGAGCGACTGCCGCTGCGAGCTCCCGGGCCTCGGCATCCATAGCCTCAGCCAATTCTGCATTGAGTTGTACCTCGCGCTCTTTCAGGTCAATCAGGGCTTTGCTCTGATCGTGCTGCTGACGCGCGGCATCCAGCTCGGCTTGCAGTTGGCCGACCTGATGCTGGATCTCACGCAGGGGTGCTGCAGGATCCTTGGGGGGGAGGAACGGGCCCGGCTTGAACTGGGCCGCGTTGGTGCCAAAAGCACGGTGGTACCAGATCGCCAGTTCCCGCGCGACTTTGAGGCCGTCCATGGCTTCACGATGCTGGGTGGCAAATTCGTGCGTCGCCTTGTTGCCCTCGACACGAAGGACCCGGAACAGGTCTTGCACCTTTGGATCCAATTGCAGTTCACGGCCCAACTGATACAACAGGCTGGCTTGACTGGTCTGGGAATCCCGACGAATGGCGGCACGGGCGGCAAGGTCCTGTGCGATGGCCTCGCCAAGTTGCCTCAGCTTGATCAGTGTCGTGTTGGGATCACTGGCGAAGACCTGTTCGGCCATCATTGCCAGCTTCAGGAAGACAGGATCGTGTTCCTGCAGGAAATGAAAGTTGCTGTCGGCAGTCACACGCGTATCCATACAGGGGCGCTCGGCGGCGGGTGGCATCTTGCGGCAGCGATCATATCCCAGGCGCCAATTTCGGTCATGTTCGGTCAAAAAGTCGAAAGCGTCGGTTTTTTGGCGCGGGTTGATGGAAATCGAGGAGCGCCGACCAAGGTCGGCCTCTACCAAAGCCCACCCGGGTAGAATGCCCCCATGAAGATCGCCTCGTGGAACGTCAATTCGCTCAATGTCCGCCTGCCGCACCTGGAGCAGTGGCTCAAGGACTTCGGCCCGGACATCGTCGGCATCCAGGAAACCAAGCTGGAGGACCACAAGTTCCCCGATTCGGCGCTGATCGCCGCGGGCTACCGCAGCGTGTTCGCCGGCCAGAAGACCTACAACGGCGTGGCGCTGCTGTCGCGTGAGCCGGCGCAGGACGTGCAGATCGGCATTCCCGGTTTCGAGGACGAGCAGAAGCGCGTCATCGCCGGCACCTTCGGCGACCTGCGGGTGATCAACCTGTACGTGGTCAATGGCCAGGACATCGGCACCGACAAGTACGACTACAAGCTGCGCTGGCTGGAAGCGGTGCATGCCTGGATCGCCGGAGAACTGCAGCGCCACCCGAAGCTGATCGTGATGGGCGACTTCAACATCGCCCCGGACGCGCGCGACGTGCACGACCCGGCGGTGTGGAACGACAACCACATCCTGACGTCCACCGCCGAGCGCGGCGCATTGAACAAGCTGCTGCAGCTGGGCCTGCACGATGGCTTCCGCCTGCACAACGACGAGGCGGGTACCTTCAGCTGGTGGGACTACCGTGCCGCCGGCTTCCGCCGCAACCTGGGCCTGCGCATCGACCTGACCCTGGTCTCAGAGGCGCTGAAGGGCAGTGCGGTGGCCTCGGGCATCGACCGCGAGCCGCGCACCTGGGAACGCCCGAGTGACCATGCGCCGGCCTGGGTGCAGATCGGTTGAACGAACAGGGCCCGACGATTGCCGGGCCTGTTCTGGAACATCTGCCGGCCAGTGGCCGGCACTACCCTCAGATCACCGTATGCTCTTGCGGGTGAACAGGTTGACGATCGCCAGCAGGATCACCGCGCCGATCAGCGAGAACAGGAAGGTGCGGAGGGTGATCGCTTCGTTGATGCCGCCGCCGAACAGCCAGCCGGAGATCAGCGCGCCGACGATGCCGACCACGATGTTGAGGATGATGCCCTGCTGGGCATCGCGCTTCATGATGATGCTGGCCAGCCAGCCTACGATGCCGCCGACGATCAGCCAGATGATGATGCCCATGATCGAACCTCCGGTGGGGAACTGTGACCAGTTGACGCGCAGGGCTGTGAACCCGTCGTGGAATTGCGTGATGGGCGTGTGCGGATGAGCCTGCCAGCCACCCTCGATGGCCCGTGGCGCTTCGGTCCGGTGACGGTCTGGCGGCGCCCGCATGTGCCGGGCCAGCGTGGTGAACCGCAGGCGCGGCAGGTGCTGGCGCAGGCATTGGGCGCCGACCCGCAGACGCTGCCGCTGGTCCGTGATGACAAGGGCCGGCCGGAACTGAGCGGCCCGTTGGCCCACTACGGCACCGGCTGGAGCCACAGCGGCGAGGTGCTGCTGGTGGCGCTGGGCGAAGGCGTGCGGCTGGGCGTGGACCTGGAGCTGCTGCGGCCGCGACCGCGCCTGCTGGAGATCGTGCGGCGCTTCTTCCACCCGCAGGAGGTGGCCTGGCTGGAACGCCTGGATGAGGCCGGGCGCGAGCACTGGTTCTTCCGCGTGTGGTGCGTCAAGGAGGCCATCCTGAAGGCGCACGGGCAGGGCATCTCGTTCGGCCTGCACCGCCTGCAGCTGGCGCCCGGGCCCGATGGCGCCCTGCACCTGCGCTGGTGCGACCCGGAACTGGGCGAGGCCGCGCGCTGGCACCTGCACGAGTGGCAGGCCAGCGGCCAGTTCCGCGCCGCATTGGCCTGGTATCCACACTGAAGCGGGGAATCGGCGCGCAAAACCGGCGATAATGCCGGCATGAGCGAACACCCACTTCCCGCCAGCGTGTCTGCCACGCTGGAACAGGGCCTGGCCAGCATGGGCCTGGACGCCGCGCTGGCGCCGCCGTTGCTGCGCTACCTGGCCCTGCTGCACCGCTGGAACGGCACCTACAACCTCACCGCCATCCGCGACCCGCAGGAGATGGTCACCCGCCACCTGCTCGACTCGCTGGCGATGCAGCCGTTCGTGGCCGACGGCAGCCTGGCCGACCTTGGCACCGGCCCCGGGCTGCCCGGCATCCCGCTGGCGATCGCCTGCCCGGGCCTGCAGGTCACCCTGGTCGAGAGCAACGGCAAGAAGGCGCGCTTCATGCGCGAAGCCGTGCGCCAGCTCGGCCTGGGCAACGCCCGCGTGGCCGAGTCGCGCGCCGAGGCGCTGGACGAGGCCGGCCGCTACGACCAGCTGACCGCGCGCGCGATGGACACCCTGGCCGGCATCGTCCGCGTCGGTGGCCACCTGCTGCGCCCCGGCGGCGTGTTGCTGGCCATGAAGGGCGTCTACCCGCATGAGGAGATCGCGGACCTGCCGGCGGGCTGGCAGGTGCGCGAGGTGACCCCGTTGAGCGTGCCCGGCCTGGCCGGCGAACGCCACCTGGTCACTGTTACAGGCCCCTGATTCCCGCCGCCAGCCCCTTGTGGAACAACGGGTTGGCGATCCACGATTTCCGCAAGGGGCCGGTTGTACGCATAATGACCGGTCCCAGCACACGTCGACGAGGCACACCCGCATGGCCCGCATCATCGCCATCGCCAACCAGAAGGGTGGCGTCGGCAAGACCACGACCGCCGTCAACCTGGCCGCTTCCCTGGCCAACGCACCCAAGCGCGTGCTGTTGGTCGACCTGGATTCGCAGGGCAACGCGACCATGGGCAGTGGCGTGGACAAACGCGAGCTGGCCGCCTCCACCTGTGACCTGCTGCTCGGCGAGAACAGCGCTGCCGATGTACGCGTGCAGACTGCCGAGGGTTACGACCTGCTGCCCGGCAATATCGACCTGACCGCCGCCGAGATCCAGCTGATGGGCCAGAGCGAGCGCGAGCAGCGCCTGAAGCGCGCGCTGGCGCCGATCCGCGACGAGTACGACTACATCCTGATCGACTGCCCGCCGGCGCTGTCGCTGCTGACGCTCAACGCGCTGGCCGCCGCCGACTCGGTGATCGTGCCGATGCAGTGCGAGTACTACGCGCTGGAAGGCCTGAGCGCGCTGGTGGAAACCATCGAAGCGCTGCGCACCAGCCTGAACCCGGCGCTGGAGATCGAAGGCGTGCTGCGCACCATGTTCGACGTGCGCAACAACCTGGCCAACGCAGTGTCGGCCGAGCTCACCGAGCACTTCGGCGACCGCGTGTTCCGCACCATCGTGCCGCGCAACGTGCGCCTGGCCGAGGCACCCAGCCATGGCCAGAGCATCGTCGGCTACGACCGCGCCTCGCGCGGTGGCGTGGCCTACCTGGGCCTGGCCGGCGAGATCATCCGCCGCAACAACGAACGCAACAAGGCCGGCAAGGCCGTGGAGATCGTCTGATGACCAGCAGCAAGCCGGCAGCCAAGAAGCGAGGCCTCGGCCGTGGCCTGGATGCGCTGTTGGGCCCGAAAGGCGCGGTCAGCCAGGTGCAGGCCACCACCGCGGTGATCGAGCCGCTGCCGGGTGAAGTGCTGCGCAAGTTGCCGGTCGGCCAGCTGCAGCCGGGCAAGTACCAGCCGCGCCGCGAGATGGACGAGGGCAAGCTGTCCGAGCTGGCCGACTCGATCAAGTCGCAGGGCGTGATCCAGCCGATCCTGGTGCGCCAGCTGCCGGCAGGCAACTACGAAATCGTCGCCGGTGAACGCCGTTGGCGCGCATCGCAGCTGGCCGGCCTGGACGAAGTGCCGGTGGTGGTGCGCGAGCTGGAAGACCGCACCGTCATCGCGATGGCGCTGATCGAGAACATCCAGCGCGAAGACCTCAACCCGCTGGAAGAAGCCGAGGCGCTGCAGCGCCTGATCAGCGAGTTCACCCTGACCCATGCCGAGGCCGCCGAGGCCGTCGGCCGCTCGCGCGCGGCGGTGTCCAACCTGCTGCGCCTGCTGGAGCTGCCGGTGGCGATCCGCCTGCTGCTGGAAACCCGCCGCCTGGAAATGGGCCACGCCCGCGCGCTGCTGACCCTGGCTCCCGAGCTGGCCGGCAAGCTGGCCCAGGAAGCAGCCGATGAAGGCTGGTCGGTGCGCGAGGTCGAGCGCCGTGCGCAGGCCTTCGCCGCCGGCAAGGTGCCGAGCAACCGCCCGGCGGCCACGCCGAAGGTGCAGCAGGCCGACATCGCCTCGCTGGAAACCGAACTGTCCGAAGCATTGGGCGCCAAGGTGGCGATCAATCATGGCCGCGGTGGCAAGGGCAAGCTGATCATCCACTACACCGACCTGGATACCCTGGACGGCGTGCTGGAAAAGCTGCGCACGCGCCAGGGCTGAGCCCGGCGCAGTGACAGGGGCGCGGCCCGTTCCTGCCGTGTCCCGCCAATGACAGGGAACGTACCGCCGCGCGCGCCGAGGGAATGCACTGCCTTCCGGTCCGTGGCCTCATCCAGGGAGCAGGACATGAGCAACGAATACGAGGACGTCAGCCCGGACGGCACCCAGATACTGGTACATCGCCGCGAAAAGGACTTCGTGCTCGCCACCGGCGAAGAACGCCACATCGAGGCGATCAGCGCCCACCTCGAACGCCATCTGGGCCCGGTATCCGGTGTCTTCCACGAGATCATCTCCGACCTGGTGCACATCGACGTGCACGTGGTGCCGGCCAATGACCACTGCCCTTACCTGCGCCTGGTCACCTCCGGCATGAGCGACCTGCCGATGACCGTGCCCGCCGAGGTGGACGCGGACGTGCCGCGCTACATGGAACTGATGGTGACCCTGCCGGCGGACTGGCCCATCTCCCAGGACGCCTTCGAGGACGAGCGCAATTACTGGCCGGTGCGCCTGCTGAAGGGCATGGCGCGGTTGCCGCACGAGTACGACACCTGGCTGGGCTTCGGCCACACCATTCCCAACGGCCATCCCAGCGAGCCCTATGCGCCGGGCGTGGGCTTCGACGGCGCCATCGTGCTGCCGCCGGTAACCACCCCGGAGGACTTTGCCACGCTGGAACTGGACGACGGCAAGACCATCAGCTTCATGAGCCTGGTCCCGCTGTACCCCGAAGAGATGGACCTGAAGCTGAGGAAGGGCGCCGAGGCGCTGCTCGACCGCTTCGACGCGAAGAAGATCCAGGATGTAATCGAACCCGGCCGCACCAACGTGGCGAAGAAGCGTTTCGGTTTGTTCTGAGACCGGTAACATCAGGGGCCTGAACTTCGTTTCCAGGCCCCTGCCATGACCATCCTGCTCACCGGCGCTGCCGGCTTCATCGGTGCCTACACCGCCCGCGCACTGCTGGAGGCCGGCCAGGCCGTGGTCGGCCTGGACAACTTCAACGATTACTACGACCCGCAGATCAAGCGCGACCGCGTGGCCGCGCTGTGCCCGTCGCTGGACCTGCGCGCGCTGGACCTGACCGACCGCGAGGGCCTGGCTGCGCTGTTCGATGAAGTGCAGCCGACGGCGGTGATCCATCTGGCCGCCCAGGCCGGCGTGCGCTATTCGCTGGAAAACCCGCACGCCTACGTCGACAGCAACCTGGTCGGCTTCGTCAACATGCTCGAACTGTGCCGCCACCGTGGCGTGCAGCACCTGGTGTATGCCTCCAGCAGCTCGGTCTACGGCGATTCGGCCACGCCGCCGTTCTCCGAGGACCAGCGCGTAGACCAGCCGCGTTCGCTGTACGCGGCGACCAAGGCGGCCAATGAGCTGATGGCCCATACCTACGCGCAGCTGTACGGCCTGCATGCCACCGGCCTGCGCTTCTTCACCGTGTATGGCCCGTGGGGCCGGCCGGACATGGCACCGCTGCTGTTCTCCCGCGCGGTGCTGGCCGGGCGGCCGATCGACGTGTTCAACGAGGGCCGCATGCAGCGCGATTTCACACATGTCTCCGACATTGTGTCCGGTATCCTCGGCGCCCTCGCGCATCCGGCCGACGGCCCGGTGCCGCACCGGGTGTTCAACCTCGGCAACCATACGCCGGTCGAGCTGGAGCGCTTCATCAGCGTGATCGAGCAGGCCGCCGGCCGCCCCGCGCAGAAGGTGTACAAGCCCATGCAGCCCGGCGACATGGTGCGCACGATGGCCGATACCCGGCGCGCGCATGACGCTTTCGGCTTCGATGCGGTGACCCCGATCGAAGAAGGCCTGCCGCCTGTGGTGCAGTGGTGCCGCGAGTATTTTGGCGATCGCGCCTGAGGATGGATCCTCACGCCGCGGGGTTCATCTTCGGATAACCTCGGCAGCGGAGAATGCGCGGTCTTTGTCCCCCCTTTGGCCGAGTGCCTTATGAGCCAACCCGAGCTTTCCGTTGTCGTCCCGGTATTCAACGAGCGCGACAATGTCGCCCCGCTGGTCGCCGAAATCACCGCCGCGCTGCGTGGCCGGCTGCCGTTCGAAATCGTCTACATCGACGATCACTCGCGCGATGACACCCTGGCGGTGCTGCAGGGACTGAAGGCGACCACCCCGGAACTGCGCGTGCTGCACCATGTGAACCAGAGCGGGCAGAGCACCGCGGTGCGCACCGGCGTCAAGCACGCCCGCGCGCCGTGGATCGCGACCCTGGATGGCGATGGCCAGAACGATCCGGCCGATATCCCCAAGCTGCTCGCCGCACGCGACGCCGCCGAGGCGCAGGTGAAGCTGTTCGCCGGCTGGCGCGTCAACCGCCAGGACAGCGGCAGCAAGCGCTGGGCCAGCAAATGGGCCAACGCCATCCGTGCACGCATGCTGCGCGACGATACGCCCGATACGGGCTGCGGCATCAAGCTGTTCGAACGCAGCGCGTTCCTCGACCTGCCGTACTTCGACCACATGCACCGCTACCTGCCGGCGCTGATGCAGCGCGCCGGCTGGAAGACCACCAGCGTGCCGGTCAACCACCGCCACCGTACCGCTGGCGTGTCCAAGTACAACAACCTCGGCCGCGCGCTGGTCGGCATCCGCGACCTGCGTGGCGTGGCCTGGCTGATCACCCGCAGCAAGCGCACCGCGGTGGAGGAGCGCTGATGGATCTGGAGCTGCATTGGCTCGACCAGCCGCTGACCTGGCTGTACTGGACCGGCCTGCACGTGACCGGCTGGAAGCTGATCGGCTATACCGGCGCGCTGATGTTCGGCGGCCGCTGGCTGGTCCAGTTCGTCGCGTCCAAGCGCGCCGGCAAGCCGGTGATCCCGCGCCTGTTCTGGTACATGAGCGTGCTCGGCAGCCTGATGACGCTGAGCTACTTCCTGTTCTCGGCCAAGCAGGACTCGGTGGGCGTGCTGCAGAACCTGTTCCCGGCGTTCACCGCGCTGTACAGCCTGCACCTGGACATCAAGCACCGCGGCTGGAAGCGAGACAAGGCCAGCCACTGAGGCCCCGGGGTCGGATCCCTTTCCATGGGAAAGGGCTCTGACCCCGTCCGGATCACCCTGTCCGGATCCGCGGCGCATCCACGCATGACGTGGGTCTACTGCGTACCTGGCTACCGGGGCCCCGGTCTGCTGCGCAGGCAGGACCTTCGTCCCATGCCACGGGCGATGGGCGGTGCCATGATCGGGGTCTGCCTTCCCGGGAACCTGTGCTCGTGAAAACCCGTCTTGCCGTTGCCCTGCTGATCGCCCTGTCCGCCCCCGCCGTGGCCCTGGCCGCGCCGCCCGCCACCGCCGCACCGTCCGGCGTGGCCACTGAATCGCCCGCCGACGCCGCCTTCCGCGCGCTGTACGAGAAGGAATGGAAGTGGCGCCAGCAGGGCGGTGGCGAGGCCAGCGAGGACGAGGACGCCCCGGCCAACGCCACCAGCATGCCCGACGTCGGCCCGGCCGCGCAGCAGGCGCGCCTGAAGGTGTGGGATGAGACCCTGGCCGCGCTGAAGAAGATCGACCCGAAGACCCTGTCGGCCGACAACCAGGTCAACTACGCGATCTACCACGACCAGGTGTTCAACCTGGCCGAAGAGACGCGCCTGCGCGGCTACGAGATGCCGTTCAACGCCGATTCCTCGTTCTGGTCCAACCTGTCCTTCATGGCCCGGCGCGAGATGAAGACCGTGCAGGACTACCAGAACTACATCGCACGCCTGAATGATGTACCGCGCTACTTCGGCCAGCAGACCGAGAACATGCGCGCCGGCCTGAAGCGTGGTTTCAGCGTGCCGCGCGCGGTGCTCGATGGCCGCGAAGTGTCCATCGCCACCGTCGCCGAGCTGAAGGACCCGACCGAGTCGCCGCTGTACGCGCCGTTCAAGAAGCTGCCCACCACCATCCCGGCCGCCGAGCAGGCCAGGCTGCAGGCGCAGGCGCGCGAAGCAATCAGCGGCAAGGTGGTGCCGGCGTTCCAGCAGCTGCGCACCTTCTTCGTCAACGAGTACGTGCCGCAGGCGCGTACCACCCTGGCCGCCGAAGCGATGCCCGATGGCAAGGCGTACTACCGGCAGCAGATCCACGAGTACACCACGCTGGACCTGTCGCCGGACGAGATCCACCGCATCGGCCTGGGCGAGGTCGAGCGCATCCAGAAGGAAATGAACGACATCATCAAGCAGGTGAAGTTCAAGGGCAGCTTTGCCGAGTTCCTGACCTTCCTGCGTACCGATCCGCAGTTCTATGCAAAGACACCGGAAGAGCTGCTGTCGCGTGCCGCGTGGATCTCCAAGCGGGCGGACGGCCAGCTGGGCAAGTACATGACGTTGCCGCGCGCGCGCTTCACCATCGTGCCGGTGCCGCCGGACATCGCACCGTTCTGGACGGCCGGCCGCGGTGGCATGGGCACCTACTGGCTCAACACCTACAACCTGCCGTCGCGCCCGCTGTACAACCTGCCGGCGCTGACCCTGCATGAATCCGATCCGGGCCACTCGCTGCAGGGCGCGATCGCCGCCGAGCAGAAGAACCTGCCGGAGTTCCGCCGCAACGCCTACATCTCCGCCTATGGCGAAGGCTGGGCGCTGTACTGCGAGAAACTGGGCGTGGAGATGGGCATCTACGAAACCCCGTACGAGGATTTCGGCCGCCTGACCTACGAGATGTGGCGTGCCGCGCGCCTGGTGATCGACACCGGCGTGCACAGCAAGGGCTGGACCCGCGAGCAGGCGTTGGCCTACCTGCGTGACCACACCGCGCTGAGCGAGCATGAAGTGACCACCGAGGTGGACCGCTACATCTCCTGGCCTGGCCAGGCGCTGAGCTACAAGCTGGGCGAGATCGCCATCGTGCGCCTGCGTGCGCAGGCCGAGAAGGAGCTGGGCGACAAGTTCGACATCAAGGGCTTCCACGACACCCTGCTCAAGCAGGGCTCGGTGCCGCTGCCGGTGCTGGAACAGCAGATCCAGGCCTACATCGCCGAGCGCAAGAAGGCCTGACCGTGCAAGGGTAGTGCCGGCCGCTGGCCGGCAACCCGACCCGGTCACGGGGTCGGATCCCTTTCCTGTGGAAAGGGCTCCGACCCCCTCTCGCCTCACCCCACCGGCCGCGGCTTGGCCACCCGTGCTGCGAAGGTCGGCAGCACCAGCAGGGTCAGCACGGTGGCGGTGATCAGGCCACCGATCACCACCGTGGCCAGCGGCTTCTGCACCTCCGCACCGGAACCGCTGGCAATCGCCATCGGGATGAAGCCGACGATCGCCACCAGCGCCGTGGTCAGCACCGCGCGGATGCGGCTGGAGGCACCGTTGATTGCTGCCTGCAGCGGCAGGTCGCCGGCATCCAGGCGTTCGCGGATCGCCTGCATCAGCACCAGGCCGTTCAACGTGGCCACGCCGGAGACGGCGATGAAGCCAACTGCCGCCGATACCGAGAACGGCATGCCTCGCAGCAGCAGCGCGAGGATGCCACCGACCAGCGCCAACGGCACGCAGCTGAACACCAGAATGGCTTCCTTGCCGCTGCGCAGGGCCATGAACAGCAGGCTGCCGATCAGCAGGAACACCACCGGCACCACGGTTGCCAACCGCTTCTCCGCGCGCTGCAGGTTCTCGAACTGACCGCCCCAGGTCAGGTAGGCGCCCGGCGGCAGCGCCACGTCGGCCACCGCGGCCTGCGCCTCGCCGACGAAGCCGCCCAGATCGCGACCGCGCACGTTGGCCTGCACCACCACGCGGCGGCTGCCGTTGTTGCGGCTGATCTGGTTCGGCCCTTCGCTCACGGTAATGCGCGCCACCGACGACAACGGAATCACGAGCCCCGATGGCGTGGCGATCGGCAGCGAGGCCAGCTGGTCCGGATCGTTGCGCGAGGCATCGTCCAGGCGCACCACCACGTTGAAGCGGCGGTCGCCTTCGAAGATCTTGCCGGCCGTGGTACCGCCGATGCCGGTGGACAGCGCATCACTCACATCTGCAGCGCTCAACCCGTACTGTGCCGCCGCCACGTGGTCGATCGCCACGTTGAGCGTGGGCAGGCCGGAGGTCTGTTCTACCCGCACGTCGGCCGCGCCATCCACCGCACGCAGCTTCAACGCCACCTGGTCGGCCACCTTCTGCAGCTGGCTGAAGTCATCACCGAAGATCATTACGGCCAGGTCGGTACGCACGCCGGAAATCAGTTCGTTGAAGCGCAGCTCGATCGGCTGGCTGAACTCGAAGCTGTTGCCCAGCTGCTGCCCGGCCAGTTTCTCGAAGCGCGCCACCAGTGCGTCCTTGGCCAGCGTCGGATCGGGCCAGTCCTTGCGTGGCTTCAACACGATCACGCTGTCGGAAATGTTGGTCGGCATCGGGTCGATCGCCGCCTCGGCGGTACCGGTGCGCGAGAACACGGTTTCCACTTCCGGCTGCTTGGCAATCGCCTTTTCCAGCGCCAGCTGCATTGCCAGTGACTGCTCCAGCGAGGTCGATGGCACGCGCAGGGCCTGCATCGCCACGTTGCCTTCATCCAGGGTCGGCATGAACTCGCGGCCCAGCAGCGAGAACGCGCCGATGCCCACCACCACCATCATCACCGCACCGGCCAGCACCGTGCGCGGGTGCGCCACGGCCTTGCGCACCACCGGTTCGATGCGCGCACGCAGCACGCGGATCAGCCTGGTTTCGTGCTCGCCGTCGTCCGCGTGCGCATCGCCGTCCTTCACCTTGGGCTCGCGCACCAGCAGCGCGGCCATCGCCGGCACGAAGGTGAAGGAAAACAGGAAGGCACCGACCAGGGCCAGCATGAACGTGGCCGCCATCGGGTGGAACGTCTTGCCCTCCACGCCCTCCAGCGTGAGGATCGGCGCGAACACCAGCAGGATGATCAGCTGGCCGAAGGCCGCAGGGCGCGCCATCTTAATGGCCGAATCGGCGGCTACGCGCAGGCGTTCCATCGCGGTCAGCGCACGGCCCAGTTCGGCGCGGCGCTGGCCCAGCATCAGCAGTGTCGACTCGACCACGATCACCGCACCGTCCACCAGGATGCCGAAGTCCAGCGCACCCAGGCTCATCAGGTTGCCACTGATGCCGAAGCGGTTCATGCCGATCACTGCGAACAGGAACGACAGCGGAATCACCAGCGCGGTGATCGTTGCCGCACGCAGGTTGCCCAGCAGCAGGAACAGCACCACCACCACCAGCAGCGCGCCCTCGGTGAGGTTCCTGGCGACGGTCTTGATGGTGGAATTGACCAGCACGCTGCGGTCCAGCACCGGTGCCGCCACGATGTCGGCCGGCAGTGACTTGTTTACCTGTTCCAGGCGCGCGGCCGCTGCCTGGGCCACGGTGCGGCTGTTGCCACCGGCAATCATCAGCGCGGTGCCCAGCACGGCTTCATGGCCGTTGCGGCTGGCCGCACCCAGCCGCGGCGCGCGGCTCAGTTCCACCGTGGCCACATCGGCTACGCGTACCACCACGCCATTGCGGGTCGCCACCGGGGCCTGTGCCAGGTCGTCGGTGGTCAGCGCCAGGCCGTCGGCACGTACCACCAGGCCCTCGCCGGCACGCTGTACGAAGCCGGCACCGGCCTGCACGTTGGAACGCTGCAGCGCAGTGACCAGGTCGGCCAGGCCGAGGCCATGCGCGGCCAGTCTGGCGCTGTCCGGATGCACGCCGTATTCCTTGACGTAGCCGCCGACCGTATCGACGCCGGCCAGCCCCGGGCTGGAACGCATCTGCGGCGCGATGATCCAGTCCTGCACGGTGCGCAGGTAGGTCGCACGTTCTTCGGGCGTACGCAGCAGGTTGCCTTCCGGTGTGCGGTAGACCTCGCCGGCCTGCCAGCCCGCTTCATCGGGTTTGGCCAGTTTGGCCGGATCGAACGCGGTGAAGTCCACCGTCCACATCAGCACCTCGCCAAGGCCGGTGGTGACCGGCGACAGCATCGGTGATGCACCATCGGGCAGGGCTTCCGATGCCTCGCGCATGCGTTCGGCCACCTGCTGGCGGGCGAAGTAGATGTCGGTGGCATCGGTGAAGATCGCGGTGACCTGCGAGAAACCATTGCGCGACAGCGAACGCGTGGTGGTCAGGCCGGGGATGCCGGCCAGCGCGGTTTCCAGCGGATAGGTCACCTGCCGCTCGATCTGCTCCGGTGTCAGCGCCGGTGCCACCGTGTTGATCTGTACCTGACGGTTGGTGATGTCCGGCACCGCGTCGATCGGCAGCTTGCCCAGCTGGAACAGGCCCACCGCGGCGATCAGTGCGGCCATGAACACCACCAGCCAGCGGTGGCGCACCGCTGTTTCAATGATCAGCTTGAACATGGTCGCCTCCTCAGTGGCCGTGCTCGGCTTCGCCCTTGGCCAGCTCGGCCTTGAGCAGGAAGGCATTGGCACCGACGATGCGCTCGCTGCCGGTCAGCCCAGCGAGGATCTCGATGCGGTCACCGGCACGGCGCCCGGCCAGGACCGGCTGCGCCTTGAAGCCACCTTCGACGGCGACAAACACCGCGCTGCTGCCATCAACCTTCTGCACTGCATCGGCCGGGACGCTGAGCGAGCCGTCCTGGCCTTCGGTGACCACCACGGCCGAGACCGGCGAACCGGCCGGCGGCAGCGACGCATCCACCGGCGTGGCACGGATCACCGCGACGCCGCCCTGCTGGCGCACATCGGCGGCCGAACCGGTGACGGTGGCGGTGAAGCTGCCACCCGGCACGCTCACTTCCAGCGTCATGCCGGGCGTGACCTGTGCGGCCAGCGCCGGCGGTGCGGTGAACACCAGCTCGTTCATTGTCGGGTCGGCGACATCGGCGACTGCACTGCCGGCGGCGACTACACCGCCCGGAGTGACCTGCACGTTGCCGACGATGCCGGCCACCGGGCTGGTGATGCGCACGCGGCCACTGGCATCGGGCGCACCGTTGGCAGCGGCCTGGGCCTGCGCGGCAGCGGCCTGGGCCTGTGCCGCCAGCGACCGTGCGCGCGAGGCTTCCATCTCCTGGCGGGCAACCACGCCCTGGTCGACCAGCGCCTTGTCGCGGCCATAGGCCAGGCGCGCGGCCTCGGCCTCGGCCGAGGCGGCCAGCGCATTGGCGCGGAACACCGCCGCTTCGCCGCTGACCACGATCGCCAGTGCCTGGTTCTGCTTCACCGCGGTGCCCGGTGCGACCAGCACGCGTTCGACGCGGCCGGTCACGGTCGACGCCACCGAGGCGCGTGCACCGACCGACGGTTCGACCCGGCCGGACAGGCGCGTGGAGCTACCGCCACCACGACCGACCGCGACCACTTCGATACCGGACGCCTTGATCTGCTCAGGAGTCAGCTGCACGACACCCTCATCGCCATCGGCGGGCGCCTTTGCGGATTCGGCCTTGGCCTCCTTGCTGTCGGCGGCATGGCCGTGGCCATCGTCGGTGCCGGCCTTGGCCGCAGCCGGGTCTTCATTGGCAGGTGTCTGCGCGTTGCCGGCGCAGCCGGCCAGCAGCGCGGCCAGCAGCACGCCGCCGATCAGCGGGAAAGTACGGGAGAGCGTCATGGGACCTCCACAAAAGGTGCGCGCCCTTCAAGGCGGGCAAGATCGATTTCCGCGGCGACGCGCGACAGGCGCGCATCCACGGCGGTGCCGCGGGCGGCGATGAGGGCGCTGCGCGTGCTGCGCAGTTCCAGCTGCGAGATGCGCCCGGCGTCGAAGCCGATGCGGGCTAGGCGATACGCCTCTTCGGCGGCGACCACGCTTTCATCGGCGGCGCGGGTACGGCTGCCGGCGGCCTTCAAACCGGCCACCGCGGAGAGGCGTGCCGCCTCGCTGTCGCGGCGCTGCTGGTCCAGGCGTGCCTCGGCCGCGCGCTGGTCGGCATTGGCGGCGCGGATGCCCCCGCGGTTGCGGTCGAACAGCGGGATGCTGAGGCTGACCCCGAGGTTGTAGGCGCGCTCGCCCCCCTCGCGGAAGCGGGTCTGCGCGGCAGTGACGCTCAGGTCGGGCAGGGCGCGCTTGCGCTCCACGTCGACCAGCTTGCCCGCCGCATCCGCTTCGGCTTCGGCGATGCGCACCGCCAGCGCGGTATCGGTGGCACCGCGTGGCAACGGCGGCGCGCGGTCGAGCAGGCTGTCGCCGATCGACTGCACCGGCGCATCCAGCAGCGCGGCACCGGCCAGGCGGGCCAGCGCGGCATCGCGGAAGGCCTGCGCCTCATCCAGCGCGGCGCTGGCGTTGGCGACTTCGCTCTGCGCCTGCACGGCGCGCAGCTGCGGCTCGCGGCCCTGCTTGACCATCGCGTTGACCGCGTTGGCGTCAGCGCGGGTGAGGCTCAGTGCTTCTTCGGCCAGGGTGTAGCGGCGCAGTGCACTTTCCGCCTGTGCATAGACCACCGCCAGCTGGCTGGCCACGTCGCTGCGGCTTTGGGCACCACGCAGGTTGGCGGCCTGTGCCTCGGCACGGGCGGCACGGACACGCGCGCCACGCTGGCCCCAGACCTCCAGCGGCTGGGACAGGGTGAGCACGGTATCGGCCTTGCCCATGCCGCCATAGGAGCCGGTGCCCCAGGCGTTTTCGGCGGAGTAAGAGAGGGAAGGGTTGGGCAACGCACGGGCCTGGTCGGCGCGCGCGTCGGCGGCCTCGGCCAGCGCCGCACCGACGCGGGTGCCGGGCAGCTGGTCCAGGCGTTCAAGCAGGGTGTCGTAGGAAGGGGCGGCTTGCGCCATCACCGATGCCGCCGGGGCCAGGCCCAGCAACACGGCGACGACCCGCCCGGCCGCACGCAGCGGCCGACGTGTCAGGGTCGACATGAAGAATTTCCGGAGGTGAGGGAACCGAAGCCCGCGAATGCGGGTCGCGCTCAACTCACGCCCGGGGAGGACGCGTCAGTTCATCCTGGGCGACCGCATAGGTCGCCGCGTCGCCGGCATTCATCCAGCGCGCCGGAAGCGGCGCACCGAAGGCGGCGAAGGTACTGGCCGGCAGGCTCAGATTGGAGTGGTGGCAGTGGTTGTGGCCACAGGCACCGACGTGCTTGCCGTCGGCATCGCCATCGGCATCCGGTGCGGACTCCACATGCACCGTGCTGGCATGCGGTTCCACCGTGCAGGCCAGCGCGTCGGCCACCGGCACGACCACGAATGCCGCCATCAGCAGCATCAGCAGGGTCGAACGGAGGTGGCGGGTGATCCAGCGCATGGACGGCAGGCTAGCAAGCGGTTTTCGCCGGATACAATATCAATGGACGCTTCGGGAATTCGTCGGAATCTCCCGTTCAGCTGGGCCGGGCGCGGGGTCGGATCCCTTTCCTCCGGAAAGGGCTCTGACCCCACCACACCGTTCGGGTGCGCCGCGCACATGTGCTCAGGTAGGTGTCGACCTTGGTCGACACGCTTTTCGACCCCACCGCGTTGCCGGCCAGCGGCCGGCACTACCCGTATCACGGCAGCTTCGCGATCACCTTGATCTCGAACTGGAACCCATACAGCCAGGTCACGCCGATACCGGTCAGGGTCGGGTGCGGCGCCTCGCCCCAATACTCCGGCACGATTGCCCAGGCCTTCTCAAAGTTCTTCTCTGGATCGACCAGGAACACGGTCACGTCGATCACGTCATCGAACGTGCAGCCGGCAGCAGCCAACACCGCATTGAGATTCTCGAAGGCGCGGCGCACCTGCGTTTCGAAGTCTGGCTCGGGCGAGCCGTCCTCACGGCTGCCGACCTGGCCGGATACGAACAGGAAGCCGTTGGAACGGATCGCAGGCGAGTAGCGGTTGCGCTCGTACAGGGCCTGGCGGCCGGCGGGGAAAACGACATCACGCTGTGACATGGGGAAGATCCCGTGGGAGAGAACGCCATCCTCCCCGTCAGCGCTGTCTGGATAAACCGCGATGATCGGCCTAGATTGATTGTCAATTCCAAACAATCATGGCCCGCCATGGACCGTTTCGAGGCGATGCGGGCCTTTGCCCGGGTGGTGGAAACCGGCAGCTTCACCCGCGCCGCGCAGACCCTGCAGATCAGCCGCACCACGGCCACCCAGCTGGTGCAGCAGCTGGAGGCGCACCTGCGGCTGCGCCTGCTCAACCGCACCACGCGCCGGGTCAGCGTCACCGCCGACGGCGCGGCCTACTACCCGCGCATCGCCCGCCTGCTGGCCGAGCTGGAAGAAGTGGAAGGCGGGCTGGGTGACGCGGCCAGCCAGCCGCGCGGACGCCTGCGCGTGGATGTGCCCGGGCCGTACGCGCGGCTGCGGCTGGTGCCGGCGTTGCCGGATTTCCAGGCGCGCTACCCGGAGATCCAGCTGGACATCGGCGTGAGTGACCGCGAGGTCGATGTCATCGCCGACAACGTCGACTGCGTGATCCGGGGTGGCACCCCGGCCGACCCGGCACTGGTAGCGCGGCCGCTGGCGGCGCTGCCGATCGGCTTCCGCGCAAGCCCCGGCTATGTGCAGCGTTTCGGGTTGCCGGCCGATCCGCGCGCGCTGCAAGGGCCCGATCACCACATGGTTGGCTTCCTCAGCCCGCGCAGTGGCCGCGCACGCGTGTTCATTGCACAGCGCGGCGATGAACGCGTTGAAGTGCAGGGCCGCTATACGGTCGGCTTCGATGATGGAAACGCCTATCTGGCCGCTGCGTTGGCGGGGTTGGGCGTGGTGGCGCTGCCCAGCTACATGGCCGAGCCGCACGTGGCGCGCGGCGAGCTGTTGCCGGTGTTGCCGGACTGGCAGCTGCCGCCGATGCCGATGCATGTGATGTTCCCGCCGAACCGGCACATGAGCCAGCGGCTGCGGGTGTTCATCGATTGGGTGGTGGAGGCGTTGGGTTGATCGCGCGCGCGCATCTGTAGAGCCGAGCCCACGCTCGGCTGCTTCTGGCATCACCAAGCCCGCGCTACGCGCGCCAGCCGAGCGTGGGCCCGGCTCTACCGGCATGCGAAAATCACCACAGCACGTAACAGGAAACATCGCCACGCATGAGTCGCATCGTCGCACTGGATACCGAAACCACCGGCATCTCCCACCGCCTGGGGCACCGGGTGATCGAAATCGGTGCCGTCGAACTGATCGATGGCCAGCTCACCGGCCGCCAGTTCCACACCTACCTGCAGCCGCAGCGCAGGGTCGACTGGGGCGCACAGCGCGTGCACGGCATCAGTGATGCGATGCTGGTGGGCAAGCCGCTGTTCTCCAGCAAGGCCGCCGAACTGCTGGACTTCCTGCGCGGCAGCGAGATGGTCGCGCACAACGCCACCTTCGATGTGGGCTTCCTGGACAACGAGCTGCGTCTGTCCGGTATTCCCGGCACGCTGGCCCAGCATTGCCGCATCACCTGTAGCCTGAAGCTGGCGCGCGGGCGCTGGCCCGGCCAGGGCAACAAGCTGGACGATGTGCTGCAGCGCCTGCGCATTCCCAGCCAGCGCGGCCTGCACGGCGCGCTCAAGGATGCCCATCTGCTGGCGCAGGTGATCCCGCACCTGCGCTGAGGCCTGGCCGCTGTTACACCGGCCGTAACCAGCGCTCGATCATCGCCACGCCACAGGCCACCCCGTCCTCATGGCCCATCGCCACGCCCAGGGCCGCCGCGCGTGCGCGTGTTGCGTCGGTTTCAACGAAGGTGATGGCTGCCGCCAGCGTTGCTGCATCCAGTCGCTTCGGTGACAACGGTGGCGGTGCCACGCCCAACCGATACAGGCGATCGGCCCAGAAGAACTGATCCGCGGCGAACGGCATCACCAGCGAGGGAATGCCGGCGCGGCAGGCCGAATGCGTGGTGCCGCTGCCACCATGGTGGATGGCGAGTGCGCAATGCGGGAACAGTGCTTCGTGTGGCGTCGGGCCGAGCACGAACACATCTGCTGGCAGCGCACCCGTCGGCAATCCGGCCCACCCTGGAAACAGCAGCACCCGGCGCGGTGCCAGCGCCTGCAGCAGGGCTGGCAGCACGCGCTCGCGATCGAATCCGGTCATGCTGCCAAAGCCCAGATAGACCGGCGGCGGCCCGGCATCGAGGAAGGCCTGCAGATCGGCTGGCGGCGTCCAGGGCGCATCAGGAAGCCGCCATTGGCCACAGGCGATGTGGTCGACCGGCCAGTCCGCCGGTGGCGGCAGCAGCTGCGGCGAGATGCCATAGAGCATCGGCAGGCCGGACCACAGCGCGCGACGCGGCGATTGCCCCAGTTGCTGGCGTGCCGCGTTGATCGGCCGACGGAACTGGCGCCAGATCAGGCCGTTGACCCACCCGTAACTGGCCCGGTTCAACCAGCCCGGCGAGCGTCCGGGCGGCAGGAACGGAGAGCGGAAGGCTCGCGTCGGGGTCAGCGGAATCATGCCGGTGCCGATGACCGGCAGACCCCGACGTTCGCCCACGCTCATGCCGACAAGGGCCGCCAGTCCGCCGGTCAGAATCGCATCGCAGCCTTCGGCGGCGGCATCGGCCTGGCGCATCCAGCCGCTGACATGCTGCAGCGCCATCCGTGCCAGACCGGTACTGGCGGCGGCAACACCGTTGCCCCGCGAGACAAGGGCGACCACTTCGTCATGGATGTCACCCTCAAGGGCCGCGTGGGGCACATCCAGGGCCTGCGCGCTGCCCAGGGTGCCGCCATCGGCCAGCAGTGTCACCGCGTGGCCTGCGCTGATCAGCCCATGGCAGAGCATGGCCAGCGGACGCGTATCGCCTTCGGTTCCGTAGGTCAGGGCCAGCAGCCGCATGGAAAGCTCCGCAGTGATCCGGGCCAGTATGCCGGTTGGCGAAGTCCCCCCGCCCCGCCGGTCCAGTCCCCGCCTGTGGGTAACTTGCGCAAGTGCTTGAACCCGTGCATAATGCGCGGCTCGCTGTGTCCGGTTTTCTACCGGGCGGCGCTCCCGGGAGCACGTCCCCGGCCGCCCAACGCCAGCGTAACCCTTTGATTCTCTTGACGTGTGGTGGGCAACCATCGAGGCCGCCGTCGCCCGGGCTACGGGCTGACAACTACTACTATCGAGGTGCGCAATGTCCCGCGTATGCCAGGTTTCCGGCAAGCGAGTGCAGACGGGTAACAACGTCTCGCACGCCAACAACAAGACCCGTCGTCGTTTCCTGCCGAATCTGCACGAGCGCCGTTTCTGGGTGGCCAGCGAGAACCGCTGGGTCAAGCTTCGTGTTTCCGCGCATGCACTGCGCACCATCGACAAGAACGGCATCGATTCCGTTCTGGCTGAGCTGCGTGCGCGCGGCGAAAAGGTCTGAGGAGTAAAGCATCATGGCAGGCAAGCGCGATAAGGTCCGTATGATTTCCTCGGCCGGTACCGGCCACTTCTACACGACCGACAAGAACAAGAAGAACACCCCGGGGAAGATGGAATTCCTGAAGTACGATCCGGTCGTGCGCAAGCACGTCCTGTACAAGGAAGGCAAGATCAAGTAATCCGCACGGATTGCTGGTCCCCGCGAAGAAACCCGCCCATGTGGCGGGTTTTTTCATGCCTGGCGTGCAGACTTCGGTAGCGGCCGACCTTGGTCGGCACTGCCGCACTCCCTGCGCACGCTGTCGCCAATGGCACCCTGCCTGAGGTGAAGGGCCGAATGCGATAAGTAATTGTTCCTACCGGTTCTGCCGCCTCGCGCGGTTCAAATCGATTGGAACGACGGGCCCCGCCGTGCCCATGATGGCTGGCCGCTGCGGTTGCAGTGGTCGGGCTTGCAATCCCGTCGAATCGGTAGCCAGTAAACTCGCCCGCCGTTGCCGGAAAGCTCCGCCGACGGCGGGCGACCCATCTGCCTCTATGGCGGACGGTGCGTGGGGGCCTCGCGCCCGCCGGTTTGGTGGCTACCGTTCCCGGTATTGCAACCACGCATCGTCCGCCACCTTCACGGTGGCCAGATCCGTTGAAGGAGGTTGCATGAACACCCCATCACACCGGCAGGACCTGGAACTGGGCTGGCTGCGCCTGCAGCGCATGCTGCAAGGCATCGAGGGCATGGCGCTGCTGCTGTGCGACCACCATCTGGCACTGGCCAACGGCGCGCCGTCGCCGCTGCCGGAGGCGCAGCTGGAGCGGGCCGCACAGGCGATCGCCTGCATGGCGCTCAACGGTCGCCGCCATGCCGACGCGGTGCGGCAGCTGTGCGAGGTGCCGGTGCGGCATTGATCCATCCTGTAGAGCCGAGCCCACGCTCGGCTGCTGTGCGGTCGGACCGGAAGGCCGTCGAGCGCGGCTCGACTCCACAAGGGCCGGTGGGCAGAATGGCCCATCACCTCCCGACGGGCGACACGATGCTGTTCGAGTGGTTGCTGGGTTCGTACCTGCTGCTGATCGACTGGCTGATCCGGCTGGTTGCACTGTGCTGGATCCCCACCCGCACCACGCCGGGGGCGGCGCGTAGCTGGCTGCTGCTGGTGGGCTTCGTGCCGCTGCTGGGCCTGCCGCTGTACCTGCTGTTCGGCCACCCATGGCTGTCGCGCGAGCGCATCCGCCGCCAGGCCGAGGCCTCGCAGGTCATCCGCGAGGAACAGGCGCTGCAGCATCGCCTGCGCTGGACACCGCAGCCGGACACCGCCAGCGCCGAGATCGTGCCGCTGGTGCAGCGCCAGGGCGACTTCATGCCGGTGCACGGCAACGCCGTCGATCTGTTGACCGACTACGACGAATCACTGCACACGCTGATCGCCGACATCGACCAGGCCGAAGACCGCGTGCACCTGCTGTACTACCTGATGTTCGACGACGCGGTGGGCGAGGCGATCGTCGAGGCCCTGCAGCGTGCGGCTGCACGTGGCGTGCAGTGCCGCGTGCTGCTCGACGCGGTGGGCGCCAAGCGCGGCCTGCGTGCCTATCGCAAGCGCCTGCAGGCGCGCGACATCGAAGTGCGCGCGATGCTGCCCGGTGGCCTGCGCTGGCGCCGCAGCGGGCGCATGGACCTGCGCAACCATCGCAAGATCGCGGTGATCGACAACGAAGTGGCCTATGTCGGTTCGCAGAACCTGGCCGGCCCGCAGTTCGTGCCTGGCCACCCGAACCGCGAGCTGGTGGCGCGCGTGCGCGGCCCGGCGGTGGCGCATCTGGAAGCGGTGTTCGCCAGCGACTGGTACATGGAAACCGGCCAGCGCCTGGACGTGATCGCCGATGTGCCCGAGTGCAGCGACGACATCGCCACCCAGCTGCTGCCCAGCGGCCCGGCTTATCCGTACAGCAACGCACGCGATGCGGTGGCGGCGCTGATCCACCTGGCGCGGCGCCGGCTGGTGATGGTCACCCCGTATTTCGTGCCCGACGAAGCCACGCTCAGCGCCTTGCGCATTGCGGCCTTGTCCGGCGTGCAGGTGCAGCTGATCCTCTCGGCCAGCAACAACCAGCGGCTGACGTCGTGGGCGCAGGAGGCCTACTACGACGAGCTGCTGCGCTGTGGCGTGCGCATCGCGCTGTACGAGCCGCAGTTCCTGCACGCCAAGCACATGAGCGTGGACGAGGACATCGCCGTGCTCGGCTCGATCAACATGGATATCCGCTCGTTCGCGCTGAATGCCGAAATCGGCCTGGTCTGCTACGACCGTGCGCTGGTGCAGCAGCTGTGCGCGATCGAGGATGGCTACCTGCGCGAGTCGCGGCAGCTGGACCTGCAGCAGTGGCGCAGCCGTCCCACGTGGCGGCGCAGCCGCGAAGGCATCGCACGGCTGGCCGATGCGTTGATGTGAAACGGCGGCAACCGCCCGCTTCGGCAATCCGGCCCGTCATCGCCGATGGCCTACAATCGGCGCATGACTGATTCACCGCGTAATGGCGAACTGGACCTGGCAATCATCGGTGGTGGTGCGGCCGGGGTGCTGGTGGCGATCCAGGTGTTGCGCCAGGCCCAGGCGCCGCTGGCGCTGGCCATCTTCGAACCGGCTTCGCAGCTGGCGCAGGGCATCGCCTATGCCACGCCGTGGCCGGAGCACCTGCTGAACGTGCCGGCGGCGAAGATGAGTGCGTTTGCCGACCAGCCCGGCGATTTCCTCGACTACCTGATGGCCGCCAACGCCTACCCGGGCGAGGCGCGCGAGGTGCTGGGCGAGCGTTACGTGTGCCGCCACTACTTTGCAGCGTACCTGCAGCAGCGCCTGCAGGAGGCCGCCGCGGCCAGCCCGGCACAGCTGCAGGTGATCGTGCAGCCGGTACTGGGCCTGCAGCCGGATGACCACGGCTACCAGCTGGCACTCGGCGATGGCCAGACGCTGCACGCCGCACAGGCAGTGCTCGCCACCGGCAACAGCATGCGGCCGCTGCCGGTAGCCGGTGCCGAGGCACTGCCCGCCGATGACGTGATCGAGGCCTGGGACTACGACGGCATACGCACCCTGGCCGGTGAGCAGGCCGTGGCCATCGTCGGCTCCGGCCTGAGCATGGCCGACACCGTGCTGGCGCTGGTTGCTGCCGGCCACACCGGCCCCCTGCACGTGATCTCGCGCCATGGCCTGCTGCCGCTGCCGCATGCGCATGGCGGCCTGCCCGCGTTCGACCCGGCTGCGCTGCTGCCGATGAGCCTGCGCCAGCGCCTGCGCGCGTTGCGCGGGTTCGCGCGCCAGGCGCAGGCCGACGGCCTGCCGTGGCAGGGGGTGATGGACCGCATCCGTCCGCACGGGCAGGCACTGTGGTGCAGCCTCGACGCGGCCGACCAGCGCCGCTTCCTGCGCCATGTGGTGCGCTACTGGGACGTGCATCGCCACCGCATCGCCGAAGAGGTCGACGCACAGCTGCAGGCGCTGATCGAAAGCGGCCAACTGCGTATTCACCGGTCCCGCCTGCAACGCATCGGCCGCGAAGGCGATGCCCTGCGGCTGTCGGGTCGCGACGCCTCCGGCAAGGATCAGCACTGGACGATCGGCGGCGTGATCAACGCCACCGGCGTGGAAACCCGCGCCAGCGCGCTGCGCAATCCCTTGCTGCAACAGCTGCAGAGCGATGGCCTGGCCCGCCCCGGCCCGCACGGGCTGGGCCTGGACAGCACAGTGCCGGGCGACCGCCTGCGTGCCGCCGGTGGCCAGCCGCAGGCGCGGCTGGGCGTACTCGGCAGCCTGCGCATCGGCAGCCTGTGGGAAAGCCTGGCGGTGCCTGAACTGCGTCAGCAGGCGCAGGCACTGGCCACCCAGGTGGTCGCAGGAGCCGCGACGGCGATGCCGTAAAATGGGGGCATGGATGTCTCCCACCTGCTTGATGGCCTGAACCCGGCCCAGCGCGAAGCCGTCTCCGCTCCCCCCGGCCACCACCTGGTGCTGGCCGGTGCCGGTTCCGGCAAGACCCGCGTACTCACCCACCGCATCGCCTGGCTGCATGAAGTCGACGGCGTGCCGACCCACGGCATTTTCGCGGTGACTTTCACCAACAAGGCGGCCGGCGAAATGCGCCACCGCATCGACGCACAGCTGCCCCATGGCAGCCGTGGCATGTGGATCGGTACCTTCCACGGCCTGGCCAACCGCCTGCTGCGCCTGCACTGGCAGGACGCGAAGCTGCCCGAAGGTTTCCAGGTGATGGATTCGGACGACCAGCTGCGGCTGGTCAAGCGCGTGGTGCAGGCGCTGGAGCTGGACGACGGCAAGTACCCGCCCAAGCAGATCGCGTGGTGGATCAACGCGCAGAAGGACGAGGGCCGCCGCCCGCAGCACATCCAGCCCGAACCGCACGACGCGTGGCTGGAGACCATGCGCCAGGCCTACATCGAGTACCAGGCGCGCTGCGACCGCGCCGGCCTGGTCGACTTCGCCGAGCTGCTGCTGCGCGCGCACGAACTGCTGCGCGACAACCCGGCGCTGCTGTCGCACTACCGCGCCCGCTTCCGCGAGATCCTGGTGGACGAGTTCCAGGACACCAATGCCATCCAGTACGCCTTCGTGCGCGTGCTGGCCGGTGATTCCGGCCACGTGTTCGTGGTCGGCGACGATGACCAGGCCATCTACGGCTGGCGCGGCGCCAAGGTCGAGAACGTGCAGGGCTTCCTGCGCGATTTCCCGGGCGCGCAGACCATCCGCCTGGAGCAGAACTACCGCTCCACCGCCAACATCCTCGGCGCTGCCAACGCGGTGATCGCGCACAACCCGGATCGCATCGGCAAGCAGCTGTGGACCGACAGCGGTGACGGCGAGCCGATCGACCTGTACGCCGCGTACAACGAGATGGACGAGGCGCGCTACATCGTCGAGCGCGCCCGCCAGTGGGTGCGCGACGGTGGCAGCTACACCGAAGTGGCCGTGCTCTACCGCAGCAACGCGCAGTCGCGCGCGCTGGAAGAGGCGCTGCTGAGCGAGCAGGTGCCGTACCGCGTGTATGGCGGCATGCGCTTCTTCGAGCGTGCCGAAATCAAGGACGCGCTGGCCTACCTGCGCCTGCTGTCCAACCGCAACGATGACGCCGCGTTCGAGCGCGCGGTCAACACGCCCACCCGGGGCATCGGCGACCGCACGCTGGACGAAGTGCGCCGCGAGGCACGCGCGCAGGGTATCTCGCTGTGGGAAGCAACGATGCTGGTCACCCAGGGCAACGCGCTGGCCGCACGCGCGCGCAATGCGCTGGCCGGCTTCCTGGGGCTGGTCAACGAGCTGCAGGCGCAGACCGTGCACATGACCCTGGCCGAGCGTGTGGACCACGTGCTGGCCCGCTCGCAGCTGCGCGAGCACTGGAGCAAGGAAAGCCGCAATGCGCTGGACTCGGAGTCGCGCACCGACAACCTCGACGAACTGGTCTCGGTGGCCTCGCGCTTCGTGCGCCGGGCCGACGACATCGAGGAAGTGGGCGAGGACATGGACGAGCTGGTCGCGTTCCTGGCCTATGCCGCGCTGGAGGCCGGTGAGGGCCAGGCGCAGGCGGGCGAAGAGGGCGTGCAGCTGATGACCCTGCACTCGGCCAAGGGCCTGGAATTCCCGCTGGTGTTCCTGGCCGGCCTGGAAGAAGGCCTGTTCCCCAGCGCACGCTCGCTGGAGGAAAGCGGGCGGCTGGAAGAAGAGCGCCGCCTGGCCTATGTCGGCATCACCCGCGCGCGCCAGAAGCTGGTGCTGAGCTATGCCGAATCGCGCCGCATCCACGGCCAGGACAACTACAGCCTGCCGTCACGCTTCCTGCGCGAGATTCCGCGCGAACTGCTGCACGAAGTGCGCCCGAAGGTGCAGGTCTCGCGCCCGGCTTCGATGGGCGCCAGCCGGGTGATGGGCCATGCCTCGATCGAGGCGCCGCCGGTCAAGCTCGGCGCGCTGGTTACCCATCCCAAGTTCGGCGAAGGCATGGTGACCGACTACGAAGGCAGCGGCGCGCACGCCCGCGTGCAGGTCGAGTTTGCTGATGCCGGCAGCAAGTGGCTGGTGATGGCCTACGCCAACCTGACGGTGATCTGATCGCCGTCGAGGGGTCGGATCCCTCCCGCAGGGAGGGCTCTGACCCCATCGCGGAATGCACGTGGTTGGGGCCGGAGCCTTTTCCGTTGGAAAAGGGCTCTGCCCCCATTAGGCTGCGCTCATGACCCGCAATGTGCTCTTCCTCTGCAGCCAGAACCGCCTGCGCAGCCCGACGGCCGAGCAGGTATTCGCCGATTGGCCGGGCATCGAGACCGCCTCGGCCGGGCTGCTGGCCGACGCCGAGGAAGTGCTCAGCCCCGAGCTGCTGCAGTGGGCCGATATCGTGTTCGTGATGGAGCGCGCCCACCGCAACCGGCTGTCCAGCCGCTACAAGGCCTGGTTGAACGGCAAGCGGGTGATCTGCCTGGATATTCCGGATGACTACGAGTACATGGACCCGGTGCTGGTGGAACTGCTGAAGCGCAAGGTCACGCCGTTCCTGCGTTGACAGGCTGTTGTAGAGCCGAGCCCATGCTCGGCTGCTTTTCCGGCCAGAAGCAGCCGAGCATGGGCTCGGCTCTACAATAGGTGGCACTTCTTCCAGGAACGCCCCCATGACCGAACCCACGCTGCACGTCACCGTGAAGTTGAACGCCCGGCTGCAGCCGGAGCACCGCCACGAACTGTTCGAGGATCCGCTCGACGCGCTGCTGCAGGCGGCCCAGGTGGGCGAGCTGACCGGCGGCGGCACCGCGATGTCCGACCTGGGTGAGGTCGAATACGGCGATATCGAAGTGGCACTGGTCGATGCCGCGGGCGTGCCGAAGCTGATCGACCTGCTGGAGCAGCTGGGTGCACCGAAGGGTTCGCAGATACAGGGCGCAGGCGAGGCCGATCGCAGCTTCGGCGTGACCGAAGGCCTGGGCATCTACCTGGATGGCCTGAACCTGCCGGACGAGGTCTACGAACAGTGCGATTCCAACCACGTGTTCGAGCAGCTGTCCGGGAACATCGACGGCCTGGGCGAGATCTGCAGCTGGTGGCAGGGCCCGACCGAGACCGCGCTGTACATGTACGGCCAATCGTTCGAGGCGATGCGCGATGCGATTGACGAGTTCGTGGCCAGCTACCCGCTGTGCCAGAACGCGCGCATCGTGCAGATCGCCTGAGCGACGTTGTTGTAGAGCCGAAGGTAGCGGCAGGAGCCGCTGCCAACGTCGCTTGCGACGGCCCGAAGGGTGCCGGTCAGGACGACCGGCATAGCCCATGCTCGGCTGCTCTTCCCGCCAGAAGCAGCCGAGCACGGGCTCGGCTCTACAGAAGAGGGCGGGCCGAGCCTGTCCCCCGGACCACGTGACGGTGCGCACACGCCGCTGCGCGGCGCCGGATTGATCCTGCTCAAGGCGCCGCCTGCACATACGGTGTGCAATGGTGTCGTTCCCATCTGGCAGACCGCCACGGAGCCCCACCATGTACAAGCGCATCCTGATTGCCACTGACGGGTCCGAACTGGCCGACGAGGGCCTGGCCAAGGGCTTGGAGCTGGCCAAGGACCTCAACGCCGAGGTCGATATCGTCACTGTTTCCGAGCCGTGGGCCGTCGGCATGTACGACGCCATGGGCTGGAGCGTGGGCTACATGAACAGCCCCGAATACAAGGCCGACCGCGAGGAAGGCGCGCAGAAGGTGCTGCAGCCGGCGCTGGCCAAGGCCGCCGAGCAGGGCATCACCGCCAACCCGGTGCACGTGCTGGACCGCTATGCGGCCGACGGCATCATCGAGACCGCCGGCGAGCGCAACAGCGACCTGATCGTGATGACCTCGCACGGCCGCCGTGGCGTGACCCGTGTACTGCTGGGCAGCCAGACCGCCGAAGTGCTGGCACGCAGCACGCTGCCGGTGCTGGTCATCCGCTGATCCATACCCGCTGATTCAAGCGTTCCCGGGGAGGGGACCCGACGCCGGCCGCAGGATGCGCGCCGGCGTTGTTTTTTGTGGGGGATCGGGGCCGTGCCGGTGGCTTCGAGGGGGTCAGAGCCCTTTCCTGTGGAAAGGGATCCGCCCCCGGTCACAACCCCGGTCACCTCACCAGCTGTACAGCTTCCAGTAGACCGGCGACACGCCGTCCTTGTCGTTGTCCATGCGGCCGTCGCCGTTCTTGTCGTACATGTAGAACGGGGCACCGCGCGACGGGGTCACCTTGACCATGCGCAGCTGGCCGGACACGCGGTATTCCTCGATGGTGTCACCGTTGTCCATGGTGCGCTTGGATACATCCGCGCCCTTGACGTCCACCGGGGGGGCGCCCGCGCCACCCATGCTGGCGCAGCCAGCGAGCAGGAGCAGGGAAGCCAGCATCAGGGTCTTCATCGGCGGGGCCTTTGCCTGGAAAGAGCCCTGATTATGCCCCATCGCGGTGTACGGGCCGTGTCGCCGCGGTGCAGGCACGGGCGCGTAGAATCGGCACATGAGCAGATTAGTCCTGATCGACGGGTCCAGTTACCTGTACCGCGCGTTCCACGCGCTGCCGCCCCTGTCCAATGCACAGGGTGAACCCACCGGCGCGCTGTTCGGCGTGGTCAACATGCTGCGTTCGACGCTGAAGGAGCGCCCGGCCTACGTCGCGTTCGTGGTCGACGCGCCGGGCAAGACCTTCCGTGACGACCTGTACGACCAGTACAAGGCCAACCGCCCGCCGATGCCCGATGAGCTGCGCAGCCAGGTCGAGCCGATGTGCCGCATCGTCGAAGCGCTGGGCATCAGCATCCTGCGCGTCCCCGGCGTGGAAGCCGACGATGTGATCGGCACGCTGGCCCTTCAGGGCCTGGCGCAGGACCTGAAGGTGACCATTTCCACCGGCGACAAGGACTTCGCCCAGCTGGTGCGCCCGGGCATCGAACTGGTCAACACCATGACCGGCAGCCGCATGGATTCGGATGCGGCGGTGATGGAGAAGTTCGGCGTGCGCGCCGACCAGATCATCGACCTGCTGGCGCTGATGGGCGACGCGGTCGACAACGTGCCGGGCGTGGAGAAGTGCGGGCCGAAGACCGCCGCCAAGTGGCTGGCCGAGTACCAGCACCTGGACGGCGTGATGGCGGCCGCGCCGGCCATGAAGGGCAAGATCGGCGAGAACCTGCGTGCCGCACTGGAGCGGCTGCCGCTGAACCGCGAGCTGGTGACCATCCGTACCGACGTGCAGCTGGACGCCAGCCCGACCACGCTGGCCCTGCGCGAGCAGGATGTGCCGGAGCTGACCGAGCTGTATACGCGCTATGGCTTCACCCAGGCGCTGAAGGAGCTGGGCGCGCCGGTGCCGGCACCGGTGGCCGCCAGCGAGGCGACCCCGAGCCTGCGCGGCACCGCCGCTGGCTTCGCCCGTGGCAGCGTCGAGGCGCCCGCCGCTGGCACGCTGGATCCGGCACTGTCCGCGCCGGGTGAGTACGAGACCGTGCTGACCGCCGAGCAGCTGCAGGCCTGGGTCGAACGCCTGCAGCAGGCCGAACTGATCAGCTTCGATACCGAGACCGATGCGCTGGACGCGATGCGCGCGCGCCTGGTGGGCATCAGCCTGGCCGTCGAGCCGGGCAGGGCGGCGTACATTCCGGTCGGCCACGATTACCCGGGTGCGCCGGCCCAGCTGCCCATGCAGCAGGTGCTGGACGCACTGCGCCCGGCGCTGCAGGACCCGGCGAAGAAGAAGCTGGGCCAGCATGGCAAGTACGACCTGCATGTGCTGCGCCGCCACGGCGTGGCGATGCAGGGCTACCACGACGACACCATGCTCGAGAGCTTCGTGCTCAATTCCACCGCCACCCGCCACGACATGGATTCGCTGGCGCTGCGTTACCTGGGCTACAGCACCATCAAGTTCGAGGACGTGGCCGGCAAGGGCGCCAAGCAGATCCCGTTCTCGCAGGTGGGCATCGACGAAGCCAGCCGCTACGCCGCCGAGGACGCCGACATCACCCTGCGCCTGCACCACGCATTGCAGCCGCAGCTGCTGGCCGAGCCGGCGCTGGACAGCGTGTACCGCAACATCGAGATGCCGCTGGTGCCGGTGCTGGCCAGCATTGAAGCCAATGGCGTGCGGATCGACACCGACGAACTCCGCCGGCAGAGCCAGGACCTGTCCTCGCGCATGCTGGCCGCGCAGCAGAAGGCCACCGAGCTGGCCGGGCGCAGCTTCAACCTGGATTCGCCCAAGCAGCTGCAGGCGGTGCTGTTCGACGAGCTGAAGCTGCCGGCGGTGGTGAAGACCCCGAAGGGCCAGCCCAGCACCAATGAAGAGGCGCTGGAGGCGATTGCCGACCAGCATGAGTTGCCGCGGGTGATCCTGGACTACCGCGGGTTGGCCAAGCTGCGCAGCACCTACACCGACAAGCTGCCGGAGATGGTCAACCCGGACACCGGCCGGGTGCATACCAGCTACCACCAGTCCGGTGCCGCCACCGGCCGCCTGTCCTCGTCGGACCCGAACCTGCAGAACATCCCGATCCGCACCGAGGACGGCCGCCGCATCCGCCGCGCGTTCATCGCCCCGGAAGGCTTCCAGCTGCTGGCGGCCGACTATTCGCAGATCGAACTGCGGATCATGGCCCACCTGTCCGAGGACCCGGGCCTGGTGCGTGCCTTCGAGCAGGGCGCCGACGTACACCGTGCCACCGCCGCCGAGGTGTTCGGGCGCACGCTGGAGGAAGTGACCCCGAACGAGCGCCGCGCCGCCAAGGCCATCAACTTCGGCCTGATGTACGGCATGAGCGCCTTCGGCCTGGCCCGCAACCTGGGCATCGACCGTGGCCAGGCGCAGGACTACGTGGCGCTGTACTTCAGCCGCTACCCGGGCGTGCGCGACTTCATGGAGCGGATGCGCCAGCAGGCCCGTGACCAGGGCTACGTGGAAACCCTGTTCGGCCGTCGCCTGTACCTGAACGACATCCACGCCCGCAACCAGGGCCTGCGTGCCGGTGCTGAACGCGCGGCGATCAACGCGCCGATGCAGGGCACTGCCGCCGACATCATCAAGCGCGCGATGGTGGATGTGGACCAGTGGCTGCGTGACAGCGGGGCGCCGGCACGGATGATCCTGCAGGTGCACGATGAACTGGTGTTCGAAACCGAAAGCAGTTTCGTCGAGGACCTGCGTTTGCAGGTGGTGGAGCGCATGTCGCAAGCGGCCAAACTGCGGGTGCCACTGGTGGTCGACACGGGCGTCGGCAACAACTGGGACGAAGCGCACTGACGGTGTTTCAGGCCGAAAACGACGTGAATTTGTTCATGAGTCGGGTGTTTCTGACTCGACCATGAATGTTGCCCCTATTGAAATTCATTAAATGGGGCCCCTTCACGAACCGTTAGTGTTCGAAGTGCTTCTATAACTCCCGACAGGCGCAACGCCTGTTGTGGATCTCTCCCATCCCCTGGAGCAGATCTCGGAACGGGGACTCCTCCCCAAGTGCCCGTTCCCCGGCCCCGTTGACCTCCCCCTGGTCAGCGGGGCTTTTTATTTGCGCCAACGGAACACACACTGGGGGTCAGATCCCTTTGCCCGCCGGGCAAAGGGATCTGACCCCAGATGCTAGGCTGGGCCACCGTTCCGCAGGGGAAGACCATGCCCGACCTGTTCGCCCTGGCCATGCCGTGGTGGGAATTCATCCTGCGCGCGGTGGTGGTCTATGTCGTGGTGCTGGGCATGGTCCGGCTGGGCGGCAAGCGGGCTCTGGGGCAGATCACGCCTTTCGACGTGCTGCTGATCGTGCTGCTGGGCAACGCGGTGCAGAACGCGCTGCTGGGCACCGACACCTCGCTGGGCGGTGGCCTGCTGCTGGCGGCCACCCTGATCGTGCTGAACTACGGGGTGGGCTGGTTGACCACCCGGAATCGGCGCATGGAGCGGATGATCGAAGGAGAGCCCACCGTGATCGCGCGTGATGGCCGGCTGTTGGAGGGCGTTCTCCGCCGCGAACTGATCAGCCGGGCCGATTTCGATGCCGCGCTGCGCCAACAGGGCGGGCTGCGGATCGAGGACGTGCAGATCGCCTTGCTGGAGACGACCGGGCACATCACGATCATCGCGCGGAAGAGCACCTGACCTCGTAGCGCCGGGCCCATGCCCGGCTCAACAGGTGCCTGGCCTCAGGGAGCGGCTTCAGCCTTCAGCGCCGGCCAGTTGCGCGTCGCGTCCACATCGCAGGCGACGTGGGTGCCCTTGCCGTCCTTCGCGCAGATCGCCGCCATGGCCTGCGGAATCTTCGGATCCGCGGTATGCGCATACACCGCGGCCATTGCCAGGCAACCTTCGCGCACACCCGCGCTGCACAGCGTCTGGAAGTAGGACCGCGATGCGGCCCATTGTTCGTTTTTGAACAGTGCCTCGCCGGCAACCTTGCAGCCCAGCAGCTTGCCATCGGTGCAGCAGGCCTTGGCGCCGTCCTTGCGGTCCAGGGTCGGGCAGTCCAGCGGCAGGGGGATCTCCACGAAGGCCACCGGCGGTGCGCAGCTGGCATTGCCTGAGCCCGGCTTGCGCTCGTAGTAGGCGAAGCGGTTGCCGCCGTCGACGCTGGCCAGGTTTCCGTTCTTCAGCGGCTGCAGTACGAAGTCGCTGCCGACGTCGCGATGGATGAGGATGCGCCCGTCCTGCAGGCTCGCGCGCAGGCGCTGGTCGCGGCCCCCGGCTTCCACCAGGCCACCATCGAGGAAGCGCAGCTGCGAGAGCACGCCGTACTCCGCTTCATAGCTCCCACAGGGCAGCGCGGAAGCCGGCACCGGGGCCAGTGCAGCGGCCGGTACCGAGGCCAGTCGGGCAAGCGCCTCGGCGCGGCCGCAGGCCACGCCCTCCGCGCGCTGGGCGCACGACAGCTGCAGCGCGTCATGGGCCTGCAACAGGCGCCCACCACTCCACAGCGCCTCGGCAACGTCGGCGCAGAACGCCTCGCCGTGCTGCTGCCGGCACAGTGCGGCCAGTTCATCGAGCTGCGCGGACGGCAAGACAGGGTCGTTCGAATGCTGCAGGCCGAGCACGGCCTTGCCCATCATCTCGGCGCCGACCACCTCGGCGATCGCCCTGCAGCCCTCGGCATTGAACGACGCCGAATCCTCCTTGCAGATCTCCGGCATCGGCGGCTCGGAACGTGCAGGCGCCGGCGCTGCGTCCTTGGCCTGCCGCTGGTAGGTCTCCAGCAGCTGCATGCAGGCCGCGCCCACGCCTTCGGCGCACCAGGCATGCAGCTTCAGCGGTTCGGCTTCCGGCAACGCCTCCAGGCACTCGGAGGTGTTCATTACGCAGCCGCCCTCGATGGGCTCCGGCATCGTCTTGCAGACGGCGGTGTGCTCGCGGGTGAATTCGCGATAGGGGGTGCTGATCGTGCGATCGTTGTCCGAGAAGTACCAGTTTTCCAGGCGGCCGGTGGACAGGTTGCCGGTGCCGAGCACGTCCTCCTGGCGGGCGATGCGCAGCTGCTCGGTGGCCTGGTAGGGGCCGGACAGGAAACCATGGCCTTCACTTTCGATGGTCAGCGTGGTGTTGCCGTCGACGTCCTTGTAGGTGCCGCAGGCCATCGATTGCGCGGCGGCCGGCAGGCTGGCCGAGGCCAATGCAAGCAACAGCAGGGAGCGCCAGCCCGCGGCGCGGGGGCGGAAGGGAACAGCAGCAGGCATGGGGTCATCCTTGAAGGAGGCAGTGCAGGGCCTGTCCGGCGCGGGGCGCACCACAGGCGTAAGAAGGCGCCACGGATCAGGCGTGGCGCCGGACGATCAGAGCCAGTCGCGTGGCACCAGGTAGTCGGCCAGGCGCGCCTCGGCGCTGCCCGCTTCCGGGGTGAAGCCGTACTCCCAGCGCACCCGCGGCGGCAGGCTCATCAGGATGCTTTCGCTGCGGCCACCGCTCTGCAGCCCGAACAGGGTGCCGCGGTCGTAGACCAGGTTGAACTCCACGTAGCGGCCGCGGCGGTACAGCTGGAACTCGCGTTCGCGCTCGCCATATGCGGCGTCCTTGCGCTGCTGCACGATCGGCAGGTAGGCGTCGAGGAAGCCATCACCGACCGCACGCAGATAAGCGAAATCGCGCTCGAAATCGCCGTGCAGGTCATCGAAGAACAGGCCGCCGACGCCGCGCGTTTCATTGCGGTGGCGCAGGAAGAAGTATTCATCGCACCAGCGCTTGTGCGCGGCATAGCGCTCGTCGCCGAACGGCGTGCACAGGTTGCGTGCGACCCGGTGCCAATGCTGCACGTCCTCGTCGAACGGGTAGAACGGAGTCAGGTCGAAGCCGCCGCCGAACCAGCTGGCCACCACTTCGCCGTCGCGCTGCGCCTGGAAGAAGCGCACGTTGGCATGGGTGGTCGGCACGTAGGGATTGAGCGGGTGGAACACCAGCGACACGCCGGTGGCGCGCCAGGAGGCGCCGGCCAGTTCCGGGCGGTTGGCCGAGGCCGACGGCGGCAGGCGGCTGCCGGCCACATCGGAGAAGCCGATGCCGGCCTGCTCGAACACCGCGCCGTCGCGCAGCACGCGGGTACGCCCGCCACCGCCCTCGGCCCGCTGCCACAGGTCTTCCTGGAAGCGGGCCTGGCCATCGACGGCCTCGATCGCCGCACAGATGCGGTCCTGCAGGTCGGTGAGGTAGGTGCGCACGCGCTCGAATTCGTTCATGGCGCTACTTTACCGCAGGGCCCGCCCGAAGCTGCGGGCAGGCCTTGGCCGGCTCATCGCTTGCGGTTGGAAGCGCGCGGTGCCGGAGTGTCCTCGGCCGTCGCTTCGTCCACCGCCTCCTGCAGGACACGGCCCAGCTCCAAGGCGCTCCAGTTTCCGGTGTCCAGCACGTCGCAGGCGACGTGGCGCCCGCTGCGGTCGGCGGCACACAGCCGCTCCAGCGTCGCATGGGCGTCGATGTCGCTGCTGCGGCCCTGCGCTGCGACCAGGTTTTCGCAGCCCTCGCGCACGCCGGCACGGCACACGGTGGTGTAGTGCTCTGCCGCCTGCCGCCACTGGCCGGACAGCGCAAGACGGTTGCCAAGAATGTTGCAGCCCTGCAGCTTACCCTGCGCGCAGCAGGCTTCGGCACCGCCGCTGGCCAGCGCCTGCGGGCAGTCCTGAGGCAGCGGCAGCACCGTGTAGTGTTTCGGCGGGCTGCAGGTGCTCGCGCCCTCGCCGGTCGGCACGAACACCTGGAAGCGTGTCCACGTGTCCAGGCCCAGCAGCTGGCCCCCGGGCAACGGCCGCAGCACGAAGTCGCCGCCCTTGTCGTGGCGGATGCGGATGTCGCCGTCTTCGACACGAGCACGCAGTTGGCTGTCCCAGCCGATGCCGACCCGTCCTGCATCGCCGAAGTCCAGCGTATCCATCAGGCCACCTGCGGCGCGGAAGGTGCCGCAGGGCAGCGCCGTAGCCGGCTGCGGCCGCAACGAGGCGCCCAGCGCCTGCAATGCAGGCAGGCGCTCGCAGGCGGCGCTTTCCTTACCGGGCGCGCACGCTGTGGTCAGTGCCTGCACCGCCTGCAAGGGGTCGCCGGATTCCCACGAGAGCTCGGCCACGCGGCTGCAGAAGCCGCCATGGCCGACCTGCTGGCACAACTGCAACAGCTGCTGGCGCTGCGCGGCCGGCACCACCACCGGCGTGGAGGGTGACAGCACGGAGCTCACGGCTTCGACCATCGCCGCACCCATCGCGGCCTTGACGATCTGCTCCTGCAGCGCCGGATCCGCTTCCAGCGCCGCTGCACAGGCCGGTGTCTCGTTGCTGAAGCCGCCATTCCGGCACGGCACAGGCAGTTCGATGCCGGCCAGTGCGGTATCGAGGATGGCCTGTTGCTGCGCCTCATCCGGCGTGGCCGGCGCCCTGGCCTCGTCATGCCAGCGATCGGCCAGCTGCAGGCACATGCCGGGCACGCCTTCCCGGCACCCTGCTTCCAGCGCGGCCGGGGGCGCTTCACGGCGGTTGTCCAGGCACGCCGCCGCATCGGCCAGGCAGCTGCCTTCAGCCGGCCTGGCTGCGGCGGCGCACTGTGCGGGGGCCTGCAGGATGTAGACCGTGCCATCCACCTCGACCGTGCGGCCACGATCGCGCACCTGCAACGCGCTGGGCAGGCCGTACTCCAGGTTCACCAGTTGCAGCTTTCCGTCGATCTGCTGGAACGCGACCGGAGACGGCGCACTGCCGAAGTGCTTCTGCTCGCCGCGGTTCGGTGAGCTGATGCGCAGCGTGCTGCTGCCTTCGTCGGCCTTGAACAGGCCGCATTGCGGTGACTGTGCGGCGGCCATCGGCGCGGCCAGCAGCAGCGCCCAGGCCAGCCAGCGGCGGCGCGGTGCGGGTGAATGCATGTCGTCTCCTTGACGATCGAACGGGAAACTCCAGGCGCTACGGCGAATCACGGCCCTCGCGCGGGGGCGTGCATTGTGCCGTGCCGGGCACCGGCTGGTAGCGCTGGTAACCGGTCTGCGTATCCATGCCAAGCAGGTCGCCGTTGCCCAGCTGGCGCAGGACAAGGGTTTCGCCGTCCTGCTGAAGGTGGATGGCGCCGTCATCCAGTCGGCCGCGCGTGCCATCGCCGAAGTCGAGCCTGTCGATCGCGCCGCCATTGGCCTGATAGCGGCCACAGGGCACTTGCTGGAGAGGCACGAGGCGTAGATCGGTGCCGAGTTCACGCAATGGCGCAATACGTTCGCAGGCACTGGCGCGCCCAGCATCGCAGACCACCTGCAGCGCCTGCACGGCCAGCGCGGGTTCCAGCGCGATCAACTGCTGCTCGGCAACCTCGGTACAGAAGCGACCACCACGGTGTTGCAGGCACAGCTGCTGCAGACGATCACGTGCAGCGCCCGGAAGCGGCGAATCCAGCGCGTCTTCGTCTACCTGTTGCAGACGTTCGCCCAATTGCTGCATGGCGGCAGCCAGCGCATCACTGGTTTGCGTCTCGCAGGCCTCCGGATCATGCCCAGGTGTGGGTTCGCGGCAGATGCCCGGGCGCTCGAAGCGGGCCGGGCCGGTGTCATTGGCTACTGCTGCGCTGTTCTCGCGCAGTTGTCGCAGCAGCGTCGAGCAGCCTGCGCCAACGCCTTCATTGCACGCGCGCAGGGCCTGGCCGGGTGAGGCCGTGGGCAGCTGCGCGATGCAGTGGCTGCCGGCGGCGCGACAGCTGCCGTCCATCACGCTGGGTTCGATGGCGCAGGCGCGGGAGTGGCTCAGCGTGTAGGTCACCACGTCGTCCTCGATGCGGTGCCCATCGGCGCTGATCCGGATCGGTTGCGCCACGCCATCGTCGAGCATGACCAACCGGGTCTGCGCCGCACTGCGATCGACCCATAGCGGCTCCCGTTCACGGATGTCGTTGTGGCGGTAGCCGCTGCTGGAGGTGGTGAACACGAGCGCCGTGCCGCCATCGGCGCTGCGGTATTCGCCACACTGCAACGCGTCGGCGCTGGCAGGCAGCGCGGCGAACAGCAGTGCGGGAAGAAGCATCAGCAAGCGCATGCGACAGTCCTTGTCGAACGGGGATCGGTAGAACTCAGTGGAAGCGCGAGCGCACATCCGGCCGCAGCAGGCGCCAGGCCAGCCAGCCCTGCAGGCCGAGAAGCACGAACGACATGCCGACCACGGTCAGCGTGATCAGCCAGCGTTTCAGATGCAGCTCCTGCAGCAGGGCCGGGTCATTGGCCAGCAGCGGAATGAAGTCGCCCATGAACAGGTCCAGCCACCAGGCGGCCGCGAAGTTGGTCAGGCCACTCAGCAGCAGCAGTACCACGAAGCTCCACAGGCCCCAGCGCCGTTCGCGCAGCAGGCCCCAGCTGGATACGGTCGAGGCCAGGCACAACAGCGCGACGACCATCGATGCGGCTACCGGGTGCGCCAGCAGCCAGATCAGGCTGTGCAGCTGCTGGTGCTGCACTTCGCTTTCCACCAGGCGCCACAGCGCGAGGTTGTGCAACGGCCACAGCACCAGTCCCTGCAGCACGAAGTAGATCGTCAGCACCAGTGACAGCCAGAACGAGGCCTGTGCGACAGGACGCACCCAGGCGTGATAGGCCGGGGAAGGCAGCGAGGGGATCGACGGGATCGACATTGACATCCGATGTCCTTGCAGTCGGCGCCCGCCTGCTCAGCGGGCCGTCACCCGGGTGGCGACCGCCGGCAGGATATGGTGTTCGCTCAAGGGTGCCAAGGGCAGGCCATGCGGTGGTTGCAGCGGCACCCAGGCCAGTTCGGCAATTTCGGCGCACGCCTGCGGCGTACCGTCCACCTGCACCCACCAGGCCTGGGCCTGCACGCGGTGGCCGGGCTCGTTCACCGCCCAGTCCTCGAACGTGCCCAGTGCGATGGCGGCACCGGTGCACAGCTGCACGCCCAGTTCCTCGTGCAGTTCGCGGGCCAGCGCCTGCAGCGGTGCTTCGCCGGGTTCGGGCTTGCCACCGGGCTGGATGAAGCGGCGGGCACCGTGCTTGCGCACCAGCAGCGCCCGGCCGCGGTCATCCAGGATGACCGCGGCCACGATCCGGATCATGGCCGCGGCGTTGCTCACTTCAGGTTCTGCTCGAACAGCTTGAGGATGCGCTTGTACTGGTCCAGCCAGGAATCGGCACGCACGTAGCCGTGGCGTTCCAGCGGGTACGGTGCGATCGACCAGTTGTCCTTGTGCAGTTCGATCAGGCGCTGGGTCAGGTTCACGGAGTCCTGGAAGAACACGTTGTCATCCATCATGCCGTGGGCGATCAGCAGGTTGTCCTGCAGGTTCTGCGCGTACTCGATCGGCGAGGACACGCGGTACGCCTCCGGATCGATGTCCGGGGTGTTGAGGATGTTGCTGGTGTAGCCGTGGTTGTAGTTGTGCCAGTCGACCACCGGGCGCAGCGCGGCGCCGGCCTTGAACGTGCCCGGCGAACGGAACAGCGCCATGAAGGTCATGAAGCCGCCGTAGGAGCCGCCGTAGATGCCGGCGTGGTCACGGTCGCCCTGCTGGGTGTCGACCAGCCAGTCCAGGCCGTCCTTGTAGTCTTCCAGTTCCGGGTGGCCCATGTTGCGGTAGATGGCCGTGCGCCAGTCGCGGCCGTAGCCCTCGCTGCCGCGGTAATCCATGTCCAGCACGATGTAGCCCTTCTGCACCAGCAGGTTGTGGAACATCTGCTCGCGGAAGTAGGCCGGGTAGCGCTGGTGCACGTTCTGCAGGTAGCCGGCGCCGTGCACGAACATCACGATCGGGTACTTCTTCCCCGGTTCCTTGTTTTCCGGCTCGTAGTACTTGGCCCAGACCACGCCCGCACCGTGCCTGGACGGTACCGCGACCAGCTTCGGCTGGATCCACTGGCGTGCCTTGTAGTCGGCGGTGCGGGTATCGGTCAGCACGCGTGCCTGGCCGCCGGTGCTGGGCAGCACCGCCAGCTGCGGCGGCAGGTAGGCACCGGAGTAGCGCACCAGCAGCTGCTGGCCGTCCGGCGACAGCGAGAAATCCTCCACGCCATTGAGGCTGGTCAGCTCGCGCACCTGGCGGTTGCCGGTGTCGACCGCGCAGACTTCGTAGTCATGCGGCGCCTGCTGGTTGCACAGGAAATAGAAGCCCTTGCCATCGGCCGACGGCACCGGTGCCGAGGTTTCCCACTTGCCGCTGGTCAGCGCCTGCGGCTTGGCGGTGCCGGCCTGGGTGTACAGGTGCGAGAAGCCCGATTCCTCGGACAGCAGCCACAGCGTGCGGCCATCGGCCATCCAGCCGAAATCGTTGAAGCCCCAGTTGATCCAGGCGTTGTCGGTCAGGCGGTGGCGGTTCTGCACGCGGCCGTCGGCGGCGTTGACGCTGATGATCCAGCGGTCCTTGTTGTCGTTGGCACGCAGCATCACCGCGGCCTGCTGGCCGTCGGCGCTCCAGCGGATGCCGCCGCCCATGAAGTCGCTCATCACCTGCACGCTGCGCTCGCCCTTCAGCGCATCCTTGCCGGCCTTGCGGCGCAGCTCGGCCAGCGGGTCGGTGCTGATGCCCGGCAGGCTGGACAGCGAGACTTTCTCGGCCTTGCCGGTGCGCACGTCCACGTACCACAGGGTGTGTGGCTCGAAGCCGTTGCGGCCGACGCGGGTGCGGGTGTCCTCGGTTTCCTCGTAGCCCGACTCGGTCACGTACAGCGGCATCTTGCTGGTGCGGCCGTCGTCGAAGTCCTTCGGCTTGGTCACCACGATCAGGTGGGTCAGGTCCGGCGACAGCACGCTGTCACCGATCTCGACGTCGGCGCCCAGGTACACCGGGCCCGGTGCGCGGGTCGGGTCGGCCTGGCGCCAGCGCTGGTCCTGGTCCTTCAATGCTTCGCGCTGGTCGCGGTCGCGGCGCAGGGTTTCCAGCGTGCGCAGCTGCTGGTCGCGCAGCACGTCGGCCTTCGGCGGCGTACGCGGGTCCTTCTCGGCCTTCAGGCTGGCCACCTGCTGCACGCCGCTGGCGGCGGTCCAGTGGAACCAGTTCTGGCCGACGCGCCAGATCACGCCGTTGTCGGCAGCGAAGTTCACGTTGCCCGCGCGCTCGTTGCTGCGGGTCAGCTGGGTCAGTGCGCCGCTGCGCAGGTCGCGCACGAACACATCGCCATTGCGGACGAAGGCGCTGCGGCTGCGGCTGCGGTCATAGACCGGCTCGGCCACGTCCAGGGTGCCGCGCTGGTCATCGGCCACCTGCGCGGCCACGCCACCGGCCACCGGCTGGCGGAAGGTATCGCGTACCGGGCTGCCGTTGCGCTTGAGCTGGTACTCCACCTGCTGGCTGTTCCACGACCACCAGGCCTTCTCGACCGGCGGACCGATCCAGTCCGGGTCGGCCATGGCCTGTTCGATGGTGATCGGCGTCGGCGCGGCATGCGCAGCCGGTGCGGCCAGCACGGCCGACAGCAGGAGGGACAGGGGCAGCACTCGGGACATGGGCGGACGGCACCAGTAGAGGAAACCGGGCAAGCGTAGCAGCCGCACGGGCCCGGGGCAGGGGCCACAGGTCATGGCAGCGGAATCGGCAAAATGGCCCCCTCCAGGTCGCTGCGACGGCGTGTGCGGCATGATGGCCATTCCGTTCGGATGGAACCGATATGTACTGCTACGACTACAGGATCTCGCTGCGCGTGCAGCACCCAACAGAGGCCGGCGCCGGGATTGCCGCCCGGCTGGATCTGGAACCGGCGTTTTCCCGAGACGTCGGAACCGGATACCGGGATCGCGACGGCAGCCTGATCAGCGGGCATGCGGAGACCCGCGTGGTGTTCGTACTGGAGAGGGGCAAGGACGGCTGGCTGATGGATGCCTGGCCGGCGTTGGTCGATCTCCTGCGGGCACGCGCCGATGTGATCGGGGAACTGCTGCAGGAGGGGGCTTCGATCGGCGTGCGTGTCGGCATCTTTGGAAAGACCGCATGGGCGGGTTTTGTGCTGGATCAGCAGTTGCTGCGACTGTTGGCGGACCTGCAGCTGGGTTTCCAGGTGGAGACCTATTTCCCGGACCCGGCGGACACGCCCGGCGCCAGCGACGAGGTGGCAGGCAGCTAGTGCAACCGGTTGCCGTGGTCGCGCATCCATTCTCCTGAACCCGCATCATCCATCGAACAGGAGCCCGACCATGCAGGAACTGATCCCGATCACCCTCTTCATCTGCATCGCCTACGCGATCCATGCCATTGCCGATGCGCGCGCGCGCAGCAAGCTGGTGGCCCCGCACGTGCCGGAGGAAGTGATCCGCTCGCTGGCCGTGCTGGAAGAAGAGCGGCGCCGCCAGGGGGCGTTGCGCTGGGGCATCAGCCTGGTCTGCCTGGCCCTGGCCATGGCCCTGCTGGAGGCCATCGGTGCGCGTGACCTGACCTTCGGTGCCGCTGCCGCGCTGGTCGGCAGTGCCGGCCTGGGCCAGCTGCTGGCCTGGCACTTCACCCGTCCTGCCGCACGCAAGGGCTGAGCCGGCGCATGCCACGGGCACAGGGGGCGCCCCGCGCATGAGCCTGCTCGGCGAAGCGCTGTCGGCACTGCGGGGCCGTCGCCGCGAGGATACGGCGGCGACGGCGGCGCCCGCCAAAGCGCTGGACGCGGACCAGGCCCTGGTGCGGGCCATCATCGATGGCTCGCAGTCGGCCTTCGCGCAACTGGTTGAAGCCCACCAGCGCACCTGCGCGCATGTGATCGGACGCATGGTGGGCGACCGCGACCAGGTGGCTGACCTGCTGCAGGAAACCTTCCTGGCCGTGTTCCGCCAGCTGCACCGGTTCCGCTTTGAATCTTCGTTGCGTACCTGGGTTTCGCGGGTGGCCTACACCACTGCACTACAGCACCTGCGCCGGCGGCGGCTGGAGGCGCAATGGATGGTGGCGGTGGAGGTGCCGGAGGAACTGGGGATCGGCGATGAAGGCCCCGGGCCCGCCGAGTTGAGCGAGGCGCTGCAGGCCGGGCGCCAGCTCGGCGCGGCACTGGAACGGCTGAGCGCGCCGCAGCGCCTGATCGTCGGCCTGCATTACCTGGAGGATTTCGATCTGGCCGAGATCGAGCAGGTGACCGGACTGGCACGCGGTACCATCAAGAGCCACCTGCACCGCGCGCGCCAGGTCCTGAAGCAGGAACTGACGCGGCATGCCACTGCCGGAGAGCTGCTGTGAACCCACCCACCGATCCTCGCGATGCGGAAGCGCGCGTGCTGGCACAGGCGTTGCGCGAGCAGGCGCAGCAGGAAGCAACGCCGGATGTGAGCGAGGCGCTGCAGAAGCGCATTGCCGCTGAGTCGCGCGACGGTGGCGTGGGCTATGTGGTGGTGCAGGTGCTGTTGTTTGGCGCGCTGCTGGCTGCAGCGGCCTGGTATTTCTGGCTCTGAGGCGCCCTCCGGGCGGTGGGCCGTTCCAGTCGCCGTTGGTAGATGCCGACCTGGGTCGGCGTTTGGGCGTGTGTGCCAACCAAGGCTGGCAGCTACCAGAACGGTTGACCCCTGCGACAAAGTGAAGCAGCGCGTCACCCGGTCGCATCCCACCTTAACGAAATCCTCCTAAAGTGGTCCGGTATCCCACCGGTCGCAGGCAGGAGGCGTCCCTTGGACGCGTTGTTGTTGTCCCGGATCCAGTTCGGATTCGTCATCAGTTTCCACGTGCTGTTCCCGGCCTTCACCATCGGCACGGCCAGCTGGCTGGCCTTCATCGAATGGCGCTGGCTGCGCACGAAGTTGCCCGTGTGGCGCGAGCTGTATTTCTTCTGGCAGAAGATCTTCGCGGTGTCGTTCGGCATGGGCGTGGTCAGCGGCATCGTCATGGCCTTCCAGTTCGGCACCAACTGGCCGCGGCTGAGCGAGGTGGCCGGTACGGTCATCGGCCCGCTGCTGACCTACGAGGTGCTGACCGCGTTCTTCCTGGAAGCCAGCTTCCTCGGCGTGATGATGTTCGGCTGGGGCCGGGTCTCGCCGCGCCTGCATTTCCTGTCCACCTGCATGGTGGCGCTGGGCACGCTGTTCTCCACGTTCTGGATCCTGTCGTCCAACAGCTGGCTGCATACGCCTGCCGGCTACGAGATGGTCAACGGCATCGTGCATCCGGTGGACTGGTGGCAGGTGGTGTTCAACCCCTCGTTCCCGTACCGCCTGGCGCACATGGCACTGGGTTCGTTCATCACCACCTGTTTCGTGATTGGTGGCGTCGGTGCGTGGTACCTGCGCAGGGGCACGCACGTGGAAGCGGGCCGGCGCATGCTGATCGCGGCGGTGGCGTTCGCCGCACTGACCGTGCCGGTGCAGATCTTCGTCGGCGACATGCATGGCCTGAACACGCTCAAGCACCAGCCGATGAAGATCGCGGCGATGGAAGCGCACTGGCATGAAACCGAGGAAGGCGAGGGCGTGCCGCTGGTGGTGTTCGCGCTGCCGAACGAGAAGGAAGAGCGCAACGATTTCGAAGTGGCCATCCCGAAGCTGGGCAGCGTGATCCTCACCCACAGCCTGGACGGCACCTTCGACCCGCTGACCTCGGTACCCGCCAGCGAACGGCCGCCGGTGACGCCGGTGTTCTTCGCCTTCCGCATCATGGTCGGGCTGGGCACGCTGATGCTGCTGCTGGCCTGGGTGTCGGCCTTCCAGCTGTGGCGGAACAAGCTGCTGGATTCGCCGTGGCTGCTGCGCGGCTGGAACTGGATGCTGCCCAGCGGTTTCATCGCGCTGCTGTCGGGTTGGTTCGTTACCGAGATGGGGCGCCAGCCGTGGGTGGTGTATGGCGTACTGCGCACCGCTGATGCGGTGGGCCCGCAGAGTGCGTGGATGACCGCGCTGTCGCTGGGCGTCTATGTGGTTGGCTATGCCTTCGTGTTCGGCTGGGGTATCTGGTACCTGGTGAAGATCCTGCGCCACGGGCCGCAGCCGTACGCCGAGGGGCCGTCGCTGGACCATGGCAGCCATACGCCGGCACGCCCGCTGTCGGCGGCCGACGAACCGCTGGAGGAGCGCTGACATGGACCTGATGACCTGGCTGCCGGTGGCGTGGTTCGCGGTGATCGGCTTCGGCGTGCTGATGTACGTGGTGCTGGACGGCTTCGTGCTCGGCATCGGCATCCTGGCCCCGTTCGCCGAGGACGAGGAGCAGCTGGACCTGATGATGAACACCGCCGCGCCGATCTGGGACGGCAACGAGACCTGGCTGGTACTGGGCGGCGCCGGGCTGCTGGCGGCGTTCCCGAAAGCCTATGCGGTGCTGTTGTCGGCGCTGTACCTGCCGGTGCTGCTGCTGGTGGTGGCGCTGGTGTTCCGCGGCGTGGCGTTCGAGTTCCGCTTCAAGGCACATCGTTCGCGCCGCCTGTGGAGCGTGGGGTTCGGCCTGGGCTCGCTGCTGGCCACCTTTGCCCAGGGCGTGATCCTGGGCACGCTGGTGCAGGGCATCCCGCTGGTGGACGGTGCCTACCAGGGCGGCGCGTTCGCCTGGTTCAGCCCGTTTGCGATGCTGACCGGTGCCGCGCTGGTGGCCGGCTATGCGCTGCTGGGCAGCACCTGGCTGATCCTGAAGACGGAAGGGCGCGTGCAGGCGCTGGCGCGGCAGATGACCCGCCCGCTGGTGGTGGCGGTGATCGCGGCGATGGGCCTGGTGAGCAGCTGGCTGCCGTTCCTCGATTCGCGGTTGATGGACCGCTGGTTCAGCGACGGCAACTTCTGGTGGCTGTCGCCGGTCCCGCTGCTGACCCTGGCGGTGGCGGCCGCGCTGTGGCGCAGCGCGACCCATCCGCGCCGCGACCTGCCGCCGTTCCTGCTCAGCCTGGCCCTGTTCGTGCTCGGCTTCCTTGGCCTGGTGCTGGGCATGTGGCCCTACCTGCTGCCGCCGTCGATGACCCTGTGGCAGGCCGCCGCGCCGGCCTCCTCGCTGGGCTTCACCCTGGTCGGGCTGGTCATTCTGCTGCCGGTCATCCTCGGCTACACGGCGTGGTCGTACCGGGTGTTCCGCGGCAAGGTGCACGCCGACACCGGTTACCACTGATCGTTTGAATGCGGGGCCGGCCGGTGCCGGCCCCCGCGTTGGGGAATGTGAAACCTGCACACCCCGCGCAGGACGTGCTAGCGTGCGCTCCTTTCCGGCGGCCAGGGGGGCAGCCGGCGACGTCCTGGACGGACGCACGGCTGCAGGAATGGGGGGCCGCCGCGCGTCGCCGTAATGGCTCGTGCCTATCGTTCTCCCGTTGAAGCACCATCGCTAAATGATCGAATTCTCCATCGTCGACTGGGCCGCCTGGGCGCCCGGCCTGAGCGAGCGTAGCCAGTGGCTGGGCTGGGCCGATGCGCCGTATCCGCCGCAGGGCGAAGACACGCCGGCGTTGGCCGAGATCCCGGCGATGCAGCGCCGCCGCATCGAGCGGCTGGGCCGGATGGCGATCCAGGCTGCCTGCTGGTGCGAGGACGGGCAGGGCGCTGACAGCCAGGTGCCGCTGGTGTTCGCCAGCCGCCACGGCGACGTGGCCCGTTCGATGGACCTGCTGGGGGCGCTGGCCAGCGATCAGCCCCTGTCCCCCACCGGGTTCGGCCTGTCGGTGCACAACGCGATCGCGGCGCTGTACTCGATCGCCCGCGGCCACCGCGGCAACTACCTGGCGCTGGCCGCCGGCCAGGCCACGGTCGAGACCGCCTGCCTGGAGGCCGCCGGGCTGCTGGCCGATGGTGCCCGCGAAGTGCGGGTGGTGGTCTATGAGTCGCCGCTTCCTGAAATTTACGCGACGTTTGCCGACGAACCCGACCCGTTCTTTGCCTGGTGCTGGCGTTTGACCGCGCCGACAGCGGGCCAGCCGACGCTCTCGCTGCAATGGGAGGCGGCGCCGGAGGCCACCGCCACCGCCCCGGGCACGCTGCCGCACGCGCTGGACCTGCACCGCTTCCTGCTGTCTGGCGCGCCGGCGCTGGAGCACGTGGCCCAGGGCCAGCGCTGGCGCTGGGGACGCCGTGGCTGAGGCGCTGCGCCGCCTCGATCATGCCTGGCGGGTGTTCGGCACCGGCCTGAGCTTCGCCGCATTTGGCGTGGGCGGCCTGCTGCTGGGCGTGCTGGTGATGCCGGTGTTGCTGCTGATGCGCGACCCGGTGGTCCGCCGCCGCCGGGCCCGCCGCGTGGTCCAGGTCGCCTTTGCCAGCCACCTGCGCCTGATGCGTGCGCTGGGGGTGATGACCTACCAGATCGAGGGCGGGGAACGCCTGCAGCGCGACGGTTTGCTGGTTCTGGCCAATCACCCGACCCTGATCGACGTGGTCTGCCTGATTTCGCTGCTGCCCAACGCCGATTGCGTGGTGAAGCGGGCCGTGGCCTGCAACCCGTTCATGCGCGGCCCGGTGCGGGCGGCCGGCTACATCGCCAACGATGACGGGGCCGGCCTGGTCGACGACTGCGTAGCGGCGGTGCATGCCGGCGGTACCCTGGTGATCTTCCCGGAGGGCACCCGCAGCGTGCCGGGCCAACCGCCGCGGCTGCAGCGCGGGGCCGCCAACATCGCCGTCCGCGGCCGGCTGGACATCACCCCGGTACGGATCACCTGCACCCCGCCCACGTTGACCAAGGGACAGAAGTGGTATCGTGTCCCCTCACGTCGCTTTCACGTTCGGCTGCAGATCGGCGAAGATATCCCGATCGCGCCCTTCCTGGCCGATGACGACTCGCCAAGGGGGGATGCCTTGGCAGCACGCCGCGTCACCGAGCACCTTTCTCGTTATTTCGACCTGTCTGGAGATCCGCCCCGTGCAAGCACTTGAGCACGAGATCAAGGAATTGATCATTTCCTCCCTTTCGCTGGAGGACATCACGCCGGAGGACATCGATCCGACCGCGCCGCTGTTCGTCGAGGGCCTCGGCCTGGATTCGATCGACGCGCTGGAACTGGGCTTGGCGCTGCAGAAGAAGTACGGTGTCAGCCTCTCGGCCGATTCAGAAGAAACCCGTCGCCATTTCTCCAGCGTGCGCGCGCTCGGCGAGTTCGTCGCCGCCCGCCAGTCGTAACGGCGCCAGGAATTGCCATGACCAAGAATGAACTGTTCGAACGCATCGTCAGCATCCTGACCGACAGCTTCGAGATCGAAACCGCCCGGATCACCCCCGAGGCCCGCCTGTACGACGACCTGGACATCGACAGCATCGATGCGGTCGACCTGATCGTGCAGCTCAAGCCGCTGCTCGGCCGCAATCTGCAGCCGGAAGCGTTCAAGGCCGTGCGCACCGTGCAGGACATCGTCGATGTCGTGCATGGACTGCTGCCGGACCAGGCAGCCGCCTGACCGCAGCGCCGGCGGCTTCGCCATGGCTCGCGCACGTACCGTCGTGGTGGCAGGGATTTCGCTTGCCTACCCGCTGCTGGTGTACCTGGCGATGGGCCGTTTCGAGCCGCGCTGGTTGTCGCTGCTGCTGTTCACCCTGGCCCTGCTGCGTGCACTGAGCACGCGACAGCCGCTGTGGTGGGCCGCCGCCGCTGGCACCGGCCTGCTGGCGGTGCTGGCCACCGTGCTCAACCAGGCCCTGCCGCTGAAGCTGTACCCGGCGCTGGTCAACGTGGTGATGCTGGCGGTGTTCGGCACCAGCCTGCGCTTCGGGCCACCGCTGGTGGAGCGCCTGGCGCGGCTGCAGGAGCCGGACCTGCCGCCGTTCGCGGTGGCCTATACCCGCCGCGTCACCCAGGTGTGGTGCGGCTTCTTCGTTCTCAACGGCAGCCTGGCCCTGCTGACCGCGCTGTACGCGTCGGACCGGGTCTGGATGCTCTACAACGGATTGTTGGCGTACGTGATGATGGGCGTGTTGTTCGCAGGGGAGTGGCTGGTGCGGCGGCAGGTGAAGGCGGCGCACGCGCATGGCTGAGTGGATTGCCCTGGACCGGCTGCTGCTGGAGGCACGGCCGCAGCGCAGCGTCGGCCTGTGCGACGGCGAGGTGATCGACCATGCCGGCTTCCGCCAGCGCGTACTGGCCTGGCGCGCCGCCTTTGCGGCCGCCGAAGGCCGCGACTGGGCCCTGTACTTCGATGATGCCGTGGCCTTTGCCGCCGCGCTGTTCGGTGCCTGGCATGCCGGCAAGCGGGTGTTCCTGGCCGCCGACAACCTGCCAGCCACGCTGCAGGCGCTGCAGCCGCAGGTGAGCGGCTTCGCAGGCGACGTGTCCGCCGACTACCGCTCGCTGGTGGCGCTGGACGCCGCGCTGGACGATGAGCTGCAGGCGCTGGACGAGCGCGCCTGCGAGCTGTGCGTGTTCACCTCCGGCAGCACCGGCCAGCCCAGTGCGATCGGCAAGCGCCTGGACCAGCTGGCGCGCGAGGTGGAGGCGCTGCAGGCCGCGTTCGGTGCGCAGATGGAGGGTGTGCAGGTCCATGGCACGGTGTCCCACCAGCACATCTACGGGCTGCTGTTCCGCGTGCTGTGGCCGCTGGCCGCCGGCCGCCTGATTCATCCGCGCCGGTTCTTCCACGAAGACCTGGTGGGTGCGCTGGCCGGTACCGATACGGTGCTGGTGGCGACGCCGGCCCACCTCAAGCGCCTGCCCGGGCAGCTCGACTGGGCCAGCCTGCATGGCCGCCTGCGCGCGGTGTTCTCCTCCGGTGGTCCGCTGCCGGAAGACGCAGCGCGGCAGGTGCGGCAGTGGCTGGGCGTGGCCCCGACCGAGGTCTATGGCAGCAGCGAGACCGGCGGCATCGCCTGGCGCCGCTGGGACATCGACCTGCCGCCGTGGCAGCCGCTGCCGGGCGTGCAGTGGCGCATCGACGATGGCTGCCTGGCGGTGGCCTCGGCGCACCTGGACACCCCCGGTTGGTGGCGCACCCAGGACCGTGTCGAAGCCCTGGCCGACGGCCGCTTCCGCCTGCTGGGCCGGGCCGACCGCATCGTCAAGATCGAGGAACGCCGGGTGTCGCTGGATGCGCTGGAACGCGCGCTGCGCGAAGACGCCGAGGTGGATGACGCGCGCGTGCTGGTGCTGCCCGGGCAGCGCGAGCAGCTGGCCGCCGTGGTGGTGCCGGCCGATCCGGCGCTGCTGGAGGGCGGCGACGCTGCGCGGCGGGCGCTGGGCCAGCGCCTTGGCGCCCGCCTGGCGCATGCGCATGACGCAGTGACCCGGCCGCGTCGCTGGCGCCTGGTGCAGGCGCTGCCGATCAATGCGCAGGGCAAGGTGACCCAGGCCGCGCTGGCGGCGCTGTTCCAGCCGTTGATGCCGGTGCCGGCGTGGGATCACCGCGATGCCGCCAGCGCCACCCTGCGCATGACCCTGGACCCGGCGCTGCGGCCGTTCCAGGGCCACTTCCCGCAGGCGGCAATCCTGCCCGGCGTGGCGCAGCTGGACTGGGCGGTGCGCTTCGCCCGCCAGGCGTTTGTGATGCGGGGCGCGTTCGTGCGCATGGATGCGGTGAAATTCCAGCACGTGGCCCGCCCCGGTGACGAGTTGACCCTGCAGCTGGACTGGGATGCCGCACGCAACGTGCTGGCCTTCCGCTACACCTCCAGCCACGGTGTGCATGCCAGCGGCAGGGTGGTTTTCGCTGATGCGGACTGACCCGGCCGTTGCCGGTGCCGCATTCGCGCCACTGGTGGTGATCCCTGTCTACGACCACGAGCACGCCATCGCGGCGGTGGTCGATGGCGTGCAGGCTGCGGGACTGCCCTGCCTGCTGGTCGACGATGGTTCGCACGATGGGTGCGCGGCGGTGCTGCGCGCGCTGGCACAGCGCCAGGGCGTCGACCTGCTGCGCCTGGACGTCAACCAGGGCAAGGGCGGGGCGATGCTGGCCGGCTTTGCCGAGGCCGGCGCGCGTGGCTACAGCCACGTGCTGCAGATCGATGCCGACGGCCAGCACGATACCACTGACCTGCCACGCTTCATCGAAGCCGCGCGCGCCCATCCCGAGGCGGTGATCTGCGGCATTCCGGCTTACGACGCCAGTGTTCCCAAGGCGCGCCTGTATGGCCGCTACGCCACCCACATCTGGGTCTGGATCAACACGCTGTCGCTGCACCTGCGCGACACCATGTGTGGCTTCCGCGTGTATCCGCTGCCGCCGGTACTGCGCCTGATCGGTGAAGAGACCATCGGCCGGCGCATGGATTTCGATACCGAAGTGATGGTGCGGCTGTACTGGCGGCAATTGCCGGTCGAGCACCTGGCCACGCGTGTGACCTATCCATCCGATGGCGTGTCGCACTTCGATGTGTGGCGCGACAACGTGCGCATCAGCCGCATGCATACCCGCCTGTTCTTCGGCATGCTCTGGCGTGCGCCGCGGCTGCTGTGGCGCCGCCTGCGGGGGCAGCGCTGAGATGGCGGCCGCGCAGGGTGCCCCGCACTGGGCCGACATCGGCGAATCGACGTCGGTGGCCGGCGTGCTGTTCCTGTGCTGGGTGCACCGCTGGTTCGGGCGCTGGCCGTTCCGCCTGTGCGTGTGGCCGGTGGTGGCCTGCCATTGGCTGGGCAACCGTATAGGGCGCCAGGCTTCGATGCAGTACCTGCAGCGGCTGCAGGCGCACAGCGGCGTGCTCGGCCGCGCGCCGACACGGCGTGACAGCCTGCGCCACTTCTTCGCCTTCGCCGATACGATGCTGGACAAGATCCTCGGCCTGGGCGGGCGCTACCCGGCCGAGCGCATCCACCTGCATCGTGACCTGGTGCTGCAGAAGATCGCGCGCCGCGAGGGCGGGCTGATCCTCACCGCGCACATCGGCTGCCTGGAGCTGTGCCAGGTGCTGGCCGAACAGGTGCCGGGGTTCCGCATCACCGTGCTGGTGCACACCGCGCATGCGCAGCGCTTCAACCGCCTGCTGCAGCGGCTGGACCCGCTGGCGGCGGTGGAACTGGTGCAGGTGACCGAAATGGGGCCGGCCACCGCGGTGATGCTGGCCGAGCGCGTGGCGGCGGGGGGCTTCGTTGCCATCGTCGGCGACCGCACGCCGGTACAGGGTGGCCGCAGCGTCACTGCCGATTTCCTGGGCCACCGCGCGCCGTTCCCGATCGGCGCCTATGTGCTCGCCGCGGCGCTGGGCTGCCCGGTCTACACCATGGCCTGCCTGCACGAGGGCGACGGCTATCGGGTGGCATTCGAACAGTTCGCCGAACGCATCGTGCTGCCGCGTGGCTCGCGCGACGCCGCGCTGGCCGAACAGGCACAGCGCTTCGCGCGCTGGCTGGAACTCCAGGTCATCCAGTCCCCGTTGGACTGGTTCAATTTCTTCCCCTTCTGGGATCAGGCTCCGCATGACGACTGACGCCGTACCCGTGTGCCGCTTTGGCGACGCACCGTTGACCATCGAAGACGTGGTTGCCCTGGCCCAGCGCCAGTGCGAGGCCGCACTGAGCGACGCGCCGGCGTTCCGCGCGCACATCCAGCGCGGTGCCGACTTCCTCGACCGCCTGCTGCGCGAGGACGGCGTGATCTACGGCGTGACCACCGGCTACGGCGACTCGTGCACGGTGAACATCCCGCCGGCGCTGGTGGCGGAACTGCCGCACCACCTGTACACCTACCACGGCTGCGGCCTGGGCCGTTACCTGGACCCGGTCGAGACCCGCGCGGTGCTGGCCGCGCGCCTGGCGTCGCTGGTGCGCGGCATGTCCGGCGTCAGCGTGCCGCTGCTGGAAGGCCTGGCCACGCTGCTGCAGCACGACGTGCTGCCGATGATCCCGGCCGAAGGCTCGGTCGGTGCCAGCGGCGACCTGACCCCGCTGTCGTACGTGGCGGCGGTGCTGTGCGGCGAGCGCGAGGTGCTGCATGACGGCCGCGTGCAGCCGGCGGCCGAAGTGCTGGCGAAGATCGGCATGACCCCGCTGAAGCTGCGGCCGAAGGAAGGCCTGGCGATCATGAACGGCACCGCGGTGATGACCGGCCTGGCCTGCCTGGCCTGGCAGCGCGCCGATTACCTGGCGCGCATGGCCACGCGCCTGACCGCGTTCAACGTGCTGGCCAGCGACGGCAACGCGCACCACTTCGACGAAACCCTGTTCGCCGCCAAGCCGCACCCGGGCCAGGGCCGCATCGCTGCGCGCCTGCGCAGCGACCTGCACAGCGAACGCCCGCCGCGCAACGAACAGCGCCTGCAGGACCGCTATTCGCTGCGCTGCGCGCCGCACGTCATCGGCGTGCTGGAAGACAGCCTGCCGTTCCTGCGCCAGCTGATCGAAACCGAACTGAACAGTGCCAACGACAACCCGCTGATCGACGCCGACGGCGAGCGCATCCTGCATGGCGGCCACTTCTACGGCGGCCACATCGCACTGGCGATGGACACCCTGAAAAACACCGTGGCCAACGTTGCCGACCTGCTCGACCGGCAGCTGGCGCTGGTGGTGGATGCCCGCTACAACCATGGCCTGCCGGCCAACCTGTCGGCGGCCACCGGCCCGCGCGCGGCCATCAACCATGGCCTGAAGGCGCTGCAGATCAGCGTGTCGGCCTGGACTGCCGAAGCGCTGAAGCAGACCATGCCGGCCAGCGTGTTCTCGCGTTCCACCGAGTGCCACAACCAGGACAAGGTCAGCATGGGCACCATCGCCGCGCGCGACTGCCTGCGCGTGATCGAGCTGACTGAACAGGTGGTGGCCGCGATGCTGATCGCCGCCCGCCAGGGCCTGGCGCTGCGCGAACGGGTTGGCCTGAACGCGCAGCTGCATGGCAGTCTGGCCGACATGTACGCCGACCTGGGGCAGCGCATCGCCCTGGTCGAGGAAGACCGCGCGCTGGATCGCGAACTGCGGGAACTGCTGGTGGAGATCCGCGCGCAACGTTGGGAGCTGTATGCCGGTGAATGAGGCCATCGAACGGGTTGGCGAAATTGCGTTGACCCCTGCCTTCCATGACTGCGATCCGATGAACGTGGTCTGGCATGGCAACTATTTCAAGTACTTCGAGATCGCGCGCTGCGCGCTGCTCGGGCGCTACGACTACGACTACCCGCAGATGCTCGAATCGGGCTACCTGTGGCCGGTGGTCGATGCGCGGGTGAAGTACGTGCGGCCGCTGCTGTTCAACCAGGCGCTGCGCGTGGTCGCGCGCATCGTGGAATGGGAGAACCGGCTGAAGATCGACTATGAAATCCTCGATGCGCAGAGCGGCCAGGTGCTGACCCGCGCGATGACCATCCAGGTCGCGGTGGACGCGGCCAGCAAGGAAATGCTGTACCAGTGCCCGCCGGTACTGTGGGAACGCCTGGGAGTGCCTGCGCCGTGAACCCCCTTGTCCGTCTTTCGAGCGTGCTGCTGTGCGCGCTGATCTTCGTTGCCGCACCGCAGGTGCAGGCGGCCGACCCCGCCATCGATGCGATCACCCAGGCGGTGGCGCGGCCGGACGTGCTGCGTGGCCAGTTCAGCCAGGAAAAGCAGGTCAGCGGCTTCAGGAACCCGCTGCGCTCGCAGGGCCAGTTCGTGGTCGCGCGCCGGCACGGCGTGATCTGGACCACGCTCAAGCCGTTCCCTTCCGAAGTGGTGGTCACCGCCGACCGCATCCTGAGCCGCCAGCGCGATGGCAGCACCCGTGTCGAGCTCGATGCACGGCAGCAGCCGGCGATGCGTTCGGTGAACGCGATCATGTTCGCGCTGATGAGTGGCGACGTGCAGGCGCTGTCCAGCCAGTTCAACGTGGCGGCCAGCCGTGAAGGGCAGGGCTGGCGGCTGCGGCTGACGCCGAAGTCGGCGATGCTGGCCAAGGCGTTCCAGTCGCTGACCCTGCAGGGTGACCGCTACGTGCGCCAGGTCGAGATCGTCGAGGCCAACAAGGACCGCACGCAGATCCAGTTCAGTGCATTGAGCGAGGCGCCGGCCACCCTCACCGCCGACGAGGCACGCCGCTTTGAGTGAGGCCGTCGCATCGAACGCACCGGAGCGGCTGCGGCGCTGGTGGCACTGGCTGGGCATCGCCTGGCTGTTGCTGCTGCTGGTACTGGGCGCGCAGCAGTGGCACCTGTGGAGCCAGCAATCGCGGATCGACACCGACATCCTCGCGCTGCTGCCGCAGGATGCGCATGACCGCCTGTTGAGCGACGTCACCCGGCGCATCGCCGACGGCAGCTCGCGGCAGGTGGTGGTGCTGCTGGGCAGCAGGGACGGCGCCGCCGCCAAGCGTGCGCAGGCGGCCTTTGCCGCGGCCATGGCCAAGGACACTGACCGAGCCCTGCTGGTGCCCAGTGGTTCGATCGAAGGCTGGTTCGATGAGGCGCGCGCGTTCTACGCGCCGTACCGCGACCGCCTGCTGACGCCGGCCCAGCGCGAGCAGCTGCAGGGCAGCGAACCGGGCGCGTTGGCCGAGCAGGCGTTGGCCGCGCTGTACGGCCCGATGGGCGCTCCGCGCCTGACCGACTGGCGGCAAGACCCGTTGTCGTTGTGGCCGCAATGGTGGCAGCAGCAGGCGCAGGGTTCGGGGTTGCGGCTGGGCGATGACGGCCTGCTCGAAGCCGAGGGCAGGCACTGGGCCGTGCTGCAGTTCGATACACCGGGTTCGGCGTTCCAGCTCGACGGTGAGCGTCATCTCGACGGCCTGCTGGAACGTGCCGGGCGGGCTGCCAGGGCGGCAGCGCCGGAGCTGGAAATCCTGCATGCCGGCGTGCCGCTGCACGCCGAGGCGGCCGCGGTGCAGGCCAACCAGGAGATCAACACGATCGGCTGGGGCTCGCTGGCCGCGGTGCTGCTGCTGGTGTGGCTGGCGTTCCGTTCGCTGCGGCCGATCCTGCTGGTCGCCGCGTCGTTGCTGATCGGTTGTGGCGTGGCGCTGGCGGTGACCGTGCTGGTGTTCGGCAAGGTGCACGTGCTCACCCTGGTGTTCGGTGCGTCGCTGGTGGGCGTGGCCGAGGATTACGGCATCCACTGGTTTGCCTCGCGCCAGGCCGAGCCGGCCGGTCGCCGCTGGAAGCTGCTGCGGCACCTGTTGCCGGGCCTGTGGCTGGCCTTGCTGACCAGCGCGCTGGCCTACCTGGCCCTGGGCCTGGCCCCGTTCCCGGGCCTGCGCCAGATGGCGCTGTTCTCGGTGGTCGGTCTGGCCGCCGCCTTCCTCACGGTGATCTTCTGGTTCCCGTGGCTGGATGGCGGCGAGATCCGCCAGACCCGTTTCTCGCAGTGGCTGGGCAACACGCTGGAGCGCTTCCCGCGGTTGCATGGCCGCCGGCCGGTGACGGTGTTCGTGGTGATCACGCTGGCGCTGTCTGCCATCGGCATCGCCCGCCTGCACAGCAATGACGACCTGCGCAGCCTGCAGTCCTCACCGCCGGCACTGATGGCCCAGCAGATCCGCCTGAGCCAGCTGCTGGGCATGCCCAGCCCGGCGCAGTTCTATCTGGTGCAGGGCAGTGACGCTGCACAGCTGCTGCAGCGCGAAGAAGCACTGACCGAACGCCTGCGTGTACTGGCCAACGACAAGCGCATCGGCGGTTACCGCGCGATCAGTGACTGGCTGCCGTCGCCGGCACGCCAGCAGGCCGATGCGGCGCTGACCGCGAAGGTGGAACCGGGCGTGCTGCAGGCCGTGTCCGATGCGGTCGGAGAACCCCTGCCGCGCCCCGACTTCGCCACCACGCCGCTGACCGCGGAGGCGTTCCTGGCCTCGCCGGCCTCGCAGCCGTTCCGCCACCTGTGGGTGGGTGAGGTCGGTGGGCAGATGATCAGCGTGGTGATGGTCGATGACCTGTCGCGCGCCGATGCGCTGGCGACCCTGCGCGGGGCGGCCGAAGGCCTGCCCGGCGTGCGCTGGGTGGACCGCACCGCCGACTTCTCGCAGCTGCTGGGCCACTACCGCAAGCTGATGGGGGGGCTGCTGCTGGTCGGCATCGTGCTGGTGTTCGGCGCGCTGTGGCTGCGCTACCGCCGCCAGGCCTGGCGCGTGTTCGCGCCGACCCTGATTGCCGGTGCGTTGACCCTGGGCCTGCTGGGCCTGTTCGGCCAGCCACTGCAGCTGTTCAACGTGCTGGCACTGATGCTGCTGCTGGGCATGGGCATCGACTACGGCATCTTCCTGATCGAGCACCGCGGCGATGCCAGTGCCTGGCTGGCGGTGTGCGTGGGCGCGGCCAGCACCTGGCTGTCGTTCGGCCTGCTGGGACTGTCGCAGACCCCGGCGCTGCGCGCGTTCGGCCTGACCCTGCTGTTCGGCATCGGCCTGGTCTGGCTGATCTCGCCGCTGTTCCGGCCGCCGCCGCATGATCTGCCGCGGGCCTGAGCCTGCTTCCGACTTCCTTCTTTCCACTTGATCGAGCAACAAGGACGCACCGATGAATACTGCTGTGGATGCTGTCGAACGTACTGAAATCCTGATCATCGGTGCCGGCCCGGCCGGCTCCGTGGCTGCGGCGATGCTGCGCCAGCAGGGCCGCCAGGTGCTGATGCTGGAGCGCCAGCAGTTCCCGCGCTTCTCCATCGGCGAAAGCCTGCTGCCGCAGAGCATGGAGTACATCGAGGCCGCCGGCCTGCTGCAGGACGTGGTCGAAGCCGGCTTCCAGCACAAGAACGGCGCGGCCTTCGTGCACGGCGAAGCGCGTACCGCATTCGACTTCAGGAAGAAGTTCTCGCCGGGCTGGGGCACCACCTACCAGGTGCAGCGCGCCGACTTCGACAACGTGCTGGCGCGCGGTGCCGAGCGCATGGGGGCCACGCTGCGTTTCGGTGATGAAGTGCTGTCGGTCGAAGCCGGCGAGCAGCCGGCGGTGACGGTGCGCCGCCCGGACGGCAGCGAGTACCGCATCGAGGCCGATTTCATCCTCGACGCCTCGGGCTTCGCACGCCTGCTGCCGCGCCTGCTGCAGCTGGAATCCCCGTCCAACTTCCCGGTGCGCGGGGCGATCTTCTGCCACGTGCGCGACAACATTCCGGCCGAAGCGGACTTCGACCGCAACAAGATCCTGATCACCACCCATCCCGAGCACGTCGACGTCTGGTACTGGACAATCCCGTTCTCCAACGGCTGCTGCTCGCTGGGCGTGGTCGCCGAACCGTCGTTCTTCGAGCGCTACGAGGGCGACGACCTGCAGAAACTGCAGGCCATCGTCGGCGAGGACCCGAACCTGACCCGGCTGCTGGCCAATGCCGAATGGGCGGTGCTGCCGGTGCGCCGCATCACCGGCTACTCGGCCAATGTCAGTTCGTTGTGGGGGCCGGGCTATGCCCTGCTGGGCAATGCCGGCGAGTTCCTCGACCCGGTGTTCTCGTCCGGCGTGACCATCGCCTTCAAGTCCGCGCAGCTGGCCAGTGCATGCCTGGCGCGCCGCTATGCCGGCGAAGCCGTGGACTGGGAAGCGGAGTTCTCGGTCCCGCTGCGGGCGGGCGTGAAGACCTTCCGCCGCTTTGTCGAAAGCTGGTACGAAGGCGGTTTCCAGAAGATCATCTACCACCCGCAGCAGCAGCCCGAAGTGCGCGACATGATCAGCTCCATCCTGGCCGGTTACGCCTGGGACACCAACAACCCGTACGTGGCCGATGACAGTGGCCGCCGCATGCGCGTGCTGGAGCAGCTGTGCGGCGCCTGATCGCCCCTGCGACAGCACTGCTGCTGAGCCTGCTGCTGGTGGCCTGCGCCGGCCGCATGCCGAAGCCGTTGGTGGAACTGCCGCCGCTGCGCCTGTCGCCGGCCAGCCTGCCGGCGCCGCTGGCGTTGCAGCAGCAGTTGCATTTCCGGTTCGGCACGCATGAGCGCGACCTGGATGCACTGCTGGAAGCCGATGCGCAGCAGGTGCAGCTGGCGGTGCAGGCGATGGGCCAGACCGGCGTGCGCCTGCAGTGGGACGGCCAGCAGCTGACCCAGCAGCGCGCGCCGTGGCTGCCGCCGCAGGTGCGCGCCGAGCGCGTGCTGGATGACCTGCAGTTCGCGCTGTGGCCGACCGCAGCCATCGCGGCCGCGCTGCCAGCCGGCTGGCAGGTCCGTGACGATGGCCATCAGCGCAGCCTGTCGCGCGACGGCACGGTGTGGCTGCAGCTGCAGCGCCTGGACGATGGCAGCGTGCAGCTGGACAACCGCGCCGAAGGCTATGCGCTGCGCATCGAATCGATCGACATGGCCGGGCCGGATCGATGAGTGCACCGATCTATCTGAACGATCTGGGCGTGGTCTGCGCGCTCGGCGATGGCCGCGACGTGGTGGCTTCGGCGATGTTCGCCGGCGTGCCGGGCGGGCTCAGCGACAACGATACCCTGCTGCCGGGGCACACCCTGGCGCTGGGGCAGGTGCGTACACCGCTGCCGACGCTGGAAGAACTGCCGGCCGCCCTGCGCGGGCGCAACAACGCCCTGCTGGACGTGGCACTGGCGCAGATCGCACCGGCGGTGGCCGCCGCGATCGCCCGCCACGGCGCCGAACGCGTGGCGGTCGTGCTGGGCACCAGTACCTCGGGCATCGGTGAATCCGAGCAGGCCCTGCGCACCCATGCCGAACAGGGCCAATGGCCGCCCGGGTTCGATTACGCCCAGCAGGAAATGGGTACTGCCGCGCAGTTCGTGCGCCAGCGCAGCGGCGCTCAGGGGCCGGCGTGGACCCTGTCCACCGCCTGCTCGTCCAGTGCCAAGGCACTGATGTCGGCGGCACGCATGCTGCGGGCCGGTATCGTCGACGCCGTGATCGCAGGTGGCGCGGACTCGCTGTGCCGCTTCACCGTGGCCGGCTTCAGCGCGCTGGAATCGGTGTCGGCCCTGCGCTGCAATCCATTCTCGCAGCACCGTGCCGGCATCAACATCGGCGAGGGTGCCGCGCTGTTCCTGCTCACCCGCGAACCCGGCCCGGTATGCCTGGCCGGCTGGGGCGAATCGGCCGACGCGCACCATATGTCCGCCCCCGATCCGCAGGGCCTGGGTGCCATCGATGCCCTGCAGCAGGCGCTGCAGCGCGCCGGCTGGGCGGCCGATGAAGTGGACTACGTGAACCTGCATGGCACCGCCACCGGCCACAACGATGCGATGGAAAGCCTGGCGGTGTCGCAGGTGCTGGGCAACCAGGTGCCGGCCAGTTCGACCAAGCCGCTGACCGGCCATACGCTGGGTGCTTCAGGCGCGATCGAAGCTGCACTGTGCTGGATCGTGCTGGCCGGGAACCCGCAGCAGCAGCTGCCACCGCACTGGTGGGACGGCGTGGCAGACCCCGCGCTGCCGGCACTGCCGCTGGTCGCACCGGCCACCCGCCTGGCACAGGCACCGCGGCGGGTGCTGAGCAATTCGTTCGCCTTCGGCGGCAGCAATGCCGTGCTGGCGCTGGAGCGTCGATGAACACGCTGTACGCGATCGAAGAGGTGGTGCCGCACCGCCAGGACATGTGCCTGCTGGAGCGCATCACGCACTGGGACCAGGACACCATCGAGGCCGAACTGGTGGTGCCCGACGCGGGCCTGTTCGTCGAGGAGGGCCAGGTGCCGGCGTGGGTCGGCATCGAATACATGGCGCAGGCCATCGCGGCCTGGGCCGGTTGCCGTGCGCGTGCGGCGGGCAAGCCGCCGCAGTTGGGCTTCCTGCTTGGCAGCCGCCGCTACAGCAGCCCGCGCAGCAGCTTTCCCAGCGGATCGCGGCTGCGCGTACAGGCGCGCTGCGAGCTGTTGGGTGACAATGGATTGGGGATGTTCGCCTGCCGCATCCTGGCAGGCGAGGACGAATGGGCGACAGCCAACGTGTCGGTGTTCGAACCGGCCGATGCGATGGCCTATCTGGAGAGTGGACAGGCATGACAGGGAATCGAAGCGTGCTGGTGACCGGCGCCAGCCGGGGCATCGGCCGGGCCATCGCGCTGCGCATCGCGCGTGACGGCTTCGACGTGGTGGTGCATTGCCGCAGCCGCCTGGATGAGGCACAGGCCGTGATGGCCGAGATCCACGCGTTGGGCCAGCAGGCCCGCGTACTGATGTTCGACGTGGCTGATCGCGAGGCCGCACGCGCTGTGCTGGAGGCCGATGTCGAAGCGCACGGCGCGTACTACGGCGTGGTCTGCAACGCCGGCATCGCCCGTGATGGTGCCTTCCCGGCACTGTCAGCGGAGGATTGGGACCAGGTCATCCACACCAACCTGGACGGTTTCTACAACGTACTGCATCCGCTGATCATGCCGATGGTGCGCCGGCGCAAGCCTGGCCGCATCATCACCCTGTCGTCGGTGTCCGGACTGGCCGGCAACCGCGGGCAGGTCAATTACAGCGCCGCCAAGGCCGGCATCATCGGTGCCACCAAGGCCCTGGCGCTGGAACTGGCCAGCCGCCAGATCACCGTCAACTGCGTGGCCCCGGGCCTGATCGAGACCGAAATGCTCAACGATGAAGTGGTTGAACACGCGCTCAAGCTGATTCCCGCCGGCCGCGTCGGTCGTCCCGACGAAGTGGCGGCCACGGTGGCGTTCCTGCTGTCCGAGCCGGCCGGCTACATCACCCGCCAGGTGATCTCGGTGAACGGAGGCATGATCTGATGGCCGCCGATCGTCGCGTGGTGGTCACCGGTGCCGCCGCCATCAGTCCGCTCGGCCACGACTGGCCGACCATCGAGGCACACCTGCGCAGCTGCCGCAATGCGGTGCGTGCGATGCCCGAGTGGGATGTCTATGCCGGGCTGAACACCAAGCTGGCCGCGCCGGCACAGGATTTCGAGCTGCCGCCGAACTACAACCGCAAGACCACCCGCTCGATGGGCAAGGTCGCGATCATGTCGGTGCGCGCCACTGAGGTGGCACTGCGTGAAGCCGGCCTGCACGAGCATCCGGTGCTGCGCAGCGGCCGTACCGGCGTGGCCTACGGCTCGTCCTCGGGCAGCCACGAGGCCACCGGTGAATTCGGGCGCATGCTCAACGAGTTCACCACCGATGGCATCAGTGCCACCACCTACCTGAAGATGATGAGCCACACCGCGCCGGTCAACATCGGCGTGTTCTTCGGCCTGTCCGGGCGCGTGTACACCACCTCCAGTGCCTGCACCTCCGGCAGCCAGGGCGTGGGTGCGGCCTATGAAGCGATCCGCAGTGGCAAGCAGACGGTGATGGTGGCCGGCGGTGCCGAGCAGCTCGATGCCACCGCAGCGGCGGTGTTCGACACCCTGTTCGCCACCAGCGTGCGCAACGATGCGCCGCAGACCACCCCGCGCCCGTTCGATGCCGGCCGTGATGGCCTGGTGCTGGGCGAGGGCGCCTGCACGCTGATCCTGGAAGACCTGGAGCACGCGCAGGCGCGCGGCGCCACCATCCTTGCCGAGGTGGTCGGCTACGGCACCAACAGCGATGGCCAGCACGTCACCCAGCCCAGCGCCGACACCATGGCCCAGGCCATGCGCCTGGCGCTGGAGGATGCCGGCCTGGACGCGGCGCAGATCGACTACGTCAACGCCCACGGCACCGCCACCGACCACGGTGACATCGCCGAAACCCAGGCGACCGCGCAGGTGTTCGGCAACCGCGTGCCGATCAGCTCGCTGAAGAGCTATGTCGGCCACATGCTGGGTGCCTGTGGCGCGTTCGAGGCCTGGCTGAGCATCCAGATGATGCGCGCCGGCTGGTTCGCGCCGACCCTGAACCTGGCCGAGGTCGACCCGCGCTGTGGCCAGCTCGACTTCATCACCGGGCAGGGCCGCGAACTGCAGGCCGAGTACGTGATGAGCAACAACTTCGCCTTCGGCGGCATCAACACCTCACTGGTGTTCCGCCGCTGGAGCGAGTGATCCACCGCCCCACCGCACTGTTTCCGCCATCCACCCGCACCCCTGACAAGGAGAAGTTTCGATGCGCCGCACTCTCATGATCGCCACTGCCACCGCGCTGCTGGCCCTGACCTCCACCGCCTCTGCCCGCGATACCCGCGTCGAGCAGTCCCTGCAGGAGCTGGTCAGCTCGCAGGCTGCCAAGGACGCCGGCATCGACGGCAGCGTGCGCTTCTACCTGGCCGGCCAGCCGGTCAGCGTGCAGCAGCGCCTGGGTGAAGACGTGACCAACAAGAAGACCAACGCCGCCAACAAGAGCGATGCCGAGGCCTGCCGCTGGGTCGCGCTGTCGGCGCTGCGCGCGCTGCAGGACGGCGCCAGGTCGCGCGGCGCCAACGCCGTGGTCGACATCGTCAGCTACTACAAGAAGAACGAGTTCAAGAGCAGCACCAATTACGAGTGCTACGCCGGCACCATCCTCGCCGGTGTCGCGCTGAAGGGCACCTACGCCAAGGTCAAGTAAGCGCCCGCGTGGCGGCGTCGTTGGCTGAACGTCGCCGCCACATTGCTGAACCTCGCAAGGGAAACGCCGCCGATCGCGCCGCCATCGTCGGCTGACGGCTTTCCCCGGTGTCGGCTTTCCGACACAATCATGGCTCTTCCCGGGTTATCGTCCCGCGGACATGCACGCCTACGTCTATAAAAGCCAACTCAAGCCGGACACCTACGTCTACGTTCCCCGACGCGATGATTTCAGCGCGCTGCCCGCGCCGCTGCTCACCTCGCTGGGGACGCTCACCTTCGTCCTGGAGGTGGCCCTGGATGTCCAGCGCCGCCTGGCCCAGGCCGATCCTGAAAAGGTCCGCAGCGAAATGAGCGAACGCGGGTTCTACCTGCAGGTACCGCCGTCGGTGGCCAGCCTGATGCCGCGACACTATGACTGACACCTCCCGTCCGCGTGCCCTGTCGATCGCCTTCGCCGTGGGTGCCATGCTGGCGTTGGGCGCTGCGGTGGGCGGTGTGCCGGGTGCCATCCTTGCCGCACTGGCGCAGCCGGCGTTCGCGCTGGGCGTGTCGTGGTGGCGTCGCAGCCGTGCGCTGCTGCCGCTGAAGGTGGTCGCACGCCAGGACCTGCCCGCACTGCTGGCGCTGTGGGCTGCCGCGCCATTGCTGCTGGCGCTGCTGCTGGCCTGGCCGCTGGCGGCCCTGCGTGACAGCGGCAGCCTGGCGGCGGTGCTGGGCCTGAGCGTGCTGGTCAGTGCCGGCCTGCTGGCGGCCTGGCGCACCTGGCCGCTGTGGAACGATGTCGAACGCCTGGATGGCAGCCTGGCCCAGCACTGGCAGGCGCTGGCCGGCCGCGACCTGACCGCCTGGCGTGGTCTTGGCGTGGCGGCGCTGGTGATCGCCTTGGCCGCACTGGTGGTGCTGCCGGCCTGGCCGGGCCTGTTGCCGGACGTCGCACGCTGGCCCGCCGCACTGGCGGTCGTGCTGCTGTCGCCGGCGCTGCACCTGCTGCTGCAGCGGGTCGCGCCCGCGCCGCTGGTGCCGCTGCGCCCCAGCCCGTTCGCCGCTGCCAGCAGCGAACAGGAACCGATGTTCCCCGCTGCGGCCGAAACCGCGCCGCTGGAGGCGATGGCGCCGCAGGAACTGACACCGGCCCTGTATGAGGCCGCGCGCCAGGGCCGCGTCGACCGCGGCCTGCAGCTGCTGCAGGCCGGTGCTGATCCGTATGCGCTGCCGGACCCGACCTGGCGTGACCAGCGCAGCCTGGCGGTGCTGGCGGCGGTGCTGCCGGACCTGCGCCTGCTGCGCGAGCTGATTGCCCGCGGCGTTGATGTGAACGCGCCGCACCGGGGCATGACCCCGCTGCTGGCCGCCACCCGTGACAGCTGGCATGGCCGCCCCGAAGCGGTGATGACCCTGCTCGCCAACGGTGCCGATTCGCGTGCCACCGACAGCGATGGCAACACCCCGCTGCACCATGCCGCACGCAGTTCCGACCCGGGCGTTGCCGCGCTGCTGCGCGATGCCGCTGCCGAAGTCGATGCGCTGAACCGCGAGGGCTGGTCGCCGCTGGCGGTGGCCTGCCAGGTCGGCAACTGGCGCCTGGCCCGCTTCCTGCTCGAGCGCGGTGCACGCAGCGAACCGGCCGACGGCACCCCGGTACTGCTGGCCGCCGCCGCCACCGAGGACGACGATCCGGCCGGCGTGCAGCTGCTGCTCAAGCACAAGGCACGCGCCGACGCGCGTGATCGCCAGCGCCGCAGCGCGCTGCACGAGGCAGCGCTGGCCGGCCACGTGGAGATCATCGGCGTGCTGCTGGGCGCCGGCGCCAACCTGGAAGCGCGCGATGCACTGGGCCGCACGCCGTGGCTGGAAGCCGCCCGTGCCGGCCGTGCCGCCGTGGTCGAGCACCTGCTGCCGCACAAGCCGGACCTGGTCGCGGTGGACGGCGAAGGCCGCAATGCGGTGCAGCTGGCAGTGATGGCCGAGGATGTCTCGCCGCTGCTGATCAAGCGCCTGGTGGAACTGGGCATCGCCGCCGACGCCACCGACCCGGTTGGCCGCCGCGCGGTGGACTATGCGGCCGAAGCGGGCCGCTGGGCGATCGTGGCCCTGCTGGACCCGTCCTATCCGCTGCCGGCAGCCGTCAGTGATGGCCTGGCCGAGCGCGGTGAAGCGGCCAGCGCCAGCGGCCTGTTGCCGGACCGTCCGCCGCTGACCCTGCTGCGCGAAGCGCTGGGCTTCGGCAACACCGATGGCATGGCCGCGCTGGCCAGGCTGTGCCAGCCGGAAGAACTGGGCGGCCTGCTGCTCGATCCGGAGCTGGCCCTGGAGCCGCGCGCGGTCGATTGGCTGCTAGCCCACGGTGCCGATCCCTATGTGCGCGACGCCTGCGCCGATACGCCGATGTTCGCGCTGCTGTCGCGCGGCATCGACGCGGTGCCGGCGCTGCAGGTCATGCTGCAGCGCGGCCTGTCGCCGGCCGGGCGCGGTGGGCTGGCACGCTTCCTGGCCGCCTGCGCACAGCACGACCAGGCCGCCCGCGGCCTGGAACAGCTGGCGCTGGAACTGCTGGAGCGTGGCGCCGATCCGTTCGCCGCTTCGCCGGCCGGTGACCCACCGCTGTCGCTGGCGGTACGCCTGGGCTGGCTGCGCCTGCAGCAGGCCCTGCTCAAGGCCGGTGTCGATCGCGAGGCGCGCGACAGCCATGGCATGACCGCACTGCACCTGGCCACCGCACTGGCCCGCGAAGGCGCGCTGAAGCTGCTGGTGCAGCACGGTGCCTCGCCGGAAGCACGTGCCGCCGACGGTCAGACGCCACTGGGCGTGGCGCTGTCGATCGGTCGCCGTGACCTGGCCGACTGGCTGGACTGGCGGGTGTGGCCGCTGCCACGCCGTACCCTGCGCGAGGCCGATCTGCCGGCCGCTGCGATGGCAGGTGATGTGGACGCCGTGCGCCGCCTGATCGATCTGGGATTTGCCGTCGACGCGGTCGACGCACAGGGCTGCACCGCGCTGCTGCGTGCGGCCGGTGGTGGCCACCTGGCCGTGACCGACCTGCTGCTGGCGCGCGGTGCCGATCCGCAGCACGCCGCTGCAAGCGGTGCGACGCCGCTGTCGGCGGCGGTCAGCATGCGCCAGGTCGACATCGTTTCGGCCCTGCTCGATGCCGGCGCCAAGCTGGAACATCGCCTGCCGGGCGGGGTGACCGTGCTGATGCTGGCCTCGGCGCTGGGCCTGCCGGACATCGTCGCGCGCCTGCTCACTGCCGGTGCCGACGTGCATGCCGGTGACGCGCAGCAGCTGGGCCCGCTGCACTGTGCCGCGCTGTACGGTTTCAGTGCCCGCGACCGCTCGCGCCTGCTGGCCCTGCTCGACACCCTGCTGTTGGCGGGCGCCGAGCCGGACCAGGCCGCCGCCGGTTCGGTCACGCCGCTGCTGCTGCTGCTGGGCGCACGCGCCGAGCCGGGAACCGCCTGCGACGAGCAGGTGGTGATGGCGGCGGTAGAGCGCCTGCTGGATGAGGACGTCAGCCTGGACGTGCGCGATCCGCGCGGCTTCGGCCCGCTGCATCTGGCCGCCCTGCATGGACTGCCGCTGCTGGTGCAGCGCCTGTTGCGCGCCGGTGCCGATCCGGAAGTGCGCGACAGCCTCAACCGCAGCCCGCGCGAGATCGCGGTGATGCGCGGCTTCATCGACGTCGCTGGCGAGTTCGAACCGCGCGTGCCGGGCGTTTCGTCGATGGCGCGGTTCCTGCGCGACAACGGTTGAGCACCGGGATCGGAATCCGCAGTGGGTAGTGCCGGCCGCTGGCCGGCAACCTGCTGAGACCTCCGGGATACCGAGGCTGCCGGCCAGCGGCCGGCACTACCGGGTCCGCCATCGATCGGGTCGGTGCCAACCCTGCCCCCGGTGGGTGCCGATCGTGCCCCCGGTGGGTGCCGACCGTTGGTCGGCACGCCTACTTGCCGTCGCTTTCCGCGTCGGCCTCGAACAGATGCATCAGGTCGTTGCGTGCGTCGCGCGAGGTCTGGATCACCGCTGCCTCGTCGTCGTACACCAGATACTGGTCGCGCAGCAGCTGCTCATCGTGCTCGCGGAAGCGCTGCACATGGCGTTCGGCCACGTCCGGCGCCACGCCCAGCGCGGTCAGCACGCGTCCGCTCATCTCAAGGCTGGTGCCGAACACTTCGCGGAACGGCTCGGCCGACATGTCCATCAGGCGCCACGCATGCTGGCGGTTGCGTGCACGCGCCAGCACCGTCGCGTCCGGGTACAGCCGGCGCACCATGCGTACCGCGCGCAGGTTGGTCTCCGGGTCATCCACGGTGATCACGAACACATCGATGTGCTCGCCCCCCGCCGCACGCAGCATCTCCGGCCGGGTCGGATCGCCGTAGTACAGCTGGTTGCCGAAGCGGCGCAGGTCGGCAACGGTGTCCGGGTTCGCCTCCAGCGCCACGAACGGCACCTTCTGCGCGGTCAGCAGGCGCGCGATCACCTGGCCGAAGCGCCCCATGCCGGCGATCAGCACCTTGGGCCGGTTGTCCGGCGCCACCTTGTCGGCCTCGGCCGCCGCGCGTGGTGCGGCTTTTTCCTGGCCGAGCAGCTTGAGCAGCGCGATCATCAGCAGCGGCGTGATCGCCATCGACAGGCCGACGATCGCCACCAGCCGGTCGTGGTTGGCGTTGCCCAGCAGGTGCGCGCGCTGTGCCTCGTTGAATACCACGAAGGCAAACTCGCCGCCCAGCCACAGCACGCTGCCCAGCAGCAGCGATTGCCGCGAGCTGAGCCGGGCGACACGTCCAACCGCGTAGAGCAGGCTGAACTTGACCACCAGCAGGATGCCGACACCCGCGGCGATCAGCCACGGCTCGGCGGCGATGCGGTCCAGGTCGATGCCCATGCCCACTGCGATGAAGAACAGGCCCAGCAGCAGCCCCTTGAATGGTTCGATCTGCGCTTCCAGCTCATGCCGGAACTCCGAATCGGACAGCAGCACGCCGGCCAGGAACGCGCCGAGGCTGGGGCTGAGGCCGGCTTCCTGCATGAACCAGGCGGTGCCCAGCACCACCAGCAGGGCGGTGGCAGTGAATACTTCCGGGCTGCGGGTGCGCGCAATGATGCTGAACACCTTGCGCAGCACCGGTCGTCCGCACAGGATCACCACCGCCAGCGCACCCAGCGCCACGGCCGCATCTTCCCAGCGCAGGGTCTCGTTCTTCACTCCGCCCAGCAGCGGGATGGCCGCCAGCAGCGGGATCGCGATCAGGTCCTGGAACAGCAGGATGGCGAACCCGAGCCGGCCATGGTCGCTGTTGATCGCCTTGTGCTCGGACAGCAGCTGCAGGCCGACCGCGGTGGATGACAGCGCCAGCGCCACGCCGACCACCAGCGCGCTCTTCCACTGGAAGTGATCGAGCAGCAGCAGGCCGCCCAGCACCAGCCCGGACAACGCCACCTGCGCCGCGCCGGCGCCGAACACCGAGCGCCGCATCACCTTCAGGCGTGCCGGTGACAGCTCCAGGCCGATCACGAACAGCAGCATCACCACACCGATCTCGGCGGCACCGAGGATGCGGTCGGCGTCCTGCACGAAGCCCAGCCCGTCCGGGCCCAGCACCACGCCGGCCGCCAGGTAGCCCAGTACCGCGCCGAAGCCGAACTTCTTGAACACCGGCACGGCGATGACCGCCGCCAGCAGCAGTACCAAGGCCAGTTCCAGACCACCGCTATGCATGGGAATACCTGGTCATCGGGGGAGCCCGCTGTGCGTCCGTTCGGATGGGGGAGGGCGTGGCGAGCGCCACCACGACATTATGCGCGCCGGCCTGTGTATGCACGAGAACAACCGACCGGATGGGCGCCCAGCGCGGGGCGGCCAGGTTGACCTGCATGGCCCACGGGTCCAGACTGCCCGCCGCTGGCGGCGCGTCCGTTGGCATACGCATCCCGGAGTCCCCAACCCATGTCCAGCGACAGTAGAAGTCGACCTCGTTCGACGCCAGCGATGGCCACCGCCTGACACCGGGACGGTTTGCCTGCGTTGGCGTTGCGCGAGGTCGCATCCCCACAAGGCAAAACCGATGAACCAGAAGCAATTGCTGCGCCCGGTGGCCGATGCCGCCGCACTGGCCGCACCGCTGGCGAACTACAACACCGCCGACGCGGTGGAATTCCTCAACACGCTGGACCTGACCCGCGCCGCGGAAACGCTGGCTGCGCTGCCGTTGCCGCGTGCAGTGAAGATGCTCGAAGCGCCGGAGCTGCACCGCAGCGGTGAGCTGGTGGCCGCGCTGCCACCCGCGCGGGCTGCGGCGCTGCTTGGCCTGATGGCCGACGACCGCGCCACCGACATCGTCCACGAGCTGGATGAGGAAGAGCGCGCGCGGTTGATCCCGCTGCTGGGCACCGACGCCCGCCAAGTCATCCAGAAGCTGCTCAGCTACCCGCCGAACACCGCCGGCGCACTGATGACCACCGAGTACGTGGCGGTGCCCGCCAGCTGGACCGTGGCGCAGACCCTGCAGCACATCCGCCAGGTCGAGCGCACCCGCGAGACGGTGTACGCGATCTACGTGCTGGAGCCGGCCAGCCAGCAGCTGCAGCAGGTGGTGACCATGCGCCGGCTGATCACCGGCCTGCCCGAGGAATCGATCCTGGACGTGGCCCAGGTCAATCCGCCGGTAACAGTGGATGCGCTGATGGACCAGGAAGAGGTGGCACGGCTGATCCGCCGCCACGACCTGCTGGCGATTCCGGTGGTCGACGCGCAGCAGCAGATGCTCGGCATCGTCACCGTGGACGACGTGCTCGATGCGCTGATCGAGGAATCCACCGAGGACGCGCACAAGTTCGGCGGCATGGAAGCGCTGGACAAGCCGTACATGCAGATCGGCTTCTTCGAGATGCTGCGCAAGCGCGCCGGCTGGCTGAGCGTGCTGTTCCTGGGCGAGATGCTGACGGCCAGCGCGATGCAGCACTACGAGGACGAACTGGCGCGCGCGGTGGTGCTGACCCTGTTCATCCCATTGATCATGAGTTCGGGTGGCAATTCGGGCTCGCAGGCCACCTCGCTGCTGATCCGCAGCCTGGCACTGCGCGAACTGCGCCTGCGCGACTGGTGGAAGGTGGCCCTGCGCGAAGTGCCGACCGGCATGGTGCTGGGCGCCATCCTCGGCTGCCTGGCCATCGTGCGCATCGTGATCTGGCAGCTGGGCGGCCTGCACGACTACGGCGAGCACTGGATCCTGCTGGCGATCACCATCGGCGCCGCGCTGGTGGGCATCGTCACCTTCGGTTCGCTGTCCGGCTCGATGCTGCCCTTCATCCTGAAGCGGCTCGGCTTCGACCCGGCCAGCGCCTCGGCCCCGTTCGTGGCCACCCTGGTGGATGTGACCGGCCTGGTGATCTACTTCAGCATCGCCGCGATGATCCTGCACGGCACGCTGCTGTAACAAAACGTGCACGCCGGGGTCGGATCCCTTCGCGCAGCGAAGGGCTCTGACCCCGGATATCCGCAGCAGGGGGTCGGAGCCCTTTCCTGCGAAAAGGGGTCCGACCCCGCCTCCGACCCCATCGCCACGGAATTTGGGTACCGTAGGCGCATGAGTACCTACCACCTGCAGTCCGTGTTCCGTCCGCAGTCGGTCGCGGTGATCGGCGGCAGCCCGCGCGAGCGTTCGGCCGGGCGCGCGGTGATGCGCAACCTGCGTGGCACCGGCTTCCCCGGCAAGGTGGCGTGGATCAATCCGCGGCATGCCGAGATCGATGGCATCCGCACGGTCAAGCGGCTGAAGGACCTGGACTGGGTGCCCGACCTGGTGGTGATCACCGCACCAGCGGCGATCGTGCCGCAGGTGGTGCGCACTGCCGCCGAACGTGGCGTGCAGGCGGCGATCATCCTCACCGCGCACCTGGGCGAAGGCCCCGGTTCGTTGTCTGCACAGGTAGAGGCGGTGGCGCGCAAGCATGGCCTGCGCATCCTCGGGCCGCATTGCCTGGGCGTGATCGCGCCGCACGCGCGGCTCAATGCCAGCATCGCCGCACATTTTCCGCAGGCCGGCGACCTCGCGCTGATCTCCGAATCCTCGGCCATTGCCGCCGCGCTGGTGGAATGGGGCGTGGCGCGCTCGGTCGGGTTCTCCGCCGTGGTCTCGCTGGGCGATACGATGGACGTCGACTTCGGCGACCTGCTCGACTACTTCGCCACCGACTACCGTACCCGCGCCATCCTGCTCTACGTCGAGCAGATCAAGGACGCGCGCAAGTTCATGTCGGCCGCGCGCGCCGCCGCCCGCGCCAAGCCGGTGGTGGTGGTGAAGTCCGGCCGCGCCGAGCGCGTGCAGCCGGGCAGCCGCGATACCCATGTGCAGGCCCTGGCCCGCGCCGATGATGTGTACGGTGCGGCCTTCAACCGCGCCGGGCTGCTGCGCGTCGGTGCGCTGGACGAGCTGTTCACCGCCGCCGAATCACTGGGGCGGCTGGGCACCTTCCCTGGCCGCCGCCTGGCCATTCTCAGCAATGGTGGCGGCGTCGGCCGCCTTGCCGTGGACCAGCTGATCGCGCTGCGTGGCACGCTGGCCACCCTGTCCGACAGCACGGTGCAGAAGCTCGATGCGGTATTGCCACAGGGCTGGTCGCGCAGCAATCCGGTCGACATCGTGGTCGACGCCGATGGTGACCGCTATGCCGCGGCCATCGAAGCGCTGCTGGCCGACAACGAGAATGACGCGGTGATGGTGGTCAACGTGCCGACCGCGTTCACCTCATCGGCGGACGCCGCGCAGGCACTCACCCGCACGCTCGGCCTGCGCCCGCGCCACCACCGCGACAAGCCGGTGTTCGCGGTGTGGCTGGGCAACGACGACCAGGCCACCGCCACGCTCAACGCGGCGCGGGTGCCGACCTATCCGACCGAGGCCGAAGCCGTACGTGGCTTCCAGCATCTGGTGCGCTACCGCGAAGCGCAGAACGCGTTGATGGAAACGCCGCCCAGCCTGCCGCAGGACTTCAGCGTCGACACGGCCGCCGCGCGCGCACTGGTCGATGCCGCGCTGGCCAACGGCCAGCAGTGGCTGGACCCGCTGGCTACGCATGAACTGCTCAAGGCCTACGGCATTCCCTCCGCGCCGGTGATGCATGCGCGTGATGCGCACGAGGCGATGGACCTGGCGCAGCCCCTGCTGGAACGCGGTGCCACGGTCGCGCTGAAGATTCTCTCGCCGGATATTCCGCACAAGTCGGAAGTGGATGGTGTGCGCCTGAACCTGTCCACGCTGCCGGCGGTGCAGAGCGCGGCCAACGCGATCCTGTCGCGCGCACGCCAGCTGCGGCCGGATGCGCGTATCGACGGCCTGCTGGTGCAGCCGACCATCGTGCGTCCGAAGGCGCGCGAGTTGATTGTCGGCATCGCCGATGATGCGACGTTCGGCCCGGTGATCGTGGTCGGTCGCGGCGGCACTGCCGTCGAAGTGATCAACGACAAGGCGCTGGCGCTGCCGCCGCTGGACCTGCGCCTGGCCCACGAGCTGATTGGCCAGACCCGCGCCTCGCGCATCCTCAAGGCCTACGGTGACGTGCCGGCGGCTGACGAGCGCGCACTGGCGCTGGCGCTGGTGAAGCTGGCACAACTGGCCGCCGACATTCCCGAAGTGCGTACGCTGGACATCAACCCGTTGCTGGTCGACGGCAAGGGCATCCTCGCCCTCGACGCCCGCGTGGCGGTGGCGCCGTCGCGCATCCTGCACAAGGGCCGCGGCCATCCACGTTTCTCGGTGTTCCCGTACCCGAAGGAGTGGGAGCGCACCATCGAACTGTCCGATGGCGGCCGCGCCTTCGTGCGCCCGGTGCGGCCGGAGGACGACGCGCTGTTCCGTGCGTTCTTCGCCCGCGTCAGCGACGAGGACCTGCGCCTGCGCTTCTTCCAGTCGGTGAAGCACTTCAGCCACGAGTTCATCGCGCGCCTGACCCAGCTCGACTACGCGCGCTCGATTGCGCTGGTGGCGATCGAACCGCGCAGCGGCGAGATGCTGGGCGCGGTGCGCCTGCATGCCGATGCGGATTACCACCGTGGCGAGTACGGCATCCTGATCCGCTCGGACCTGAAGGGCCACGGCATCGGCTGGCGGCTGATGGCGATCATGATCGAGTACGCCAAGTGGCTGGGGCTGGACGTGGTCGAAGGCCAGGTGCTGCGCGAGAACAGCACCATGCTGGCGATGTGCCAGAGCCTGGGCTTCAAGACGAAGCTGGACCCGGACGACCCGACGGTGATGATGGTGACCCTGCCGGTGCAGCAGGTCGAGGTGCCCGACGTCCCGCCGGTGGCCTGATTCCTGTAGAGCCGAGCCTACGCTCGGCTGCCTTGCATCACACGGGCACGCCTGAGCCGGGCATGGGCTCGGCTCTACAGCTTCAACGCGTGGGTTCCACCACCACCGCCGTGCCGTAGCACAGCACCTCGGTCAGCCCGGTCATCACATCGGTGGCGTCGTAGCGCATGCCGATGATCGCGTTGGCACCCAGCTGCCGTGCATGCTTGACCATGTCGCGGTAGGTTTCCTCGCGGGCCTGTTCGCACAGTTCGGTATAGATGGTGATGTTGCCACCGAAGATCGTCTGGATACCGCCGAGGAAGTTGCCGACGATCGAGCGCGAGCGCACGGTGATGCCGCGCACCACACCGAGGTTGCGCACGACGCGGTGCCCAGGCAGCTCGAAGGCGGTGGTGACCAGCGCATCATCGAAGCGGAGCGCGGGTGGGGTGGGGGTGCCGCTGTTGTAGGGGTCTGCCATGGTCGCGTCCGTATCGCTGCCTTCTGAGAGTCGAGCCATGCTCGACGGGCCGTGCAGCAGTCGAGCATGGCGCGACTCTACAACGCAACCGCCTGTTGCGGCATGGTTCCGTCACCGTGCTGGCGCGACAATACCCCCATGACCGACCGTATTCCCCTGCTGCTGCTGCCCGGCCTGCTCAACGATGCCGAGCTGTGGCGCGCGCAGCTGGCCGACCTGGCCGACATCGCCGACTGCACAGTAGGCGACCAGACCCGTGGCGAGACCCTGCAGGCGGTGGCCGAGGACGTACTCGCACAGGCACCGGAGCGCTTTGCGCTGGCCGGTTTCTCATTGGGCGGCTTCGTCGCCCAGCAGATCCTGCGCATTGCGCCGGAGCGCGTGCTGCAGCTGGCGCTGATCGATACCTCGATCCACGCCGATTCACCGGAACGTGCCGAGCAGCGCCGCAGCCAACGTGCCAGCGTGCGCCTGCCGGGGAAGTTCCACGGCTTCGGCGATGTGCTGATGCGCAGCTACATCGATGCGTCGCGGCTGGATGACTACGTGCTGGTGCAGCGCGTGCGCGACATGACCGCCCGCCTGGGCGCGGACGTGTTCCTGCGCCAGAGCGCGCTGGAACGCCGCGATGGCCATGATGTGCTGGCCGGCTACCGCGATCCGCTGCTGATCGTGTGCGGCGCGAACGATCGCATCACGCCGCTGGCGGTGAGCGAGGAAATGCACGCGATGGTGCCGCACTCGCAGCTGGTGGTGGTGCCTGACTGCGGGCACCTGGCACCGATGGAGAAGCCGGACGAGGTCAGTGCGGCGATGCGTGGGTGGTTGCTGCAGGGCAGGGGATGATCCCCGCCCTCTCGTAGGTGCCGACCTTGGTCGGCACGGTGTTCCAACGATCGATCAGGGCTCAGTGCCGACCAAGGTCGGCACCTACCTGTAGAGCCGAGCCATGCTCGGTTCCGGGGAGGCAGCAGCCGAGCGTGCGCTCGGCTCTACAGCACCACTGCCTCAATCCCAGGCCGGGGCGATGCCTTCCGGGTTGGCCAGGCGATGGCCGCGGTCGAGCTTGGCGATCTGTGCCATGTCTTCGTCGGTCAGGCGGATCGCTGCCGCTTCCAGGTTGCTCGCCAGGTTCTCGCGCTTGGTCGAGGACGGAATGACCGAGAAACCCTGCTGCAGCGCCCAGGCCAGCGCGACCTGCGCCGGCGTGGCCTGGTGGCGTCCGGCAATGGCCTGGATCACCGGGTCCTTGATCACCTCGCCGTAGGCCAGGCTCATGTAGGCGGTGATGTGGATGCCGTTGTCCTGCAGGAACTTCACCAGCAGGCGATTCTGCAGGTAGGGGTGGATTTCGATCTGGTTGGTGGCAATGGCACCGGCGCCGAGGATGCCGATCGCCTTGCGGGTCTGCGCGATGGTGAAGTTGGAGATGCCGATCTCGCGGGTCAGGCCCTGCGCCTTGGCTTCAGCCAGTGCGGCCAGGTACTCCTCCATCGGCACGTCGACCTTGTCGTTCGGCGATGGCCAGTGGATCAGCGCCAGGTCGACGTACTCGGTTCGCAGCTTTTCCAGGCTGGTGCGCAGGCTGGCGAGCAGCGCATCGCGCTTGAACGCGGTGATCCAGACCTTGGTGGTCAGGTAGATGTCGTCGCGCGGCACGCCGGAATCGGCGATGGCCTGGCCGACCTCGGCTTCGTTGCCGTAGATCTGCGCGGTATCGATGGCGCGGTAGCCGACCGCCAGCGCGTTGCGCACGGAGTCGATCACGGTCTGGTCTTTCAGGCGGAAGGTACCGAGACCGAAGGCGGGGACAGTCATGGGGGCTCCAGCAGAGGGGGAGGGAGGCGGGAATATCCACGAAAGGGTAGGCCAGCGGCCGTGTGCATGCCGGCAACGGTGCATTGCATCGACGTGTACGACGGCAGGTGGTGGTGGGTGCGGACCGTTGGTCCGCACTGTTCATGCCGCCACCCATGCAGCGTTGGACGCGGCCGGCCAGCGGCCGGCACTCCCCCTGTCTGCGCTCGACGGTAGTGCCGGCCGCTGGCCGGCAACCGGATCAATCAAGCCGCGCGTGCCAGCCCGCCCTTCGCCGCCGCCGTGGTCGACAGGTCGAACACATCCACCGCATCGATCAGGCGGTTGGCCTGCTGCTCCAGGCTGCGCGCGGCGGCGCTGGCTTCTTCCACCAGCGCGGCGTTCTGCTGGGTCGTGCCGTCCATCTGGATCACGGTCTGGCTGACCTGTTCGATGCCCGCGCTCTGCTCCTGCGAGGCCGCGGAGATCTCGGCCATGATGTCGGTCACGCGCTGCACCGATGCAACGATCTCGGCCATGGTGTCGCCTGCCTCGCGCACGCGCTGTGCGCCATGGCCAACCTGTTCCACCGAGGCTTCGATCAGTGACTTGATCTCCTTCGCGGCTGCCGCCGAGCGCTGCGCCAGCGTGCGCACTTCGCTGGCGACCACCGCGAAGCCGCGGCCCTGTTCTCCGGCGCGTGCCGCTTCCACCGCGGCATTCAGCGCCAGGATGTTGGTCTGGAAGGCGATGCCATCGATGACGCTGATGATCTCGGCGATCTGCCGCGACGAGGTCTCGATCGCGCCCATCGTCGCCACCACCTGGCCGACCACGCTGCCACCGTGCGAGGCGACCGTATGGGCGCCGATCGCCAGCTGGTTGGCCTGGCGCGCATGTTCGGCGTTCTGGCGCACGGTGGAGGTCAGCTCCTCCATCGATGCCGCGGTCTCCTCCAGGTTGGCCGCCTGCTGCTCGGTGCGGCGCGACAGGTCATTGTTGCCGGCGGCGATCTCCGCGGCGGCGGTGTGGATGTTGCCGGAGGCGTGCTTGATGTCGGTGACGATGGTCGCCAGCTGCGTGGCGGTGGTATTGGCATCGCCGGCGATACGGGCGAACACCCCCTGGAAATCACCGTGCATGCGCGCGCCGAGACGGCCATCGGCGATCGCGCGCAGCATCGTCGAGACTTCGCCGAGGTTCAGTTCGGTAGTCTGCATCAGGCGGTTCAGGCCTTCGACCATTGCACGGAAATCATGCTCGAAGCGGGCAGTGTCGCCGCGCTGGCTGAAGTCACCGGCGGCCGCCGCCTCGGCCAGGCGGCGGATCTCGCCATTGATCAGGCCGAGGTTGTGCTTGGCCATGTCCAGCGCTTCGGTGATCACCGCCTTCTCGCCGGGCAGGCGTTCCATGTCCTGGCTGAGGTCGCCGACCGCGTAGCGGCCCATGATCGAGATCGCGCGCATCTTCACCCGGATATGCGCATCGACCAGTGCGTTGCAGTCGGCCACCATGGTGCCGAACGCGCCGGGGAAGGCAGCGGCGTCCATGCGATGGCTGATGGTGCCGGCTTCGTGCGCCTGCGCCATCGCGGCCTGTGCATCCAGCACGCTGCGCAGCGTGGATTGCACCGCCTGCATGGCCTGCGCGAGGCGACCGATCTCGTCGCGGCTGCGCACCTGTACTGCGTGCTGCAGGTCACCGGCGGCCACCGCACGCGCCGCTGCTTCCACTGCCAGCACCGGCTGCACCACCGCACGCCGCAGCCACCAGGCCAGACCGATCAGCAGCAGCACGGCGGCCAGCACGGTCAGCGCCGCGCACAGCAGCAGGGTCTGCCGGGCCTGCTGCGAACGGGACGCCACCGCCGCTTCAGCCACCTGCGTGGCGTGCGTGCTCAGCGCATCCAGAGCCATCGCCACCGGGCGATCCTTGCCGCGCACCAGGTTGTCGCCGGCCGCGGGATCGTAGCCGGCCGCGGCAAATGCCTGCAGCGCCGCGTGATAGTCCTGCTGCAGCTGCGCGTGCAGGCCAACGAACGCCTGCGCCAGCTCACGCGTGCGCGGGTCCGGGCTGGTGGCCAGACCCTTGGCCAGTTGCCCGACCAGGCGGCCTTCGCTGTCGAAGCCATCCAGGTGGCGTTGGCGCAGCGCATCGTCGTGCCCGCGCAGCAGCACGTTCTTCCATTCCTGCACCTGGCCACGGAACTCACGCTGCAGGCGTTCGGCATCGCGGCTGTGCGCGACTTCGGGCGGGACCTCGGTGGACAACTTCAACCAGGCGGAGGCCAGGCCTGCCAGCGCGCACAGCAGGACCACGGCCAAGCCAACAGAAACCGCGCCGAGCAGCTTGGACTGCAGGCGCGGAGCACGGACAGACGCATTCATCGGGAAGCACTCTCGGGAAGGGGCAATGCGGTATCGACCCGCTACGCTTCCGCTGAAGTGCGACGAACATCACATTAGCGTTTCGTTTAGTGATGTGAAGGAAGTGTTTCATAGGACAAATGTGTCCATATGGAACAAATGCGGACCCTGGACAGGGGATATAAATGTAACTAATGTAGTTACATGAAATCCGCGAACCCGCTCTCTGACGCCCTGCACGTGATGGCGCATCTGGTCGGCCAGGATGGCCCGCGCACCTCCGGGCAGCTGGCGTCCTGCCTGCCGACCCATCCGGTGGTGATCCGCCGTCTGCTGGCGCAGCTGCACAAGGCCAGCTTGGTACGCAGCACCCGCGGTCATGGCGGTGGCAGCCAGCTGGCCCGCGACGCTGCAACGATCACCCTGCATGACATCTATCTGGCCGTGGGCGCACCACCGCTGGTGCAGGTCGGCGCCCGCGACGCCGGCGGCGGCTGCCCGATCCAGCAGCTGGTCAACAGCGCGCTGCTGGAGGGGGCACGCGAGGCACAGCGGTTGCTGGAGGCGCGCCTGCGGGCGACCACGCTGGACCAGCTCGGCGCCGACTTCGCCCGCCATCTCGCCCATCACCGTTCCCTGGAAGGTCCTCATGAATCCTGATGTGCTCATCGTCGGCGGCAGCTACGCCGGCATTGCCGCCGGCCTGATCCTGGCCCGCGCCCGGCGGCCGGTCACCGTCATCGACGCCGGCTCGCCGCGCAACCGCTTCGCCAGCCATTCGCACGGGGTGCCAGGGCTGGATGGCATCAGCGGCGCCGAGCTGCTGAAGACCGCGCGCCAGCAGCTGCTGGATTACCCCAGCGTGCGCTGGGTGCATGCCGAGGCTGTGCAGGCCAACGCCAGCGCAGAGGGCGTGGAAGTACGTACCGCCGATGGCCAGGTGCTGGCCGCGCGCAAGCTGCTGCTGGCCAGCGGTATCGCCGACCAGCTGCCGGAACTGCCCGGGCTGGCCGCGCGCTGGGGCAGCACCGTGCTGCACTGCCCCTACTGCCATGGTTACGAAGTGGGTGGCGGCGCCATCGGCCTGCTTGGCGGCCATCCGATGTCCGCCGGCAAGGCGCCGCTGTTTGCCGACTGGGGCAATGTCACCTTCTTCAGCCAGGGCCTGCCGATCACCGATGAGGAACGGGCTGCCATGCAGCAGCGCGGCGTGCAGATCGAGACGTCGCCGGTGCTGGGCGTGCAGGGCGACCAGCCGACCTGGCTGGAAGTGGAGCTGGCCGATGGCCGCCGCATCGCCCAGCGTGCGCTGTTCGTACCGGCCACCCAGGCGATGGCCACGCCATTGGTGCAGCAGCTTGGCTGCACCTTGGTCGAGAGCCCGCTGGGGGTGCTGATCGAGGTCGACATGATGAAGCAGACCTCGGTGCCCAACGTGTATGCCGCAGGCGATGCGACGACGGTCGGCAACATCACCCTGGCCATGGCCGAAGGCGTGCGCGCGGGCATCGGCGTGCATCATGCGCTGGTGGCCGAAGACAGCGTGCCGCGCTGAATGTGCCGGGGTCAGATCCCTTTCGCAGAAAGCGATCTGACCCCCGACGCGACGTGCTGCTCTGGTAGAGGCCGGCCTTGGCCGGCACCGCTCCGTTACCCCTTCACGCACAGCACCTGGCGCAGGGTGTGCACCACCTCGACCAGGTCCAGCTGCGCGGCCATCACATCGTCGATCGACTTGTACGCGGCCGGTGACTCGTCCAGCACGCCGCTGTCCTTGCGGCATTCCACGTGCGCGGTGGCCTCGCGGTGCTGGGCCAGCGTGATCTGCTGGCGCGCCGTGCCACGGCTCATCACCCGGCCGGCACCGTGGCTGCAGCTGTGGAAGCTGTCGGCGTTGCCCTTGCCGCGCACGATGTAGCTGCGCGTGCCCATGCTGCCGGGAATGATGCCCAGCTCGCCTTCGCGCGCACTCACCGCCCCCTTCCGGGTCACCAGCAGTTCCTGGCCGTGGTGCGTCTCCTTCTGCACGTAGTTGTGGTGGCAGTTCACCGCCATCGCTGCCAGCTGGAACTTCGGCAAGCGGTGGCGCATCTCGGCCAGCACGCGCGACATCATCGCCTCGCGGTTCTGCCGGGCGTAGTCCTGCGCCCACGACACGGCTTCGACGTAGTCATCGAACAGCGGCTCGCCTTCCATGAAGAACGCCAGGTCCTTGTCCGGCAGGTGGAAGCCGAGCACGCGCCGGGCCAGTTCCTCGCGCGCCTTCTCGATGAAGTAGGTGCCGATCAGGTTGCCGGTGCCGCGCGATCCGCTGTGCAGCATCACCCACACCGTGTCCGTCTCGTCCAGGCACAGTTCGATGAAGTGGTTGCCACCACCCAGCGTACCCAGCTGGCGGTCGAGCTTGTCGGTGCGGATTCTGCGGTGCCTGTCCTTGATCTTATCCAGGCCGGCGGCCAGCCCGGACTGCACGAGCCGCGTGTGGATGCTGTCGGGCATGCGGTGATGCTCGCCGCCGCGTCCGTTGCCGACCGGAATGCTGCGCTCGATGCTGTTGCGCAGCTGCCGCAGGTCGTCGGGCAGGTCGTTGGCGCGCAGCGTGGTGCGTACCGCCGCCATGCCGCAGCCGATGTCGACGCCGACCGCGGCCGGGATGATCGCACCGCGGGTCGGGATCACCGAGCCGACGGTCGCGCCCTTGCCCAGGTGCACGTCCGGCATCACGGCCACCCACGGCCCGACGAACGGGATCGCGGCGATGTTGCGCAGCTGCTCATGCGCCTGCGCTTCCAGCGGCACACCGTTGACCCAGCCCTTGATCGGCGTGGTGCCCTCGGCGTGCAGCCATTGATAGTTGTGTTGAGTGTCCATGTCTTCGTGTATGTCCTTGATGGGCCGGCGGCGCGTCCCTGCGCCGCCGCTACCCCCTACCTGATCGTCACCAGCTGCTTCAGCACGCCATCCAGGCCGCCGAACACGGTGAGCGTGTCGATCTTCTCGGTGACCTTCTCCAGTGCCTCCAGCTCCTTCAAGCGCATCAGCACCGGGTTGTCCTCGATCAGCTTTGCGGTGTTGAGCTGCGAACGCGTGGCGTTGGCCTCCTCGCGGCGACGGATCACGCTGGCCTGGGCCTGCTTCTCGGCCAGCACCACGCCATTGAGGATCTCCTTCATCTCGCCCGGCAGGATCACGTCCTTGATGCCCACGCCGAGCAGCCGCACGCCGTGGCCCTCGATCGCGGCCTGCACATGGGCGGCGATCTCGCCGTCCAGCGCCGCCTTGTCGCCCAGCAGCTCGTCCAGGCTGCGCGCGGCTATCGCCTGGCGCAGGCCGAACTGCAGCTGCCGGTAGACGAACTCATCGGCATTGCTGAGCGTGCGGTGTGCACGCACCGGGTCGATCACCTGCACGGTCGCGGCCAGGTTCACCCGCAGGGTCACCTTGTCGCGGCTGAGCAGCTCCTGGCCGGACACGTCCAGCGAACGTGCACGCAGTTCCACGCGCTCCACCGACACGTTGCCGTTGAAGTTCCAGAACGCGTGCAGGCCGGCGTCCAGCGTCTGCCGCAGCGTGCCATCGATGAACAGCAGGCCGACCGACTCGCTTGGCACGGTGCTGATCACCGCCACACGCGGCAGCACGCCCAGCTGGCCCAGGCGTTGCTGCACGTCCGCCGGGATGCGCGGCTCGTCACCCAGCGCCATCACGCGTACCTGGGTGTCGACCGAACCCCGCCAGTACAGACGGCGGCTGCCCGGCGGCAGCACTTCATCGATGCGGCCGTTGCGCAGCAACAGGCCGACTTCGGTGGCGCTGACATTGGCCAGCACGAAGTGCGTGTCCAGCGTCGCGCCCAGTGCCTCGATCAGGCTGTCCTGGTCGCTGCCTGTATAGGCCGCGCCCTTCGATGCGGTGTGGATGTCCACGTGCGGGCGGCCGCCGAACGGCGACAGGCGGTGCACGCCCGGCAGCAGCATCTGCTGGAAACGACGGTTGCGATACACCAGGCCGCGCTCGCCGTCGCCGATCACGACCTTGATGGTCCAGAACATGGGAGTCTCTCCTTGTATGGCTCTGGTGGTTCGACCCGTTGCGGATGAATCGCCATGACCCGGGTCGATCAGGTCGTGGCGCGGCCGCCTGCACACCACGTGCAGGCAGCGGAAGAGGGCGGCCATCGGCGGACGGTCCGCGCGCGGAGCCTTCGGTGCGCCGGCAGTGCTGCCATCGCCGTTCCCGGCAGGCAGCACCGGGGCGGAACGTGGCTGGCAGTGGCGGCGGGCCGGGGCCCGGCGTGCGGTCCGTTGCCTTCCACGCCCCGCCCGAAGGCGATGGCGGTGGACGGCGACAATGGCCGCTGGGGCTTGCGCCCCGGGTGTTGCTTCAAGTCATGACGTGACAGGTCATGTGGTTTGGAGTGGGAGTCGAACCCACGACAGACGGAATCAGGATCCGTTGCTCTACCCTGCTGAGCTATCCAGTTGGGGACCGCGCGGAATCGAACCGCGTACCGGCGAACCGGCGCCTGCCTCCAGCAGGCGATCCAGGCGATGGCATGTCCGCGACCTCCGGCATACGCCACGGCAACGCCGCGCGCACCAGCCCGTGATGGAAACGGGACCGTTGGAGAATCGAGGGTGCAGGCCACCGACATTATCGACGAGCGATAATGTTTTGATGCGATGCAGATAATGTCCGGGCGCAGCCGATCGCGCGAAGTAAATCCTTCGGCGGGGCGGGAGAAACCTGGGTCAGTGAGCGGCGGGTTGCCGCGCGGGGTGCAGTTCTGGCATCGCGGGTCCTTGTGCCGACGCAAACGAAAACGCCCCCGGGACTTGCGTTCCGAGGGCGTCGTCAGGCCTCGGAGATCGGGGTGGCCGATCTCCGCAGGGCGGGTATCAGGCCGTTGTCAGTTGGTCTTCCTTGCCAAACGCGCGCGCCAGCCCGTCCATGCGCAGGCATGGCAGCAGTTTGGCGATGGCGACGGAATGCGCGTTCAAGGGAAGTTTCCAGTGGTTGTTGAAACGAGGTGCGCACGATAAACCACGATTTAGTCGCGTGCAACCATTTTGTTCAATTATTTTCTTCGCTGTTGTGCAATGCCGGCCAGCGGCCGGCACTACCGGGCCTCACGCTTCGGCGCTGGCGGCATCCAGCTGCGCGACATCCTGCACGCTCAGCGACACGTTGGCCGCTGCCAGCAGATCGTGCAGCTGTTCGACGCTGGTGGCGCTGACGATCGGCGCGGTGATCGACGGCCGCGCGATCTGCCATGCCAGTGCGATCTGTGCGGCGCTGGCATTGTGCTTGCTGGCCACGTCATCCAGCGCCTGCAGGATGCGCAGGCCGCGCGGGTTCAGATAGCGCTTCACCACCGTTTCGCCACGTGCCGGGCTCTTGGCCGCATCGGCCGGTGTGCGGTACTTGCCGCTGAGGAAGCCACTGGCCAGGGCGTAGTAGCCGATCACGCCGATCTGTTCGCGCTGCACCAGCGGTTCCAGCTCCTTCTCGTAGCCGGCACGGTCGTACAGGTTGTACTCCGGCTGTAGGGTTTCGTAACGCGGCAGCTTGTAGTCGGTGGACACCTTCAGCGCATCGGCCAGGCGCGTGGCGCTGTAGTTGGAGGCACCGATGGCGCGCACCTTGCCGGCTTCGATCAGGCGGCCGAACGCGGCCAGGGTCGCTTCCAGTGGCGTCGACTCATCATCCTCGTGGGCCTGGTACAGATCGATCACGTCGGTCTGCAGGCGGCGCAGCGAATCCTCGACGGCCGCATTGATGTTGTCCGGGGTCAGGCCGGGGCGTTCGGCCCATTTGGCCACCTTGGTCGCCAGCACCACTTTGTCGCGCTTTCCGCTGCGCGCGAACCATTTGCCGATCAGCGTTTCCGATTCGCCGCCGGCGTTGCCCGGCACCCAGGCCGAATACACATCGGCGGTGTCGACCAGGTTGAAGCCGGCGTCGACGAAGGCATCGAGCAGGGCGAAGCTGGCCTTCTCATCGGCGCTCCAGCCGAACACGTTGCCACCGAAGGCGAGCGGACGTACATGCAGGCCGGAACGGCCCAGTTCGCGGGTTGCCGTCATGGGCACGGACTCCTTGGGGGAAGTGCTCCAGAATAGAACGCGTAGTGTGACCGTGCTGCGGCGGCGACCACAAAACAGTGTTCCGCGATACGCACGCGGCTAACGTTTTGTGAACACCTGGGGCGCCGCGGCTGCTAGTCTCGCCGCATCTTCCGCTGGAGTCGCTCCGATGATGCCTGCTTCGTCCCTGCGTGGTTGCCGCCTGCTGCTTGCTTCGGCCCTGCTTGCCGCTGTTCCTGCGTTTGCCGCACCGGCCACGGTCGCGCCGGCGAAGATCCAGGTGTCGCCGGCCATCGACGCGGCGGTGAAGGCGCCCACCCGCGATGCCAACAACGTCAAGCGCGACGGTTTCCGCCACCCGGCGCAGACGCTGTCGTTCTTCAAGGTGACGCCGGAAAAGACCGTCATCGAGATCACCCCCGGCAACGGCTGGTACTCGGAGATCCTGGCGCCGCTGCTGCACGACAAGGGCCACTACGTTGCTGCGGTGGTCGATCCGATGGCGGTGCCCGAAGGCCGCGGCCGTGACTACCAGCAGCGCAGCCGCGACAGCCTGGAAAGGAAGTACGCCGCTGCACCGGCACAGTTCGGCAAGACTGCCGTGGTGGCCTACGATCCGGCCAAGCCGGTGTTCGGCCCGGCCGGTTCAGCCGATGTGGTGCTGACCTTCCGCAACGTGCACAACTGGCGCAAGGCCGGCCAGGCGCAGGGCATGTTCCAGGGCTTCTTCAACGTGCTCAAGCCGGGCGGCGTGCTGGGCGTGGTCGAGCACCGCGCCAAGGCCGACGTGGCTGACGACGATGACACCGGCTATGTCGGCCAGCAGCAGGTGATCGCGATGGCCGAGGCCGCCGGCTTCAAGCTGGACGCGCGCAGTGAGGTCAACGCCAACCCGCGCGACACCAAGGACCACCCGAACGGCGTGTGGACGCTGCCGCCGACCAACCAGCACGACAAGGCCGATGATGCGAAGTACCAGACGATCGGCGAAAGCGACCGCATGACCCTGCGCTTCATCAAGCCGTAAGAGGGGTGCCGGGCTGGCGCATGCTGACTCTGTAGAGCCGAGCCCATGCTCGGCTGCTGTTGCGTTCCGCCGTGCTGTGCGCGATGAGCCGAGCATGGGCTCGGCTCTACAGCCGAGTGGCGCGTGGCGCGGCATGGGACAATGCGCCACCCGCCGACTGCCGTGCCCGCAATGCTGATCGCCTTCAACAAGCCCTTCAACGTGCTCTGCCAGTTCACCGACCGCAGCGTACCGCCGCGACCGACGCTGTCCGGGTTCGGCCTGCCGCCGCGCGTGTATGCCGCCGGTCGCCTGGACCATGACAGCGAAGGCCTGCTGCTGCTGACGGATAACGGCACGCTGGCGCACACGTTGACCGACCCGAAGCACAAGGCCGACAAGACCTACTGGGTGCAGGTGGAAGGCACGCCCAGCGATGAGCAGCTGCAACGGTTGCGCGATGGGGTGGAGCTGAATGACGGGCCGACCTTGCCGGCGAAGATCGAGCGCCTCGATCCGGCGCCGTCGCTGTGGACACGCGATCCGCCGGTGCGCTTCCGCAAGACCGTGCCCGATGCCTGGCTGGCGATCACGATCCGCGAGGGCCGCAACCGCCAGGTGCGGCGGATGACCGCGGCAGTGAACCTGCCAACGCTGCGGCTGGTGCGGGTGGCGATGGGGCCCTACCGGCTGGACGACCTGCAGCCGGGGCAGTGGCGGCAGATCGGTTGAAACAGAAAGGGCCGGATACCTCGCGGCATCCGGCCCTCTCGTAGCTGGTAGGGTCAGAGCCCTTCCTGCGGAAGGGCTCTGACCCGGGCAGCTTCACGCGTCGCTGCCGATATCGCTGTGCTCGTCCACCACGGTGTCGTTGCGACGGTCGCGTGCGTGGATGCGCTGCGCCTGCCCATTCACCACGTGGCCATTGGCAGCCTTCTTCTTCTGCTGCTTGCGGTACAGCGCATAGCCGAGCAGGCCGACGCCGACGGCAGCCGCGGCAATGGTCACGGCCGGGTTGCGGCGGGCGAACTTGGTGGCGACCTTGCCGCCGGTCTTCACTGCGCCGAGGGCGGCGCCGGTCTTGATCCAGTCCGCGTTGCGCAGGCTGCCACCGGCGCTCTTCAGGCCATCGCCGGCGGTGTGGGCCAGCTCCAGGGCGCGCTCCAGAGCGCGGTCGGTGATTACGGTCAGCTTGCTCATGCGGGGGTCCTTTGCCTCGGGTCGAAGTCCAGTGTCGCGTGTTGCCCGTAAACGGTATGTCAGTCGGGGACGCACGTGGTGTGACTTTACCGCAGCCATTCAGGATCAGGCAGGCTCCGCACCCGGTAGTGCCGGTCGCTGGCCGGCAATGCTCTCCGCCTGGTGCCAGGGGGCTGTCGGCCAGCGGCCGGCACTACCAATCAGGTTCCGCGCGGCTTGGCCCGGTGCGTGGCCGTCGCCGTCCACGGATCATCCGGCCATGGGTGGCGCGGGTAACGGCCCTTCATCTCCTTTTTCACTTCGGCGTAGGTGCTTTCCCAGAAGTTGCGCAGATCCTGGGTGACCTGCAGCGGGCGGCCGCCGGGGGAGAGCAGGTGCAGGGTCAGCGGCACGCGGCCATCGGCGATGCGCGGCGTGTCGGCCAGGCCGAACAGTTCCTGCAGCTTCACCGCCAGCACCGGCGGCAGCGGATCGCCGCTCTCGCTGTCCAGCGCATAGGTGATCGGCCGCTCCAGTCCGGACGGCACGGTGATGCGGGTCGGCGCATGACGCTCGACCAACTGCCGTTGTGACCACTCCAGTGGCGATTTCAGCGCCTCGCCGAAGCTGGATTCATCCAGCGCATCCAGTCGCGTCCTGCCGGCGAACGCGGGCTGCAGCCATTGCGCGCGCGTGGCCAGCAGGGCATCGTCGCTGCAGTCGGGCAGGCCGAGCTCGGGCATCCAGCGCCGCAGCGATTCCACCCGTGCCTGCCACTGGCGCAGGCCCTCGGTCCACGGCAGCGCCTGCAGGCCGAGCTCGGCCACCGCATCGGTCAGCGCCTGCGCGGCGTGCTGCGGATCGACCCGGCCGGCCGAGCGGCTGTCCAGCACGATCCGGTCGAAACGGGTCTCGCGCAGCGCCACCAGGGCGCGTCGCTCGCTCTCCCAGCGCACCACGTCTTCGGTGACGAAGCGCTCCGGCCATGCCTTGCGCAGCTGGCCTTCATCCACCGGTGCGGCACGCAGCAGCAGCGCATCGCGCGCCTCGAAGCGCAGTTCGCTGGCCACCAGCCACGGCTCACCGCGCAGGTCACTCAGTTCGTGCAGGCGCGCGCTGCGGCCATTGGCCAGCAGGTAGCGCAGCGGATCGCCGGGATGCTGGAAACCGATCCGGTCGGGAAAGGCGTGTGCAAGCAGATCGCCCAGTTCGTGCGCCTCGATGCTGGCCGGCGGCGTAGCCTCGCAGCGCAGGCGGCGACGCCACTGCTTGGCGGCGGCATCAATGGCGGCCAGCCCGCTGCGGTTGGCATCGCCCGGCGCGCGGCCAGTGCGGAACGCGGCCAGTGCGCGCCAGCGGGCCGCCAGCGCGTCACCGCCCTGGCGCAGCGGGTCGCGCGCTTCCAGCAGGGCGGCCAGATCGGCGGCCAGCGCCTGCGCGCGGGCATCGGGCGCTGCCAGCAGCATCGCCGCCATCCGCGGGTGCGTACCCAGCGCCAGTACACGGCGCCCGAGTGCGGTGATCGCGCCCGAGTCCGACAGTGCACCCAGGCGTTGCAGCAGTTCGCGCGCCGCACCCATCGGGCCGGCCGGTGGCGGGTCGAGGAAGCGCAGGTCGCTGCTGCCCCACGCGGCCAGTTCCAGCGCCAGTCCGGCCAGTTCCACCTGGTCGATCTCCGCGCGGCGCTGCGGCTCCAGCCGCTGCGACTGCGGCCACAGCCGCCAGGCCACGCCCTCGGCCACGCGACCGGCACGGCCCGCGCGCTGGTCGGCCGACGCCTGCGCGATGGCCACCACGTCCAGCCGGGTGAAGCCGCTGTTGGGGTCGTAGCGCGGCTCGCGCGCCTGGCCGCTGTCGATCACCACGCGCACGCCGGGCAGGGTCACCGACGACTCGGCCACGTTGGTCGCCAGCACCACGCGACGGCGGCCATCGCTGGCGGCCTGCAACACGCGCGCCTGTTGTTCGACCGGCAGCTCGCCATGCAGCGCCAGCACCTCGACGTTGCCATCGAGTGACTCCTGCAGGCCGGCCTGGACGCGCGCGATCTCGCGCTGGCCGGGCAGGAACACCAGCAGGTCACCGGGGTGCTCGGCCAGTGCCTGCTGCACCGCGCGGCGCACCTGCAGTTCCAGGGCTTCATCGCGGCGCGCCGGGAAGTGGCTGATCGCCACCGGATAACTGCGGCCCTCGCTGCTCAGCCGCGGCGCATCGAGGAAGCGTGCCAGCCGCTCGCCGTCCAGCGTGGCCGACATCACCACCAGGCGCAGGTCGTCGCGCAGCTGCGCCTGCACGTCCAGCGCCAGCGCCAGGCCCAGATCCCCACTGAGATGGCGCTCGTGGAATTCATCGAACAGGATCGCGCCGACGGTTTCCAGCATCGGGTCGTCCTGCAGCATCCGGGTCAGGATGCCCTCGGTGACCACCTCGATGCGGGTGCGCGCGGATACCTTGTTCTCGAAGCGGATGCGGTAGCCGACCGTGCCGCCGACCTCCTCACCCAGCTGCCGTGCCATGAACAGCGCCGCGCTGCGCGCGGCGACCCGGCGTGGTTCCAGCAGAATGATCTTGCGGCCCTGCAGCCACGGCGCGTCGAGCAGCGCCAGCGGCACCTGGGTGGTCTTGCCGGCACCGGGCGGGGCCTCCAGCACCAGCCGTGGTTGCACGGCCAGCTGCTGCTGGATCTGCGGCAGCAGCGGGGAAATCGGGAAGAGCGGGGCGTTCATATGCAAAGGATAAGGGGCCACGGCAGGCGCAGGTACAATGCGCGGGCACTTTTCCCCCGCGATGACCATGCACCTGATCGATATCGGCGCCAACCTGACCCACGACTCCTTCGACCGCGACCGCGATGCCGTGCTGGACCGCGCGCGCCAGGCCGGCGTGGTGCAGATGGTCATCACCGGTGCCAGCCGCGAGCACTCGCCACTGGCCCTGCAGTTGGCCCAGCAGCACCCCGGCTTCCTGTACGCCACCGCCGGCGTGCACCCGCACCACGCGGTGGAATACACCGAGGAATGCGATGCCGAAATGCGCGCGCTGCATGCCCACCCGGAAGTAGTGGCGGTGGGGGAGTGCGGGCTGGACTACTTCCGCGATTTCTCGCCGCGCCCGGCCCAGCACCGCGCGTTCGAGCGCCAGCTGCAGCTGGCCGCGGACAATGGCAAGCCCCTGTTCCTGCACCAGCGCGATGCGCATGCCGATTTCATGGCACAGATGAAGAACTTCGAAGGCCGCATCGGCCCGGCGGTGGTGCATTGCTTCACCGGTGAGCGTGACGAGCTGTTCGACTACCTGGACCAGGACTGGTACATCGGCATCACCGGCTGGCTGTGCGACGAGCGCCGTGGCGCGCACCTGCGCGAACTGGTGAAGAACATCCCGGCCAACCGCCTGATGATCGAGACCGACGCACCGTACCTGCTGCCGCGCACGCTGAAGCCGATGCCGAAGGACCGCCGCAACGAACCGATGTTTCTCTCGCACATCGTGGAAGAACTGGCGCGTGACCGTGGCGAGGACGTGGCAGTTACCGCCGCGAATGCAACGGCCGCGACGCGTACGTTCTTCCGCCTGCCCGGCACTACCGGAGCAGGTCGCGCAGGCCCTCACGGTAGCTGGGGAACCGCGGCGCCCACGCCAGTGCTTCACGCGTGCCACGGCTGTCGATGCGCTTGTTGCTCTGGTAGAAGCGTCGCAGGGTCGGGCTGAGTGCAGGGTCGTCCCATGCCACGGCAGGTGGCATCGCAAACCCGCCCAGCTGCGCGGCGAAGGCCAGTACCTCCTGCGGCGGTGCCGGCTCGTCATCGGCCGGCAGATACAGGCCATCCACGCACGGCCGCTGCATCGACGCGATAACGACCGTCACCAGGTCATCCACGTGCAGCCGGTTGAATAGCAGCCCGGGACGCACTACGTGGCGGGCACGTCCCTGCGCCAGCTGCAGCAGCGCATTGCGCCCCGGCCCGTACAGGCCGGGCAGGCGGAACACTGCCGATGCGATGCCGCGTTCTCCTGCAAGCGCACGCCATTGCGCTTCGGCCCGCAGGCGCTGCACGCCGGCTGCTTCAGTGGCATCGGCTGCGCTGCGCTCGTCGACCCAGCCGCCGGCGCGGTCGGCATACACCGAAGTGGACGACAGATAGCCCACCCAGCGCAATGCCGGGCTGGCCCGCAGCGCGGGCAACAGCAGGCGCAGTGCAGGATCGCCATCGGCATCGGGTGGCACGCTGCACAGCACGGCCTCGGCCTGTGCGATCTCATCGAGCAGGGCGGGCGATGGCGTGGCATCGGCAGCCAGCGGATGGCGACGCAGACCATCGCGTGGTGCCGATGCTGGATCGCGTACCGTGCCGGCGACGTGTGCGCCCAATGCCTGCAGATGTCGGGCCAGCGCACAGCCACTCCAGCCCAGCCCGAGGATCAGCACCCGCGAGGGCAATGCACTGGCGGCGGAGATGAAGCTCACGCGCCGCGCAGTGCCTGGTAGGCCTGCAGGCTGCTGTAGGCGACCTGCAGCAGCAGGGCTTCCTGGTCGGCCTTGCGCGCGCGGGCCAGCATGTCGCCGACGATCTGTTCGGCCTCCACCTGTTGGCCGGCTTCCAGGTCACGCAGCATCGATGCCTTCAGTGCCGAGCCGGCCTGGGTCAGGGTGCCGCGCGCGGTGTCCTGCGCGGCCTCGGGAACCGGTTCACCGGCGGCTTCGGCCACGGCCAGGCATTCGTCGTACAGGCCGCGCACGATCGCCTCGCCATCATCGGTGGCAACGATGGTGCCGATGTCGGCGCGCAGCAGGCAGGTCGCCGCCGCCAGCGCGGTAAGGAAGGTGTACTTGATCCATTGTTCCTGGCCGATGTGTTCGCTGGCCAGGTGATCAAGATGGGCCTGCGCGCAGACCGCAGCGAAGGCGCGCACGCGCGTCGAAGCCAGGCCGCCGTCGCGCTCGCCGAAGGTGAGCTTGGCCGGTTTGCCCAGGTGCAGCACCGCACCGTCGGGGGCCTTGGTGGCGCTGATGAAGCACAGGCCGCCAAGCACGGCGTCGCGGCCGAAGCGCGCGTCCAGTGCGTTGTAGTGATGCAGGCCGTTGAGGATCGGCAGCACGGTGGTGCCTGCGCCCACGGCCGGGGCAATGGCGTCGATCGAGCTGTCCAGGTCGTAGGCCTTGCAGCTGAGGATGACCAGGTCGAACGGCTTCTGCGCGGCCAATGCGGGCAGTGCATCAGCGGTGACATGCTGCACGGGGAAGCTGGCATCGCCGAGCGGGCTGCGGATGACCAGGCCGTCGCGATCCAGCTGGGCGGCGCGCGCGGGGCGCACGAGGAAGGTCACGTCCACACCGGCCTGGGCCAGGCGACCACCGAAGTAACCGCCGGTACCGCCGGCGCCGAGGATCAGGATGCGCATTGCACGTTCACCGTGTTCTGGGGAATCAGGATTTCGATTGTGCCGGAGATCGCGGCCAACGGCGGTGCCCCTCGTGGTGGTTCGCGGAAAGCACGGTTCAGCGGGGTTGGCCGGGTGCGGCCACCACGGAAAACAGATCAGGAGCGGAAGCGGGTCGCTCGCTGCGCGAGCGCGTGTAGAACCGCGCTCAGGGCAGCTGTTCGCTGAAGCCTTCGGTGTATCCCAATAGAAGCGTGGTGCGGGAGGACAGCGTTGCAGCCAGTTGTGACCAGGTGTCGTGCGTTCCGGCAGCGTAGACGCGCTGCAGGTCCGCGACCAGAGCGTCCGCTTCCGCAGGCGACGGCGCGCTGTCACGCTGGAAGCCCAGCCACGATGCGCCAAGCCCGAACAGGCGGTAGTCGTGGTGCTCTTGCAGGTGCCGGATCAGGGCGTGGTTCTGGAAGATGTTCCAGTCCGCGCTGAAGTAGCCGTTGGGCAGGGCGGCGATCAGCAGGTCGTCACGATCCACGGGCACCTGTTGCACGCAGACCACCTCGTCGACGATGAGATCCGGTGCGGCATTGGCCGCGACCAATGCCTCGATGTCTGCGTCATTGCACATCAGCGTGCCCGCCAGCGTGCTCCATTCCAGCCGATGCGTCGAATGCTCAAGCTGCGCGACCACATGCGCCAGCAACCGCCCGCGTGCCGCCAACGCATCGTCGGGGGTCGCCGGGTCTTCGTCCTCGTAGAGCGCGATGCGCGCGTCGTCTGACGCGTGCATGCTGGTGTAGCGGCACTGGCCGGCATCATCGAGCGTGCACAGGTAGCGATACCGGGGATCAGCCGCGTGCCGCGAGGCCAGGTATTCCAGCACCTCATCCAGCGTGGGTGAATCGCCCAGCAACGCATGGCTGAAGGCATCAATGGGGCCGTCCGACACGGCTTTGTCCAGCGCAATGGAAGTGATCTTCATCGCCACAGCCTAGCTGCAATCCCGAACGAGAAAAGCGGAACATCGGCTTTGCCGTGAAAGCTCCATCCACGCATGGCGTCGATCCATCGTGTCGACCAAGGTCGACACCTACCAGCAGCAGCGGAGAACGACATCCCGGCAGATCGCCGGAATTTGCCATCCCCCGGATAGTCAGCTTTTGCCGTTGCCGTTGCCGTTGAAGTTGACGTTGATTCGGCGGGTGCAGGGCCACAGGCCCTGCAGGCCACCCTTAGCTGCGCATGCCCACGCCACGGCGCAGCAGCCACAACGCCAGCGCCGTCAGCGCCACCACGAAGCCGATCATCAACCCATAGGCCACCGGCAGCGGCACATCGCTGCTGCCCAGCAGGCCATAGCGGAACGCATTGACCATGTAGAAGATCGGGTTCGCGTGCGTGGCCGCTTCGGCCCAGCCCGGCAGCAGCTTCACCGAATAGAACACGCCACCCAGGTAGGTCAGCGGGGTCAGGATGAAGGTCGGCACGATCGCCACGTCGTCGAACTTCTTCGCATACACCGCATTGATGAAACCGGCCAGCGAGAAGATCGTCGCGCCCAGGATCACCGTGGTCAGCATCACCAGCGGGTGCGGAATGCGCACCGGGGTGAAGAACATCGCGATGATCAGCACGATCACGCCCACCATCAGGCCGCGCAGCACGGCGCCGGCCACGTAGCCCCACAGGATCACCCAGTTCGGCATCGGGCTGACCAGCAGCTCTTCCACGTGGCGGCCGAACTTGGCACCGAAGAACGAGGAACTGATGTTGCCGTAGCTGTTCTGGATCACGCTCATCATCACCAGGCCCGGCACGATGAACTGCATGTACGTGTAGCCGCCCATGTCACCCACGCGCGACCCGATCAGGTTGCCGAAGATCAGGAAGTACAGGGTCATGGTGATCGCCGGCGGCACCAGGGTCTGGCCCCAGATGCGCATGATGCGGGCGACTTCGCGGCGCACGATGGTCATCAGTGCGATGCGGTTGCGCTGGCCGTCGGTCAGCTCGGTGGTGCTCATGCAGGCTTCTCCAGGTTGCCGGTGAGGCGCACGAACAGCTCCTCCAGGCGGTTGCTCTTGGTACGCATCGAACGCACGCGGATACCGGCCTCGTTGAGCGTGGCGAACACGCGGTTGAGGTCCATTGCGCGCGGCATGTCGATGTCCAGCGTGTGCGGGTCCGGCGCGGTCAGGGTCGCGCCCTCGATCACCGGCAGCTGCGCCGGCAGGTCACCGTCGATGTCCAGCAGGAAGCCCTCCACGTCCAGCTTGGCCAGCAGGGTGCGCATCGGCCCCTGCTCGACGATCTGGCCATGGTTGATGATCGCGAGGTGGCGGCACAGGTACTCGGCTTCTTCCAGATAGTGCGTGGTGAGGATGATCGTGGTGCCGGCAGCGTTGATCTCCTTCAGCACGCGCCACATGTCGCGGCGGATCTCGATGTCCACGCCGGCGGTCGGCTCATCCAGGATCAGCAGGCGTGGGCGGGTCATCATTGCGCGGGCGATCATCAGCCGGCGCTTCATGCCGCCGGACAGCGTGCGGCTCATCACCTGCGCCTTTTCCCACAGGTGGGCCCGCTTCAGTTCCTCTTCGGCGCGCTGCTCCGCTTCCTCGCGCGGCACGCCGTAGAAGCCGGCGTAGTTCACCAGGATGTCGAAGGGCTTTTCGAACAGGTTGAAGTTGATTTCCTGCGGCACCAGCCCGATCAGGCGCATGGTGGCGCTGCGGTTGCGCACCAGGTCGCTGCCGAACACCTCCACCTGGCCCTCGCTGAGGTTGACCAGGGAGCTGATGATGCCGATCAGGGTCGACTTGCCGGCACCGTTGGGGCCCAGCAGGGCGAAGAAGTCGCCCGGGGCCACTTCCAGGGAAACCCCCTTCAGGGCCTGGGTGCCGTTGTCGTAGGTCTTGCGCAGGTCGCGCACGCGCAGGGCGGGCGCCGTATCGTTCTGGGATGCCAAGCTCGAAGCCTTCGCGCCCATGGGCTGGCGCTGGAGAGGGGCGGGGAGGGGCTATTATAGAAGACCCCGAGGGCTTGCCCCGGCTACACACTGTCCCGAAAAGTCGTGCCTGTTCAATTCCCCCTCAAGCTGGTCGGCCGCCGCATGCTGGCCCCGACCGTCGGCCACTACCAGTTCGTGCGTGACGATGGGCAGCCGCTGGATTTCCAGCCCGGCCAGTTCATCCAGGTCCATTTCAGCTACGCCGATGGCACCGAAACCAAGCGCAGCTACTCGCTGGCGACCATTCACGACCACGCACTGGGCCCGGGCGAGGCGGTGGATATCGCGGTCAGCTTCGTGCCCGGTGGCGCCGCCACCGCGCTGTTCGAGGCGCTGGAGCACGGCGGCCAGATCAGTGCATCCGGCCCCTACGGCCGCTTCTGCCTGAATGCCGGTGACCACAATGCCCGCTACCTGCTGATCGCCACCGGTACCGGCGTTACCCCGTACCGCTCGATGCTGCCGCTGCTGGAAAAGGCCATGGCCGAACGTGGTGCGCAGATCGTGCTGCTGCAGGGCGCGCGCAGCCCGGGCGAGCTGCTGTACAGCGAGGACTTCTACAGCTTCGCCGAAAAACACCCGAACTTCCGCTATGTTCCATGCCTGTCGCGCGAACTGCCCGCCGATCCGCATCCGGACGTGCAGCACGGTTACGTGCAGCAGGCGCTGGCCGGTTTCACGCCGGACCCGGCCACGGACATCGCCTACCTGTGCGGCAACCCGGACATGGTGGATGCCTGCGCCGAGCTGCTGAAGGCCGCCGGCCTGGGCAACCCGCAGATCCGCCGCGAGAAGTACGTCAGCAGCAAGTAAGTCCGGCTGGTGCCGGCCGCTGGCCGGCAACCCCACGAACCTGGTAGTGCCGGCCGCTGGCCGGCAACCCCACGAACCCCGGTAGTACCGGCCGCTGGCCGGCAACCGCATGAACCCCGGTAGTGCCGGCCGCTGACCGGCAACCCTGGAAACCGGAGGCGACCCCACGCCGCCCCCGGTGCCCTGCCTTCAGTACTCGATCCAGGCATCACGCCAGGCAGAGCCGGTACCCGGGCGGTAGGCCTCTGCATTGATGTTGCACCAGGCGCCTTCCGGGAACGGGCGGCAGGCATACAGCTTGCCGTCGGTGCCCTTCACCACGGTCTGGCCCGGCGTGTAGCTGCCGATACCCGCGGGGTATACGAAGTCGTAGTCGTCAGCCGGCGGCGGATCGATCGGATCGACCGGATCCGGCACGCGGGTATCGAGCTGGAACAGGTGGCCTGGCTTCAGATAGACGCGGTTCCCGGTAGCCGAGGCGACGGGCGTGATCACGCCGTTCTTCATCACCCCCACGCGCGCCTGCTGCGCAGTGCCATTGACCTTGTGGGCCAGTGCCAGCGGCCACTGGTTCGCAGCGGTCTGGCCGGCGGCAAGGGTGATCTGCGGGCTTTCCAGATCGTTGCCCTGGGCGTTGAAGACCCGCAGGGTCAGGATGGTGCCCACGTCCAGCGCACCACGGGCAGTGACCGGACCCGCGTCCTGCCACTGCGGCGGCGGGGTCACACCACCGCCCCCCTCGAAGCGCACGTCTGCGCAGGTATAGAACGCCTCGCCCGAATCCGAGCGCTGCCAGGTGTTGTAGATGATGTGCTGGCCGCTGCGCTTGGGTAGCGGGCAGTCCAGCTTGTAGACGTCACCGGAGACCGGCACGTTGCCCAGCGTGCAGAATTCCTGCAGGTCGGCCCAGCGCAGCGGGCTGCCCGGTTGCCAGCCATCGCGGGTGACATAGAACTTCCACTCGCGGGTGGCATGCGGGGCCGGCGCCTTGAACTCGAACGTGTAGCGGCCACGGGCGTCGGCTCGGATCGGCGAGGTCTCCCAGTCACTGCGGTTCAGATCCAGGCCGCGGTATTTGCTGTTGCCGCCGCTGCACAACTCGCCATCGGGCACGACGGCCTGGTGGTTGCCATGGGCCTCGGCCTGGTTGATCCCGGCCCAGTCATAGAACGGTTGCGCACCACCGATGGCCTTGGCGGCAGCGCAGGCGGGGTTGGTCGGATTTTCGGGATTGCCCTGGTAACAGGCATAGACACGGCTGGCGGGTTTGGACAGGGTGCCGTGGGCGAACGCGCTGCCAGAGGTGGCAATGCCTGCGATCACAGACAGCGCGATGACGGTCCGGTGTGACAGATGCATGGAGATCTCCTGTGGGTGGTGAAACCCCGCGAAGTCTCGACATCCCGCCCGCCCGCATCCATCGGATTACGTTGAAAAAAGCATCGCGTGGTTGCATATGGGAACGGCTTCCCACTCACACGCTGGCGCGTCTCACGCTATGCAGGGAACGGCGCTCTGCCACCGTTCCCTGTACCCGGTCTCAGTATGCAATCCATGCATCGCGCCAGGCCGCACCCACACCCGGCCGGTACGCCTCGGCGTTGACGTTGCACCATGCACCTTCCGGGAACGGGCGGCAGGCGTACAGCTTGCCGTCGCTGCCCTTCACCACGGTCTGGCCCGGCACATAGCTGCCGATGCCCGCCGGGTACACGTGGTCGAAATCACCGCCCGGTGACGGTGTACCCGGGTCGGGCACCTGGGTATCGAGCTGGAAGCGGTTGCCGTCCTTCAGGTACACGCGGTTGTCGGTGGCCGAGGCGGTCGGCGTGATCACGCCATTGGCAAGCACGCCCACGCGCGCGTGCTGGGCACTGGCATTGACCTTGCGGGCGAGCACCAACGGCCACTGCGCGGGTGCGGTCTGGCCGCTGGCCAGGGTGGCCTCCACACGTTCGACGTCATTGCCGTTGGCGTTGAACACGCGCAGCGCCAGCGTCGTGCCAACCGGCAGCTCACTGCGTGCGGTGACCGGGCCGGCGTCCTGCCATTGCGGTGCCGGTGCGGTCCCTCCGCCTCCCTGGAAGCGCACGTCCATGCAGGTATAGAACGCCTCGGTCGAATCCGAGCGCTGCCAGGTGTTGTAGATCACATGCTGGCCGGTGCGCTGCGGCAACGTGCACTGAAGCTTGTAGGTGCCGTCGGCCGACAGCGGCGTATTGCCCAGCGTGCAGAACTCCTGCAGGTCGGCCCAGCGCAGCGGGCTTCTCGGCTGCCAGCCTTCGCGGGTGACGAAGAAGCGCCAGTCGCGCGTGGCGTGTGGTGCGGTCGCCTTGAACACGAAAGTGAACTTGCCATTGGCATCGGCCTGGATCGGCGTGGTCTGCCAGTCACTGCGGTTCACGTCCAGGCCGCGGAAGGTCGGGTTGTTGCCGCTGCACAGCTTCCCGTCGGGCACCACGGCCTGATGGTTGCCGTTGGCGTTGGCCTGGTTGATGCCGTTCCAGTCGTAGAACGCCTGTGAACCGCCAATCGCTTTTGCAGCGGCACAGGCCGGGTTGGTCGGGTTCTCGGGATTGCCCTGGAAGCAGGCATAGACGCGGCTGACCGGCGTGGTCATCGTGCCGTGGGCGAACGCGCTGCCGGCCAGGCACAGGCCCGCAGCGGCGAACGAGGTGGCCAGCAACAGCGGTGTGGATCGTAATGACATGGCGCATCCTTGTGGTCGTCGAAAGGGAACGGTGACCGCAGGAGCTGCGCTGCGCGGCGGACTTTCGGCGGCACCACGGCGAGTATCGAGCCGCACTGCAGGGGACGGAACCATCGCAGTGCCGATCCGTGACTGCGCATGTGAAGCCCTTCCCGCAGGCTTCACGCAGGGCTGAACGGATGCGCTGGACGTCACGTGACCGGCGTGGCATCGATCACGTCATGGAGATCACGCGACGCAGTCCCGGTACCCACCCGATCTGCCTGGCACGAGAAACAGCCATGCGCCGCGTTGTGCAGCTGCACGAACGCCACCGACGGGTCGGCAAACAGTGCATCCAGGTGGTCGGCCACCTCGGTGCCCGCGCAGACCTGGGCACCGCACATCAGCGCGGCGTGGTCATAGGCACGCATCGAGATCATCCGGCGCTGCACATACGGGGGCACCTCGCCCGGCGGCAGGACGCAACGGGTCACGCCGCGCTGCACGAAGATCGGGCCGGCGGCGCGGTACGGCGAATGCAGCGGCAGGTGGACGTGGGACAGCAGGAGCAGCTCGCTGCCAAGCGCGGGGTCGCTCAGGCTGATCCGGCAGGGATGTCCGCCGTTGGCGCCGGCCCAGCGACGCTGGATGCCGAGCGTGGCGAGCGCGCTGTCGCTCATCTCGAACCGGTGCAGGAAAGGGCGGTGGTCGATGCCGCCGAGGTACCACGCGTGCATGGGCGTCTCCTTGGGTTTTCCGCGGATTGTGCGCATGCGCCGGTCGCCGTGCTCGCCGTTTTCAGACCCCGCATCGCCGTCGGGCCGGAACACTGGCCCTTGGGGTGCTGCTGGCCGCCGCCGATGCCGCCCTGCACGGGCCAAGGCCGAGCGCGGGACTGCCAGGTCTGCGCGCCGTCGGCGGCGGATTCGTCATTGCCCATCGCCGTCGGCGCGCTGCCCGTGTAAGTTGGGTCACATCTTCCGCGGCAGCCCGTCGTGGTCGACAGGAACGTCCTCCAGGGGAAACGAGCACGATGCAAAGACACCACCTCGCGCTGGCCGGGATGCTGGCCAGCCTGATGCTTGCCGGGTGCAGCCAACCGCCGCCGGCCGCCGCCGGAAGCGCCAGCGATGCGCCCAGCCGCCGCTTCGGCACGATCGACTTCCAGCCCTGCACGTTGTCCACCGAAGGCGCCAGCGCCAACGTGGAGGCGCAGTGCGCCACCCTGCAGGTGCCGGAGAACCGGGCCCAGCCCGATGGCCGCCGGATCGGCCTGCGCATCGCCTGGCTGGAATCGGGCAGCAGCGGCGCCAGCCAGCCCGACCCGGTGTTCTTCCTGGCCGGCGGCCCCGGCCAGGCGGCCAGCGAGGTGGCGGTCATCGTCGATACCGCACTGCGCCAGGTGCGCAAGCAGCGCGACGTGTTCCTGATCGACCAGCGCGGCACCGGCGGCTCCAACCCGCTCAGCTGTCTGGGCGCAGATGGCAAGCCGCTGCAGATGGACGAGGATGCCGCGCCTTCCGAGGCATCGCTGCGCGACTACGCCCAGCGCTGCGCCGCATCGCTGCAGGGGCGTGCCGATGCGCGCTTCTACACCACCACCGAGGCGATCGCCGATCTGGATGCGGTGCGTGCGGCGCTCGGTGTGGACCAGCTGAACCTGGTTGGCGGCTCCTACGGTACCCGCGTGGCCCAGCGCTATGCCGGGGCCTATCCGCAGCACACCCGCAGCATCGTCATCGATGGCGTGGTACCGAACGAGCTGGTGGTCGGTGGCGACTTCGCGACCACCTTCGAGGATGCGATCGCCCTGCAGTCGGCGCAGTGCCGCAAGGATGCCGCGTGCAGCAAGCGTTTCCCGACCGACACCCGCGCGCAGCTGCGCAGCGTGGTCGACACCCTGCGCCGTGCACCGGTCTCGGTCGAGTATCGCGACCCGGGTACCAACGCACCGCGGCAGGATGTCCTGACGCCGGACAGCGTGGTCGGCCTGGCCTTCGCCTTCTCCTACGTGCCGCAGTATTCCTCGCTGCTGCCACTGGTGCTGGATGAAGCCGCGCACGGTCGTTATGCCCCGTTGGCATCGCTGGCGCGCGGCGCGAACCGCAGCATGGATTTCCAGATCAACCGCGGCATGCAGTGGTCGGTGATCTGCAGCGAGGATGCGCCGCGCTACCACGCGCCGGCCGAGGACCCCGAGCGGCTGTTCGGCAACGAAGTGGCCAGCGCCTTCTTCGCCGCCTGCCCGGTGTGGCCGCACCGTCCGGCGCCGGCAACCGATGCCGTGCCGCTGCGCAGCGACGTGCCGGCACTGCTGCTGTCCGGTGAGCTGGACCCGGTGACCCCCCCGCGCTACGCCGCACAGGTGCTCAAGGGCCTGCCCAATGGCCGTGCGCTGGTCGCCCGTGGCCAGGGCCATGGCACGTTGACCGCCGGCTGCATGCCGCGGCTGCTCGGCCAGTTCATCGACAAGACCGATGCCAAGGCGCTGGATGCCGGCTGCCTGGACACGCTGAGCTACGTGCCGGCGTTCACCTCGTTCAACGGATGGGAACCATGATCGTCGCCGACAACCTGCACAAGGCCTTCGATACCCGCACGGGCCGCATCCAGGCGGTCGCCAACGTCGGCTTCCGCGCCGGCGATGGGCAGATCACCGGCCTGCTCGGCCCCAACGGTGCCGGCAAGACCACCACCATGCGCATGCTCTACACGCTGATGACCCCTGACCAGGGCAGCATCAGCGTCGATGGCATCGATGCCGCCGGCAATCCGGTGGAGGTACGTCGCCACCTGGGCGTACTGCCCGATGCGCGCGGCGTCTACAAGCGTCTGACCGCGCGCGAGAACATCGCCTACTTCGGCGAGCTGCATGGCCTGTCGGCCGAGCGCATCCGCGAACGCATCGAGGTGCTGTCGCACGCGCTGGACATGGGCGACATCCTCGACCGGCAGACCGATGGCTTCTCGCAGGGCCAGCGCACCAAGACCGCGATTGCCCGCGCGCTGGTGCACGATCCGCGCAACGTCATCCTCGACGAACCGACCAACGGCCTGGACGTGATGACCACGCGCGCGCTGCGCCGCTTCCTGCTGGGCCTGCGCGAAGAGGGTCGCTGCGTGATCCTGTCCAGCCACATCATGCAGGAGGTGGGCGCGTTGTGTGACCACATCGTGATCATCGCCAAGGGCACGGTGATGGCCGCCGGCAGCGCCGACGAACTGCGTGCACAAGCCGGTGAAGCCAATCTTGAGGACGCGTTCGTGAAACTGATCGGCAGCGAAGAGGGCCTGCACGCATGAGCATGATGTCGACCCTGATGACGGTGATGCGCAAGGAACTGCGCGACCTGTCGCGTGACCGCCGCACGCTGCTGCTGACCCTGCTGTTCGGGCCGCTGCTGTACCCGGTGCTGCTGCTGGGCATGGGCAAGCTGGCCGAGAGCCGGGTGCGCACCCAGATCGAGGAGCCGTTGCAGATCCCGACGATCGGCGCGGAGAACGCGCCGAACCTGGTGCGCTTCCTCGCCGCACAGGGCCTCAATGCCGCACCGGCGCCGAAGGACCTGGCCGAGGCCATCCGCAGCCAGGATATCGATGTGGCGCTGCGCATCAGCGGGGACTTCGGCAAGGACTGGGCCGAGGGCAAGCCGGCGCTGGTGGAGGTGATCAAGGACAGCACGCGTCGCGCGGCCGAGGTACCCAGTGCACGCCTGGAGGCGGCGCTGGCCACCTACAACGGCCAGGTCGGTGCCTTGCGCCTGATGGCACGCGGCATCGATGCACAGGTGGCACGCCCGCTGGACGTGGCGCGCCAGGACCTGGCCAGTGCCGAGGCCAAGCGCGGCATGATCCTGTCGATGCTGCTGCCGGTACTGCTGACGCTGACCTCGTTCATCGGTGGCGCCTACCTGGTGATGGACGCCACCGCCGGCGAGCGCGAGCGGCAGTCGCTGGAACCCCTGCTGGCCACGCCGGGCTCGCGCAGCGCGATCGTCAGCGGCAAGATCGCCGCCGCCTGCGTGGTCGGTTTCGTGTCGCTGCTGCTGACCCTGGTCGCGTTCAAGGTGAGCGCGCAGATCGCACCCGGCAACATCGGCCGCCAGTTCAACATGAACGTCGGCTCGATGCTGCAGATGCTGCTGGTGATGCTGCCGATGCTGCTGATCGGCACCTCGCTGCTGACCTTCCTGTCGGCCGCGGCCAAGAGCATGAAGGAAGCGCAGAGCCACATGACCTGGCTGATGCTGCTGCCGATGCTGCCCGGCTACGCACTGGTGGCCTATCCGCTGAAGAGCGAACTGTGGCAGTACGCCGTGCCGTTCCTGTCGCAGAACCAGATGCTGCTGAAGGTGATCCGCCACGAGACCATCACCCCCGCAGTCTGGGCGATCTACCTCGGCGCCAGCCTCGGCTTGGCCGCCGTGCTGTGGTTCGCCGCCGTGCGCCGCTACCACAACGAGCGCCTGGCCATCTCCGGTTGACCCCAAAAAAGGGGACGGAGGGGATTAAGTCGTTTCTGCCCCTCCCGTCCCCTCCTTGCGCGGGCGGCCTTGTCTTCGCATCGCCACCGGCCGCCCGAGCATCTTCTCTACCATCCGCAGGAACGCAGCATCCCCCAACGGACGCTGTTTGGCGCTATGACTGCGGATTGCGGGCAGATCGGCGGACGCATTCACATCGCGCAGGAATCGCGCATACACCGTCGTCCTGTTGCGAGCGGTCGCGGCCAACGCTCTGAATGCGGGATGCGGGGTCAGCATGGGGTCATCGCGTCGTTGAAGGTTGCCGTGCACGCTGGACCACGGATGATCTTCAGCACTGACCGCAATGCCGGCACGAACGGGATTGCGTTCGATGTAGCGGTATACGCTGAGCAGGTAAGCGTCGCTGTCGATCATCGAGGAATGGAAGCGGCCCTGCCACAGGGGACCGGTGCGGCCGTGCCGCTGGTTGAAAGCCTGCACATAGTTGTTGCCCTGCATGCGCATTGCATCGGCCAGCCCGCGCTGCGTGGATGGCGTGGCCAGCAGGTGGATGTGGTTGTCCATCAGTACGTAGGCATGCAGTGCGACGCGGTGCTTGAGGAAAGCGCTGTGCAGCAGATGCAGGAACAGTTGCCGGTCGATGTCGTCGACAAAGATCGCACCCTTGTTCACACCGCGCTGGATCACGTGATAGGCCTGGCCGGCCAGCATCAGGCGCGCTTGTCGGGGCATGGGATTCCCAGGTCGAAGGGGGCCTCAGCCTGGCATCGGCACCGTGGCGTAGGGCATCAGGTAATGCCGCGCAGGCGTATCGGAGGAGTCAGAAGCGACTTAATCCCCTCCGTCCCCTTTTCCGTACCGCGCGGGCGTTACCCCCATCTCGCGCTTGAACACGTTGATGAAGGAACTGGGGGTGTCGTAGCCCATCGACAGGGCGACGCTGATCACCGGCTCGCCTGCCAGCAGGCGTGGCAGTGACAGCAGCACGCGCAGGCGCTGCCGCCACTGGCCCAGGGCCATGCCTGTTTCGGCCTGCCAACGGCGGGCGAGGCTGCGGCTGGACAGTCCGCTGGCGGCTGCCCACGCTTGGACGCTGCGCAGGTCGTCCGGCGAACGCGCCAGCGCCGCCGCGATCCGCCGCAACCGGCGATCCCGCGGCTGTGGCAGGGCAAATGGCAAGGGAGTGCTGGCACGGATCTCATCGGCGATGACGCCGGCCAGGCGTGCCTGCGCAGCGTCCAGTGCCTGATGCGGCCAGCGCAGTGCGCGCGTCACCGCCGCCTGCAACAGCGCATCGGGTTGGAAAATACGGGGCAGCGGGGGCAGATCCAGGCCGGCATCGGCGCGGACGTACAGGCTCCAGCCATCGAACCCGTCTGCCCCGAGCAGCGCATGGGGCAGCAGCGGCGGTATCCAGGCAACGTGCCCGGCCGGAAGCAGCCACTGCAGATTCCCGGCTTCGATCCGCAACAGGCCCTGATGGGCGCCCAGCAATTGACCGCGCCGGTGTTGGTGGCGGGCGGTGCGCCGCCTCCCGGGCACGCGCAGCTGGCCGGCCAGCACGATGGGGCCGTCGTCGGCGTCCGCCAATGCCGGATCAATCAAGCCGGTCGGTGTCTGATCTGCCATATCCATTGGCAGTTATACGGCAGAAGCGCCGATCCGCGCGCGCCACACTGGGCGCCCATTTCAACACGAGCCGCCCCGATGCAGCCCCAGGACATCCTTCCCGACCACCAGAACGAAGTACAGGTAAACGGCCTCACCGTGCGCAAGGGCAGCGTCGGCGCCTTCCTCGCCAGCGTCCGTGACTGGCAGGACCCCGCCAGCGATGACGCCACCCGCGCCACCGCCGAAGCAGATCTGCGTGGGCTGCTGCCGGGCCTGCATGCGCTGGGCCTGTTCCAGGTGCTGGCCGCGCGCGATCCGGCACTGCAACGCCTGATCGACAGCCTCTCCTGAAACGAACACGGCCCGGACATGCCGGGCCGTGTCCTCATTGCGGGGGCGGAAACGACTTAATCCCCTCCGTCCCCTTTTTGCGGTCAGGTGCCGCCCGGGGCGAATACCAGGGTACGGCGGGTGGTGACCGGTGCGCTGACCGGCTCGAAGCGCCAGCGCTTGACCGCGTTCATGGCTTCGCGATCGAAGACGCGCGACGGTGTTGCGCGCAGCACGCGGGCGTTGGTCACTGAGCCGTCGGTGCCGACGGTGATTTCCACCAGCACTTCGCCGGAGGTGCCTGCACGCAGTGCCTCGGACGGATAGCGCGGCGCCGGGGTGCTGACCGGGCGCAGGTTCGGCGCCGCAGCGGCCGCTGGAGCCGCGGCCTGGCGTGCGGCACTGGCCTGCTGGGCGGCGGCCTGCTGCTGCTTCAGCTCGGCTTCGCGGCGCGCGGCGGCCTGGCGCTCGGCTTCCTGGCGCTCGTTGTCGCGACGGGCGGCGTCCTGCTGGGCAGCGATCTGCTTGGCCGCGTCGGCTTCCTTGGCACGCTGCTCGGCCAGGCGCTGCTGTTCGGTCTGCTGCTTGCTGCGGTCCTCGGCGTCCTTCTTGGCCTTCTCGGCTTCGGCCTCGGTGCGCTTGGCCGCGTTCTGCACGCCCTTGGCCAGGCCGTCCTTCAGGCGCGGCAGGGCCGGCGCGGAGGCATCCACCTTCTCGATCAGCGCCACCAGCCGCTGCGCTTCGGTGTAGTCCTCGCGCCCCAGGTGCTGTTCGGCGGCGATCAGGGTGTAGGGCAGCAGGTCGGTCAGCGCGCTCTTCACCGAGGCGTCGTCCGGGGTCTTGTCGCGCAGCGCGAGGTAGTACTCGATGGCGTTGTCGCCGGCCGGCGCGTACATGCGGTTCTCGCGCAGGGCCTGGCTGGCCGACTCACGCAGCTGCTCGGTGCCCATCGACTGCACTTTGGCGGCGACCACCGGTGCGGCCGGTGCAGCGGCGGTGGGGGCGGCGGCCGGAGCCGGTGCTGCGGATTCTTCCTTGCCCGAGCAGGCGGCCAGCGCCAGTGCCAAGGCAACCGGCAGCCACCGGCGCGCGGCGGTGATCGTTGAGACGTGCGACATCCTGCTCCCCTTTAGAAGACGACGTGACGTAAATCATTGATATGCATGGCCGGGACCCGTGGTCCAGGCGCGGCAGGGTGGCGTTTCCCGACGCCACCGCCGGCAACGGCGAGGATGCAATCTAGCATCCCGGCCACCGCCCCGCACAAGGGGTGGTGGCCGGGTGGGGCCGCGGCGATCATGTCGTGGCCGGCGGCGACCTCAGTGGTCGTGTGCCTTGTCGTGCGACTTGCTGTGGCCGTTGGACATCAGCTTGTCGGTCCAGGCGATGCCGATCGCCGACAGGATGAACACGCAGTGGATGATGGTCTGCCACAGCACGCCTTCCTGGGTCAGCATCGAGCAGCGGGCGACACCGATGTTGGCGGCGGCCACGCTCATCTGCTCCGGCGTGCACAGCGGGATACCGCCCAGCGCACCGCTGGCGATGAAGGTCTTCAGCAGGTGGATCGAGGAGATGCCGATGATCGCCATCGCCAGCTTCACCTTCAGCACGCTGGCATTGACGTGGCTCAGCCATTCCGGCTGGTCCGGGTGGCCTTCCAGGCGCAGGCGCGAGACGAAGGTCTCGTAGCCGCCGACGATCACCATTACCAGCAGGTTGGAGATCATCACCACGTCGATCAGGCCCAGCACGATCAGCATGATCTGCTGCTCGCCCATCGAGGCGGAATGCGAGATCAGGTGCCACAGTTCCTTGCCGAACAGGAACACGTAGACGCACTGCGCCACGATCAGGCCCAGGTACAGCGGCAGCTGCAGCCAGCGCGAGGCGAAGATCAGCGTGGACAACGGGGAGAGCGGCGGGCGGTTTGCACTCATGCGGGGGATGCTGCGTTTCGGGGGAGAGGCGAGGTTACCGGCCCGCCATGACGGTGCCAACCCAACTCACGCACTAGACTTCAGGTTCCTTTCCGCACCCCGAGCCGACGCCATGATCGACCTGTATTACTGGCCCACCCCGAACGGCCACAAAGTGACCCTGCTGTTGGAGGAAGCCGGCCTGGAGTACCGCATCCACCCGGTCAACATCGGCTCGGGTGACCAGTTCAAGCCAGAGTTCCTGGCCATCTCGCCCAACAACAAGATGCCGGCCATCGTCGACCACGCCCCGGCCGATGGCGGTGCCCCGCAGAGCGTGTTCGAGTCCGGTGCGATCCTGCTGTACCTGGCCGAGAAGACCGGCCGCTTCCTGCCCAGCGACCCGCGCGGCCGCGTGACCACCTTGGAATGGCTGTTCTGGCAGATGGCCGGGCTGGGCCCGATGAGTGGCCAGATGGGCCACTTCAACGTGTACGCACCAGAAAAAATTCCCTATGCCATCGAGCGCTACGACAACGAAGTGCGCCGCCTGCACGGGGTGATGGACAAGCGCCTGGCCCAGCACGCCTTCCTGGCCGGCGACGAGTACACCATCGCCGACATGGCCAGCTACCCGTGGATCGGCGCCTACGACAAGCTGCCGGTGGACTTCGCCGCGTTCCCGAACCTCAAGCGCTGGCACGAGGCCATCGCCGCGCGCCCGGCCACCCAGCGCGCCTATGCGCTGCGCCAGCAGGTGAACCCGAACGCCGGCAAGCCGCTCAGCGACGAAGAGCGCAAGCACCTGTTCGGCCAGCGCTGACCCGCCGCGGGGTCGGATCCCTTTGCAACGCAAAGGGCCCTGACCCCAGCACCGCAGCATGGGCAGAAGGTCATGCTGCCTTCCTGCACGGGCTTGGTTAGGATGGGGGAACGACCGCCCCGCGCCCGCCGCCGGGCGGACCTGCCGTTTGCCGGGATCCTCCATGCGCCACCTGTTCGCTTCGCTTGCCCTCATGCTCGCCACCAGTACCGCCGCCCACGCCGAAAAGCTGACCCTGGAGGCCATCACCGGCCCGCTGCCGCTGTCCGGCCCGACCCTGATGAAGCCCAAGGTGGCGCCGGACGGTTCGCAGGTCAGTTTCCTGCGCGGCAAGGACAGCGATCGCAACCAGCTGGATCTGTGGACCTACGACATCGGCAGTGGCCAGACCCGGTTGCTGGTTGATTCCAAGGTGGTGCTGCCCGGCACCGAGACCCTCAGCGATGAGGAAAAGGCGCGCCGCGAGCGCCAGCGCATCGCCGCGATGACCGGCATCGTCGATTACCAGTGGTCGCCGGACGCACAGCGCCTGCTGTTCCCGTTGGGCGGCGAGCTGTACCTGTACGACCTCAAGCAGCAGGGGGCGGCGGCCGTGCGCCAGCTGACCCACGGTGAGGGCTTCGCCACCGACGCCAAGCTGTCGCCCAAGGGCGGCTTCGTCAGCTTCATCCGCGGCCGCAACCTGTGGGTGATCGACCTGGCCAGTGGAAAGCAGCTGCAGCTGACCCGCGACGGCAGCACCACCATCGGCAACGGCGTGGCCGAGTTCGTCGCCGATGAAGAGATGGACCGCCACACCGGTTACTGGTGGGCACCGGACGATTCGGCCATCGCGTTCGCGCGCATCGACGAGGCACCGGTGCCGGTGCAGAAGCGCTACGAGGTCTACGCCGACCGCACCGATGTGATCGAACAGCGTTACCCGGCTGCCGGTGACGCCAACGTGCGCGTGCAGCTGGGCGTGATCGCACCGGCCGCCGAGGCGCAGCCGCGCTGGATCGACCTGGGCAAGGAACAGGACATCTACCTGGCCCGCGTCGATTGGCGCGATGCGCAGCACCTGAGCTTCCAGCGCCAGTCGCGCGACCAGAAGCAGCTGGACCTGGTGGAAGTGGCACTCGACTCCAACCGCCAGCGCGTACTCGCCCACGAGACCAGCCCGACCTGGGTACCGCTGCACAACAGCCTGCGCTTCCTTGAAGACGGCAGCGTGCTGTGGTCGTCCGAGCGCACCGGCTTCCAGCACCTGTACCGCATCGACAGCAACGGCAAGACCACCGCGCTGACCCACGGCAACTGGCCGGTGGACGAGCTGCTGGCGGTGGATGAGACGGCCGGCAAGGCCTACTTCCGCGCCGGCATCGAAAGCCCGCGCGAAAGCCAGATCTACGCGGTATCGCTGCAGGGCGGCGAGCCGCAGCGCCTGTCGAAGGCGCCGGGCATGCACAGCGCCACGTTCGCCCGCAATGCCAGCGTCTATGTCGACAGCTGGTCCAACAGCACCACGCCGCCGCAGATCGAGCTGTTCCGCGCCAACGGCGAGAAGATCGCCACACTGGTGGAAAACAACCTGGCCGATCCCAAGCACCCGTATGCGCGCTACCGCGACGCGCAGCGCCCGGTCGAGTTCGGCACGCTCACCGCCGCCGACGGCAAGACGCCACTGCACTACAGCCTGATCAAGCCGGCCGGCTTCGATCCGTCCAGGCGCTACCCGGTGGCGGTGTATGTCTATGGCGGCCCGGCCAGCCAGACCGTCACCGACAGCTGGCCCGGCCGTGGCGACCATCTGTTCAACCAGTACCTGGCCCAGCAGGGCTACGTCGTGTTCTCGCTGGACAACCGCGGCACCCCGCGCCGTGGCCGCGACTTCGGTGGTGCGCTGTACGGGAAGCAGGGCACGGTGGAAGTGACCGACCAGCTGCACGGCGTGGCCTGGCTCAAGCAGCAGCCGTGGGTGGACCCGGCGCGCATCGGCGTGCAGGGCTGGTCCAACGGCGGTTACATGACCCTGATGCTGCTGGCCAAGGCGTCGAACCAGTACGCCTGCGGCGTGGCCGGTGCCCCGGTCACCGACTGGGGCCTGTACGACAGCCATTACACCGAGCGCTACATGGACCTGCCGGCGCGCAACGACGCCGGTTACCGTGAAGCGCGCGTGCTGACCCACATCGATGGGCTGCGCTCGCCGTTGCTGCTGATCCACGGCATGGCGGACGACAACGTGCTGTTCACCAATTCGACCAGCTTGATGAGCGCGCTGCAGAAGCGCGGTCAGCCGTTCGAGCTGATGACCTACCCGGGTGCCAAGCATGGCCTGTCCGGCGCCGATGCCCTGCATCGCTACCGTGTGGCCGAAGCCTTCCTGGGGCGCTGCCTGAAGCCTTGAAACACAGACGGGAAGGAGCCCGCCGATGACACTGCCGCCGCCGATTCCCACCCACGGCCCGAAGCCCGCCGGCTGGTGGTCCCGCCACTGGCGCTGGGCGATGCCCGTGGCCGTGCTGCTGGTGCTGGCCGGGGCCGGTGGCACGGTGGCCTGGAGCGTGCTGCGCTGGAGTGAGGCGGCACGCGAGAGCCCACCGATGCGCGAGGCGATGCGTCGCGCCGGCTGCAGCATCGAACTGGTGGAAGCCTTCGGCGAGCCGCTGCGTGCCGAATCGATGCCGCTGGGCAGCATGCAGACCGCGCTCAACGGCCAGCGCGATGTCGGCCTGACCGTGGCCCTGGAAGGCCCCCGCGCACACGGCCGGTTGTTCGTGAAGGGCACCCGCAGTGACGACGTGTGGGACTACCCGGTGATGTACGTGCTGGGCGAGAACAAGCAGACCTTCGACCTGACTGCGCTGGATGACGATGAGGCCGCGCAGGAATGCGAACTGCAGGCCTGCCGCGAACGCGGCGAATGCCCGCTGACCGCAGCGTTGTGACCTCCGGCCGATTGTCGCCACCGCGCTGAGCGCGTAGGGTGCGGGCAACCCTGTCCTGGAGTGCACCATGAAGCCGATCGCGTTGGCCGTTGCCCTGGCCCTGACCGCCGCCCCGCTGCTGTCCGCACCGCCGGCGCTGGCGGCACCCGCCGCCAAGGCCGCCACACCGGCCAGCCCGGCCTGGGTCGCCCGCAGCAACGCACTGGCGCAGATCCTGCTCGATGCGCAGGGCCCGTTCCAGCCGGAAGAAACCGGCTTCTTCGGCGTGCCCGGCTACGACGACAAAGTGGCCGACCTCGGCGCGGACAACGGCAAGCGCTACCGCGCCGCGATGGCCAAGGCCCGCGACGAACTGAAGGCGAAGCTGGCCACCGAGCAGGATCCCAACGTCCGCCAGGACCTGGAGATCATGATCCACGCCGCCAACCAGAACATCGAAGGCAGTGAGCTCAACGAGAAGTACCTGCTGCCGTGGAGTGACGCGCCGCAGACGGTGTTCAGCGGCCTCAACCTGCTGCTGTCCGACCAGGTGCCGGCCGAGCGCCGGGCCAAGGCGATCGACCGCCTCAAGGCTTACGCCGGCCTGCAGCCGGGCGGCACCGCGTTCACCACGCTGGCCCGCCAGCGCTACGAAGAGCGCTTGAAGGACAGCAGCCTGTTGCAGCCGACGAAGATCGAAGTGCAGCAGTCGCTGGACAACGTCGAGACCTACATCAGCGGCATCGAGTCGCTGCTGAAGAAGTACCAGATCGCCGGCGCCGATGAAGCGATGAAGGCCCTGGCCGGGCAGATGAAGGACTACGCCAGCTGGACGCGCTCGACCGTGCTGCCGAAGGCGCGCACCGACGCACGGCTGCCGGCGCCGCTGTACGCCTACCAGCTCAAGCAGGTCGGCATCGACATCGACCCGAAGCTGCTGATGCAGCGTGCGCAGCTGGAGTTCATGGAAACCCGCTCGGCGATGCAGCAGCTGGCGCCGCTGGTGGTGAAGGAGAAGGGCCTGAAGGTGGCCGACCCGAGCGACCCGGTGGCGGTGATCCGCGCGCTGAAGGCCGACAAGATCGCCGACGACCATCTGGAAGGCCACTACCGCAAGGTGATCGACGCGATCGATCCGCTGATCCGCGAGCACGCCATCGTCGACGTGCCCAAGCGCGCCATGCAGATGCGCCTGGGTTCGGCCGCCGAGAGCGCGGCCAGCCCGGCCCCGCATTTCCTGCCTGCGCCGCTGGTCAACAACACCGGGCAGCAGGGCACCTTCGTGCTGCCGCTGGGCAACCCGGCCGCGGGCCCGGGCGCACAGTACGACGACTTCAACTTCGGTGCGGCGGCGTGGACGCTGAGTGCGCATGAAGGCCGCCCCGGCCACGAGCTGCAGTTCACCGCGATGGTCGAGCGCGGCGTGTCGCTGGCACGCACCATGTTCGCGTTCAATTCGGTGAACGTGGAAGGCTGGGCGCTGTATGCCGAGGCCGAGATGGTGCCGTACGAGCCGCTGGACGGGCAGATGATCGCCCTGCAGTTCCGCCTGCTGCGCGCCGCACGCGCGATGCTCGACCCGATGCTCAACCTCGGCCTGACCGACCGCGCCAACGGCGAGCGCGTGCTGATGGAGCAGGTCGGCCTGTCCAAGGCGATGGCCACCCAGGAACTGGACCGCTACATGGTGCGCATGCCGGGCCAGGCCGGCAGCTACTTCTACGGCTACACCCGTATCCTGGAACTGCGCATGCAGACCGAGCTGGCACTGGGTGCGAAGTTCGACCGCCTGGCGTTCAACAACTTCCTGCTCGACCAGGGCCTGCTGCCGCCGGACCAGCTGGCCGACGCGGTGAACAAGGTGTTCGTGCCGAAGTACAAGCGCTGAACACCCCCCGGTAGTGCCGGCCGCTGGCCGGCATTCCCCTGACGTCGGGAGGATTTCTGAGGTTGCCGACCAGCGGCCGGCACTACCCGCGGTGATGCTGCCGCGTCACCGCTGCGGGGTGATCACCTGCGTCGGCAGTCGTGCCGGGGGTTCCGGGTTCGGCACCCAGATCGCCACGCCGGCGGCGCGCTTCTGCGTGGTCGGAATACCGATGCCGACGCCACCGCCGACATGCGAGCCGAACGTGCCGGCACCCACCGACATGCCCACCGGTGAGCCGCTGCTGCCCACGCCCATCAGCACCACGCCATTGGCGCCCAGCGCTGCGGCCTCGCGCTTCAGGCGCGCCACCGCTGCATCGGTCTGGCCCTGCGTGCCGAAGCCCACGGCAGACGCCGATTCCAGCTGGGCGATTTCCTGGGAGCCGGCCGGCGGCGTCGAATAGATCTGCACCAGTGCCGGATCGATCGGCGCGCGGGCGCGCCCCAGCATGACCTTGGAGGTGCTGGCACAGCCAGCGGCGACCAGCAGGATGGCCGCCAACGCGGCCCAACGGATGTTCATGGCACGACCCCTGTAGGACTGGTTGCGATCATCGGCGGGCCACTCTGAATCGGCGCCAACACCCGGCCCAGAGCAGGCACGGCGGCACGCTAGCACGGTGCCGGTGACAGCCCCGCCAACGGCAGTAGGCGGCGACGGCGGGAACGACTATGGTGCACAGACAGGAACCAACGGCGGGAGAGTGGAATGGGCGTGATCAGTCTGTTGTGGGGCGTACTGGCGCTGTTGTGGATGATCCTGGCGCTGATTCCGCTGCTGGGCTGGGGCAACTGGTTCCTGATCCCGTTCGCCGCCGTGGGCGCGGTGATCGCCGCGCTGGGCATCCTGTTCACCCACCCGACCAAGCGCGGCCGGGCCTGGGCCGGGCTGGTGCTGAACGGCATCGTGGTGGTGGTCGGCATCCTGCGCCTGGGCCTGGGGGGCGGCGTGATCTGAGCCGCATCGCCGGGTGCGACAGGGCGTCGCAGGTACACGGCCGCGGGCCGGGCAGGGGCGTACAATGAACGGCTGCGCGAGCCCCCCGCGTGCCTGTGAATCCGCGCCCGGCGCGGCTGCCCCATGATCATCCGACCCCGTCCCCACGGCTGGCAACTGCTGTACATCCTGCGCGGCTCGATCGTAAAAGCGATCGCGCCGAAGGTGCTGGCCATCCTGATCCTGTCCATCGCGGTGGCCGCGGTGGTGGAGCTGGCGCCGCCGACCGGCATCGAGCGCGTTTCCGTCACGCCGTTCACGCTGCTCGGCCTGGTGCTGTCGATCTTCCTCAGTTTCCGCAACAGCGCCTGCTACGACCGCTGGTGGGAAGGCCGCAAGCTGTGGGGCCAGCTGGTCTACGAATCGCGTTCGCTGGCCCGCCAGGTGAACCTGCTGCTGGCCGATGACGCCGGTCGCCGCCGCCGCATCGCCTACCTCACTACGGCTTTTGCCCATGCGCTGGCCGCGCGCCTGCGCGGGCGCATCGTGGCCCTGGCGGCGTTGCCGTGGCTGGACAAGCCGCAGCGCGAGCAGCTGGGCCAGCGCGAGAACGTGCCCGACGCATTGCTGTCGATGATCGCTGCCGAGCTGGCCCAGGCCCTGCGCGCCGGCGAACTCGACCCGATCCTCTACACCCAGCTGGAAGAGCGCCTGCACGCGATGTCGTCGATCCAGGCCGGCTGCGAGCGCATCCTCACCACGCCGCTGCCGTTCGCCTACACCCTGCTGCTGCATCGCTGCGCATGGATGTTCTGCGTGCTGCTGCCGTTCGGCCTGGCCAGCTCGCTGGGCTGGGGCACGCCGGTGCTGTCGGCGGTGCTGGCCTACGCCTTCTTCGGCCTGGACCAGCTGGGCGAAGAAATGGAAGACCCGTTCGGCCTGGAGCCGAACGACCTGCCGCTGGACGCGCTGGTGCGCACGATCGAGATCGACCAGCTCGACGCGCTCGGCGAACGCCCGTTGCCCGAACCCCTGCTGCCGCAGGGCTACCTGTTGCAATAGCCACTCCTCGGAGCCTGCCATGTCCCACCCGCTTTACCGCCCGCGCCGCATGCGCCACGACGAGTTCTCGCGCCGCCTGATGCGCGAGAACACGCTGACCACCGACGACCTGATCTACCCGGTGTTCGTGCACGAACGGGCGGGCCGCACCGCAGTGCCGTCGATGCCGGGCGTGGAGCGGCTGTCGATCGAAGAGCTGCTGAAGGTGGCCGAAGAAGCGCTGGAACTGGGCATTCCAGTGATCGACCTGTTCCCGGTGATCGACCCGTCGCTGAAGTCGCTGGACGCGTCGGCGGCGTGGGCCGAGGACGGCCTGGCGCAGCGTGCGATCCGCGCGCTGAAGTCGCGCTTCCCGGAACTGGGAGTGATGACCGACGTGGCGCTGGACCCGTACACCACCCACGGCCAGGACGGCATCATCGACGACAAGGGTTACGTGCTCAACGACATCACTGTCGAAGCGCTGGTCAAGCAGTCGCTGTCGCACGCCGAGGCCGGTGTGGACATCGTCTCGCCGTCGGACATGATGGACGGCCGCATCGGCGCGATCCGCCGTGCGCTGGATGCCGACAACCACATCAACGTGCGCATCATGGCCTACTCGGCCAAGTACGCCTCGGCGTTCTACGGCCCGTTCCGTGATGCGGTGGGCAGCGCGGCCAGCCTCGGCAAGGCCGACAAGAAGACCTACCAGATGGACCCGGCCAACGGCGACGAGGCCCTGCGCGAGATCGCGCTGGACCTGGAAGAGGGCGCCGACATGGTGATGGTCAAGCCGGGCATGCCGTACCTGGACCTGGTGCGCCGGGTGAAGGAGACATTCGGAGTGCCGACCTTCGCCTATCAGGTGAGTGGCGAGTACGCGATGATGAAGGCCGCCTTCGCCAACGGCTGGCTGGACGAACGCGCCTGCGTGCTGGAGTCGCTGCTGGGTTTCAAGCGGGCCGGCGCCGATGGTGTGCTGACCTATTTCGCGCCGCAGGTGGCGCGATGGCTGCGCGAGCGCTGACAATAGCGCCACGATAGACGGAGGACTGCGCGATGGGACCCGAACTGGGATGGGTGCAATGGCTGATCTGGGGCACCGGTACGCTGGTGTTCGGCGCCATCATCGTCGCTGTCTTCATCGCCGCCTGGCGGGCCGGCAAGCGCCCGCCGGAACAGCTCTCCGCTGCCCGCCACGTGGCCCGTGAGCAGGCGCTGCCGGAGACCGTGCAGGCCGAGCTGGCCGCGTTGAACCAGCGCAAGGACAACGGCCAGCTGAGCGAGATGGAGTACGAGCAGCTGCGCGCCAAGGTGTTGTCGCGCTGACGGGGCGTTTCAATCCATGCATGGCGTGGATCTACCGCGCGCACCCGGCCACCGCCGCCACCTTCGGCACCGCCAACCGGTACACGTCCACGCCACCGGCACGCGGCGCCTTCGCTGCACTGCTGGCCACCATCATCTCGCCCGGCTTGGCGTTGTCGACCACCGGCGCACCGGTCCAGCCGCCGGCCTGGTTGAACGACAGCCCCAGCGGCTGCAGCGCTACACCGCTCCACGCACAGCCGCTGCTCCAGACCTGCGCGGTACTGCCATTGCCGCGGCTGAACACCACGGCGCCGTCCTGGCCCAGCCAGTCGCCGTCGGTCTCGTCGTCGGCGCTGTTCAACGCGCTCAGTGCGCTGGCCGGGCCGCGCAGGCCCTGCGCATCCAGCGTCGCCACGAACAGGTCCCAGCCGGCGCCACGGCCCTGCTGGCGGGCAAACAACAGCTGCTTGCCGTCCGCGCTCAGGGCCGGCCCGCGCTCTTCCCGGCGCCCGCCGTCACCGGCCAGCGGCTGCGCCGGGCCCAGCCGGCCGTCGGCGGCCAACGCGGCGCGGTACAGCGCCAGCGCGCCCTCGCGGCCGGCCGCGAACAGCAGCCAGCGGCCGTCACGGCTGAAGTAGGGATCGCGGGCTTCACCGGCCACGCCTACCGGCAGTACCTGTGCCTGCTGCCAGCGACCGTCCACCACGCGCGCCTCCCACAGGCCCCAGCCGGCCTCGCCGCGGCGGGCGAAGACGATGCGCTGGCCATCGGCGCTGATCGTGGCGCGACCTTCGTCGGCGCGGGTCGAGACCACGCCCATGCCTTCGATGCCGTACTCGTTCAACGCCATCGCCACGGGGGCAGAGAGTAGACTGGCGGCGAGCACCAGCAGGGGCGGGGTGATGCGCATCATCCGGTTCCGTGCACGAAAGAGCATCAGTCTAGCCAGCTTGAGGATTCCATGACCGACCGTTACGCCGTCTTCGGACACCCCGTTGCCCACTCGAAGTCGCCGCAGATCCACGCGACGTTCGGTCGCCAGGAAGGCATCGCCATCGACTACCGCGCGATCGACCTGGCCCCGGATGCGTTCCTGGCCGGACTGGAGGCCTTCGCCGCCGAGGACGGTGTCGGCGCCAACGTCACCCTGCCGCACAAGGAAGCCGCGTTCTCGGTGTGCACCACGCTGACCGCGCGCGCGCGCCGCGCCGGCTCGGTCAACACACTGCTGCGCAAGGGCGACCGCTGGCACGGCGACACCACCGATGGCATCGGCCTGGTGCGCGACCTGACCGACCGCCACGGCCTGGACCTGCGCGGTCGCCGCGTGCTGATGATCGGCGCCGGTGGCTCGGCGCGCAGCGTCGCCCCGGCGCTGCTCGATGCCGGCATCACCGAACTGGTGGTGGTCAACCGCACGCCGGAGCGCGCCGACGAACTGATCGACGCGATGGGCGAGCCCGGCCGTGCGATCAGCCGCTACTGGGAAGACCTGCGCGACCTCGGCGACTTCGAACTGATCGTCAATGCCACCTCGGCTGGCCGCGACCGCGACGTCGAGTTCAAGCTGCCGCTGTCGCTGGTCAATTCGATGACCACTGCCGTCGACCTGAACTACGGCGAGGCGGCCATCGCCTTCCTGGCCTGGGCCCGTGCGGCGCAGTGCCGCAATACCGTCGACGGCCTGGGCATGCTGGTCGAGCAGGCCGCCGAGAGCTTCCTGCAGTGGCACGGCGTGCGCCCGCAGACCGGCGAGGTCTACCAGTCGCTGCGCCAGGGCTCGGCCGTGCTGGCCGGCGAGGACTGACCGATGGACAGCACAACCCTGATGGTGACCGTGCTGAGCATGGTCGGCGTGCGCCTGCCTGTGCTGATCGCGCTGTGCGTCGGCCTGGTCTGGGTGGTCGGTGCGCCGCGCGATGCCACCCGCACCGGCGCGCTGGTCGGCCTGCTGCTGTTGCTGCTGTCCAGCCTGGGTGGCCTGGCGGCGGGCATGCTGCCGATGTGGCTGGTCAGCAGCGGCAACTTCAGCGCCATCTCGGGCATGAGCGCCATCTTCGGCGTGGTGCACTTCGCGCTGGCGATGGTCGAGGCCATTGGCGTGGTGCTGCTGGTGTGGGCGCTGGTGCGCCTGCTGCGTAGCCGTCCCGCCCCGGTCGCCTGAGCGCTGGCGCCGGGCCACGCCCGGCGTGTTTCGCCCCTGTGCGGCGCGGGCTTCGGACCGTGCGCGCCGGCGGGCGTCGTCGCTGGCTCGTTCAGGGTGCCAGCAACAGTGAACGCGGCCGGCCATGCGACAATGACCGGCCTGATCCAGCTACGGTAGTTCCCGGCGTGACCGAAACCGTCGCCGCTCCGCGCACGCTCGATGACACCTTGAAGGACGCGATCCGCAAGGCGTACACGACGCTGCAGGCCAACACCCCCGGCTTCTCCACCCGTCGCTCGCAGAGCCAGATGATCGGCGTGGTGTCGCGCGCGCTGTCGAAAAGCGGTGGCGTCGGCGTGGTCGAGGCGCCGACCGGCGTCGGCAAGAGCCTGGGCTACCTCACCGCAGGCGTGCCGATCGCGCTGGCCACCAAGAAGAAGCTGGTGATCAGCACCGGCACCGTGGCGCTGCAGTCGCAGCTGGTCGAGCGCGATATCCCGAATTTCCTGAAGGCCACCGGCCTGGAAGCGACCGTGGCGCTGGCCAAGGGACGCACCCGCTACCTGTGCACGCGCAATGCCGCCGAGGCGCAGGGCGAGGGCTCGCAGGGCGGCATGTTCGAGGATGACGCGCCACTGTTCGACCGGCCGCTGGCGCCGATCGAGATGGACATCGCCAAACGCCTGACCGACGCCTTCACCAGCGGCAGCTGGGATGGCGATATCGACAATGCGCCGGAGACCATCAGTCCCGGCCTGCGCAGCCGCATCACCACGCCGGCCTCGGGTTGTGCCGGGCGACGCTGCGCCTATTCGGCGCAGTGCGCGGTGTTGCGCTCGCGCAATACGGTGCGCGACGCACAGATCGTGGTCACCAACCACGCGCTGCTGCTGTCGGCGCTGTCGATCGGTGACAGCGACAACGGCCAGCCGTTGATCGCGCCACCCTCGGACATGCTGCTGGTGCTGGACGAAGGCCATCACATCGGCAACGTGGCGATCGACCAGGGCGCGGCCAGCCTCGCGCTGGACGAGATGGCCAAGCGCACCGGCCGCCTGCAGATCCTGATCGCCGGTGCGTACCGCGCGGTCGACAAGGACCGGCTGGGCAACCTGCTGCCCAACGAAGCGATCGAAGTCGCCAGCAACGTGGCCAAGCAGCTGCGCGCGTTCCGTGATCACATCGAGCGGGTGTGGATGCCGGCGCCGGCGGACGAAGAGCCGATGTGGCGCGCGGCCAATGGACGCCTGCCCGAGGCCTGGCGCGAGCCGATCGAGGCACTGGCCGACGATACCCGCAGCCTCTACAACTGGGCGCATGCGGCCACCACGCAGGTGGCCAAGGGCAAGCCGGACGATGCCGCGCGCGAGCGCCTGCAGCGCAACCTGGGCATGGCGCTGGAGATGATCGAGCAGCAGTACAACCTGTGGCAGGCGTGGCGCCGCGAAGACAAGGACGGCGCGCCGCCGATGGCGCGCTGGGTGACTGCCACCCGCGATGGCGACCTGGTGCTGCACGGTTCGCCGGTGTCGGCCGCGCACGTGCTGCGCAAGCTGCTGTGGGATGAAGTGGACTCGGTGGTGATGACCTCGGCGACGCTGACCGGCGGTGGCGACTTCCAGTCGCTGGCGATCGACAACGGCATTCCGGAAGAGGCCGAGATGGTCTCGCTGTCGTCGCCGTTCGACCTGCCCAACCAGGCCGAACTGATCGTGCCGAAGTTCCCGGTCACGCCGGACGACCGCGAAGGCCACCCGCGCGAAGTGGCGCGCTACCTGGACACCGAACTGGACTGGGCCAAGGGCTCGATGGTGCTGTTCACCTCGCGCTGGAAGATGGAGAAGGTGGCCGGGCTGATGCCGGCCGCGCGCCGCAAGCAGGTGCTGGTGCAGGGCGAGATGTCCAAGACCCGGCTGATCGAGGAACACCTGCGGCGTGTCGAGGCAGGCGAGGGCTCGGTGCTGTTCGGCCTGAACTCGTTCGGCGAGGGCCTCGACCTGCCCGGCGAGGCCTGCACCACGGTGGTGATCACCCAGGTGCCGTTCGCCGTGCCGACCGACCCGCAGACCGCCACCCTCAGCGAGTGGTTCGAGGGACGCGGGCTCAACGCGTTCAACCTGATCGCCATTCCGCATGCGCTGCGCACGCTGACCCAGTTCGCCGGCCGCCTGATCCGCACCTCCACCGACACCGGCCGCGTGGTCATTCTTGATTCGCGGCTGCTGACCCGCCGCTACGGCAAGCGCATCATCGACGCGCTGCCCCCGTTCAAGCGCGTGATCGGCTGAAAAAAGGGGACGGAGGGGATTAAGTCGTTTGAGGCACAAACGACTTAATCCCCTCCGTCCCCTTTTCCCAGATGGCGGCCAGCGGCCGGCACTACCGGATCGGCATCAATCGCCGAGCAGGGCGGTGTTGCGTACGGCGCCCTTGTCGGCGCTGGTGGCCAGCAGGGCGTAGGCCTTCAACGCGCTGGTAACCTTGCGCGGGCGTGGCGCGCGCGGTTTCCAGCCACGCGCGTCGGCGTCGGCGCGGCGCTGGGCCAGCGTGGCCTCATCCAGCAGCAGGTCGATGCGGCGGGCCGGGATGTCGATGCGGATGCGGTCGCCGTTCTCCACCAGACCGATGACACCGCCGCTGGCGGCTTCCGGCGAGACGTGGCCGATCGACAGGCCCGAGGTGCCGCCGGAGAAACGGCCATCGGTGAGCAGCGCGCACTGCTTGCCCAGTCCCTTCGACTTCAGGTAGCTGGTCGGGTAGAGCATTTCCTGCATGCCGGGGCCGCCCTTCGGCCCTTCGTAGCGGATCACCACTACCTCACCCGGTTGCACCTCGTCGGCGAGGATGCCGGCGACGGCCGCGTCCTGGCTTTCATAGACACGCGCGGGGCCTTCGAACACGTGGATCGATTCGTCCACGCCGGCGGTTTTCACCACGCAGCCATCCACGGCCAGATTGCCACGCAGCACGGCGAGGCCGCCTTCCAGTGAGTACGCATGCTGCAGCGAGCGGATGCAGCCCTCGGCGCGGTCCATGTCCAGGGTCGGCCAGCGCGTGGCCTGGCTGAAGGCCTCCTGGGTGGGGATGCCGGCCGGGCCGGCCTTGAAGAAGGCATGCAGGGTGTCGTTGTCACTGCGCACCACGTCCCAGCGTTCCAGCGCGTCGGCCAGGCTGGCGCTGTGCACGGTCGGCACCGTGGTATCGAGCAGGCCGGCGCGGTCCAGCTCACCGAGGATGCCGAACACGCCGCCGGCGCGGTGCACATCCTCGATGTGGTACTTCGGCGTGTTCGGCGCCACCTTGCACAGCTGCGGCACGCGCCGCGACAGCGCGTCGATGTGGGTCAGGTCGAAGTCGACCTCCGCCTCCTGTGCTGCGGCCAGCAGATGCAGGATGGTATTGGTGGAGCCGCCCATGGCGATGTCCAGGGTCATCGCATTGGCGAACGCGGCCTGGGTGGCGATGCCGCGCGGCAGTGCGCTGGGGTCTTCGCCGCCATACCAGCGATGGCAGAGTTCGACGATCAGGCGGCCGGCGCGGCGGAACAGCGCCTCACGGTCGGCGTGGGTGGCCAGCGTGGTGCCGTTGCCGGGCAGCGACAGGCCCAGCGCCTCGGTCAGGCAGTTCATCGAGTTGGCGGTGAACATGCCCGAGCAGGAACCGCAGGTGGGGCAGGCGCTGCGCTCGAACGCGGCGACTTTCTCGTCGGAGGCGCTGTCATCGGCGGCCACCACCATCGCATCGACCAGGTCCAGCTTGTGCTCGGACAGCCTGGTCTTGCCCGCTTCCATCGGCCCGCCGGAGACGAACACCACCGGGATGTTCAGGCGCAGCGCGGCCATCAGCATGCCGGGGGTGATCTTGTCGCAGTTGCTGATGCACACCAGCGCGTCGGCGCAGTGCGCGTTGACCATGTACTCCACGGCGTCGGCGATGATCTCGCGGCTGGGCAGCGAATACAGCATGCCGTCGTGGCCCATCGCGATGCCGTCGTCCACGGCGATGGTGTTGAATTCCTTGGCGACGCCGCCGACCTGTTCGATCTCGCGCGCGACCAGCTGGCCGAGGTCCTTCAGGTGCACGTGGCCGGGCACGAACTGGGTGAAGGAGTTGGCGATGGCGATGATCGGCTTGTGGAAGTCGCCGTCCTTCATGCCGGTGGCGCGCCAAAGGGCGCGGGCGCCGGCCATGTTGCGACCGGCGGTGGAGGTGCGGGAACGGTATTCGGGCATGGCGGGCGGAACGGGCGGGCCGTACGACGTGGGGGTCAGCCGATCATGGCCAATTTTTTCGGTTGCTGCTGCAACCACCTTCACCGCTTGCAGCGGCTTGGCGGTCCGCGCATTTCCCCTTATCCCCGCGCCTTCGGCGCGCCCCCCTTGAACAACAAGGGGGCTTCTTGACGGAGACTTGGCTGCGCGCGCCGGGCATGACCGGGCGCCGCGGGATGTGTGCCAACCAAGGTTGGCACCTACCAGAGCGGTGCGTCGCCTGGGGTCGGATCCCATCGCGGCGCGATGGGCTCTGACCCCAATGCCGACGAAAATGAAAGTCCGTTCATCTTTCGCACTTTGCCGATTCCGGTTGCTGGCCCGGATTTGGCATCATTGGGGCATTGATCCGTCGACAGGGCATGAGGCCATGAAACGTTCCCGCACCACCGCGCTGCTGCTGATGAGCGCCGCGCCGCTGCTGTTCACCGCCTGCCAGAAGGAGCCGGAGGTGAAGGTGCAGGAAGGCCTGTATACCTCGGTGGAGGCCTGCACCGAGGCCACCGGCGATCCGTCGTCGTGCCGCAATGCGTTCGCTGAAGCGCAGAAGCAGGCCGCCGATGCGGCGCCGAAGTACGCCAGCAAGGAAGCCTGCGAGAAGGACTACAAGCCGGAACAGTGCGTGCAGCAGCACACCTCGGCCGGTACCTCGTTCATCGGCCCGATGATGATGGGCTTCTTCATGTCGCAGATGCTGAGCAACCGCGGCGGCCTCGCCCCGCAGGCGCCGGCGTCGGCACCGGCTTACCAGGACAAGAATGCGGGTTGGGCGCGCCCGGCACCGGGCGGCACCGGTGGCCTGAACACCGCCAGCGGCATCGGTGCTGGCAAGGCCGGCCTGGCCCCGGTCACCAGCGAGCCGAACCGTGCGGTCACTGCCAGCCGTGGTGGCTTCGGCAACACCAGCGCACGCCGCAGCACCAGCGGCAGCTACGGCGGCTGATCAACCCATGCAGCGCATCCGGATTGCCGAGCGTGCCCAGTGGCGGGCGCGCGCGGAAGAGGCGGGTTTCCGCTTCCACACCATCGACGGCCAGCCGTACTGGGATGAACGCGCGTATTACGCCTTCACCCTGCGCCAGATCGAACAGGACATCGAAGACCCCAGCGCCGAGCTGCACCAGATGGCGCTGGATCTGGTCGGTGATGTCATCGGCAGCGAACGCTTGATGGACCAGCTGGCGATTCCGTCGCACTACCGCGACTGGATCGCCGACAGCTGGCGCCAGCGCCAGCCGCACCTCTATGGCCGCCTGGACCTGGCCTACGACGGTACCGGCCCGGCCAAGCTGTACGAATTGAACTACGACACGCCGACCTCGCTGTTCGAAGCCAGCTTCTTCCAGTGGCAGTGGCTGGAAGACCAGCGCAATGCCGGCCGCCTGCCGCAGCATGCCGACCAGTTCAACGCCATCCACGAAGCGCTGGTCGAGCGTTTCGGCGACCTCGCCACACAGCTGCCGCCGCCGCTGTACTTCAGCGCGGTCGGCAGTTCGGAGGAAGACCGCGGCACGGTCGAGTACCTGCGCGACTGTGCGTCGCAGGCCGGCCTGCATGGCCAGGCCATCGCCATCGAGGACATTGGCCTGTCCGAGGACGGACGCTTCACCGCGCTGGACGATTCGGTGATCGGCACGCTGTTCAAGCTGTATCCGCTGGAAGACCTGATGGCCGAGGAATTCGGCCGCGCGCTGCCCGGTTCGGGCGTGCAGCTGCTGGAACCGGCCTGGAAGGCGGTGCTGAGCAACAAGGGCATCCTGCCGCTGCTGTGGCAGCGCAACGTGGGCCATCCGAACCTGCTGGAAGCGCATTTCGATGACGGCAGCACGCTGGCGTCGGGCTGGGTACGCAAACCACTGTTCTCGCGCGAAGGCGCCAACATCGAGATGCACCTGGCCGATGGCAGCACCCAACGCAGCGACGGTCCCTACGACGGCCCGGCGATCATCCAGCGTGCGCATCCTCTCACCCGCTTCGAAGGCGGCTATCCGCTGATCGGCAGCTGGGTGATCGGTGACCATGCCTGCGGCATCGGCATCCGCGAGGATGACAGCGCGATCACCCGCGACAGTGCGCGCTTCGTGCCGCACGCGATCGTCGACGAGGCGCCGACGCGGATCTACGTCTGATGACGGTGCGGCGCCCCCAAGGTCGACGAGGACGAGTGACGCCGGTGGCAGGGCGACATTTTGATGATGGTCGTGGTCTTCGGTCGTTCTCCGACCGGGTCGCGGTGCGCTGCCATCGTTGTGATACGCCTGGCTGGGTGGTTACCAGCAAGATTTGCTGCAGGACGTCAGCACGGTTCCGCTGCACCGGTTGCAGTGCGTCCCTGGATGGCTCGGATTGGGTCGGTGCGATGCGCATGCAGGGACATCGACCGTGCGGCTACTGTGGTCATCAATGGCTGTGCGTCAATCGGCACATTGCATCGGGTATACCCGCACCGACCACTTTTCCTGCTCGCTGTGAGCAGTGTGGACGAACCAGTGATGTTTCGGTCACGGCTTCCCCGCTGCGCGAAGCAGAGGCTGCTGATCCGCATTTCGGACTGCCGTTGCGCTTGGTCGAACCGACTCGCGCAGGCTTGCTCTGGGCCTACAACGCCGAGCACCTTCAGGCATTGCATGACTATGCGGTATCGACGCTGCGCGAGCGCGGCGCTGTACACAATGGATCCATGTTTTCGCGCCTGCCGCAGTGGATGAAGCTGGCCCGCAACCGGGTGTTGCTGCAGCGTGCGGTGGAGCGGTTGCAGCGGCGGTTGTTGCAGGGGTAGTGCCGGCCGCTGGCCGGCAACCGGTTTTGGTAGATGTCGACCTTGGTCGGCGCTGTGGGTTTCGTGCCAACCAAGGTTGGCACCTACCAGAGCGATCGCGGGTATCAGAGCAGCCCTTCGCGCTTCACCGCCAGATAGCGTTCCACCAGCGCGCCGGGCAGGGCATCGGCGGTCACGTCCAGCACCATCACCTTTTCGCTGCGCAGGGCCTCATGCGCCTTCGCGCGTTGCTGCAGGTACAGCGCGGCGGCACCGGCCTGGGTGGCGTCTTCCAGTGTCTGCACCTCGCCCTCCAGTGCGCCGTCCAGCTCGCGTTCGCGCAGGCTGGCCACGCACACCAGGTGGCGCCGCTGCAGCAGGCGCACTGCCGCCAGCAGGTCTTCGATGTCCTCATCACGCACGTTGCTGACCAGCATCACCAGCGCACGCCGGCGCTGGCGCAGCGACACCTCGGTGGCGGCGGCCAGGTAATCGGTGGCCACCGCGCGTGGCTGCAGGTCGTAGCTGGCGCGCAGCAGGTGCTCGACCGTACCCATGCCGCGCTGCGGCGCCACCCAGCGGCGTTCGCCCCCGGCAGCGTACAGGCCGGCAGCGTCGCCCTGGCGCAGCGCCAGGTAAGCCACCACCAGCGAGGCGTTCAAGGCATGGTCGAAGTGCGAGAGCCCGCCTTCGCTGGCCAGCATGCGCCGGCCACTGTCCAGCATCAGCAGCAGCTGCTGGTTCTTCTCGTCCTGGTATTCGCGCGAGATCAGCTTGCGCGCACGCGCGGTGGCCTTCCAGTCGAGCTGGCGCAGGCTGTCGCCGATGCGGTACTCGCGCATCTGGTGGAAATCGGTGCCTTCGCCACGGCGGCGCTTCACGTGCGCACCAACCAGCCGCGAGGCCTGGTCGGCACTGAACAATGCGAAGCGGGTGAGCGGCACGAAGTTCGGATAGACCCGCACCTCCAGCGCCGGCGGCAGCGTGCGTTGCTGCCACCACAGGCGCCACGGCGAACGCATGCGCAGGTGCACCCCCTCGAAGCGGAAGTGCCCACGCTGCAGCGGCTGCAGGTGGTAGTGCAGGGTGGACGCCGTACCGGCCTGCAGGCGCACGCGCTGCGGCAGCGCTTCCAGCGGCCAGCCGCCGGGCACCAGGTCGAACACCTGCACCGTCATCGATTGCTCGGCCTGCAGGCGCAGCGCCGCCTCGCGGCGCACGCCCAGCGCCAGCGCTTCGGGCAGCTCGCGCTGTACCTGCGGCGACGGACGCCGCGACTGCCGCCACAGATCCCACAAGGCGGGCAGCGCGATGACGACGGCTGCCAGCGCCCAGCTCCAGCGCGGCAGCCACCCGCCCAGCACCAGGCCGCCCAGGGCAGCCCAGGCCAGCAGCAGCGCCAGCAGCAGCGGGGCCGGTCTCATCGGCGCGGTGCTTCCACCTTGGCCAGCAGCGCGCCCAGCACGTCGTCGGCGTCCTGGCCTTCGATCTGCAGCTCCGGGGCCAGTGCAATGCGGTGGCGCAGCGCCGGGCGCGCAATGTCGCGCACGTCGTCCGGCGTGACGAAGTCACGGCCGGCCAGCACCGCCTGCGCGCGCGAGGCACGCACCAGCGCGATGCTGCCGCGGGGGCCAGCGCCGACCGCGATGCCCGGCCACTGCCTCGTGGCCGCCACAATCCGCACCGCGTAGTCGATCACTTCGTCATCGACGGTGATCGCCGCGGTCGCGCGCTGCAGTTCCAGAAGCTCGCCGGCCCCCAATACACGCGGCACCTGGCTCAGGTCGAAATCGCTGGCGGCACGGCCACTGGTGATCGCGGTCACCATGCGCTTCTCGTCCTCCAGCTGCGGGTAGTCGATCAGCACCTTCAGCAGGAAGCGGTCCAGCTGTGCTTCCGGCAACGGGTAGGTGCCTTCCTGTTCCAGCGGGTTCTGCGTAGCCAGCGCCATGAACGGCGGCGCCAGGGTGAAGGCCTTGCCTTCGATGGTCACCTGACCTTCCTGCATCACTTCCAGCAGGGCCGACTGGGTCTTGGCCGGGGCACGGTTGATCTCGTCGGCCAGCAGCAGGTTGGTGAACACCGGGCCGCGACGGATCTTGAAGCTCTCGCTCTTCGGGTCGTACACCGCGTGGCCACTGACGTCGCTGGGCATCAGGTCGGGGGTGAACTGCACGCGCCCGTAGTCCAGCTCCAGGGCCTGTGCCAGTGCACGCACCAGCAGGGTCTTGCCCAGACCGGGCACGCCTTCGATCAGCACGTGGCCACCGGCCAGCAGCGCCACCAGGATCTGGTCCAGTACATCGGCCTGGCCGATGAAGGCGTGTCCAACGGCGGTGCGGATGGCATCGACGCGTTCGATCAGGCGGGCGTTGGCGGCCGCCGGCAGCTCGGGGACTTCGGTCATAGCAGGGATCTCATCTGGAGCAGCAAGCGGATGCGCTCGCGCAGGGCGGAGGAATCGTGCGGTGGCGGGGGCGTGAGCGCGCTGGCAACACGGCCTTGCGGCCATTTCAGCAGCTCGGCGATGGCCTGATCGCGCGGCGCACCGTCCAGTGCAGCGGCTACCGGTGCGCGCAGGCGCAGGCGATGCAGGAACAGGGCGAACACGGCGTCGTACAGGCGCGTGCCGTGGCCGAAGCGCAGCAGCAGCTCGCCACTGGCACGCACGTGCTCCAGCAGCGAGCGGCGTTCCAGCACCGGCGACGGCAGCAGGCTGCCGAAGCGCTGCGAGCGAGCCCACAACCAGCCCAGCAGGGCCAGCAGCAGCGGCGCCCACAGCGGCCAGCCCTGGTAGAACAGGCGCGCCCACAGTGACGGCGGGCGGCTGGCATAGACCAGCCAGAACGCTCCCTTGCCGTAATTCGGGTCGAGCAGGTAACGGGTCAGGTCGCGGTGCGAGAGATCGTGCAGGCCATCACTGGCCTTGCCTGCGGCCGACGCCAGGCGTGCCGCCGGCGAATCCACCTCGCCGCGCATGAATTCCATGTCGGCCAGCACGCTCACCTTGCCCTGGCCATGGTGCAGGCGTGCGAACACCAGGCTGTGCTCGTTGCCCCAGCGCCGTTCGGCCCGCGCATTGGCGGCAAAGCCCAGCGTGAAGCGACGACCACCGCAGAACTCGACGTGGCTGGGATCATCGATGACGTGGAATGGCTGGCAGTCGCTCTGCTGATACAGGCTGTCCACGCCCAGCTGGTCCAGCAGGGGCCCCTGCGTGCTGCTGGCGTCGTCCTCGGCGGGCGGCGGCGTACGCACCAGCAGATGGCCACCACCATCAACCCAGGCCAGCAGGGCCCTGGCCGCCGGTGCCGGCAGTTCGCTGCTGTCCTGCAGCAGCACCACCGTATCGTGCGGGCCCAGCGCCATCTGCTGCAGGTCCAGCCGCGGCCGCGAGTGCACCTCGATGCCATCGGCACGCAGGGCCTGGCCCAGCACGTACAGCGGGTTGTAGCCAGCTTCGCCCTGCGGCGGCAGCTGCACGGTCTCGGTCACGCGTTCGTGCGTGCGCAGGTAGAGGATCGTCAGCGGCACGCCGAACAGCACCAGCGCGCCCAGCAGCAGCGACCAGAACAGGCGCGGACTCATGCCAGCCACCTGTACTGCCGGCGCAGGGTATCGGCCAATGCATCGAAATCGGCGCGGCTGGGCAGGCGGCCACCGTAGGCGGCGTACTGCCACATGCGCACGATGCGCGCGAACAGGTCACGGTCGGTGGCATCGGGCATGCGCCGCGACGCGCGCAGGCATTGCGCTTCGGTAGCACCGGGCGGAAGCGCGATGCCGCTGCGCTCGCCCACCGTGCGCACGCTGGCGCGGTACAGCAGGGCCAGCGCCTGCCGCGGCCGCCCCTGGTCCCACAGCAGGCCGGCCTGGGTGGCCACGTCCGGCGGCAGCACGACCGGCAGTTCCACCGGTTCTTCCACTACCTGCGGTGTGGCCTCGGCCTTGCGCCGGCCACTGCCGCGCAGCCACGGCAGCCACAGCCGTGCGGTCAGCAGCAGCACCAGCAGCAGGACGCCCAGCAGGCCCCACAGGCCCCACTCGGCCAGGCGTGCCAGCCAGGCGATGCCGTCCTTGCGCGTTTTGCGTTCACCCTTGCTGTTGGTGTCACGCTGCAGCTGCTTGTCTTCCTTCTTTTTTTCCTCGGCCTGCTCGATCGGCTTCCAGCGCGTGACCTGGCGGGTCGGGCGCTGCAGCGGATCTTCATAGGCGCGGTTCACCGCCTGGCGGAAGCCGGCGGTGTCCACTGGCGCTGCACCGAAGATCATGGCCGGTGCATTGGCCGGATCGTTCGCCGCAGTGGCCGGTTCCTCCGCGCTGTCCTCGTCCTCTCCGGCATCGTCTGCCTGTTCTGCGGCCGTCTGCGCGTCCTGCGCATGCACTGGCGCGTAGGCCAGCGGCAGGGCAAGGCACAGCAGCAGCGCCAGCGTGGATGCCGCCGGCAGCAGCCGCTCGCGCAGGCGGCGCAGGGCGATCTCCACGTCCCACGCTTCCATCTGCGTGCGCCGGTTCAAGTACAGGCCGAAGCCGGCGCCGACGTAGAACGGACCGATCAGCACCGAGGCCAGCCAGCACGCCAGGTTGAAGCCCGCCCGCGCCCAGGCGGGTGTGTCCTGGCCGATCATGTCCCACGCGGCACGCCATGATTCGGACATCAGCTCCAGCGGCATGAACATGAACACCGCGCCGATCGCACCGGACACCAGCACCGCTTCAAACGCCATGCAGGCCACGGTCAGCACGGCGGCGGCACCCGCCGCACCAGCGGCCACGGCACGGCGGCGTGCACCGCGCTGGGCCGGCGCATTGCCCTCCAGCAGGTTCACCGGCATGCACAGGCTGCGCAGCACGCTGAAACGGCGCCAGCCCAGGTAGCCCCAGAAACCTGCATTGCCCCAGCTGCGTTGCGCGCGCAGGGCCGCCAGCGTACCGACCGGCTCGCCGAAGATGCCACGCGACAGCACGTACAGCGGCGCCCGTTCGAACAGCGGCTTGCACCACCACATTGCCAGCCACGCCCAGCCGAATGCATCCAGCCACCAGCCCAGCGCGTTGAAGACCACGAACAGCGGCGCACTGGCCAGCAGCCAGCTGCCCCATACCGCGCGTGCGTGGCGGCGCGACAGGGCACTGCCCAGCTCCATTGCTTCCCAGCCGCTGCGCGCGCGCAGCACCACGTCCAGGTGGTCAATGCGCATGGCCGCCTCCGCGTCCGCCGCGCCACAGCCACAGCAGCACGCCGGCCCACAGCATGCCGGCCACGCTGAACTTGCCCCACGCCGGCACGTCGGCAATCGACGACCAGAAGGCTTCGATGAACGCGGCCACCAGCAGCATGAACGCCACGCCCAGGCACAGGCGCGCACCGATGCGGCCGCCCTCGACCAGTGCATCCAGGCGGCTGCGCCGGCCGGGTGCCAGCAGTTTCATGCCCAGCTGCAGACCGGCACCGCCGGCGATCACGATCGCGGTCAGCTCGAAGGCACCATGGCCTGCGACGAAGCGCCAGAACGGATCACCATGGCCGATGTGCTGCAGGTGGCCCGCCACCGAACCGATGATCACGCCGTTGAACAGCAGCACCAGCAGCGTGCCCAGGCCGGCCAGCAGGCCGCTGGCGAAGGTACGCAGGGCGATGCTGATGTTGTTGAGGATGTAGTGGCCGAACATCATCCAGTCGGTGCCGCTGTCGCGTCCCAGGCGCTCGGCGGCCGGATCGTACATGCGCTCCATCTCGGCGATCTGGCGGTTGTCCATCACCATGTGGATCAGGTCCGGATAGACCTGCACCAGCACGAAGCAGGCCAGCGCCGGCAGCGCGAACATCGCCAGCGCCACCCACATGCTGCGCGCCTGGCTGCGCACCAGCAACGGGAAGTCGGCCACCAGGAATTCCAGCGCACCGCGCCAGCGCGTCGGCGGCGTGCGGTACAGCACGCTGTGGCCCTGCTGCATCAACTGCTGCAGGCGCTGCACCAGCTGCGGGCTGTAGCCGCGCTCGCGGGCCAGCGCCAGCTGCTGGCACAGGCGCCGGTAGCGCTGCGGGAAGGCGGTATCGTCCAGCGCGAGCGCGCTGGCCTTGCGCCGCGTGCGGCGCGAAGCACCGGCGCGCAGCAGCAGCCAGTGTTCCAGGTCCTGCCATTCCTGCTGGTAGCGGGCGACGAACTGTTCCTGCTTCATCGCCGCCCCAGCAGCCAGTTGGCCATGGCATACAGGCGCAGCACGCCGACCTGGCCGTGGGTGCCGGTCAGTGGCTCGGCAATGCCGGCCAGTTCCTGCTGGCGTGCCGCCGACAGCCGCGGCGCGCGCTCGGCGAAGGCCATCAGCGCCGCCTGTTCTTCCGGTCGCAGCGGCTGCGGCGGGGCCAGCACGCTGTCGATGGTGGGCGGAGGCGGCAGGTACAGCACCGGTGCATGCACCACCACGGTACCGGCCACCAGGTCGCCGAGGCGGCGGCCGTGGGAATCGAACAGGCTGCTGATCAGGCCCAGTGCATAGCCGAACGGCAGCATGTCCACGGTGCGCAGCAGGTTGCGGGTGATGGCGGCCATCCAGCCCACCGGCGCGCCATCGCGCGCGAGCACGCGCAGGCCCAGTGCGCGCTTGCCCAGGGTGCGGCCCCACCGCGCTTCGCAGACGATCGGGTAGGCCCAGTAGACCAGGAACATCAGCACCAGGCCGAGCCCGGAGCCGAACGAATCCAGCAGTGCCAGCGGAATCGACATCAGCACCAGCACCGCGATGCGCACGCCCAGATCGATCAGCCAGGCCATCGCCCGTGGCACCGGGCCGGCCGCCGGCAACTGCAGCGGCACACCCTCCGGCGTCACCACCTCGCGGTAGGTATCGAGCATCGGTGCGGCCATCAGTGCGATGGCCTTCGTTGTGGGCGGCGGAGTCCTCTCCGGCAGGCAGCCACAGGCATGGGGGTCTCGACAGGTCCTGGTCGGGCCCAGACTTTAGCAGAGCCGCATGGCGGCGTTGGCCGTTCAGCCCAGGTATTCGTCCTTCAGCCGCACGTAGTGGTCGGCCGAATAGTGCAGCGACTCGATCTCCTTGTCGCTCAGCGTGCGCGCCGGGCGGGCCGGGTTGCCCACCCAGAGCTCACCTTCACCGACCACCTTGCCCGGGCCGACCACCGCTCCGGCACCGACGAAGCCATGGCGTTCCACACGGGCGCCATCGAGGATGCAGGCGCCCATGCCGATCAGGCTGTAATCACCGATGGTGCAGGCGTGGATGATGCAGCCATGGCCGACGGTCACGCCTTCGCCGATCAGGGTCGGGTAGCCGGCCTTGTTGTACGGGCTGTGGTGGCTGACGTGGATGATGGTGCCGTCCTGCACATTGGTGCGCGCACCGATGCGGACGTAATTGACGTCGCCGCGGATGATCGTACCCGGCCACACTGATACGTCCTCGGCCAGTTCCACGTCACCGATGAGGGTGCAGGCCGGATCGATGTACACGCGCTCGCCGAGGACGGGCATCTTGTCGCGGAAGGGGCGCAGCGGGTTCATCGGTGTCTCCGGAAATCAGGGCGTTCACCGCGATGATACCTGCGTGGTAGTGCCGGCCGCTGGCCGGCAACGTCATGGGCGTACCTGGAATTCTGCGGTTGCCGGCCAGCGGCCGGCACTACCCGAGTCAGGTGCAGCCGCTCAGATCGGCGCGTGCTCGGCCAGCATCTGCCGGAACAGCTCATCCAGCCATGCCGCATCACCGTGTCCAGCGGGCAGCTGCGGCGCCTGCGCAGTCCGGATGGCCAGTTCACGATCGATGAAATCGCTGATCGCCGCGATGCGTGGTCCGGCACTGACCTCGGCACTGGCGCGTTTAACGGCCAGCAGGGCATCGATGGCTTCACGCACCGGGCCGTGCGTCAGCAGCCGGTCCAGCAGGTCCTCGAAGGCCATCGGCGGGGGGGTCTGTTCGTGCTCGATCCACTGGCAGGCCAGCAGTGGGCGCAGCACGTACAGGTACTTCTTCTTGCGTACCGTTTCGCCACGCAGGTAACCGCGATGGTTCGAGCGCGCCATGTTGAAGTAGTGCCACCACGTGCCCAGTGGTGAATAGAACGACTCAGCTGCCTTCCAAAGCTGCGACACTGCGGTGTGATCCTGCTGGTAGATGATCGGCGAGCGCAGCCATTCAATCAGTGTCGGATTGGATTTTGAAACCAGGCGCAATGCCTTGCGCAGGTCCCAGCCGCTGACATCGAGCTCATCGTCGATCGGCAGTTCGATCACGTCCCGCTGCGCATCGCCGGGGCCGGTGCTCTCGTTGACGGTGAGATACCACGGCTGGCGATGCACGTAGATGAAGCGTGCATCGTAGTCGCTGTCCGGCGAAGAGAAGCCCCAACCACGGCTGCCGGACTCGCACGCCAGCAGAACGCGCACGTCGTGTCGCCGTTCGATGTCGGCGAGGCTGGAAAGAATGGCGGCGCGCTTGCCCGGCGCGATCGGGTGGATGTCGTCCATGCAGTCGTGATCCGTTGATGTCGAGCGTGCTCGACTGTAGCGCAGTTGCGCACGGGTAGTGCCGGCCGCTGGCCGGCAACCTCAATGGACGCACCTGGAATTCTGCGGTTGCCGGCCAGCGGCCGGCACTACCGGCTAGGGTTCGTAGCTGTAGCCCATGCCGTACACCGAACGGATCGGTTCGCCTTCCATGCCGGCGTCGGCCAGCTTGCGGCGCAGGTTGCGCACATGGCTGTCGACGGTGCGGTCGACCACCACGCGGTGGTCCAGGTAGAGGCGGTCGAGCAGCTCATCGCGCGCCCAGATCCGGCCGGGCGTGGCCAGCAGGGTGCGCAGCAGGCGGTATTCCACCGGCGTCAGGTCCAGGCCCTTGCCGTTCCAGGTGGCGCGTGCCGCCGGTTCGTCGATATGCAGGCCGCTGTTGGCGCGTGCAGCGGGGTCCGGGCGGTAACGGCGCAGCACCGCCACCACCCGCGCGACCACTTCGCGCGGACTGAACGGCTTGCAGATGTAGTCGTCGGCACCGATGTCCAGGCCCAGCAGGCGGTCGATCTCTTCCGCCCGCGCGGTGACCATGATCACCGGTACGTCGCTGCCGGCGCGCAGTTCGCGGCACAGGTCCACGCCATCGCGTTGCGGCAGCATCAGGTCCAGCAGCACCAGGTCGGGCTGGTAGCGGGCGAACGCGTCGATCACCTGGCCGCCATCGTCCACCCATTCGCTGGTCATGCCGGCGGCGGCCAGGTAGTCGCGCAGCACCGAGGCCAGGCGTGGCTCATCCTCGACGATCAGGATCTTCGCGGACGCGGCGGGGGACAGGCTCATGCGGACTCCGGCAGGGTGACGACCACGCGCAGCCCGCCCAGCGGCGAGGGCTCGGCGTGGATATGGCCGTGGTGGGCGAGGATGATGTTGTGGCTGATGGCCAGGCCCAGCCCGCTGCCGCCGCTGGCGCGGTTGCGCGAACTCTCCACCCGGTAGAAGCGCTCGAACAGCAGCGCACACTTGTCGGCCGGTACGCCCGGCGCGGTGTCTTCCACGATCAGCTGCACGCCGGCAGGCACGCGCGCAGCCTGCACGCGCACGCGGCCGCCGCCATGGGTATAGCGCAGCGCGTTTTCCAGCAGGTTGGCCAGCACCTGCTGCAGGCGGCGCTCGTCACCGGACACCTGCAGCGGTGTGGCGGGCAGCGCTTCTTCCAGTGCCAGCCCCGCCGTGGAGAAGCGCACGCGCATGCCATTGAGCTCGCTACGCACCAGCGCCACCAGGTCCAGCGGGGCGAAGCGGTAGGCCAGACCGCCGGACTGGGTCATCGACAGGTCGTGCAGGTCGTCGATCAGCTTGCCCAGCTGGCGGATCTCGCCCTGCAGGGCACCCAGGTTGGCGCGGTCCAGCGGGCGGATACCATCCTCGATCGCCTCCAGTTCGGCGCGCACCACCGCCAGCGGCGTGCGCAGTTCGTGCGAGATGTCGGCAATGAAGGCGCGGCGGTTGCGCTCGGTGTCGTCCAGCGCCTGCGCCATCCGGTTGAAGTCGTTGACCAGTGCATCCAGCTCGTCATCGCTGGTGCGCTCGATGCGGGTGGCGTAGTCGCCGGCGGCGAGCCGGTGGGTGGCGGCGGCCAGCTTGGCCAGGCGCTGGCGCAGCGCGCGCGACACCAGCCAGGCCAGCACTACGGTCACCAGCAGCAGCGAGATGCCGATCACCCACCATGCGCGCATCTGGGTGTTGTAGAAATTCAGGTCGTTGGTGGCGATGACGGTCTGGAACGGCACCATGCCCAGCCAGCCGACGGTGTGTCCGTCCACCTGCACACTGTGCGGCTCGTCGTCGCTGATCGCGTCCGGGTTGCCGGCCACGAACCGATGCTGCGCATCGAACAGGCCCAGCCGCGAGGGAACGCCGGTCTGGTCGGACAGCGGCGGCACGGGCCCCTCGTGCCCATGGCCCAGGTCCGGGCGCAGCAGCCGCGCCCAGCGGTCACTGTCACCGCGCAGATGCTCCCAGCCGCCGTGCGTGCGGTACTCGCGCTGCAGGTGTGGCATCACGCGCTGCATGCGCAGGTCGCCCTGGTCGTTGAGGTAGTCCAGGAAGCCGGTCTGGAACGCCACGCGGCTGGCAATGCCGTTTACTGCCAGCACCAGCAGGCAGGCGGTGAAGATCGCGAGGAAGGTCTTCGCGGTCAGGCCGAATTTGAATCGAATCTTCGCCATCGCCGGGCCATTAGCGGCGCATGCGGCGCCGAAAGCAAGCGCCCGCTGAGCCGGTCGCACAATCTCCATATTCTCTGCACACTTTCACGGCAGCGTGCACGGGTCAACGAAAGGCCCCACGCCCCCCATGTCACTCCTGCGTCCGCTGTTCCGCTCCCCCCGTGCGTTGATGTTGCCCCTGCTGCTGGCCCTGGCGGCCTGCTCGGCGGGCAGGACCGAGGCCCCGGCCACCCCCGAAGTCGGCGTCATCACCGCCCGCGCGCAACCGCTGGCACTGCAGCAGACCCTGCCCGGCCGGGCGGCGCCGTTCGAGGTGTCCGAGGTGCGGCCGCAGATCGGTGGGCTTATCCGCCAGCGGTTGTTCACCGAAGGCCAGCAGGTCAAGGCCGGCCAGCTGCTGTACCAGGTCGATCCGGCGCCGTACCAGGCCGCCTTCGATACCGCGCGTGGCCAGCTGGCGCAGGCCGAGGCCGCTGTGCTGTCGGCGCAGCCGAAGGCCGAGCGCACCCGCACGCTGCTGGGCATGGACGCGGCCAGCAAGCAGGACGCCGACGATGCCACCTCGGCACTGAAGCAGGCCCAGGCCAACGTGATTGCCGCGCGCGCGGCATTGCAGGCCGCCCGCATCAACCTGGACTACACCCGGGTGACCGCACCGATCGACGGCCGCATCGGTACCTCCAGCGTCACCGCCGGCGCGCTGGTCGCCGCCGGCCAGGATGCGGCGCTGGCGACCATTCAACGGCTGGACCCGGTCTATCTGGATGTGACCCAGTCCAGCACGCAGATGCTGGCGCTGCGCAAGCAGCTCGACGCCGGCCTGGTGAAAGCCATCGATGGCAAGGCCCAGGTGAAGGTGCTGCTGGAGGACGGCAGCACCTATGCCCATGAGGGCACGCTGGAGTTCGTCGGCAGCGCAGTCGATCCAGGCACCGGCAACGTGGTGCTGCGCGCGGTCATTCCGAACCCGGAGGGCCTGCTTCTGCCGGGCATGTACCTGAAGGCGGTGTTGCCGATGGCCACCGATGCGCGTGCCCTGCTGGTGCCGCAGAAGGCGGTGCTGCGCAATGAACGTGGCGAGCCGCTGCTGCGCCTGCTCGACGCAAAGGATCGCGTGGTCGAGCGGCGGGTCAGTACCGGCCAGGTGGTGGGCAACCAGTGGCAGATCACGCAGGGCCTGAAGGCTGGCGAGCGGGTGATCGTCAGCAACGGCAGTGCGGTAGCGCTGGGCCAGCAGGTGAAGGCGGTGGCGGCCACCACGGCGCAGCTGGCGGCGATGCCGGCGGTCGACCCGAACGGCAACACCGACGAAAAGTCGCACTGAGGCCTGCCGCGCATGGTTCGTTTCTTCATCGACCGGCCGATCTTTGCCTGGGTGATCGCCATCGCGGTCAGCCTGCTCGGCCTGCTCGCGATCCTGATCCTGCCGGTGGACCGCTACCCGCAGATCGCCCCGCCCACCATCACCATCCGCGCCACCTACACCGGCGCCTCGTCGCAGACCGTGGAAAACGCGGTCACCCAGGTCATCGAGCAGTCCCAGCAGAGCCTGGACCACCTGATGTACATGACCTCGACCAGTGCTTCCGATGGCTCGGCGCAGGTCAACCTGGTGTTCGCCACCGGCACCAACCCGGACACCGCGCAGGTGCAGGTGCAGAACCAGCTGCAGGCCGCGATGGCGACGCTGCCGCAGGCGGTGCAGCAGAACGGCCTGACCATCACCAAGTCCAGCGGTTCGATCTTCGAGGTGCTGTCGTTCACCAGCGAAGACGGCAGCATGGACAACTTCGATGTCGCCAACTTCATGGAAGCGCGCATCGACGACCAGATCAGCCGCGTCAGCGGTGTCGGCAACATCCAGCCGATCGGCCAGGAATACGCCATGCGGATCTGGCTGGACCCGGAAAAGATGCGCCAGTACGCGCTGATGCCGTCGGACATCGAGACCGCACTGCAGGCGCAGAACACCGACGTGTCGGCCGGTGAACTCGGTGGCCAGCCGGCGCTGAAGGGCCAGCAGCTGGACGCGACCGTGACCGCGCGCAGCCGCCTGCACACGCCCGAGCAGTTCGCGCAGGTGGTGCTCAAGGCCGATGCCAATGGCAGCGTGGTGCACCTGGGCGACGTGGCGACGATCGGCCTGGGCCCGGAAAGCTATGACAGCATCAGCACGTTCAACGGCAAGCCGTCGGCCTCGCTGGGCATCGAGCTCAACGCCGGTGCCAACGCCATCGCCGTCTCCAAGGCCGTCGAGGCACGGCTGCAGCAGCTGCAGAAGTACTGGCCGCATGGCTACACCTACCACGTGGCGTTCACCACCACGCCGTTCGTGACCATCTCGCTGAAGGAAGTGGTGATCACCCTGATCGAGGCGATCGCGCTGGTCGTGCTGGTGATGTACCTGTTCCTGCAGAACTGGCGGGCCACGCTGGTCCCGACCATCGCGGTGCCGGTGGTGCTGCTGGGCACCTTCGGCGTGCTGGCCGCCTTCGGCTATTCGATCAATACGCTGACCATGTTCGCGCTGGTGCTGGCCATCGGCCTGCTGGTGGACGACGCCATCGTGGTGGTGGAGAACGTGGAGCGGGTGATGACCTTCGAAGGGCTGGCACCGAAGCCAGCCACGTTGAAGGCGATGGGCCAGATCACCGGCGCGCTGGTCGGCATCGTGCTGGTGCTGACCGCGGTGTTCCTGCCGATGGCGTTCTTCAGCGGTGTCACCGGCGTGATCTATCGCCAGTTCTCGGTGACGATCGCCGCTGCGATGATCCTGTCGGTGCTGGTGGCGATGACCATCACCCCGGCGCTGTGCGGCAGCATCCTGCACCAGATTCCCAAGGGCGGCCATCCGCATGGCGACCACGCTGGCGAGCCGGGCCTGCTGGGCAAGTTCTTCATCTGGTTCAACCATCGCTTCGAGCGCACCTCCAACCGACTGCGCCATCGCGTCGACCGCTTCCTCGGCCGGCGCACGCTGGGCGTACTGTTCTACCTGGTGCTGAGCGTGGCCACCGGCCTGTTGTTGTGGCACCTGCCGGGCGCGTTCCTGCCCGATGAAGACCAGGGCATGCTCAACGCGCTGGTGAAGCTGCCCGCCGGGTCCACCCTGGAGCAGACCCGTGCCGTGATGGATCGCCTGAGCGCCGCCGCGGTGAAGGACGACAGCGTACTGTCAATCCAGGCCACCGCAGGTTTCAGTGTCAGCGGCAGTGGCCAGAACGTCGGCCAGGCCTTCATCCGGCTCAAGGATTGGGACGACCGCAAGGACGATGCCGATACCATCGCCGCGCGCTTGACCGCGGCCATGGCCAGCGTGCCCGATGCGCAGGTGTTCATCACCTCGCCACCGGCCATCCTCGGCCTCGGCGATGCCGGTGGCTTCACCCTGGAACTGCAGGACGAAGGCGGTGCCGGCCATGCCGCCGCCGTGGCCGCGCGCAACACGCTGCTGAAGGACGCTGCCAAGGATCCGAAGCTGGTCAACGTGCGCTACGCCAGCCTGGAAGACGCGCCGGTGTACGCGGTGAAGGTGGACGACGCCAAGGCGCAGGCGATGGGCGTCAATCCGCAGGACATCAATGACACCTTGAACGCCGCGCTGGGTGGCGACTTCGTCAACAACTTCATCTACAAGGGCCGCATCAAGAAGGTGTTCATCCAGGGCACGGCCGAAGCCCGCATGCAGCCGCAGGACATCGAGCGCTGGAGCGTGCGCAACCAGGCCGGGCAGATGGTACCGCTGTCGTCGCTGGTCAGCGCGCACTGGACCAGTGCGCCGGCCGCGCTGCAGCGCTACAACGGCGTCTCGGCGATGGAGATCACCGGCCAGCCGGCACCGGGCGTCAGTTCCGGCGAGGCGATGGCCGAGATCGCACGTCTGGCCGGCACGCTGCCGGAAGGCTTCAGCCATGCCTGGTCGGACATGGCCTACCAGGAACAGCTGTCGGGGAACCAGGCGCCGATGCTGTATGCCATCTCGCTGCTGTTCGTGTTCCTGTGCCTGGCCGCGCTGTATGAAAGCTGGGCGGTACCGTTCGCGGTGATGCTGGCAGTGCCGGTGGGCGTGTTCGGCGCCGTGCTGATGATGAACCTGCGTGGCCTCAACAACGACGTGTACTTCCAGGTCGGCCTGCTGACCACGATTGGCCTGGCAGCGAAGAACGGCATCCTGATCGTCGAGTTCGCGCGCATCCTCGAGCAGCAGGGCAGGAGCACCCGCGACGCGATCCTGCAGGCGGTCTACCTGCGGCTGCGCCCGATCGTGATGACCTCGCTGGCATTCCTGATGGGTGTGCTGCCGCTGGTGTTCGCCACCGGCGCCGGTTCGGCCGCGCGCCGTTCGCTGGGTACCGGCGTGGCCGGCGGTACGGTCGCCTCGATGGTGCTGGGCATGTTCTTCGTGCCGTTGTTCTACCTGCTGGTGCGCCGCCTGTTCCCGGGCCGCGCGCCGGCCGACGCCACTGCCCCGGAGGCACGCCCATGAAGCCGATGCTGCTGCGCGCCCTGGCGGCCGCAACGATGACCACCGTGCTGGGCGGCTGCGTGAGCATGGCCCCGCACTACCAGCGCCCCGAGGCGCCGGTGCCGGCACAGTTCGCCAATGCCGCCACCGGCGAGACCGGGCCAGCACTGGCGATGCCGGCCTGGCGCGAGGTGTTCCTGGAGCCGCGCCTGCAGCAGGTCATCGCGCTGGCACTGCAGAACAACCGCGACCTGCGCGTGGCGGTGCTGCAGGTGGAGAAGGAACGCGCGCAGTACCGCATCCAGCGCGCGGCGCTGCTGCCGTCGGTGGATGCCAGCGGCAGCGTGACCCGTTCGCGGGTGAGTGATGCCAACAGCGAGATCGGCGTCAGCCAGGTGACCGAATCCGATGCCGTGCAGGTGGGCTTCAGCAGCTGGGAACTGGACCTGTTCGGGCGCATCCGCAGCCTGAAGAACGAGGCGCTGCAGAACTGGCTGGCCAGTGCCGAGAACCAGCGTGCGGCGCGCACCAGCCTGGTCGCCGAAGTGGCCAAGGCTTGGCTGGCGCTGGCGGCCGACGAGCAGTCGCTGGCGTTCACCCGGCAGACGCTGGACAGTCAGCAGCAGACCCTGCAGCGCACCGAGGCCCGCCATGCACAAGGCCTGGCCTCGGGCCTGGACCTGTCGCAGGTGCAGACCAGTGTGGACGCCGCGCGCGCTGCGCTGGCCAGGCTGCAGACCCAGCAGGCGCAGGATCGTGATGCGCTGCAGTTACTGGTGGGTGCTCCGCTGGACGCGGCATTGCTGCCCAGCGCACAGGCACTGGACGGCACCGTGGCGCTGGCGCCGTTGCCTTCCAACCTGCCCTCGAGCGTGCTGCTGCAGCGTCCGGACGTGCTGTCCGCCGAACACGCGTTGCAGGCGGCCAACGCCGATATCGGCGCCGCGCGCGCCGCGTTCTTCCCGACGCTGACGCTGACTGCCAACTACGGCCACAGCTCCACCGCGTTGTCGACGCTGTTCTCGGCCGGCACCCGCGGCTGGTCGTTCGCGCCCAGCATCACGGCGCCGATCTTCCACGCCGGTGCGTTGAAGGCCTCACTGGATGCCTCGAAGATTGGCAAGGACATCGGCATCGCGCAGTACGAGAAGGCGATCCAGCAGGCCTTCAGTGAAGTGGCCGATGCCCTGGCCACGCGCGATGACCTGGGCGCGCAGATGGAGGCACAACGGGCACTGGTCGCCGCCAGCCAGCGCAGCTACACGCTGGCCGAGGCGCGCTATCGCACCGGGCTGGACGGCTATCTGCAGGCGCTGGATGCGCAGCGCAGCCTGTTTGCCGCGCAGCAGGACCTGATCGCGCTGCAGCAGCAGGAAGCGGGAAACCGGGTGACGCTGTTCAAGGTGCTGGGCGGTGGCGCAGACGCACGGTAACGCGCCCTGCTCTGGTAGGTGCCGACCTTGGTCGGCACGGAAGCATGGAGTGTCGCGATCTGATGATTCGTGCCGACCAAGGTCGGCACCCACCAAGGCAGATTCATGTGCCGACTCAAGTCGGCACCCACCAGAAGCGGACGGTGCTGCCTACGCCACGCGGCCCCGGCGTGCACGCTCCAGGTGCACCAGCAGCAGCGAGATTGCCGCCGGGGTCATGCCCGGGATGCGCTGCGCCTGGCCGATGGTCTGTGGGCGCACGCGCTCCAGCTTCTGCAGGGCTTCGGCCGACAGCCCGCGCACCGTGGCGTAGTCGAAGGCTTCAGCGATCGGCGTGGCTTCATGCCGCTGCTGGCGCTCGATCTCCTCGCGCTGGCGGTCCAGGTAGCCGGCGTACTTCACGCCGATCTCCACCTGCTCGGCCACCTTGGCGTCGGCCACGGCCGGGCCCAGCGACGGCACCTGCATCAGCTGCGCGTAATCCAGCTCGGGGCGCTTGATCAGGTCCAGCACGTTGGTTTCGCGGCTGACCGCCACGCCCAGCGTGTCCTGCACTTCGCGGCCCAGCGCATTGGCCGGGGTCGCCCACAGCGCGCCCAGGCGCGCGCGCTCGGCGGCGACGGCGGCCTGCTTGGTCTCGAACGCGCTCCAGCGCTGGTCATCCACCAGGCCCATCTCGCGGCCGGCCGGGGTCAGGCGCTGGTCGGCGTTGTCCTCGCGCAGCTGCAGGCGGTATTCGGCGCGGCTGGTGAACATGCGGTACGGCTCGTTGGTACCGTGGGTGATCAGGTCATCCACCAGCACGCCCAGGTAGGCCTCGTCGCGACGCGGGCACCAGCCGTCCAGCCCACGCACCTGGCGTGCGGCGTTGAGGCCGGCCAGCAGGCCCTGCGCGGCGGCTTCTTCATAGCCGGTGGTGCCGTTGATCTGGCCGGCGAAGAACAGGCCGTTGACCAGCTTGGTTTCCAGCGAAGCCTTCAACCCGCGTGGATCGAAGAAGTCGTACTCGATCGCGTAGCCGGGGCGGGTGATGTGCGCGTTGCCGAAGCCGCGGATGCTGCGCACCATCTCCAGCTGCACGTCGAACGGCAGCGAGGTGGAGATGCCGTTGGGGTAGATCTCGACGATGCCCAGGCCTTCGGGTTCGACGAAGATCTGGTGGCTGGCCTTCTCGGCGAAGCGCACCACCTTGTCCTCGATGGACGGGCAGTAGCGCGGGCCGATGCCTTCGATCTGGCCGCTGTACAGCGGCGAGCGGTGCAGCGCGTCGCGGATGATCTGGTGGGTCTGTTCGGTGGTGTGGGTGATCCAGCAGCTGACCTGCTGCGGATGCTCGTCCACCGAACCCAGGAAGGACATCACCGGGCGCGGCGAATCGCCGGGCTGCTCGTCCATCACGCTGTAGTCCAGCGAGCGGCCGTCGATGCGCGGTGGCGTGCCGGTCTTCAGGCGGTCCACCTGGAACGGGCGCTCGCGCAGGCGCGCCGCCAGCGTGGTGGCCGGCGGGTCGCCCATGCGGCCGGCGGCGTACTGGGTCGGGCCGACATGGATCTTGCCGGCCAGGAAGGTGCCGGCGGTCAGCACCACGGCCTCGGCATCGAAGCGCAGGCCGGTCTGGGTGATGACCCCGCGCACGGCGTCGCCGTCGATGACCAGGTCATCGACGGCCGCCTGGAACACGGTCAGGTTGGCCTGGCCTTCAACGATGGCGCGGATCGCCATGCGGTACAGGTTGCGGTCGGCCTGGCAGCGGGTGGCGCGCACGGCCGGGCCCTTGGAGGCATTGAGGGTGCGCCACTGGATGCCGGCACGGTCGGCGGCATGCGCCATCGCACCGCCCAGGGCGTCGATTTCCTTGACCAGGTGGCCCTTGCCGATGCCTCCGATGGCCGGGTTGCAGCTCATCGCGCCCACCGTTTCGATGTTGTGGGTCAGCAGCAGGGTGCGCACGCCGGTACGGGCCGCGGCCAGCGCGGCTTCGGTGCCGGCGTGGCCACCGCCGATGACGATGACGTCGTAACGATGGAAGGACGGGTTCATGGGGCTGTTCAGCTGGGGGCAGGCGCGGCCGGGGCGGCGCCGGGGTGGCGATTTTAGCGCCATTCGGGGCCGCGGCGTCGGTGCCGGCCGGCCGGCGTCGAAATCAGCCCTAAAGTTGGCAGGATTATTGCAGATAACCCAATAGCACCCACCGTGGCTGGCGCCGCAGGCGCCCGTGACCGGAATTGGAACAGGGGCCGGTACAGGCGCACGGTGGGGGAGCAGAGGGCCGGCAGTCGGGGGACTGTCCGGCCCTGTTTTTTTGGGATTGCCGGGAAAGGCCCGACCACGCATGGCGTGGATCTACCGACGCTGGGGCTCTCTCCGGTTGGCGACCCGGCAAAACAGACGGCCCCGCAGTGCGGGGCCGTCTGTCTTCAGAGGTGCCGACATCCGACAGGGCCGGAACAGGGGGGATCCAGATGTTCCTGTCGGATATCGACGTAGAGATTTTTGCGGCGGCCCGTCTCGCTTTTTGTCACTTTGTGACGCGGGCCGTCACCGGTTCCGTAGAGTGCAACCTGGACCGGGTGAAATGCAAGACGGTTCAGCGCTCAACTGTGCGCTGCGTCCCACGATCCATGTTGCGCCACGGGGAACCGTTCATCCTCGGCGCGCTCGGCGCCGGGGTCGGACGGGCCGGCGGTGGCGGCGCCGACGGCTGGATGTTCGACTGCGGCGGGCGACGCATCGAGTCCATGTTCCGCCACGGCGAACCGCCGTTGTACGACGGCCGCGGCGGCGGCGGCGGACGGTTCTCGCCACCGTTGCCGGGCGGGCGCGGTGGCGGACGGTGGTTGTGCGGCGGGCGGTAGATCGGGCGCGAGTAGTACGGATTGCCATAGCCGCCGTAGTAGCCGCCATAGCCGCCGTAGTAAGGGTAGCCGTAGTTGTAGGGATAGCCGGCCGGGTAGCGGTACTCCACCGACGGCGCACCGTGGTAGTAGCTGCCGCTGCGGCCACCGCCGACATAGTCGTAGGTGGTGCAGCCGGTCAGGGCCAGCAACAGGCCACCGGCAAGCATCAGGCGCGTTTTCATGGTGGGTCCCCCCAGAGGACGGGTTGTGCAGTCAGCTTCGTGCGCAGGCGTTGAATCGGCCCTTAACTTCACTGCCCAGGATGAATGGAGGTGAAGGCCCTCATGCTGGCATGACCTGTGCCGGGGTCGCCAGCGTGGGGCCATACGTTAATCTTGCGTCATGAGCGATTCACTGTTGCCCCGTGCCGACGATGTCCTGGCTGCCGCTGCGCGGATCGCGCCGCACGCCAGCGTGACCCCGGTGCTGCGCTCGCGCACGCTTGATGCGCTGGCCGGCGCGCAGCTGGCGTTCAAGGCCGAGCACCTGCAGCGCGGCGGCGCATTCAAGTTCCGCGGGGCCTGCAACGCGGTGTGGTCGCTGGATGCCGATCGCGCCCGTGCCGGCGTGGTCACCCATTCGTCCGGCAACCACGGCGCTGCCCTGGCCCTGGCCGCGCGCACCCGTGGCATTCCCTGCCACGTGGTGGTGCCCGAAGGTGCGGTGGCGGCCAAGCTGGCCAACATCGCCCGCCACGGTGCCACGCTCTGGCGCTGCCCGCCGACCATCGCCGACCGCGAGGCCGCCTGCGCCAAAGTACAGGCCGATACCGGCGCGACCCTGGTCCATCCCTATGCGGACCCGGCGGTGATGGCCGGGCAGGGCACCGCGGCCCTGGAGCTGCTGCACAGCGACGGTCCGTTCGACGTGCTGGTAGTCCCAGTCGGAGGGGGCGGCCTGGCCAGCGGTACCGCCCGGGCCCTGCAGTTCGCCAGTCCCCAGACCCGGCTGGTGCTGGCCGAACCGGCCGGTGCCGACGACACCGCGCGCTCGCTGGCCGCAGGCGAGCGCCAGGGCGCGTTCACCCCTGACACCATCTGCGACGGCCTGCGTACCCTGATCGGCGCCCCCAACTTCGCGCTGCTGCGCGCGGCCGGCGTCGAGGTGATCGTGGTCGACGACGCCGCCACCATGGCCGCGATGCGCCTGCTGTGGGAGGTGCTCAAGCAGGTGGTCGAGCCGTCCTCGGCCACCGTGCTGGCCGCGGTACTGGCACAGCCGCAGCGGTTCGCCGGCCTGCGGGTGGGCCTGGTGCTGTCCGGTGGCAATGTCGACCTGCCCGCGCTGCGTTGGGGGGCGCCTTGAGCCGCGACGGGCACCGGCCCCGCACCGGCCTGCTGGGCTGGCTGTGGCGGCTGTTCGTGCTGCTGGTGGTCTGGCTGCTGGGCGTGACCGCCTGGATCGTCTGGGTGGGGGAGCGCGACCAGGCAGCCAAGGCCGACGCCATCATCGTGCTCGGTGCGGCGGCCTATGACGCCAAGCCGTCGCCGGTCTTTGAAGAACGCATCCGTCATGGCCTGGATCTCTATGAAGCCCAGTACGCGCCACTGCTGATCTTCACCGGCGGCTACGGTGGCACCGGCGCGCGCTTTTCCGAATCGCAGGTGGCGCGGCGCTATGCGCTCAAGCATGGCGTGCCGGACGATGCGATCCTGATCGAGACCGCCTCGCGCAACACCGTGCAGAACCTGGTCGAGGCCAAGCGGCTGATGGACCAGCGCGACCTGCACCGGGTGATCATCGTAAGCGACCCGTTGCACATGGCGCGCGCGCTGCGCCTGAGCAAGGCGCTGGGCATCGATGCGCTGGCCTCGTCCACGCCCAGCACGCGCTTCCGCAGCTTCCACACCAGCTGGCGCTTCCTGGTGCAGGAAATCTATTTCTTCCACCGCGACCTGGTGCGGCCGCCGCTGAGTTCGCCGGCCAACACCTGAGGCGGAAACCTGATTTGGGCAGACGCCCATCGTGGAATCGTGAGGTTGCCGGCCAGCGGCCGGCACGACCAGACGATCAGGTCTGCTTGCGCCGGATCGGAATCGCCGACACCGGCACCGAGGCCACGTCATGCCCGCCTTCGCGGATCGGTGCGCCCGGGTCCGGTGCCCAGGCGTGGGCGTAGATTACTTCCCAGCTGCTGGGCAGCTTGCCGTCGGCGCGTCGCATCGGTTCATACGCCGCTGCCGCCGCGGCGAAGCGGCCACGCCCGGTCAGCGTGTGGCGGCGGTCCACCCGCGCATTGGTCGCGCCCATCGCGCGCAGCTCCCGCATCAACGAGGGCAGGTCGTCGTAGGTCAGGGTGAACAGGTCGCGGTCCAGCACCGGGTCGCGGAAACCGGCCATCATCAGCGCATCGCCGAACTGGGCGATCTGCGCGAAGCGGCTCACGTGCGGGCGGTCATCGGCGGCCGCGAACGCTTCGTTGAGTTCGACCAGCGTGTCCGGGCCGAAGGTGGAGCACAGCAGCAGGCCGCCGGGCTTGAGCACGCGGCGGAAGCCGGCAAACACCGCCGGCAGGTCGTCCACCCACTGCAGGCACAGGTTGCTGAAGATCACGTCCACGCTGTTGTCGGCCAGCGGCAGCGCGGCGGCGTCGCCGCACAGGCGCTGGAACGGCTTCCACCAGCCGGCCTGGCGCTTGGCCTGATCCAGCATCGGCAGCGCCACGTCCAGCGCGATCACCTGCGCCTTCGGCCAGCGCTTCTTCATCAGCGCACTGGCGTGGCCGGTACCCGCGCCGATGTCCAGCACTACCTCGGGCTTGCGTGCCTCCAGGTAGTCCAGCGATTCCACCAGCCGCGCCTGCACCTCGCGCTGCAGGGCGGCGGCGGCGTCGTAGCTGTTGGCGGCGCGGGCGAACGCGCGGCGGACATGGCGGGCATCGAAGTGGGACGGCATTGCGAAAGTCTCTTAGAACGTACCGGGGTAGGCGCCGCCGTCGATCAGCAGGTTCTGCCCGGTGAGGTAACCGGCCTGTGCGCTGCACAGGAAGGCGCAGGCCGCGCCGAATTCATCCGCCGTGCCGAAGCGGCCGGCCGGGATCTGCTGGCGGCGGCGTTCGGCCACTTCGGCAGCATTGCCGTCCTTGCCCGCACTGTGGGCGAAGTTGGCGCGCAGGCGGTCGGTGTCGAACTGGCCGGGCAGCAGGTTGTTGATGGTGACATTGTGTGCCACGGTGCGGCGCGACAGGCCGGCGACGAAGCCGGTCAGGCCGCTGCGCGCGCCGTTGGACAGCGCCAGGATGTCGATCGGGGCCTTCACCGCCGAGGACGTGATGTTGACGATGCGGCCGAAGCCACGCGCGATCATCGCGTCCACGGTGGCGCGGATCAGCGCGATCGGCGCCAGCATGTTGGCGTCCAGTGCGGCGATCCAGTCGTCGCGCTCGAAACTGCGGAAGTCGCCCGGCGGCGGGCCACCGGCATTGGTGACCAGGATGTCCACCTGCGGGCACGCGGCGAGCGCTGCGGAGCGACCGGCCTCGGTGGTCACGTCGGCGGCGACCACGCGGACTTCGGCGGCGCCGGGCAGGGCGCGCAGCGCTTCGGCGGCGGCCTGCAGCGCAGCCTCACCACGGGCCACGATCACTACGTTGACGCCCTCGCGCACCAGCGCACGCGCGCAGCCCAGGCCCAGCCCCTTGCTTGCGCCGCAGACCAGTGCCCAGCGGCCGTTGATACCCAGATCCATGCATCAATCCTGCGGAATGAGGAAGGCGCTCATTGTCCGCCATCGGCCGGTGACAGGCCGGCAACGAAGTGTTGCAGGGCGGCGGCCACCTCGTCGGCATGGCCGAGGAAGGGCGCATGGCCGCCGTGGGCGATGGTCAGCGCCTGCGCACCGGGGGCCAGTGCCGCGGCGGCCTGCATTGCCGCCGGAGACACCAGCCGGTCACGCTGGCCGGCGATCCACAGGCTGGGCTTGGCCAGCGTCGGCAGTGCGCCACGCAGGTCGGTGCTTTCCAGCAGGCGCAGGCCTTCCAGCAGGGCGCGTTCGGTGGGTGCACCGCGCTCGACCAGGCGCTGGCGCAGCGTGCGCAGCTCCTCGCGGGCGTGTGCCGAGCCCATGACATCCAGCGCCAGGAAGCGTTCCAGGGTGCCACCGAAGTCGGTGGCCAGCTCGCCCCCGAACTGCTCGAACACCGCCGGCTCCACCGCATGCGGCCAGTCGTCGCCACGCACGAAGCGCGGCGTGGCCGCGATCATCGCCAGCCCGCGCACCTTCGGCAGTGTCGCGGCGGCGTGCAGCGCGAACAGGCCGCCCAGCGACCAGCCGCACCACACCGCAGGCGGCGTGGCCGCGGCAATGGCATTGACCACGAACGGCAGGCGCAGCGGCGTGGTGTCATCGCGGCTGTGGCCATGGCCCGGCAGATCAACCAGATGCAGGGTGAAGTGATCGGCCAGGCGTTGCACCAACGGCGCGAACACGCCGCCCTGCAGGGCCCAGCCATGGATCAGTACCAGGTCCGGCCCCTGGCCGGTGACGTCGATATGCATGGGGAAACGGCAACAGGCTCAGGCGAAGACAGGCAGCGGCGGTGGCGCGGCCTCACGCGCGGCCAGGTCGACGCGATCGCGCGCGCTGGCAATGGCTTCGACCAGGCCACGCACCTGCTCGGGGGTGTGCAGCGCGGACAGCGTGACGCGCAGGCGCGCCTTGCCTTCGGGAACCGTGGGCGGGCGGATCGCGCCGACCAGCCAACCGGCCTGTTCCAACGCCTGGGACATCGCCACGGCGCGATGGTCATCGCCACACAGCAGCGGCTGGATCGGCGTTTCCGAGGCCATCAGGTCCAGGCCATGGCGGCGGGCTTCGCCGCGGAACAGCGCGATCAGATCGGTCAGTTTCGAGCGCCGCCAGTTGTCACGGCGCGCCAGGCGCACCGCTTCCAGTGCTGCGGCGGCCAGCGCCGGCGGCATCGCAGTGGTGTAGATGTACGGGCGTGCGGTTTCGGCCAGGTGCTCGACCAGGTCGTCGCGGCCCAGCACCAGCGCGCCGGAACCGCCCAGTGCCTTGCCCAGCGTGACCAGCTGCAGCGGCACATCGTCCACGCCCAGCCCGGCGGCGGCCACGGCACCACGACCATCACCGACCACGCCCACGCCGTGCGCATCGTCCACATAGAACAGCGCCTGCTGCAGGCGTGCCACCAGCGACAATGCACGCAGCGGTGCGATGTCGCCATCCATGCTGAACACGCCGTCGGTGGCCAGCATCGCCGCGCCGTCGGGCGCGTGCTTGAGCTGGCGCATCGCGCCTTCGGCGTCGAGGTGCGGATAACGGCGCAGGCGCGCACCCGCCAGCCGCGTCGCATCGAGCAGGCTGGCGTGGTTGAGCTTGTCCTGCACGCACACATCGTTCTCTTCGCTCAGCAGCGCCTGCTGCACGGCCAGGTTGGCGGCGAAGCCACTGCCGAACAGCAGCGCCCGCGGGTAGCCCAGCCACTCCGCCACTTCGCGCTCCAGCGCCTCATGCAGGGCGTGGTGGCCGCAGACCAGATGCGAGGCGCCCGCGCCGGAGCCTTCGCGTGCGGCCGCATCCTGCAATGCGTTGACCACGCTGAACTGCTGGGCCAGGCCCAGGTAATCGTTGCTGCAGAAGCCGGTCAGCCACTGGCCGTCCACCTCCAGGCGGACGCCATCACGACGGCTGACCGTGCGCCGCGTGCGGCGACGGCCTTGGGCATCGCGCAGGGCGCGTTGGGCGTGGAGGCGGGCGGTCAGGTCGGGGCGGGCCATGGCGGCTGAATGCGGCGACGGGGCGGCTAGGGTAGCGCGTTGCCGCGGCGCCTGCTTGCGGCCCGTCTCAGGCCGCGTGAGCGCAGCCACAGGCGGGCGCATCGGCGCTGATATCAGCGTGCACGGTGCCGCCGTGGTCGTGGCCCTCGGCATCCACCTGCACCGCCATCGGCTGCAACCCCAGCCGCGCGAACAGGGCCAGGTCGCGCTCGCTCTCCGGGTTGCCGGTGGTCAGCAGCTTGTCGCCGTAGAAGATCGAGTTGGCACCGGCCACGAAGCACAGCGCCTGCAGTTCGTCGCTCATCGCCTCGCGACCGGCCGACAGCCGCACCATCGAACGCGGCATGGCGATGCGTGCCACCGCGATCATGCGCACGAACTCGAACGGATCCAGTTCGGCACTGCCATGCAGCGGCGTGCCCGCCACCTGCACCAGCTTGTTGATCGGCACCGAATCGGGATGCGCCGGCAGCGTGGCCAGCGCCAGCAGCAGGCCCACGCGCTGCGCGCGCGTCTCGCCCATGCCGACAATGCCGCCGCAGCAGGTTTTCAGACCGGCATCGCGCACGTGCGCCAGCGTGTCCAGGCGGTCCTGGTACTGGCGCGTGTGGATGATCGAATCGTAGTAGTCCGGCGCGGTGTCGAGATTGTGGTTGTAGTAGTCCAGGCCGGCGTCCTTCAGCGCACGCGCCTGCTCGCCACTGAGCATGCCCAGCGTGGCGCAGGTTTCCAGGCCCAGCGCCTTCACCCCGGCGATCATCGCCGCCACCTTCGGGATGTCGCGGTCCTTCGGCGATCGCCACGCGGCACCCATGCAGAAGCGCGATGCGCCGGCAGCCTTGGCCTGGCGTGCCTTGGCCAGCACCGCGTCGGTGTCCATCAGCTTCTGCGCGTTCACCCCGGTGCTGTAGCGCTGTGCCTGCGGGCAGTACGCGCAGTCTTCCGGGCAGCCGCCGGTCTTCACCGACAACAGCGTGGACACCTGCACCCGCGACGGGTCGAAGTGCTCGCGATGGACTGCGGCAGCGCGGAACAGCAGCGCGGGGAACGGCAGATCGAACAGCGCCTGCAGTTCGTCGTGTTGCCAGTCGTGGCGGATGGCAGCAGCCATGGCGGGACCTTGGGTACGAGTGGAGCGAGGGCGGCAGTGTGGGTGGGTTGGTGAGCCCTGTCAACTTGATTGATTCCCATGTGGTTTACATCGACTGACCGCCATGAATGGGCGCTACGGTGTAAGTTCATTGCTGCATACGGACGCGCGAGCACGTGCCATGAACAGCTACCAGCCTTACCCGATCCGCCGCGACGCGGTGCTGTGCAGCCTTGCCGAGCTGCCCGACGGCGGCCTGCGCGTGGTGCTGGATGATCTGCGCCAGTCCGACACGCCAGGGCAGTGGAAGAACCACGTCTTCGTGACCTTCAAGGACTACCCGGCAGGGCAGCTCGATCCGGCGACGTTGCCCAAGGAGGAGCTCGAGGCTTTCGGCCACTATGTGCTGGTTCGCCTGTTGGCCATCAATGGCTGCCTGCGCGATACGGACGAGCGCTCCGACAACGATGCCCATCTCACTGACCTGGCGCGGCAGAACATCGCCGCGCTGACCAGCGAGGACATCGCCTCGATCGATGAGCAGCTGTTCTCCCTCTGCGACGGGCAGTTCCGAAAGATCGCCTACATTGTGGGGATGGTCATGTCGCTGCAGCCGAAGTGCCGATCGGGAATTCCCGATGTGTTCTATGCAGGGCGTGTACGCATGCTGGTGGAACGGGGCATGTTGCAGGCGCAGGGCGACCTCACGCGGATGGGCTGTTGCGAAGTGCGCGTCCGGCAGTAGGCTTGCGCCCACCAGGACCTGGCTGGAACTGTGCTTACATCTACCTGCTGGAAGGACACATGCTGAAGTCCATCCAGAAGATGGCGGCAGCCGAGGCAATGAAAGAAGGATGCGCATGGAACCGGACACGATGCCGCAGGGCGGAAAGCTGCTGATACTCGATCTGGATGAGACGCTGGTGCATGCCAGCGAGCGTGAACTGGAGCGAGCCGCGGATTTCCGCCTCGTCGGCTACCACGTCTACCTGCGGCCCCATCTGCAGGCATTCCTCGACTATGCCTTTGCCCATTTCACGGTGGGTGTGTGGACGTCGTCCGGGCAACTGTACGCCGAACCGCTGGTGGACCGGCTGATGCCGGGGCGTCCGCTGGCGTTCCTGTGGTCCGCGCCGCGGTGCAGCACGGCCCGTGATTGGGAAACCGGCGGTTACACCTCGCAGAAGCGGCTGGGCAAGCTGAAGCGCCACGGCTTCCGTTTGGAGCAGATGATCGGTATCGATGACACGCCCGGCAAGTACGCCAGAAACTACGGAAATCTGGTCGCGGTGCGTGAGTTCACCGGTGATCCGGCTGATGACGAGCTGGCCCATCTGCAGCTGTATCTGGAGTGGCTGCGGCAGCAGCCCAACGTGCGAGCGGTGGAGAAGCGCCGGTGGCGGGAGCGCCTGCACGCATAGGTAGCTGCACAGGGCAGGTGCTATCGGCGAGCACCCGCACTCGCGCGTTTCACCGCATCCTGCAAGGCCTGCAGCCACAATAACCGCTGCCCAACGCAAGCGCTGGCGCGCAGACTGTGCCCCATGACCGATCTCCATCGCCTCCGCGGCCGCATCACCGCGCTGGTTCTCAGCGAGGCCTGGCGCCGCCGTGCCGCGCTCTGGGGCGGCGCGGTGGCCGTGGCGTTGGTGGCCATCCTGTTCGCCAAGGCCAGCGACGCGGCCTTCCATCTGTTCCAGCGCATCACCGCGCACTCGCCGTGGTGGGCCCTGCTGCTCACGCCGGGCATCTTCGCGCTGCTGGCCTGGTTGACCAGTGGCGTGCTGAAGCCCACGCGGGGCAGCGGCATTCCGCAGGTCATCGCTGCGTTGGACAAGCCCGATGAGCCATTCCGGAAGACCAATCTTTCGCCTGCGGTCTCAGCCGGCAAGCTGCTGCTGACCTCGTTGTCGCTGCTCGGCGGCGCGTCCGTCGGACGCGAAGGTCCCACGGTGCATGTGGGTGCCAGCCTGATGTACCTGTTCGGCCGCTGGTTCGGCTTCAAGGATCCTCGCGAGCTCTCGCACTTCCTGCTGGCCGGTGGTGCAGCGGGCATTGCCGCGGCGTTCAACACGCCGCTGGCTGGCATCGTATTCGCCATCGAGGAGCTCAGCGGCCGTTTCGAGCATCGCTTCTCCGGCACCCTGCTGACGGCGGTGATCGTCGGTGGCGTGGTGTCGCTGGGCCTGCTTGGCAACTACACCTACTTCGGCCATGTGAGCGCGCGGCTGCCGCTGGGGCAGGGCTGGCTGGCGATCCTGCTGTGCGGCGTGGTGGCCGGGCTGCTGGGCGGCCTGTTCGCGCGCGCGGTGCTGGCCAGTGCGGCGGGCCGCCCGCGTTGGCTGGGCCAGCTGCGCCAGCGGCATCCGGTGCTGCTGGCCGCAGGCTGCGGCCTGGCGGTGGTGGCACTGGCTTTGACGTTCGGCGACGGCGCGTTCGGCACCGGCTACGAGCAGGCGCGCAGCCTGGTGCAGGGGCAGGCGTTGGTCGGCCACGAGTTCGGGTTGATGAAGCTGCTGGCCAACCTGGCATCGTACGTGGCCGGCATACCGGGCGGCCTGTTCTCGCCCGCGTTGGCGGTCGGTGCGGGGCTGGGCCACAACCTGGCGGTGCTGATGCCGGGCGTGGATCCGCGCGCGTTCGTGCTGCTGGGCATGTGCGCGTACCTGACCGGCGTTACCCAGGCACCGCTGACCTCGGCGGTGATCTCGCTGGAGCTGACCGACAGCGGCGATCTGCTCCTGCCGATCCTGGCCACGGTGCTGATCGCGCGGGGCGTGTCCGGTCTGGTATGCCGGGTGCCGATCTATCGTGGGTTGGCGGAGGTGTTGACGGCGTCGGCCGTTGCATCAACCGGGCCTGGGCAGGGCGGACGCCTTTCCTGATCGGCAGCACCCTCTGCAGTTGCGGGCAGTCCCGACACTGCGATCGGTGCTTCGCCGATGGCCGCACATGGGCAGCGCGATGAAGCATGGGCAATGCGCATTGATCTCCTGCGTTCGGCAACCCGTGTCTCCCGCGCACTGCTGGGTGTCCTGCTGCCACTGCGCTGCCTGGTCTGCGGCGATCCGGGCCATGATGATCTCGATCTGTGCCGCGGCTGCCTCGCCGGACTGCCCTGGGCCGGTCGCGCCTGCCTGCGGTGTGCACTGCCGTTGCCGGATGAGGGCCTGATCGTCTGCGGCAGCTGCCGCGAGGAAGCACCACCGCAGACGGCCACGCACGCCAGCCTGCTGTACCTGCCGCCGGTGGACCAGCTGCTGCTGCGCTACAAGTTCCATCAGGACCTGGCGGCCGGTCGCCTGCTGGCGCAGTTGATGCAGCGCGCACCACCGCCCTGGTCCTGCCCGCCGCTGGTGCCGGTGCCGCTGCACCGCCGGCGCCTGCGCCAGCGCGGCTACAACCAGGCTGCCGAGCTCTGCCGGCTGCTGCCGTTGCCGGTCTGGCAGGGGCTGTACCGGCGGCGGCACACCGCACCGCAGTCCGAACGCACGGCCGAACAGCGCAGGGAAAACCTGTTCGATGCGTTCGATGTCCACGGGCCGGTGCCCACGCATCTGACCGTGGTCGACGACGTGATGACCACCGGCAGCACGGTGATGGAAATCGCCGAAACCCTGCGCTGCGTGGGCGCCAGAGAGGTGCGGGTATGGGTGTGCGCGCGGGTGCCGTGATCGCTCCCTTCATCGCCACGGGCTAGGATGAACCCGGTTCCGGATCGAAGGAGTGACCATGAATTCCCCCTTGTCTCCCTTGTTGTCAGCGGTTGGCCGCAGCTGGTGGATCCTGCTGCTGTATGGCCTGGTCGCGCTCGGCTTCGGCATCATCGCCATCGGTTGGCCGCTGTCCGCAGCCATGGCATTGGCCTGGACGCTGGGCGTGATGGCCATCATCGAAGGGGTCATCAGCCTGTTCGCACTGATCAGTGGTGGCAGCGGCGCCTCGCGCGGCTGGCTGGCGCTGTATGCCATCGCTTCGCTGGGCTTCGGCATCCTGGCGGTGATCAACCCGCTGGCCACCGCCAGCGTGCTGGTGCTGTTCCTGGCGGCGTGGCTGCTGGTAGCCGGCATCTATCGCATCGTCTTCGCGATCCGCGTGCGCAAGCAGATCCAGGGCGAGTGGCTGCTGATCCTCAGTGGCGTGCTGGCGGTGGTGCTGGGGTTGCTGTTCGCGGCCAATCCATACGCAGGCGTGGCGGTGACCACGCTGTGGATCGGCATTGGCAGCCTGCTGTACGGGCTGCTGCAGGTGCTGGTGGCGTTCAAGCTGCGGAAGCTGAAATGAGGGGCGCGCTTCCGCTCCTGCTCGGCGCGGCGCTGGTGCTGGCCGGATGCATGCCGGGTGCCACGCCCGGTGCGCTGGCAGGCAAGGATCATGCGCCGCGCGCCGGCGTGGACGTGCGCCTGAGCGCGGTCGATGCGGCTGGCAACGGCACTCCGGCGCACTGGCAAGGTGAAACCCTGGCCCTGCGCGAGCCGCCGATTGCCGGCAGTGCGGACATCGCCGATGTGCGCTACGTGCTGGACGATGCCAAGCAGCCAGGCCTGCAGATCCGCTATCGGCCAGAAGCGCATCAGCGCATCCACGATGGCACCTCGGCCCTGGTGGGCCAGCGCGCGGCGATCAGCGTGGACGGCCGCGTGCTGATGGTGGCGACGGTGAAAGGCCCCTTCGGGGAATCGATGATGCTGAGCGGGCTGCCGAGCATTGCCGAGGCGCAGGCGCTGGCCAGGCACATCACCGGTCAGTGACGGGCGCGCCAACACCACCGCGCTACGCGCGGAGGTCGACCAAGGTCGACCGCTACCGTGCGAACCGTGCCTCGATCTCCTCCAGTGACTTGCCCTTGGTCTCCGGCAGCCAGAACGCGGCTACCAGGAAGAACACGAACGTGCACGCCGCCCAGAACAGGAACATGCTGGCGTAGCCGTAGTGGCCCACCGTGGGCAGGAAGATCGCCGCGATGGTGGTCGACACGAACTGGTTGATCAGCAGGGCGATGCTCATGCCGTTGGAGCGGATGCGATTGGGCATCAGTTCCGACAGTGCCAGCCACACGCAGACGCCGGGGCCGACCGCGAAGAACGCGACGAATACCAGGATGCAGGCGGCTACCGCCCAGCCATGCGCCGGCGGCGGCACCGGGCCGATGCGGGCCTGCTCGATGCGCAGCGGTGCCTGTGCGGCCTTGGCCGGGTCGGCGAACGGGTTCAGATGCAGCTTGCGGAAGAACGCGCCGATCACACTGTCCGGCTGCACGGTCCCGGCACGCTCGATGCGCAGCTCGCGGTCGGTCAGGCTGTCGCTGCGCAGGGCGCGCACATTGGTGAAGTCACCGTAGGCGTACGACACGGTCAGCTGCATCGGCCGGCCTTCGCTGTTTATGCCACCGCCCAGGCGCTGCCACTGTGCGTCGTCCAGCACCAGCCGCAGGCCGTCGCCGCTGACCGCCGCCTGCAGTTGCGGCTGCACGTCGGCGCGGCCACGCTCGGCCTGGAAGAACAGCGTGGCGGCAGCCAGCAGGGCCACGCAGATGCCGCCGCTGCCGAGCATCAGCAGGAACTTGCGGCCCTTGCGGTCGACCAGCAGCAGCGCGACCACGGTCATCACCGCGTTGAGCAGCTTGATCGCCACGTCGGCACCGTTGGCCACCGAGCCGGACAGGCCGGCCTGATTGAGGATGTTCACCGCGTACGCCAGCACCGAATTGATGCCGGTGGCCTGGGTGCAGGCCAGCACCACGCAGGCCAGCACGAACGGCACCACGTAGCGGCGGCTGAGCAGTGGGTCGCGCTTGCCGTCGCTGCTGCTCGATTCCGGCGCCTGGATCTGTGCAAGGGTGGGTTCCACGTCGGCAGCAGGCAACACCCGCTGCAGGCTGCGGCGGGCATCATCGACGCGGCCGCGGCGCACCAGCCAGCGCGGCGATTCGGACAGCCAGAAGATGCCGGCACAGAACAGCAGGCCTGGCGCCAGGCAGCTCCAGAAGATGGTGCGCCAGGCCTGGTCCTTCACCGTGAACAGTTCCTGCGCCTGCTGCGCCAGCGGCAGCGAGCGCACGGCTTCGGCGGCGGCATCCACCGCATGTGCGTGGTACAGCCCGATCAGTGCCGCCAACACCAGGCCGATGGTCAGCAGCAGCTGGAACATCGCCGCACCGCGCCCACGCCGCTCGGGGCTGAGCACTTCGGCCAGGTACAGCGGGATCACTACGCCGATCAGGCCGCCACTGATGCCCTGCAGCAGCCGCCCGAGCAGCAGCGGCGTGTAGCCGGAGGCCAGCGCCATGATCGGAATCGACGCGGTGAACAGCAGGCCGGCCAGCAGCATCGCACCGCGGCGACCGATCAGGTCGGCGACCATGCCGGCGAACAGCGAGGACAGCACGCTGCCCAGCAGTACCGCCGCCACCACGAAGCCGAGTTGCTGGCTGCTGAGCTGCCAGGCGTGGCTGGCCGTTGCCTCCAGGTAGGGCAGGGCACCGGCGATGATGCCGATGTCGATGCCGTACAGCAGGCCGCCGAGGCCGCCGATGAAGAGCAGGTAGCGTACGGGCCAGCGCGGGGCGGTGCTTGCAGTCATCGGCAGTTCCTGTGGTAGCGCCGGGCCAGGCCCGGCGGCGGTTCGTCGCAGAGTGCATTCTGTAGAGCCGAGCCATGCTCGGCTGCTTTCCGTTCCGATATCGAGGTTCCCCATGCCGCGCTTCGCGCGGTGAGCCGAGCATGGCTCGGCTCTACAGGGAGCCCGCGCGGCATCCGGGCCGCATCGCTTGCGTCAGGTCAGATCGACCACGCGCCCACCAATGACCACCTGCTGCAGGCGCAGTTCGGCGTCCAGCACCACCAGGTCGGCGCGGGCGTCGGGCGCGATGCGGCCGCGATCGCCCAGGCCCAGATAGTCGGCCGGGAAGGTGGAAACCCGCTGCGAGGCGTCGGCCAGGTCCAGGCCGACGCGCACCAGGTTGCGCAGCGCCTGGTCCATGGTCAGTGCGCTGCCGGCCAGCGAACCCGTCGCCAGGCGCACGCAGCCGCCGCACTTGTGCACGCGCTGCTCGCCCAGCGCGTACTCGCCGTCGGGCATGCCGGTGGCGGCAGTCGCGTCGGTCACCGCGTACAGGCGCGGGATCGCGCGCGCGGCCAGCCGGATAACGCCGGGGTGGATGTGCTGCAGGTCGGGGATGATCTCGGCGTACTGCGCATGCGCCAGCGCCGCCGCCGCAATGCCCGGGCGATAGTGGTCAACGCCGGTCATGCCGTTGAACAGATGGGTGAAACCGGAGGCACCGGCCTGCAGCGCCGCCACGCCCTCCTCGTAGGTGCCGGCGCTGTGGCCCAGCTGCACGCGGATGCCCATCGCCGAAAGCGCGGGTATCAACGCGGTGTGCTCGCCGATCTCCGGCGCCAGCGTCATCACCCGGATCGGCGCCAGCGCGTGCAGCTGCTGCACCAGTGCCACCGTCGCCTCGATCGTGCGATTGGGCTGTGCGCCCAGCCGCTGCGGGCTGATGAACGGTCCTTCCAGATGCACGCCGACGATGCTGGCGGCGTCGGTATCAGGCGCCGCCATTGCCGCAGCGACGCCGTGCAGCGCGTGCTCGATCTCGTCCAGCCCGGCGGTCATGGTGGTCGCCAGCAGCGTGGTGGTGCCGAAGCGCAGATGGGTGCGGGCGATGGTGCGTGCCACGTCGCCGCCCTGCATCAGGTCCACGCCGGCCGCGCCATGCACATGCAGGTCGACGAAGCCGGGCAGGATCACCGGCAGCTGCAGGTCGTCGGCGCCGCTGTGGTCGTCCACCTGCAGCCGGCGCACGCGTGAATCGAAGTGGACGTGCCCCCGCCGCCAGCCCAGCGGGGTGAGGATGCGGCCATGCAGGGTGCGGGTCTCGGTCATGCGGTGGGCTCGGCGATGATCACTTCGATGCCCAGCCGCTGCAGCCCTTCGCGGGTTGCATCGTCGATGCCGGCGTCGGTGATGATGGCGTGGATCTGGTCCAGCAGGGCGATGCGGTGCAGGCTGACGCGGCCGAACTTGGAGGCATCGGTCAGCACCACGATGCGGCGCGCACGCTCGACCATGCGGTGGTTGAGGCGGGCTTCGGCCTCGTCGTGAGTAGTCAGGCCGAACTGCAGGTCCAGGCCGTCCACGCCCAGGAACAGGGTGTCGAAGCTGTACGAGTTGAGGCTGGCTTCGGCCTGGCTGCCCTGCAGCGACAGCGACTGCTGGCGCAGCAGGCCACCGGTCAGCAGCACGGTGATGCCCGCGGCATTGGCCAGTTCCCAGGCGATGTTCAGGCCGTTGGTCATCACCGTCACGTCGCGATGCGCGCGCAGGTGGCGGGCCAGCGTCATCGTGGTCGAGCCGGAATCGATGATGATGTTGTCGCCCGGCTGCACCAGGCGCGCAGCGCGCGCACCGATCGATTCCTTCAGTGGCAGGTTCAGCGCGTCCTTCTCATGGATGTCCTGTTCCTGCGGCGGCGTGCGCACCAGGGTCGCGCCGCCGTGGGTGCGGTTGGCCAGGCCCTGCGATTCGAAGTGGGTCAGGTCGGCACGGATCGTCACCGCCGACACGCCGAAGCGCTCGACCAGATCGGCCACCTGCACCGAGCCGTGCTCGATCAGCAGCTGCAGGATCTGTTGCCGGCGGGAGCGGGTGTTGCGCATGGCCATTCTCGGTTTTGCGGGAAAAGGTAGAGATTAGCCGTTCGCAGGAACGCCGGCAGCCGAACCTGCGTTCTGCGTGCGGGGTCCGGCCTGGTTGGCGCTGCAGGCACGGGCGTACTCACCCAGGCACAGGCCGATGCGGTGCTGCACCAGCGCGGTGGGGGTGTTGGCCAGGCTGCCTTCGCGCACGGCGCGGTACTGCTCCGGCAGGTACTGGCTGAGCAGCACCAGCGGCGGCGCATGCTGCTCCAGGTTGGCGAACAGGGTCTGCACCGCCTGTACCAGCGCCGGCTCGCCCCAGTAGTAGCGGCAGCGGTCGCTGAAGGAATAACGGCGCAGCAGGCGCAGCGCGGCGGCATCGCCCTGGTAGTAGGACTGCCAGTACTTCGGCTGCGCCACCATCACCTCGTCCAGCACCTGCGGCAGGTGCGAGCACTGTGCGGCCGGCAGCAGTTCGGCCTCGATCGCGGCCAGCGCGAACAGCGCCTCGCGGTAGGCGAAGGTGGCCGCCGGGCCGACCTTGAGGATGGGGAAGTGGTCGCGTACCAGCGCATGCAGGCCGCTTTCGCGCTGGTAGTCGGTGGAATGCGCTTCGAACACGATGCGCGGCTGCCGCTCGAGGAAGTCGGCCAGCGCATGGGCGGCGTCCGGGTTGTACTCATGCACGCTGCTGTGGTCGAAGTCCACGCCCGGCTGCACCACCATCGCGATCACGCGCTGCCACGCATCGCGCAGCTGTGGCGTGTCGAACGCCTGCTGGTGGATGGCCAGGGTCTGCGCGGCGGCAGCCGGCGTGGTCACCTGCAGGCCTTCGGCCAGCGAGGCTTCGCCGCCGGGAATCGGCACCTCGGTACCGATCACGTAGACCGGCGGTGGCAGGCCGTGTTCGGCGGCGGTGCGTTCGGCGATCTCGGCAAGCTCGGCCGAACGCGCAGCGACGATGGCATCGGGCAGCGGCACCGGGTCATCGGCGCAGGACATGCTGCAGTCGAGGTGGATCTTGTGGAAACCGGCGGCGACGTAGGCTTCGATCAGCACGCGCGCGTGGGTCATCGCTTCGGCCGCCGGGCGCTTCTGCCAGGCATTCGGGCCGAGATGGTCGCCGCCCAGGATCAGCCGTTCGCGTGGGAAGCCTTCCTCATCGGCCAGGGTGCCGACGTAATCGCGGTACTGCGGCGGGGTCATGCCGGTGTAGCCGCCGAACTGGTCGACCTGGTTGGAGGTGGCCTCGACCAGCAGCACGGTGCCATGTGCCTGTGCCACGTGCATGGCCGCGCGCAGCACCTGCTCGTTGCTGCAGCAGACGCTGTACAGGCCGACATTGGCACCGGCGCGGTGGGAAGCAAGCAGGGTCTGCAACGGGGACATGGTCAGGCTCCGGACATCAGGAAAACGAGGGTTGGCAGGCGAGCAGGGCGGCACCACGTGCGCCACCGGCATCGCCGAAGCGTGGCGGCACGATCGGTGGCACCTGCACACCCTTGAACAGGTGGGCGGCGATGGCGGCGGGCAGGTGCTGGTACAGCGGCGCGTACTGCGAAAGGCCGCCGCCGAGCACGATCACGTGCGGGTCCAGCGCCAGCACCAGCGCGGCCAGGCTGTGGCCGAGCAGGTCGCGATGGATGTCCAGCGCCTTGCGCGCGCGGGCATCACCGGCTTCGGCCAGGGCGATCACCGCGCTGGCGTCGGCGGCGCTGCCACCAAGGTGGCGCTCGATCATCGCCACGCCACTGCCGGACACATAACGCTCCACGCAGCCCTGCAGGCCGCAGGCGCAGTCGATCAGCGGCAGGCCGTGGCGCTGCAGCAGATGACCGGGCACGCTCCAGTGGCCCCATTCGCCGGCCAGCCCGTTGAAACCGGTCAGCAGGCGGCCCTGCACGCAGAAACCACCGCCAGCACCGGTGCCGAGGATGGCGCCGAACATGCTGGGGTAGCCGTCGGCGGCACCGCCGTGTGCTTCAGACAGGGCAAAACACTGCAGGTCGTTGCCGAAATGCAGCGGGCGTTGCAGCCGCGCCTGCAGGTCCGCGGCCACGCTGTGGCCGGTCAACGCAGGCACGTTCGCGCTGAGCTGGCGGCCGCTGCGGCGGTCGCGCACGCCGGGCAGGGCGATGCCGATCGCCGCATCACTGCGGCCCAGTGCGGCATCGGCCTCGGCGACCAGCGCCACGACTGCCTGCAGGAAACCGTCGTAGTCACCCTGTGGGGTGGCCACGCGGCGGCGCCAGGTAACCTGCATCGCCACATCGCACGCCACCAGCTCGATCTTGGTGCCGCCGATGTCGATGCCGTAGCAGGCGTGGGCGATCAGCTCAGCCATGGTGGATGGTGACGCCCTTGACGACGCGGTTGACGGTGCCGTCCGGGAACGGGTTGTCCGGGGTCAGGCCCAGCGCGGCCGAGCGCTGTAGTGCGAACAGCTGCGCAAAGCCCAGCCACACCGGTGCCAGCCACGGATCGTCCAGTGCCGGCACGGTGAGGGTGTATTCGTCGTCGGCGCCGATGTCCGAATGCGGACCGATCGCCAGCACCTGGCCGGCCACGCCGTCGCGGCGCAGTTCTTCCAGCAGGTCCTGTTCGTAGCGGCGCGCCAGCGGCTGCACGCTGCGCAGCACCACCACCAGGGTGTTGCCATCCAGCGTCGACTTCGGGCCATGACGGAAGCCCAGGGGTGTGTTGGCCAGCGCCAGCACGCGGCCAGCGGTGAGCTCCAGCACCTTCAGCGCGCACTCGCGTGCCAGTGCTTCCAGCGGGCCGCTGCCGAGGTAGATGATGCGGTTGAACGGGCGCTGCGCCAGTGTCGCCACCGGTGCATCCCACTGCGCCAGGCCTTCGCGGGCCAGTGCGGCGATCTGCTTCAGGCGCGTCACGCGCGCATCCCACGGCGAACGATCGAACACGGTCAGCGCGGCCAGCAGCATGCAGGTCAGGCTGCTGGTCATGGCGAAGGCGCGGTCGCAGCTGGCCGACGGCATCAGCAGGGTGCAGGTGTCGGCACGGCCGGCGCCACGGCGGGCCAGCTCGCCATCGGCGTTGCAGGTGATGTCGAGGAAGCGCGCGTCATCCACGTCGCTGCGCACGCGGTCCACCGCCGCCACGCTCTCCGGGCTGGAGCCACTGCGGCCGAACGAGACCAGCAGGGTCGGACGGTCGCGCTGCAGGTACAGCGCCGGGTGGGTCAGCAGGCTGGTGGTGTGCACCACGCGCACCTCGGCGGGCCATTGCGCGTTGATCGCGTCGGCCACCATTTCGGCGATGAAGCCGGAGCTGCCGGCGCCGGTGAACAGCACGCGCTGGTTGGGATCGTTGAGGCTGTCGCCGAGGAAGGCCTGCAGGCGGTCGCGGGCACGCGACAGGTCCTGTGCCAGGGCGTCCCACAGCGCAGGCTGCTGGGCGATTTCGGTAGCGGTATCGGCTCCGCCAAGGCGCTGCCAGGCGGACACATCGGAAAGCAGGGTGACGTCCATTCGGAGGTTCCAGTTGGGCCAGCGCACCATCTGCGTTTTCTTTCGAAATGTCAAACATCGAAAGTAAAAAGAAAGAAAAAAGGTGGGTGGCTTTGCCTTGCCCGCGATGCCGGGAAAAACGAAAGGACCGACGGAATTCCGTATCGCACAATGCTTAACAGGCGCCTGCAAGCGCTTACACAAAGTATTGCGGCGCAGCAACTTTCGTTTCATTGGAATATATCTTCCTTTTTCCTTTCAATTTGTTGACATCTTTCGAATCGCTGCCCTAGAGTCGGCCCAACCGCTTTCGAAACGCCCGGTGAACGGGTTGGGAGTCCGCGTGGAAAACTGCGTTCGTCGCTCGCCGCTGATGCTGGCCCTGGTGCCGGCCTTGATGCTGGCGTCCATGACGGCCCGCGCCGAGCCGGTCGGCAACCTGCGTACCGTCCGCGCCAGCGCCAGCCGCGACGGCGTGCAGGGCTGGGACCTGCAGACCGACAAGGGCGCGCGCATCCGCATTGAACTGCCGGCGACCGACATCATCCGCGTGCAGGCCGGCCGCAACGGCACGTTGACCGGCGCCGGCGACAAGGCCGCGCCGATCGTGCTGCCGCAGCCCAAGGCGAGCGTGCAGGCGCAGCTGGAAGAAGACGCACAGGAAATCCGCGTGCGTACCGAGGCACTGGTACTGCATGTACAGCGGCAGCCGCTGCGCCTGCGCCTGGAACGGCTGGACAATGGCCAGCCCACCGCGCTGTGGCAGGAACTGCAACCGCTGGACCTGGATGCCACGCAGAGCGTGCAGGTGCTGTCCTCGCAGGCCGATGAGGGCTACTTCGGTGGTGGCCAGCAGAACGGCCGTTACCAGTTCAAGGGCCGCGAGCTGGAGGTGTCCTATTCCGGCGGCTGGGAAGAAGGTGATCGGCCGAGCCCGGCGCCGATGCTGCTGAGCAGCCGTGGCTGGGGCATGCTGCGCAATACATGGAGCGATGGCAGCTACGACCTGCGCCAGAGCGACCAGGCCACGCTGCTGCATCGCGAAGACCGCTTCGATGCGTACTACTTCGTGGGCGCCGACCTGCCCAAGCTGATCGAACGCTACACCCAGCTGACCGGCCGCCCCAACATGGTCGCGCGCTGGGCGCTGTCCTACGGCGATGCCGATTGCTACAACGACGGCGACAACAGCAGGAAGCCCGGCACCGTGCCCGAAGGCTGGAGCGACGGCCCGACCGGCACCACGCCCGATGTGATCGACAGCGTGGCCAAGCAGTACCGCGCCCACGACATGCCCGGTGGCTGGATCCTGCCCAACGATGGCTACGGCTGCGGCTACAAGCAGTTGCCGGAAACCGTGCAGGGCCTGGCCAAGTACGGCTTCCGCACCGGCCTGTGGACCGAGAACGGCGTCGACAAGATCGCGTGGGAAGTGGGCAAGGCCGGCAGCCGCGTGCAGAAGCTGGACGTGGCCTGGACCGGCAAGGGCTACCAGTTCGCGATGGACGCCAACCGCCAGGCATTCAACGGCATCCTCGACAATTCCGATTCGCGCCCGTTCCTGTGGACGGTGATGGGCTGGGCCGGCATCCAGCGCTACGCGGTGGCATGGACCGGCGACCAGAGCAGCAGCTGGGATTACATCCGCTGGCACGTGCCGACCCTGGTCGGTTCGGGCCTGTCCGGCATGGCCTACGCCAGCGGCGATGTGGATGCGATCTTCGGCGGAAGCGCCGAGACCTTCACCCGCGACCTGCAGTGGAAGGCGTTCACGCCGGTGCTGATGGGCATGAGCGGCTGGTCGTCGAACGCGCGCAAGCACCCGTGGTGGTACGACGAGCCCTACCGCAGCATCAACCGCGACTACCTGAAGTTGAAGATGCGCCTGACGCCATACATGTATGGGCTGGTGCACGAGGCCGCGCAGACCGGTGCACCGCCGGTGCGTGGCCTTATGTGGGACAACCCGCGCGATCCGCATGCGCAGGATGAAACCTACAAGTACCAGTTCCTGCTCGGCCGCGACCTGCTGGTGGCGCCGGTGTACCGCAGCCAGGCCGCCAGCCGTGGCTGGCGCCGCGACATCCACCTGCCGGCCGGCGGCTGGATCGACTACTGGGATGGCCGTCGCGTGCAGGCCGCCGCCGATGGCCGCCAGCTCGACCGCCAGGTGGACCTGGCCACGCTGCCGGTGTTCGTGCGTGCCGGTGCGATCCTGCCGATGTACCCGTCGATGCTGTTCGATGGCGAAAAACCGCTCGATGAAGTGACCTTCGACCTGTACCCGCAGGGCGACTCGCAGTACACGTTGTACGAAGACGATGGCAACACGCGCCGCTATCAGCAGGGCGAGTCGAGCACGCAGGTAATCCGCGTGCAGGCGCCGGCGCAGGGCAGTGGCCCGGTGCAGGTGCAGATCGACGCCGTGCAGGGCCAGTACAACGGCCAGCTGGCGCAGCGCCGCTACGGCCTGCGCGTACTCAGCCGGCAGGCACCACGTGCGGTGCAGGCCGGTGGCCGCGCGCTGCCGGCGCTGGCCGATGCTGCCGCCTTCAACAGCGCCAACGAGGGCTGGTACTTCGATGCCAAGGACCGCCGCGGCACCGTGCATGTGCGCACTGCCACCCAGGATATCCGCCAGCCACTGCAGCTGCAGCTGGACTTCGCAGTCGCTGCCGCAGCCACCGATGATGCCTATCCGGCCGCACCGGTGCTGGGCCGCGAACTGCCGGCCGACAGCCTGCTGGTGGTCAACCGCCCGGCCGAAGAGCCTGGCCATGCGTTGGAGAACGCCTTCGACGACGATCCGGTCACCTGGTTCCGCAGCGTGCGCAACCAGGCCGTGCGCACCGGCGCCCACGAGTGGGTGATCGGCTTCGGCGAGCGGAAGATGATCGATGGCATCGACATCGCGCCACGCAATGACAAGAACTGGAAGCACGGGCAGGTACGTGACTATGAGGTCTACCTGGGCGACAGCAACGGTGAGTGGGGCGAGCCGATCGCCCGTGGCCGCCTGCAGTTGAAGGAAGGCGTGCAGCGCATCGACTTCCCGGCCCACGCCGGCCGCCTGCTGCGCTTCCGCGTGCTGAGCGTGCAGAACCCCGAAGGCGACGGCGCCAGCAGCACCGACCCGATGGTCACCGCCGCACAGGGCAGCGCCCGCGCGTTCGATGCACTGCAGCCGCGCGATGTCGGCCCGATCGCCCTGTCCACCTTCCACATTCTCGAACACCAGGAACCGGAGCGACCGGCCCGGCAGCGCTATCTCTCCGAGCTGCCGGTGCCGGCCGCGCTGGCCAGCCAGCTGCGTACCGACCAGTCCTTCCGTGGCGACGCCGGCATGCGCATGAACGGCCTGCAGTTCCGCCGTGGCCTGGGCGTCGGCGCCAGCAGCCGCATCGACCTGCGCCTGCAGGGCGGCTGGCACCTGCTGCGTGCCGACCTCGGCATCGACGACGCCTGCCGCAACGCCGGCGGCCTGCAGTTCCAGGTATGGGGCGACAACCGCCTGCTGTACGACAGCGGCCTGGTGAAGGCGCCCGGCGTGGTCAAGCCGGAGCTGGACATCCGTGGCCTTTCCACCCTGAGCCTGCGCACGCTGGGTGCGCAGGGCAGCCAACCCGCCCAGGTCTGTGCCAACTGGGCCAACGCCGTACTGATCGGCCAGGAGGGCGACTCCGCCAGCATCGTCGCCCCATGACCCCCACGTAACACCGCTCCTCCCCCGCCCCATCCCGACTACGGCCCTCATGGCCGTGGCCCGGGAGCGTTTTGCCCGCCGAACGCCCACGCGCTCACTCAGTTGCGCCGCACCCTTGCCAGGAGAGAACCCCGATGTTGCCCGCCCGCCACCACCGCCCCCCCTGCCGCCCGATCGCTCCGCTGACGCTGGCCATTGCCGGCGCGCTGTTCTCGCTTGCCGCTCCTGCCTTCGCCCAGGAGAGCAAGGACAACGCCACCGACCTGGCCCGCATCGAGGTCACCGGCTCCAACATCCGCCGCACCGACGTTGAAACCGCCTCGCCGGTGCAGGTGATCAGCAAGCAGGACATCCAGAACATGGGTGCGCGCACGCTGCTGCAGGTGCTCGACAACCTGCCGGCCGCACGCCCTGCGCAGCAGGACGCGCGCTCGCTGTTCACCGGTTCCGATGGTGCCTCGCAGGCCAACCTGCGCGGGCTCGGCGCCCAGGGCACGCTGGTGCTGCTGAACGGTCGCCGCCTGTCGTACTACGGTGCGCCGGCCGGCTTCCAGACCCAGTTCGTCAACATCGATGCGATCCCGGCGGCGGCCATCGAGCGCATGGAAGTGCTGACCGACGGCGCGTCGGCCGTGTACGGTACCGACGCGGTGGCCGGCGTGATCAACGTGATCACCAAGCGCAACTTCCAGGGTGCCGAGATCAGCTTCACCAACGACACCTCCTCGCGCATCGATTCCTACGGTGAGCGCCAGGCCAGCATCACCGCCGGCTTCGGTGACCTGGCCGAGAACCGCTTCAATATCTATGGCGCGGTCAACATGTACCGTCGCGACGCGATTCCGCTGAGCGATTTCTACGACAAGCGGCCCGACCAGTACTACGTCAACAATCCGAACTACCTCAACAACCTGCGCCTGGGCGTGGGCAGCAAGCCGGGTGAATTCAATCCGGGCACTTACTTCGCCTTCGATCCGGTCACCGGCCGCCGCGTGCAGGAAGCTGCGCCGGGCTGCAGGAACGTGCTGACCAGTGAAGCGGCCGGTCCGCGTTGCGTCTGGGAAACCTGGATGAACAACGAGATCGATGCCGGTGCCAAGTCCGAGCGCAACACCGCCTACCTCAACGGCACCTTCCTGGTGGGTGAGAGCACCGAGATCTTCGCCGAGGCGACCTACACCGACATCGACCTGCGCGCCAACGGTGGCACGCCGCGCACCTACGGCACCACCACCGGCAACCCGACCAGCTGGTTCTCGCGCAATACCGGCAACACCGTCAACCAGTTCCTGTACCCGTTCCTGGGCCCCAACAACGAATACAACCATGCCAGTCCGCAGTTGAAGGCGATGATGGGCGGGGTGGTCGGCCTGAACTACCTGCTGCAGGATGCCGGTCCGAACTACTTCGGCCAGCGCAATACCGACAAGAGCTACCGCGTGCTGGCCGGTGCGCGTGGCAACCGGGGTGACTGGAACTGGGAAACCGCCTTCGCCAGCGCGGGTACCCACTCCACCACCTACCAGACGATCAACGTCAACACCAAGGGCTTCGAGAAGGCCTTCGGCCCGTACACGATCGATCCAGGTACCGGTCGGGTGATCATCTCCGACCATCCGGCGTACAAGTTCGGCGAGATCAGCGACGCCAACGCCGCGCTGATCCGTGAAGCGTTCCCGACCTTCGACATCCAGTCGTGGACCCGCCTGCACACCCTGGACGGCAAGATCGAAGGCCCGCTGTTCCAGCTGCCGGCCGGCGAGATGCGCGCCGCATTCGGCTTCAACGCCAGCCGCGAAACTTTCTACACCCCGGGCAACGCCGATGCAGCCAACGGCCTGATCACCCAGCAGGGCGGCTCGTGGTTCGACGGCAAGCGCAACACCTACGCGCTGTTCGCCGAGACCGTGGCGCCGATCACCGACAAGCTGGAGCTGGATGCGGCGGTGCGCGTGGACAAGTACCCGAACTTCAGCGCCAACATCGCGCCGAAGATCGGCTTCAAGTACCAGGCGTTCGATCAGCTGATGCTGCGCGGCACCTATTCCACCGGCTTCCGCGCACCGAGCCTGGCCGAGTCCGGCAACGGCGGCGTGTTCGCCCAGCTCGGTGGCTTCCGTGACGAACTGCGCTGCGGCGAGACCAACGCCATCGCCAACCTGCTGCTGAAGTCGCAGCGGCCGGGTGACGTCGACCTCGGCAAGACCCTGCTGAACGTCGACTGCAGCCGCACCGTGGCGCGCATGACCCAGCCGAACAAGGACCTGAAGCCGGAGAAGGCGAAGATCGCCACCCTCGGCTTCGTCTACGAGCCGGCCAGCTGGCTGTCGGTGTCGGCCGACTACTGGTTCATCTACCGCAACAACGAAATCGTCGCGCCGGACTATCGCCGCATGGAAGACATCATCTCGATGTCGCGCTCGCCGATCACCGACAGTGACCGTGCCAACCTGGCCCAGCTGGCGGCAATGTGCGCCGATCCGGCCAGCGGCGTGAGCTGCCCGGCCACTCTGCCGGGCTACTCCGCCGGCAACGTGGCCAGCGTGGTCGGCCAGTACAAGAACCGCGGCAAGACCCTGATCGACGGCTTCGACATCGATGCGCGCAGCCGCTTCTCGCTGGGCGACTGGGGCAACCTGAACATCGGCCTGGCCGCCACCATCGCCAACCGCAACCGCTTCTACATGGACGCGGAGAACGGCTGGTACTACGGCGACGTTGTGGGTTATTACAACAATCCGCGCCTGCGCGCCACGCTCAATGCCGACTGGACCTACAAGCAGGTGACCACCAGCATGTTCGTCAATTACGTGGGCGGCACCAAGTGGGCCACCGACCAGATCGACGAAGAGAGCAACAACAAGGAAACCTGCACCGGCGGCTACCTGGCCCTGCAGAAGAGCAAGTGCGATGGTGCACCGTCGTGGTGGACCGCCAACATGAGCGTCACCTGGCGCCCGGACGATGCGTGGAACCTGAGCTTCACCGTCAAGAACCTGTTCAACCGCCTGCCGTTCTACGATCCGAACAGCTTCCTGGGTGACTCCAGTGACTACGCAACCATCTTCGGCCGTGGTTACAGTGTGACCATCGGCTACCGGTTCAAGTAATTCCGTTTGCGTGACCTGGCGTGCCGGCTGCGGCCGGCACGCTGCCAAGAGGAGAGATGTTTGCCATGAAGCGTAGGGAATTCATCGCGGCCAGTGCCGCTGTTGCCGCCAGCAGCCTGCTGCCGCAGACCCCCGCCTGGGCACGCGGACGCAAGGTGCGTCTGGCCATGATCGGCACCGGCATGCGCGGGCTGGTGCTGCTGAAGGAGCTGGTGCGTCGCGACGACGTCGAAGTGGTTGCCCTGTGCGACATCGAGCCGATCATGCTGGGCCGTGCCACAGAGATGGTGGCGAAGGCCGGCAAGCCCGCGCCGAAGACCTATGGCCAGGACCGCGACACCAACGCGTGGAAGCGCCTGCTGGAACAGAAGGGCATCGATGGCGTGATCATCGCCACGCCGTGGGAATACCACGCACCGATGTCGATAGCCGCGATGCAGGCCGGCGTGGCCGTCGGCTGCGAAGTGGTGGCCGGCATCACCCTGCAGGACCACTGGGACGTGCTGAAGACCCAGCTGAGTACCGGCACCCCGTACATGCTGCTGGAGAACGTCTGCTACCGTCGCGACGTGATGGCGGCGTTGCAGATGGTGCGCCAGGGGCTGTTCGGCGAACTGGTGCATCTGCAGGCCGGCTACCAGCACGACCTGCGCGGCGTGAAGTTCAATTCCGGCGACTCGAACCAGCCCTACGACAGCGGCGTGGAGTTCGGTCCCAAGGGCTGGAGCGAAGCACGCTGGCGCACCGAGCATTCGGTGGAGCGCAACGGCGAGTTGTATCCCAGCCACGGCATCGGCCCATGCGCGATGTACACCGGCATCAACCGTGGCAACCGCTTCACTCACATCAACGCCTTCGCGACCAAGGCGCGTGGCCTGCACGAATACACCGTGGCCAAGAGTGGCGGCACCACCCACCCCAGCACCAAGGTGAAGTTCAAGCTGGGCGACATCGTCACCACCACGCTGGCCTGCGAGAACGGCGAGACCATCCTGCTGCAGCACGACACCTCGCTGCCGCGCCCGTACTCGATGGGCTTCCGCGTGCAGGGCACCAAGGGCCTGTGGATGGACGTCAACCATTCGATCCACATCGAAGGCCGCAGCCCGCCGCACCAGTGGGAGGAGTTCAAGAAGTACCAGGATGAGTACGAACACCCGCTGTGGAAGCAGAATGCCGACACCGCCGCCAGCGCCGGCCACGGTGGCATGGACTGGTTCGTCATCCATGCATTTGTTGAAGCACTGAAGGCCAAGGCACCGATGCCGATCGACATCTACGACGCGGTGACCTGGAGTGCGATCACCCCGTTGAGCGAGCAGTCGATCGCCAACAGCTTCCAGACGCTGGAGTTCCCGGACTTTACTGCTGGTGCGTGGAAGACGCGCAAGCCGATCTTCGCGTTCGACGGTAAGTATTGAGGTTTACACCCTTCCACGCTGTGACGGAGACGCCGGGCACTGCCCGGTGTTTCTGTTTCTGGAAGCATTCGCCTTGTAGAGCCGAGCCCACGCTCGGCTGCATTTTCGACACGCCCTCCTGCATCAGAAAACTCTGAAATCCGACCCACTCCACAGTTTCTGACTTGAATGTGTAAACCACATCGGAGATAACGTTCCCCGTGCGGTCAGGCCGCATTCCGGGCTAGGGACGATCCGAAGCATGACGTGGCGAGGCATTAGCCCCACGTTCTCGTTCCTGCCGGTGCTGCGTTCGTCCAGGAAGGAGAACAGGGATGTTGGAACGACTGAAGACCATTTCGTGTGCCGCACTGGCGATGATCGCGCTAGGGAGCTTGGCTCCTTGGGCTGCGCAGGCGCAGGAGGTGCAGAAGAAGTGGGAGAGCTACCTGTCGATGGGCCAGCCGCGAGCCACCGAAGCGGCGGTGCAGAAGGACATCAAGTCGCTCTTTTCCCAGTACGAAAAGGACAAACCCTTCGATTGGCATGTCAAACGCCAACGCGTCCTTGGAAAGAAGGTCATCTACGACTACCGGGTGAGACCCGAGAAGATCGTTACTACCGACTGGGTCTACATCCACTCAGGGCAGGAGTACTCCTCCGAAGATCAGATTCGTAGCGTGATCCTCGCTACCCGCGTCAGCGACCCGCAGTGCCCGGCGACTTCACTCACGGAGGATCCTTGGGTGGAGCTCCTTGGACTTGGCAGGGGCGACGACGGTAGCGTCACCAACGAGGAGAAGGATTTCCATTACACCTTGAACTTCTATCATCAGAGCACCCAAGAATGCTCGTCGATAGTGGGGTGGGAGCGTGTGCGCCGGGCCAGAACGGCGCTTTGTCCGAATCGACCGTCCCTGACGTGGAATGAGGCCCTGCAGATGTGCTCACTGGTCCAGCAGGACGAGCCGCACATGTCGCCCATGCTCTCCTACACAAGCGCGCCGCTGCCGCCGCAGCAGTGTCCTGTTGGTAACCCGTGTGACCCGACCACTGGCGATAAATCCCAGCCTGAGCCGGATCTCAACCTTGGATGGGTGAGCTTCCAACGCCACTATCACTCCCTGACAAGCACGGCGGGCGGCGCGTTGGGCACGGGCTGGACCCATTCCCACAACCTGCGGCTTACCGCAGGCGTAGACGATTCCACCTTCCCTCCCAGCCCCGAACTGAAAGTTGGGCTGATCGGCGCCGATGGCGGGCAGACCGCATTCCAGAAAGTGGGGGCAAGCTACGAAGCCATGGACGGAAGCGGCGATCGCGCGGTCCAGCAGGGCACCAACTGGCAACTCTCACGTGCCGGAGAGCGCATTCATTTTGATGCTGATGGCTTGATGCAGCGCCGCGATTTCGAAGACGGAACGTCGCTGACCTATGCACACGACAGCCGTGGTCGCCTGCTCAGCATCACCCATTCAACCGGTCGGCGCGTAGACGTCCAGTATCTCGCGCCGGGCGACGATTCGCTGATCTCGGCCCTGGTGGTCGCCGGCCAGCCTGTGGTGAGCTACACGTACTCTCCTGCTGGCGAGCTGACCACTGCGACCTATGCAGACGGCGCCAGCCGTACATACCACTATGAGGACACACGCTTCCCGGGCTACCTGACCGGCGTGACCGCCGAAGACACCCGGCGCTACAGCTGGTTTGGCTATGACGCCAAGGGGCGGGTCAGCTGCAGCCGCCATTCCGGTGATTGCAGTCAAGCCGACGTGGGCATTGATGGCGTGCGCCTGGAGTACACCCCGGCAGGCACCACCATCGTCACCGACGCGCTGGGCAAGCAGAGTACGTACGCATTGACTGCCACCGGCAGCAGTGGCCTTCCGCGCAAGGTCAATGGCATCACCGAAAGCAATGGCAGCATCACACACGCCTATCTGCCCGAGGGCACCGATTTCCGGCGTCGGCTGCAGTCGGCGACCGACCGCCGTGGTGTCGTCACCAACTACGCCTATGCGGAGGCCAGCGACGCTGTCGCAGGCACCGTCAGCGTGACCACCACCACCGAAGCGGCCGGTACTCCGGATCAGCGCGTCAGCGAAACGCGCGTGGCCATGGACAGCAATCGGCTGGTGCAGCAGACCGTCGGTAACCGTGAGATCCGCATCGCGCGCAATGCACGCCTCCAGCCGACCACCATCACCGTGCGCGACAGGGTGACCGGTGATACCCGCATCACCACGCAGACCTACTGTGAGGCCGAAGGGCCGGAGTGCCCGCTGGTGGGACTGCTGCGTAGCGTGGATGGCCCACGCAGTGATGTGGCGGATGTGTCCACCTATGCCTACTACACTGCGGACGACGCGGGATGCGCGGCCAATGGTGCTTGCAGTTATCGCAAGGGCGACCTGCGCAGCGTGACCAATGCGCTGGGCCAGACGGTCGAGACTCTGGCCTACGACGCGTTCGGACGGCCGTTGTCGGTCAAGGATGCCAACGGCGTGGTCACCGACTACACCTACCATGCGCGCGGCTGGCCGACCTCGGTCACCGTGCGCGGTGCCACCACAGCCGAGGATCGGGTGACCCAGATCAGCTACTGGCCGACCGGCCAGGTGCAACAGGTCACCGAGCCTGACGGCAGCAGCGTCACCTATGTCTACGACGCCGCCCAGCGGCTGACGGATATCGCGGACAGTGCGGGCAACACCATTCACTATGCGCTGGACAACGCCGGCAATCGCCTCAAGGAAGACACGCTGGATGCAGGCGGCACGCTGCGCCGTACCCTGGCACGGACGTTCAACACACTCGGCCAGCTGACCGCACTGAAGGACGCAGGCAATCACGCTACCGGCTTTACCTACGATGCCAACGGCAACCCGCAGACGGTGACCGACGCACTGCAGCGCGTGACCAGCCAGCAGTACGACCCGCTCAACCGCCTGGCGCAAATCCTGCAGGACGTTGGTGGCGTCGCGGCGGAGATCCGCAGCCAGTACGACGCGCTGGACCAGGTCACCCAGGTCACCGACCCGAAGGGCCTGCATACGACCTATGCCTACAACGGGTTCGGTGACCTGACCGGGCAGGTCAGCCCGGACAGTGGCGCCAGCAGCTTCACCGTGGACGCCGCCGGCAACCGCAAGACGGCCACCGATGCACGCGGCGTCACCGCCACCTATCACTACGATGGGCTCAACCGCCTGATCGGCATCGCCTATCCGAACCCCAATCTGGACGTGGGCTACAGCTATGACGTGGCGCCTGCCGCCTGTGCCGCCGACGAGCGCTTCGCCAAGGGACGGCTTGGGCAGGTGCTGCATGCCAATGGCAGCACCCAGTACTGCCACGACCGCTTCGGCCAGGTCACCCGTAAAGTGCAGACGATCAATGGTGTCGCCAGCACGCTGCGCTACGCCTACAGCAAGTCGGGTCGCCTGACTGCGTTGACCTACCCCGACGGCAGCGTGGCCGACTACGTGCGTGATGCCCAGGGCCGCATCAGTCAGATCGGCCTGACCCGCCCCGGCCAGGCGCGCCAGATCGTGGTGAACAACGTGACCTACGCGGCCTTCGGCCCGGCCACCGGCTGGACCTACGGCAACGGCCGCCAGCTGCAGCGTCCGTTGGACCTCGACTACCGCCCGCAGGCGGTGCATGACCCAGCCGCAGGCGGCCTGTCGCTGGGCTACGGCTATGACCCGGTCGGTTCGGTCACCGAGCTGAAGAACGGCGCAGGCTCGACGGTGCTGGCCCAGTACGCCTACGACACGGTGGGTCGCCTGACCCAGACCCAGGACGGTACGACCGGCACGCCGATCGAAACCTATGCCTATGACGCCACCGGCAATCGCACCGCGCTGACCACCTCGGCAGGCACGGCCAGCTACACCTATCCCGCAACCAGCCACCGGCTGACCGCCGTGGACGGCGAAGCGCGCGACCATGACGCGGTGGGCAACACCACCCGCATCGGCGGCAAGTCGTTCATCTACAACGATGCCAACCGCATGAACGCGGTGAAGCAGGGCAATGCGGTGCTGGAAAGCTACGGTTACAACCATCGCGGCGAGCGCGTGTTGCGCTCCGCGGCCGCCGGCGCGGCTCAGATCACCTTGTACGACGAGGCGGGGCAGTGGCTGGGCAACTACTCGGCCACGGGGCAGGCGCAGCAGCAGGCCATCTGGCTGGACAACTACCCGGTGGCACTGATCAACACGCCGGCTACCGGCGTGCCGGAGCTGGCCTACGTGCAGCCGGATCATCTGGGCACGCCGCGCGTGGTGATCGATCCGGTACGGAATGTCTCGATCTGGGAGTGGAGCAACAAGAGCGAGGTGTTCGGCAACCAGATTCCGAGTGCAGACCCGGACGGGGATGGTGTGGCGTTCGAGCTGGCGCTGCGCTTCCCAGGCCAGCAGGCCACGGATGCGAGTGGGTTGTTCTACAACTATCAGCGGGAATACGACCCGGCGGTGGGGCGGTATTCGCAGAGTGATCCGATTGGGTTGATGGGGGGGATCTCGACCTATGGGTACGCTAGCGCTTCCCCGGCAAGGCGGGTCGACCCTCACGGGCTCACCGACCTAAACTATATTCCACCCCACGACAATCCTGATTCTTATCTGGGCAATAAAATGATTCCGTCGCCCCCGAATATGCTTACCATTAGCATTCACCACAACGGAAATAACTTCATAGGGCCGGATGGTAGAAGCATGTCTGTTGAATCGCTGGCGCAGTCAATTCGACGCGATGCAGATCTTTCAAAGTATCTGTATATCAGGCTCTATTCCTGTCGAACAGGTAAGTCGGTAAATGGTGGGCCGATCCCAGCTCAGCAGCTATCTAAGGCGCTGAATATGACGATTCAGGCGCCTACCGAGTACACCTGGGCAAAGAACGATCCTTTGTATCCGGATCAAGGAAACTATGGAAAAACACCTGAAGGGAAGAAAGATAAAAGCAATCCTGGAGAGTGGGTGAATTTCATGAAGGAGGGTGGGGTCAAATGAGCATGTTCAAGAAGACTGGTCTTCTCCTGTATCTGGTGGGTGCAGGGTATGTAAATGCACAGGTGCCCCCTCAGCCGGAAAGGCCGGTGGTTGAGCTTGACGGCTCGATCGCGACGGATAGTGGCGCTGAGCTTGATGATAAGCAGCTACTTGCGTTGACTGGCCGCGCAGACGCGGGCGACGCTGAGGCAGCGTTTCGAATCTCACGCCACTTTGAGGGCAGAGGCACGGCTGGCAGCTCCCACATGTGGCTTGTCTATGCCGCAGCACTGGGGCACCCGATTGCACAGTACAACGTGTTCTTCATGTTGAAGGACAAGAAGGACTGCGCGTCATCAAGTGAGGCATACGCATGGCTCAAGAGTGCCGCGTTGAAGGGGGTGAGAGGCGCGGACTCTGAACTTGAGCAAGCGGCCCGCATAGCAGCTCAACGATGCGGTAGTAAACGATAGGGAGAGAGAGGTCACTTGCCGATTGAGGGCTAACAACGTCCAGCTACGCACTAAGTCCCCAGGCTCACATGGTGCGCAGAGGATGGGCGTGGGCTTTCGGCTACCGGTCGTATGTCAATAGATGGGAATGACAATGGAATTCTCATCTTGTACGGGGTAATGGGACGTTGTGGGGAGCAAGTGCATCGAAGTGGTTGCTGTGAGCCTGAATAAGAGGCCTGCCAAGGTCTTCGGAGGGTGCTCAGGAGCGCTTTGAAGATTCTTAAGTGAGTGGGTCTGAGGCGGGAATAGGGAAGTGGGAATTTCATTTGCGAGCGTTCTGTTGGTGTGCTTGCGGGCGGGGCAGAGATTGCAGCTGTTGAGCCAGCTTGTAGCATTGGCCAAAGAGAAGGAACTTGTGAGTATTGATATTCATGATCTCCAGTTAGCTGGAATTCGTCTTGATCCGGTGTCCGGAGTGACTGTTTCTCTGTTCGATGACTCTGTGCAGGGATCCTATGATTTGGTCTTTGGTCGAGTCAGGAAGGCGAGCATTGATGGTTTCTCTAGCCAGAATGTCGTGCTCGATCTTAAGGTCTTCAATCGAAAGGATGATTCCTTTGAATTCCAGCGGTGTTGCTTCCTCCTTGGTCTAGACCCAGTGGCTGCCCGGGAAATTGTCGATGGTGACACCTTGGTCTTCATTGAGGCCTCTGTCGGCGCAGAGATTGCACTTCTAGTAGAGGGCACTTGGGAAGGCCGGTTGATTCCTGTCAAATCATGATTCCTGAGCAGAGCTTCCCGGGGCGATCGAGCTATCGATCACCGGGGGCAACAGCAGACGGATACGCCGGATGGGGACGGAATTTTCATTTCCACGCGAATCCATCGTGGGTGCGGAGTGATCTGTTGAGGGTATCGCTCCACGACGCACGCTCCGCCTGGCTTGAGTGGGTGCGGGCTGCGGGGCATCTAGGTCGACACGGAGCTGACGGAGGGATGGATTACAGGACGGATCACCATCGGGCCAACGCAATGGGCTCTACCGTGCGTGCAGCCCGATGAACATCATCGATCCTGTACTCAGCGAACTGCTTTCCCGGCTCAGTGTCGACACTGACTTCGGCGATACGGTGCTGACTTGTCCGGAGACCCAAGGGGCCTATGAGGACACGTCCCTGCATGTGGTGGCCTATTACAACGATGTGGCCCTCCTCAGCGCATTGATGCCCTTCGTGACCAACATCGATGTGCGTGGTGATCTTGATCTGACGCCGCTGGCAAGCGCGGTGGCACATGGCAGCGTTGCGGCAGCAGCCTATCTCCTCTGGTGCGGTGCAGACCCACACGCCGAAAATGAGCTTGATCGGACACCACTGGAGATGATGTGCCAGGACCCAAGGTTTGATGATGTGGTGCGTATGGTCGACGCCGCAGATGGAGCCTGGTGATGGAAACTTCCGAAAAGAGGTTCTACCGATGCGCCTGATGACCTTCATCTGCCCACTTTGTGGCGCTAGCGGACAGAGCTTCCCCCTGCGATTTGCTGGAAAGCGTCAAGCGAAGACGTCCTGCCGGGGGTGTCGCGTCGAGCTTCGTTCAGACCCGCGGTTGGGCACGTACACGCTCTATCTTCTGTACACACAGGTCATCATCCTGGTGGCAGCATTGCCGCTGATCGGGGCCAGTGTCGCGGGTGAATGGGCGCGGCTGGGAATGATCTGTGCGGTGGTGCTGGTGCTGTGCTGGTTCCCCGGCGCGATCAGGCACGCACGAAGTCCGATCGTGCGCGCTTGCCGGGATCCCGATTACAGTTATGCGCGCAGGCCGGGTGTTTCGACTACGCACGCTGCCGCAAACCCGGGGCAGAGTAGCGACACGCCAAGCGCCAGCCCATGATAGGGAAGTCAAGAAATGACATGCCATCTTGGGCACGAGGTACAAATCATAGATCATTTTGCAGAACGGGTTGCAGATGATAATTAGCATTTGGCCGGCCCTTTCTGGGGCTTTCATGTCTATGCCGAAGGCTGGTATCTTGCGTGCAGCGGTGCTGCTCTTGCCAATGCTAGGGGGCTGCAGCATTCACCAGTTTCAACATACGGAATGGAAGTCGGACTGGGTAGATGTTTCGTCCGATGCGATTTTCCCTGGCAATTCAACGACTCTGCCGCTTGACCGCATTTCCACGCTTGATCCTGATAGTGAAGCAGCCATTGCGGAGTGGATGTTGAAGCATTCGCTGGCCGTGGTATCGGCATCAGAGGTTAAAGGGAAGATCGGTCCAATGCCGTTGAGTGACCTGAAGCCAGCGCCCGGGGAGAGCGTCTACTTCGTCAGGGCCGCTTCGGATGAAAGTAGGGGCAAGTTCATCGGCTACGTCAACGACAAGGGACTTCTCATCATGTATGGGGTGATGGGGGGCTGCGGTGAGCAGAAGCAACGGGTGGTTGCCGTGAGCCTTCGGGAGAAGCCCGCCAATGTATTCGGTCGATGCTCGGCGGCGCTATAGTGCGCTGAAGCGCCGAGCTCCGCCTACTGCCTGGCGGATGACGCCAGGTGTGCGACCAATGGCGCGCTCGGCAACCGCAAGGGAGATCGGCGCAGCGCGACCAATGCGTTCGAGCAGATCGTTCTGGGGAGGTAATGGAAAACAGTCAAAGGAAATCGGGGTTGCTCAAGAGTTCTCTCGATGCCAAAGGCTTCTTCCTGCGCGCTTTGTCTGTCGCGTCCGTCTGTGTGCTCGCCCTGAGCGCATGCGAGAATGACCGCTTAGGGGAGCTGCAGCTGAAACCCATCTACGCGGAACTGAGTAGTGCGTATTACGGTGGGATGTGCGAGGGTGCAGCCGGTCCAGACGCCAGTATCGAGAAGGTTCGTGCGGTGCGCATTGGTACGATCGCTGGTGATTGCGCAGTGCTCTATTTGGACGGAGTAGATAGGAAGGGTGAGCCCGTGATCTATGGAGCGAAAACTGGGGATCGGCCTGAATGTGCTGGATTGATACGAAAGCTCGAAGTCGGACGGGCAAGCGCGGCAGTTCTCGGCAGGGCGCGGGAAATATGCAGATAGTGATTTTCAGATATTCTCCGTATGACCTCCACTGTTGGGGGGCGCAGATGCCCGCTGTGGGCCGGCAGTCGCAATCTTCTTCTCAGTGCCAGCCTGGCCTTAAGAAACTCGAATTCGGCGTCTAGTATGAAGATGAATTTGGATACCTTGGAAAAGGTCTCATCAATATTGTTCGACGCGCTCCGCTCCAGGGGCTTGCAAGAGAACTGGCCGCACTGTTCAGGAGGTATCGGATTCCACTGGCCCAGCTGCGAACGCTGGAGGTAGGCAGGTACTCTCGAGCGCTGCGCGATGCGTTGCGCGAGTAGGGCGCCAAGCGGGATGCAAGGTGCATGAGCTCCCGCGCTCCTCCACCAAAGAACGCGATCGGCCTGCACGCCCTCGGAGAGGTACAAGATGAAAGCCAGGCAGATTCTTCGGTACGGGCTGGCCTACGCGGTGTCGTGTGGAGCACTCTGGCTGTTCCTGCACTTTGTGGGCAGGGCGCTTTACGCCTTCGACTCACATCAGGTTTTCTTCTGGCTGTATGGGCCGTCAGCCTTCTGTTGCTGGGAATTGGCGCACGGGTTCCCGCCGCTGGCCGCCTGACGATCAGGCGGCTTGCCAAGGGGGCTGGCTTGGGGCTGCTTGCGGGCCTTCTGGCCCAGGTCGTGGTGCTTGTACTGGAAGCCTATAGATTCAGCGGATTCAGGCCATCGCTGCTCTGGCAGGTAGCGGTTTCGCTGATGGTGATGAGCGTCGTGCTGCTCACGCCGCTCTGGGGCGTAGTGCTGGTTGCCCTCACCGTCGCATGCCGCCGCGACAACAACCCACATCAGGCCTCGAACCCATGAAGCGCCTGACTGCCTTTTGCCTCGTGGTTGCACTGACATCCTGTGCGGCGCATCCGAACCGCACCACGAAGTGTCCACCGGCCCATTTCACCTACGTCGGCACCGAGAGAGTCGACGGACTGACCTACGGGCGCTTCCAGATCACCCACAACGCTGATCAGCCGCTTCAGCTGTGGGTGGATGAGAGACGCAGGTTGAACTCAAGGACCGCTCGCGCAGAGATGAGGCGTAAAGGCGAGGATGCCTGGCGACCTTACAACGTGATCCTTGAGGAAATCACACCGGGAGCGATCGGGCTGTCGATCGGGCAGGGTGAACAGCAGAGCGTTTTGTTCGATGGTGATGGCGTGTTCCTGCCCGGCCAATCCAGTGCGGACACGGAGTACTCCATCGTGGTACGGGATGCAGCCGGTTGCGAACATCGCACCGCGTCATTCATTCCCTGACGTTGCCGCCGCTGTGCGAGATTCTCGGTCACCCCCGCTCAGCGGCACCCACTGCATGCGCAGCGGGTGCCCCACAGCGGTCTGCGCGATCTCAATCGGCACGCCATCCCGCAGCCACGCGGCCCGCCAGCACCAGCTCGGTATCTGAGGTCAAACTACAGCAAATGCCAATGTCCCGCGAACTGATTTTCATAAGGTGCATGAAGGGCGCAGCTGCAGTTGGAGCGTTGGCGATCTGCTGCGCGCTGATTGCGTCCATGATGAATATGGGCTGTCCAGTCGTTGGGTACTCTCCAGCAGTCATGTTTGCTCTTTTTTTCGCATTGCTGGTGCTGCTTGTGTATTCCAAGTTCGAACTGGCGGGGAGGGGAATTCTGTCGGTTGAGGTTGGGCGAGTGCGATTCGCATTCGCTATGGCTTTCCTGGCCGAGATGTTCATGATTGGGTTGCTGGTCGCCCGCAACCTCGAATGCGATAGCTTCGTTCGCGCGATTCCCATTCCTGGGGCACTACTTGTCTTCTATACAGCTGCCGCCTTCTCATTTGTATTCAGTGACTTCTACCTTGGTGCAGCGCGAAAAATCATCAGACTTGGTGCTCGGCCGAGGAACTTCTTAAGAGACAAATAGTTGGAACTGCCTTTGTGGTGCGTGAGCATCCGCCACGTGAGTGGCGGGTGCTCCGCAGGGATAGCGCCAGTTCTGACTCAATCGGCACGCCATCCCGCAGCCACCCGGTCCGCCAGTACCAGATCGGTATCCACCTGCCGGCCATCGCGCAGATAACGGATGCCCACGCGCGTCCCAACCGGACGCTCACGCAACAGCGCACGCCAGTTCGCCAGCATCCGCGTGGCAATCGGCTCGCCTGAAACCATGACAATGCGATCATCCCTGCGCAGCCCAGCGCGTGCCCCGGCGCTGGACGGCGCCACATCGGCCACACGCAGTGCATCGTGTTCAGCCTGCAGCCACAGCCCGCTGCGATCGAAGGCATCGGCCTGCGTGCTTTCGGTATTGGGTACCAGATAGAGGCGCTTGGCACCGTAGTCGATGCCCATCGAGAAGCGCCGCAGCACGCCGCCACCCAGGATCGCGCCGTAGTCGGCCAGGGCCAGCGCGCCCTTGTCAGTGCTGGACAGATCACCGACCAGACCAGTGACCTTGATATCGCCCATGCGCAGCACACCGAGCCGGGCAGGTCGCGCCCGCCCCGCGCCACCCAGGCCCCATCCAAGCACCGCCTCCTCACTGGCGTGGTATTTCTCCAACAGACCATGGGTACGCACGAACGGACTGCTCAGGCTCAGCGAGTTGCGTGAGCCGGTGTCCAGCCACAGGCGAAGCAGGATGCCGTCAAGCTCGCCATTCAGTACCGGCGCGCGGTCATCCTGTTCGAACGGCAGCACCACCGCGTTGGCAGGCGGCTGGTAGTGGCCCGGCAGGGTGAAGCTGAGCACGCGCGCGCCATAGTCGAAGGTGGTGACGAAGCGCAGGAAGGTCTCGTAGCCGATGAAGCCATCATGCGGCACGCCCATCTAGTTGATCTGCTGGCCGAGGTCGATGATGTGGAACACCGGGTTTGCAAGGTGCGCGCCACCGATGCGCAGGTGGCGGGCCTGTGCCAGGCCCAGGTCGCTGGCGTTGTCGCCGGCACCATGCACGCTCAGGCGGCCCGTGGTGGTCAGCCCCAGGCGCTTGGCGGCGGTCGGTGTCAGCAGATTGATGGCGCCCGTATCCACCAGGAATCGCGCCGGCTGTCCGTCCACTTCGGCCTCGATGTAGACATGGTTGTTGATCAGGTCGAACGGAATGCGGGTGGTGCCGCTGGCATCCTCGATATAGCTGTCATGGGCCATCATTGGCGGTGCATACACGGTGTCTGTTACCGGGCCATCCACCTGGTAGCGCTGCACCTGTACATCGCTGCGCAGTCGCGGATCAGCACGGCCCCGGGCATCGAGGGTGTCGGTGATGATGCGATGGGGCAGCAACAGGCCTTCGACCGCCCGGTAGTCCTCCAGTGCGGTGGCGGTGGGTGTGCGAGCGGATGCAATGACCACGCGGCCGAGCAGGCCGCTGCCCCTATCGAACCAGAGCTCGATCGGGTCGGCGCCCTCCGGCTTCGTGGCCAGGACGGTATAGCGCCGGCCATCCAGAGCCTCGGTGCGGGGCGCGGCAAAGTGCGTGGTCGGATAGGCGTTGGACCAATAGGCACGGGTCGCCAGCCACGACTGCGTGCGCGCGGTCCGACGTGGCACGGTGCCATCCAGCAGGCCGACCTCGCCGCCATAGTCGCGCCGCCAGGACAGTTGCCCATCAAAGCCCTGCGCGACGGTGAAGTCTCCCAGTTGCGCCTGTTCGGCATAGCGCCCGGCACGCAGGTCCTGGTTGAGCTGCCAGCGCCCGTGCAGGCCGCCCACCGACTGCTCGCCCACCGCCTGCAGACGCTGTACCGACAGCCACTGCTCGCCACCACTGGCTACGCGGGCCTTGGCCAGCACATCGGCAGCATCCACCCCCGCGGCGTGTGCCGGAACCGCCAGCATCCACAGCAGGCCACCTAGCATCCATCGCAAACGCATCGCCTCACCTCCTTCGTTGGGTCAGGAGGTGATGGCAGCGCCCGGACCGGGGATATTCGACCGGGCGTGAAGGATTGGACGTTCAGTTGGACGCGGTGAGGCGGCGGTACTCGCTCGGCGTCTGTCCGGTGGCGCGCTTGAACGCGCTGTTGAAGGTCGACTTGCTGCCGAAGCCGGCGGCAAGGCCGATGTCCAGCACGCTGCGGAGGTCGGACGGATCGGACAGGCACGCCCTCGCGGCAGCGACGCGGAAGCTGTTCACGAACTCGGAGAAGCTCTGGCCCACCCCTTGGTTGAGCGCCTGCGAGACCTGGTTGGGTGACCAGCCGCTGCGCTGGCTGAGGGTCTGAAGATCCAGCCCGGGCGCTTCATGCAGGCGTTCGTCCTGCATCAATGCGGTCAGCGCGCTGGCGATGGCCGCGCATTGTGCTGCGTCGATGCCCGAGCGCTCGTAGCGTGCGTGGGTCGTATCCTCGGCGGACGCGGTCATGTCCACCATGATGGGTGCCGCAGTGCCCGCACGTACGCGCAGCTGCTGGCGTACGACCCGGCACGCCAGCAGGTACATGCCCATGGTGGTCAGCAGGCTGAGCCCGATGCTGGCCAGCAGTGGAGCAGCGTCCGGCGGCCACCGGTTCATTGCGCTGGCAAGCCAGCATCCCGCCATCACGATCGCCAGCCCGCGCAGTCCGCTGCGTTGGATGGCGGCTCCGGGCGGGGCGGGCGGCGCACGCAGCGAGAGCCACAGCGCGGCCAGCAGGTAGGGAGCACCCTTGCAGCAGCCAGCCGTGGAAACTGAGCTGGAACAGCACATCGCCCAGCGGTGAGGCCTCGAAAGGCGCGAGTGCGTTCAACAGGGAAATGGCGAACGCGAGGCCAGCCGGCAGCAGATGCGCGAGCGGCAAGGGTGTTGCAGCGGCCTGCGCGGGTGTCAGCAGCGCACGCGCATGGCCATACAGCAGTGGACCGAGCAGATAGACCAGAGGCACTTCGATGACCCGCAGCCAGCGCACGGCGTCGGGCGAGAGCCAGGCCTGGCCACCCAGCAGCACCAATCCGAACAGATTGGCGGCGGCGAAACAGGCGAGGAATGCGGTGAGCAGCGGGTTCCCACGCGATGTGCGACCGACGCTCACGCCGGTGGACAAGGTGGCCAGGCCGAGAATCGCAGCACCCGCGGCCAGCTTCAGCAGATCCGGTGGCGTCATGCGCGCAGTGTTGATGAAGCACGTGGCAACGTCCAGCGCGGGCTGGCGGCGTGCAGGCAACACAGGGGAAGATGGCGCGCCCGGAGGGATTCGAACCCCCGACCAATGGCTTCGGAAGCCACTACTCTATCCGGCTGAGCTACGGGCGCGTTGTAGAACCGCCGCGCCGTCGGCCGGTGCCGGGGCGGGCATCGCAGCGCCATGAAGCGGTGCGGGACCGGCATTCTATCCAGTTTCGCCGAACAAATCTCCCCCCACGGGCAAAGCCCTGCCAGAGGGGCAGGAGTATCCTATCGCCATGGCTGATACCCCCCTCACTTCGCCGCAGTCGCCGGCGACGCCGCGTTGGCGGCATTACTGGAGTCTGATGCGCGCTGATCGCCCGATCGGCACGCTGCTGCTGCTGTGGCCCACCTGGTGGGCGTTGTGGCTGGCCGCGGGCGGCCTGCCGCCGCTGTGGACGCTGTTCGTGTTCACCGCCGGCGTGTGGCTGACCCGCTCGGCCGGTTGCGTCATCAACGACTACGCCGACCGCTGGCTCGACCCGCATGTGGAGCGCACCAAGGCGCGCCCGCTGGCCACCGGTGCGATCAGCGGCCGCGCCGCGCTGGCGCTGTTCGCCGTACTGATGCTGGTGGCGTTCGGCCTGGTGCTGACCCTGAACGGGCTGACCATCGGCCTGAGCTTCATCGGCGTGTTCCTGGCTGCCAGCTATCCGTACCTGAAGCGCTACACCCATCTGCCGCAGGTCTACCTGGGCATGTCGTTCGGCTGGGGCATCCCGATGGCGTTCGCCGCCGTGCAGGGCGAGGTACCTATGCTGGGCTGGCTGCTGTATGCCGGCAACATCCTGTGGTCCACCGCCTACGACACCTGGTACGCCATGGTCGACCGCGAGGACGACCTGAAGATGGGCTCGCACTCCACCGCGATCCTGTTCGGTGATCTCGACCTGGTCATCCAGGGCGTGCTGTACGCACTGTTCCTGGCCACGATGGCGCTGGTCGGCGTGCGCGGCGGGCTGGGCGGGTACTACCTGGCCGGCGTGGCCGTGGCCACCGCGCTGGTGGTGTACGAGTTCTGGATCTGCCGCAACCGCGAACGCGGCCCGTGCTTCAAGGCGTTCCTGCACAACAACTGGGTGGGTGCCGCGCTGTTTGCCGGCATCGCCGCGGACCTGGCGCTGCGTTGATTGCCCGGGGTCGGATCCCTTTTCCTGTGGGAAAGGGCTCTGACCCTTCTGCCGCGCCGATACCCGGCTCGGGGTCAGAGCCCTCTCCTGTGGAGAGGGATCCGACCCCGCCACCTACGACCAATAGGTGGCTGACAGCCTGCACCCCACCGCCCAGAATCGATCCATCGAACCTGGGAGGGTAGGCGATGGCCTCGACGGCAGCAGTACAGGACGGCTGGATGGCGCGCGCAGCGCTGCGTTCGGCCGCCTGGGCGGAAAAGTGGTTCCCCGATGCGTATGTGTTCGCGGTGCTGGGCGTGGTCATCGTCGCGCTGGCCGCGATGGGCTTCGGCTCGACCCCGCAGGCCACCGCGAGCGCCTTCGGGGACGGCTTCTGGAGCCTGATTCCCTTCACCATGCAGATGGCCTTCGTGGTCATCGGTGGCTACGCCGTGGCCACCGCGCCGGTGGTCGCGCGCTTCATCGACTTCCTGGCCCGGGTGCCGCGTACCGGCCGCGGTGCGGTGGTGTACGTGGGCCTGGTCAGCATGCTCGCCTCGCTGCTCAGCTGGGGGTTCTCGCTGGTGTTCGGTGGCCTGCTGGTGCGTGCGCTGGCCCGTCGTACCGAACTGCGCATGGACTACCGCGCCGCCGGTGCTTCGGCGTACCTCGGCCTGGGTGCGGTGTGGGCAATGGGGCTCAGTTCCTCGGCCGCACAGCTGCAGGCCAACCCGGCCAGCATGCCGCCGGGGCTGGTGGAGATCACCGGCGTGCTGCCGTTCACCGAAACCATCTTCCTGTGGCAGTCGATCGCGCTGACCTCGGTGCTGATCCTGGTCTCGCTGCTGATCGCCTGGCTGACGGCACCCGCGGCGGGTAGTGCGCGTACCGCCGAGGCGTTCCCCGGTGCTGCACAGGCCGAGCCGGAACCGCTGCAGCGACGCACGCGCCCGGGCGAATGGCTGGAATACAGCCCGCTGCTGACCGTGCTGCTCTCGCTGCTGGCGTTCGGCTGGCTGTTCAACGAGTTCGCCAACAAGCCGGTGATCACCGCCATCGCCAACCTCAATACCTACAACTTCCTGTTCATCTCGTTGGGCCTGCTGCTGCACTGGCGCCCGCGCAGCTTCCTCAACGCGGTGGCCAAGGCGGTGCCGAGTACCACCGGCGTGCTGATCCAGTTCCCGCTGTACGGCGGCATCGCGATGATCCTCACCCACGCCGCTGGTGGTGACGGGCAGACCCTGGCGCACCGGCTGTCGAGCCTGTTCGTGCACGTGGCCAGCACCGATTCGTTCGCGCTGGTGATGGGCGTCTATTCGGCCGTGCTGGGCTTCTTCGTGCCGTCCGGTGGCGGCAAGTGGATCATCGAGGCGCCGTACGTGATGCAGGCCGCCAACGAACTGAAGGCGCACCTGGGCTGGGCGGTGCAGGTCTACAACGCGGCCGAAGCCCTGCCCAACCTGATCAACCCGTTCTGGATGCTGCCGCTGCTGGGCGTGCTGGGCCTGAAGGCACGCGACATCGTGGGCTTCACCTTCATCCAATTGCTGGTGCACATCCCGCTGGTGCTGGGCCTGTTGTGGCTGCTGGGCATGACCCTGGCGTATGTGCCACCGGTGATGCCATGAATGCAGAGCTGGCTTCCCTGCATGCGCCGGGAAACCAGCCTCGTTCAGCGCGTGTTTCCGGCTGCGAGCGCCATGAATACGAGCAACGCTGGGGATGGCATGAGGACATGCCGAACCCGCATGAATCCTTCAGCGGCTTGTGCCGCAAGGACTTTCGCGTGTTCATTCACGCGCGTACACACAGGTGTAGCCGTCCGCCAACGCGCGATTAACTCTTCGCTGCAGACGATGGCCCCGTCCACCGCATTCCGCGCGTGGCTTTGGAGATCGGACATGGCACAGCAGAACCAGAACCCGAACCAGAAGCAGCAGGGCCAGCAGAACCAGCAGGATCAGCAGCAGGGCCGTGGCCGCGACCAGCAGCAGCAACAGCAGCAGGAACAGCAGCAGCGCAACCAGCGCAATCAGCAGCAAGGTGGGCAGGACGAGGAAGAGTGACGTCGGTACCCACCCTGGGCAACCCCCGAAGCCCCGCCGCGCGCGGGGCTTCGCTTATTCCAGCACGCCGATGCGTTGCAGCACCGGCGCGGCCGACATGTCATTGGGATTGGTGCCGGGCTGATCCTGCGGCACCTCCATGCCCATGCCGCGGTACAGATCGACCCAATGCTGTGCGATCTGCCCGGTCTGCGGATTGCGGAAGTTCATCGGCTGCAGCGCGAACACATGGTGCGCACGGAACGCACGCTCGATGAAGTCGGAACAGTAGTAGCTGTCCTCGTTCAACACATACGACGTGTTGTACGGCTTGCCCAGCATCATGCGCGCGGTGGCGACCGCATCCTTGATCGCCGCCTGCTGCGGTGCCCGCAGGCGATAGACCACGATCTGCCGCTGCTTGGCCCGGGCGTCCTGGCGGAACTCGACCAGCGATTGCCGGCGCGATCCCTTCTCGTCCGCATGCAGTACCTCCCAGCCGTTTGGCGCCACAGCGACCAGGGCCACATGATCGAAGCTGGGCGCGCCCTGCTTGCCGGTGGCATCGTCGATGGCCGCACTGAGGCCGCTGCGGCCGGCGGTGACGAACAGCAGATCGCCTTCGTGGACATCGACGGCCATCGCCAGCGCTGGCCACAGGGCGGGCAACAGCAGGCCGATCATGAGCAGGAGGCGACGCATGGAGAGTCTCGGACAGGCGGAGTGCCGGAATTGTAGGGCGCGCGGTAGCATGGGACGACCCAACCGGATTCAGGATGAGCCCATGCGTCGAAACCGTTCCGCTGCCGTGCTGATGCTTGCCTGTGGCGTGGCCCTGGTTGCCTGCACGCCCGAGCCCCAGGTGACGCCCACGGAAGTGGCGCCTGCACATCCCGCGCCGTCGTCCACGGCGGCAGCGGTCCAGCCCGCACCGGTGCCTGCCAGCGGTGAATGCCCCTACTCGCAGTTCGATGCGTTCCTGAAGCACTTCGGCAACGAGATCGCGCTGCAGGAAAAAGCCACCGCCGATCCGCTGCTGGACAGCTACATCGATGCCGAGGCCGAGCCGGAACCGCGCAAGGTGGAAAGCCGCCTGGCGCTGGCCGATGTCGAGTGGCCGGTCATGCCCGATCCCGCCGCGTTGGCCGGGCAGGGCCGCGAGATGCAGGTCAGCACGCTGGCCGATGGGCAACGACAGGTACAGATCCGCACGCCGGACAGCAGCGACCAGCAGACCTACACCTTCGCGCAGTCGCCCTGCTGGACGCTGGTCAAGCGCGAGGATGAGTCGATCTGATGCCTGTCCCGGCACAGGCGCGGCCGGGCGGGGGCTGCTAGGCTCGGAGCCTGATCCAGGCAGGGAGACGCCGATGCAGGCTCGCAGGATGTGCACCATCACCGCCACCATGACTGTCATGCTGGCGATGGCACTCTTCACCGGCGTCCAGGCGCAGTCGCTGCCGGCCGACGATAGCGCCTACTTCGCCAGTGCGGCAGCCGAACAGGCCGCGCGCGGCGAGCTGGGCAAGCGTGTCGAGGCCCTGCAGCAGGCTTCCGCGCTTGCCCCTGCGCAACGCTTCCATCAGGCCGAGGCACTGCAGGCGCAGTGCCTGCGCCATCACAGCTATCTGCATCTGCAGGCCGCACGCAACGCCCGTGACCATCGCCCGACGCAGGCGCTGGACCAGGTGATGGGGCTGTGCAGCCGCATCGCCCACACCGGCCGCGCGGCGCTGCGCGAAGCGCCCGCAGACGCGGCGTGGGCAGCACCGTATGCCTTCCTGCGCGCGCGTGCGCTGAAGGACGCTGCAGCACCGGCCAGTACCGCACTGGATGAGGCCGTGGAGGCCCTGGCCGATCCGGCGCTGGACAGTTTCGCACGGCTGCGTGGGCAGATCCTGCGCAGTGCCGAGTACCCGCAGATCGAGCGTGATGGTCGGCACTGGGACACCGGGCACGACAAGCAGGCACTGGCCCAGCAGCAGGACCGCGCGTTGCGGGAAGCGGGCTGGAAGGGTTACTGGCAGGGCCTGCACTCGCGCCGCGAGCCGATGGCCTCGGTGCTGCTGGGCCTGGTGCAGGTGAACGATGCCGCCGCGCGCCTGCAGGGCGATGGTTCTGCACCGGCGCGGGGCTACCAGCGCATGGGCCTGGATGCATCGGCGGTGGATGCTACGCTGCAGGCGATCGGACGCCATGCACGGGACCGTCGCGCCTACCAGGACATGCTGCTGCGCCACGCCGCGCGTTCAGGCATCGATGCGCCGCAGCTCTGGGATACCACGTTGCCCGATGCCGGCTATATGCCGCCGGTACTGACGCTGGCGCAGCTGCGCGACAATGCCGCCGATGCCATGCAGCACCTGGGGCCGGCATACGTCAGTGAGCTGCGTGCGCTGCTCGATCCGGCCAACCGGCGCATGGATCTGGCCACCGAACGTGGTGACCGCAGCCAGGACGCGTTCTCGGTAAGCGCTCCCGGCGTGCCGGCAATGCTGTTCGTTGGCGTGCGCCGTGGTGATCTGGAAAGCGATGTCGAGATCGCCCATGAAGCCGGTCATGCCATGCACGGTGAGTGGATGCAGCGCGGCCATGCCTCGCCGCTGCAGCGCAATGGCAGCCAGTGGCTGACCGAGGCCTTTGCCATCTACAACGAACTGCGCTTCCGCGACCAGCTGTACCAGCAGGCAGGGGACCCGCGGGCCAAGGCCTATTACCTGAAGTCACTGCTGGACGATATGGTGCTGCAGCTGTTCACGTCTTCCGAAGAGGCGCAGCTGGAGCAGTCGATCTACGAGGGCGTGGCGGACAACACGCTGGGTACCGCCGATGACCTGGACGCGTTGACCGGCCGGGTGCTGGCGCGCTTCGGTCAGGACCCGGAGCGCTATCCGCAGCTGTGCAACGGCTGGATCGGCAAGCGCCTGATGTATGACGACCCCAACTATCTGGTGAACTACCTCTATGCAGGGCTGCTGGCCGTGCAGCTGTTCGTGCAGGATCAACGCGACCCGGCAGGGTTCCGTGAACGCTATCTCGCGGTGCTGGGTGAAGGCTTTGATCGTGCGCCGACTGAGCAGGTGGCGCAGTTGCTGGGGCACGCGCCCGACTGGCCGGCGCTGGTTGATGCCGATCTGCAGGTGTTCAACCAGGCGGTCGCGCAGCTGCAGGCGCTGCATGCGCGGATCGAGGCAGGGCAGGGCACGTGAAGATGCTGCGCAGGACGACGTGCACCCGGGTCACGGCATGGCTGTTGATGCTGTTGTGCCTGTTGCCGATGAGGGTGATGGCCGGTGCTGCGGTCCCTGCGCTGGATGACCCGGTGGTGGACGCCGCCAACGCACTTTCGGCGGATACCCGCGACATACTGCGCACGCAGGCCTTCAAGTTGCAGGCGCGCACCGGCGCGCAGCTGCAGGTGCTGGTGGTCGACCATGCTGGCGACGAGGGCATCGAGGCCTACGCACAGCGGGTGTTCGACCAGTGGCAGCTGGGCCGGGAAGGCGTTGACGATGGCGTGCTGCTGCTCGTGGCCGTGCAGGACCGCCGTGTACGCATCCAGACCGGTTACGGTCTGGAGGGCGCGATTCCAGATGCCTATGCCGCCCGCATCATCGACAAGGCGATCGTGCCGCGTTTCCGCGATGGCGACCTTGACCAGGGCCTGCTGGATGGAACGAAGGTCGTGGTCGCGCTGATCGATGGCGAGGACCTGCCGGCCTGGGAAGCGCCATCGATGCGCAACGTGTTGCCGGCCGATTGGCGCAGCGCGGATTCCGTGGTTGCAATGACGCTGCTGGCCGGCTTCCTTGCGGGTCTGTGGCGCTCACCGCCCTCGGCGCCCGCGGCCAGGATGCCGGACGACCTCGCACGCAGGCATCGCGAGCGCCAGCGTGGAGCGCCACGCGAGGTCACCACGCCGCAGGCGCGCCCGAAGCGATTGCCGGCCTGGGGTCGCCCGCTGCTGGTGACGGCTGTGGTAGCCGCGGGTCTGCTGTCGGCGGCTATGTGGGCGCCACGCCAGGCATTGGCAGCGGTCTGCCTCGTATTGGCGTTGTGCGTACCGGTGGCGAGCCTGCTTGGCTGGTGCTGGCGCCGCAGCCGAGGTGTGCGCGTGGTGCTGCTCGGCATGCTCGGGGTCAGTTCGGGGTTCTTGGTGGTGATGATGCTGCGTGGCCAGTTGCCGCCCAGTCTGGCCCTGCACACGTTGCTGGACCTGGCGGCAGGCATCGTAGCCATGCTGCTGTTCTTCCTCGTGCAGGCGTGCCGCGCGCGCTGGCACAAGGACCGCAGCAGCTTCGGGGTGAGGTTCGCAGTGCTCTTGCTGCTGACCGCTGGCTACGTGCTCTTCGCACTGCTGGCCATTGATCGCGCCGACCCGGTGGCACGCCTTGCCGCGACGATCGGGTGGAGTGCCGGCACGGTCGTGCTGTACTTCGCCTGGATTTTCACCATGCTGCCCGGTGAGAAGGCACGCGGCAGCCGCAGATCATCCGTCGGCCACCGCAGTGCGTCCAGCAGCCCGTCGTCAAGTTCGTCTGCGAGCAGCTCCAGCAGCTGGTCCGGAGGCGGCGGCCGCAGCGGCGGAGGTGGTGCGTCGGGCAGCTGGTAGTTCAGGCTGCCTGTACCCGCCAGCCGAGCACAACGTCCTCCACGACACCGGGGCCAGCCACGTCGCCCACCTGCAGCAACAGCCCCTGCGCATTGGGCAGGTCCTTCTGCTCGGGAAACCACCGTCGATCGGCCGCGACCACGATCAGCAGGCCCTCGTCGTCGCCCATCGGTGCGAACTGCGGCGAAGCCGGGCTGATCGGCTGCAGGCCGAAACGTTGGTTGGACAGTTCGCGTACGGCCTCGACATCGCGGCTGGGCAGGCCGACTTCGCTCAGGCAGGTCAGCTCGCTGCCATGGAACACGCCTTCGCGAGCGCTGGCCGGCAGGCGGCGGCGGCCGATCAGTTCAAGGATCAGGCCGTCCGGGCCGTTGAAGTACACCGACTGCGACTGCCAGCTGCTCTCCAGCGCGAAGTAGTCCAGCCCCGCCGGATTGCGCTGCAGCGGCGTGCGCTCACGCAACCACGTCATTGCCTCGCTGAAGCGGTTGTCCGGCACGTTGAAGGCCAGATGCACGCCACCCACCGGACGCCCCGCCGCAGGCTGAAGTTCGAGGGTGCTCCAGCCGACGTGCACATGGTTGCCGACCACGCGCTGCTGCAGCACATCGTGGAAATATGTGGCCACGGAAGCGACGTCGGATACCGGCAGAGTGAGGTGCAGCAGGCGCATGATCGATTCTCCGTGGACGCGCCCACTGTAGCGCCGGGCCATGCCCGGCGGCCACTAGCGCAGCGAATGGTTGAAGAACCGTATTGCCGCCTCCGCTGCCTGCGCGTGGGTCTGCGCCTTCGGCACCGATGTGCTGCACAGGTCCTGCAGCCGCTGTTGTCCGGCCGGGGTGCATGCGGCGAGGAAATCGTAATGGCCGACACCGGGCAGCACCTGCAGTGCAGCGGCCGCAATCACCGCACGCGCAGCCTCGCCATTGGTCTGTGGTGGCGCGATCGTGTCCGCCTGGCCCAGTACGATCGACACCGGCTGTTTCAGCGAGGAGAGCTGCTCGGGCGCAAAGGCCTGCACGATTGCCGGCGCCAGCAGGAACACCGCGCGCACGCCGGGAATGGCGCGTGCGTCGTTGGCGTGGGACATCCATGGTGACAGCTCGGGCGACGCCGCAGCGGCAACGCGCGCCTCCATCGTGTGCGTTGCCGCCTCCTGTTGGGGCCGGCAGACGCCGTCATCCGGATGTGCGGTGCAGAAGTCCCGCAATCGCTGCAGGTCCGGTCGCGCACCGGCTGCCAGCAGCGCGGTGTAGCCACCGGCCGAGAAGCCGGCGACCCCCAGGCGCTCAGGATCGACATGCGGGCCCAGCACCGGATCAGCTTGCACGGCCGCCAGTGCGGCACGCAGGTCATCGGCGCGCAACCAGGTCAGAAGGCTGCCGGGCAGGGTCATGGTGTCAACGCCGTTGTTGCCTGGATGATCCACCGCAATCACCAGATATCCGGCCCGCGCCAGCGCCGTGCCCAGCCAACCCATCATGCGCGCGCTGCCGCCGTTGCCATGCGAGAGCAGCAGGGTCGGCAGGCGATCACCCGCGACCGGCGCATCCTTGGCCGACCGGCCGGCGTCGAACAGCGGCGCGTCGGGTGGACCGATGGTCAGCGCGTTTTCGCGGCTGCCGGCCTGTGCCGGATACCAGACCGTGTAGCGCAGCGCGTCGCGGTGCCCTGCGTCGCGCACGGCGGCGCTGGCCAGCGTCGTCGTGCCGTGGCGCTCGCCGGCGACGCCGCTTTCGCGTGCGGCGCCGATGCTCGCGAACGCCAGCAGCATTCCTCCCAGCACAGCAGCGGTCATGCGCATCTTCAACTCCTTGTCAGTGGGGACGTTCTTCCACCGGCAGCCAGATCTCCACGCCGCCGTTGCCGCTGTGCTCGTCGAACCGGGCGTCGTAGCGCTCCAGGTCCGGCGCATCGGCAAGGCTCAGGTTGGACGCAGGGAGATAATGATCCAGCAACCAGAACCAGGTCGAGCGGATGGCCGAGATGTGTCCGCCGTGCCAAGCCACCAGGTAGCGGCGCGCCGGGATGTCCACGCGTCGCCAGTGCGCAGGCACGCTCGGCACCGTGCTTGCCGGTAGTGCCGCAATGTAGTCGAAGCCACCATCGTCATCACTGTTGCAGCACACGCCGAAGCTGACCGGTGCCGGCGTCGGCCACTCGCGGTTGAGCTGGGCCCATTGGCCCGGAATCGCGCCGCTGCTGTCGCGGGTATGCCGCATGCCGACGCCTGCCAGCTGGAACGCGGGCGTATCGAGCAGCCGGGGGGCTTCAATGCAGGCTGACGGGGCCTCGTCCAGGCGGATCGCCTGCACCAGCGTCAGCCCATCGGTGCCCTGTTCGCGTACCCGTTCCGGTGTCTGCCCGAACTGTTCGCTGAAGGCGCGGGTGAAGGCAGCATGGGTGGTGTAGCCGGCCCCCAGCGCCACCTGCAGGATGTCGCCCGCGCCGTTGGCCAACCGCTGCGCGGCAGCGGTCAGGCGGCGCCCGCGCAGGTAGCGCACCACCGAGGTGCCGGTGCGGGCCTGGAACAGGCGTGACAGATGAAACGGCGACAGGCCGGCCGCAGCGGCGATGTCGGCCAGCGCCAATGGCTGGTCCGCATGGGTTTCGATGTACCACAACGCCTTGCCTGCCGCGCTCATCCTGCCGTTCCCCGCATCCAATGCCGGCACAGTAGCGGATCGGCAGGCGCGGCGTTTAGCAGTTCTTGCGCTGCCGGGGCTTTGCGTCTGCCTGCGTACCGGCAACAATGCGTGCTTCATGGACGTGATGGGGGGCAGGGAGATGCGATCGACGACGGGGGATGCCAGGCCCGCGGAGCCCGGCCGATGATCGAGATGATCGAAATGCTGCTTGCCCTCTGGGTACTTCCCAGTCTGTTGACCCTGGCGCTGATGCTGCTGATGTTGTTCGGCGCACCACGGTGGCGCGGCAATCCCTGGGTGTACCGTGTCGGCTTCGCGTTGCTGGGCGGGTTTCTGACACCGACGTTGTTGGGGGCCGGTCACGGTGGGTTGCCGTGCGCGACTATCGGCGGGCTGGTGATGATACTGACGCAGCTGCAATGGATCGGCGATCTGCAGGTCGACTTCATGGGGATCGGGATTCGCAACAGGGGCATCTGGATCATGTCCACCCCCGCCTTGGTGGTGTTCGCTGCCATGATGTTCGTTCCGCTGCGAACGGCACGGCCAGCCCGTTTCGGCTTTGGCGACGACGCCAACGGCTAGCCGCTGTGTGCGGAGATGGGGCGTGGGTCTGCATTGCCACCCATGCATGGCGTGGATCTACGGATGAGCCCTGGCAGGGGCCAACCTTGGTTGGCGCATCAAGCTGTCGTACTGACGTCATGCCTCCTTCACACATCGCGCCGAGACTGCGCGCCTTGTCCAGGCCTGTTGTGTGTGCACAGGTGCTGGCCCTGTCGCGTCCTCCCGGAGCCCTGCCGTGCATCGTTCGAAGCTTTCGCGTTCCATCCTCCTTGCCCTTTCCATGGCCAGCGCAGGAGGCGCGATCGCAACGGAGGCCGATGCGGTCGATGCCGCCGGCGGCAGCCGCGCCGCGCCCACCCAGCTCGACGCGATGCTGGTCACCGGTACCCGCGCGTCCAACCGCACCCAGTTCGAAACGCTGGCGCCGGTGGATGTGTTCAGCAAGGAGGACATCAGGTCCGTCGAATCCACCGACCTGAAGGACGTGCTGGCCCAGCTGGTGCCGTCGTTCGTGGTGCAGCGCCTGCCGATGGCGGACGGCCAGGTGTTCGTGCGTCCGGCCACGCTGCGTGGCCTGTCGCCGGACCAGACCCTGGTGCTGGTGAATGGCCGCCGCTTCCACCGCAGCGCGCTGCTCGGCAACCGTGGTGCACAGGCCGCTGACCTGGCACAGATTCCAACCAGCGCGATCAAGCGCATCGAGGTGCTGCGTGATGGCGCGTCGGCGCAGTACGGCTCGGACGCCATCGCCGGCGTCATCAACATCATCCTGGAGGATGGGCCGGGTAGCGAGATCACCGCCGGCTACTCGCAGTACGCGCAGGGCGACGGTGCTTCGCGCGATTTCAGTGCGCGCACCGGCTGGTCGCTGGGCGACTATGGCAGCCTGGTGCTGTTCGCCGAATCGTCCACCTCCGACGCCACCTCGCGCACCCGCCAGCGCCCCGATGCCATCGCCTTCCAGGCCGCTCATCCGGAGCTGGAGGTGCCCAACCCGGTGCAGCGCTGGGGCCAGCCGGAACTGGAAAGCCGCCGCGTCGGCTTCAACGTAAAGGCCAACGCCAGCGATACGCTGGAGCTCTATGCCTTTGGCCTGTACAGCCACAGCGATGGCGTCAGCGATTTCAACTGGCGCAACCCGGACACCACCACCGGCGCGTACCGCACCACCGCCATCTTCCCGGGCTGGAACCTGCGCTCGCTGTATCCGGTCGGCTTCAGCCCGCAGTACGGCAACGTGCAGAACGACCTGCAGCTGGTCGGTGGCCTGCGCGGCGAGATCACGCCGAAGCTGCGCTGGGATGTCAGCGCCTCGTATGGCCGCAACGCCATCGACTATCGCCTGAAGAACTCGATCAATGCCTCGCTCGGCCCGGCCAGCCCGACCGACTTCGATCTCGGCCGCCTGACCCAGACCGAGAAGAACGCCAACGCCGACTTCAACTACGAATGGGACGTGGCTGCGCTGTCCAAGCCGATCAACGTCGCCTTCGGTGGCGAGTTCCGCCAGGAAACCTACCAGGTGCGCGCCGGTGATCCGGCCTCGTACGCGGTGGGTCCGGGCGCGGCCGCGGGCCTGGAGGCCAACTCCAATGGCGCGCCGGGCTTCTCGGCCAGCCAGGCCGGGCAGTGGAGCCAGCGCAGCAAGGCCGCCTACGTGGACATGGAAGTGCCGCTGGGCGAACGCTGGAGCATCGGTGCAGCCAGCCGCTATGAGGACTTCTCCAGCTTCGGCAGCACACTGGACGGCAAACTGTCGGCGCGCTTCGCGATCACCCCGGACGTCGCCCTGCGCGGCACCGTGTCCACCGGCTTCCGCGCGCCGACGCCGGCGCAGCTCAACACCACCAGCACCACCCAGGGGTTGGATACGCGCACGCTGCAGATCTTCACCAGCGGCCGCCTGTCGCCGAACGATCCGCTGGCGCAGCTGCTCGGTGCCAGGCCGTTGAAGCCGGAAGAATCGCGTACCGCATCGCTGGGCCTGACCTGGCGCACCGACCTGGGCCTGTCCGGCTCGGTGGATGTCTACCAGATCAAGCTCACCGACCGCTTCAGCCAGTCGGCCAGTTTCGCCATTCCGGCCGGTACGCCCAATCCGCTGGGCTATACCTCGGTGAACTACTTCACCAACGACTTCGACACCACCACCACCGGCGTGGACGTGGTCGGCAACTACCTGCGCGACCTCGGCGCGGGCCGCATGACGCTGACCCTGGCCTACAACTACAACCGCACCCGCGTGGACAACGGCAGCACCTCGGTGGCCACCAACGAGACCCAGCGCGTGCTGTTCGAAGATCGCCTGCCCGAGCACAAGGGCAGCTTGACCGGCAGCTGGGACATCGGTGCCTGGTCGCTGATGGCGCGCATGCGCTACTACGGTGCCTGGACCGATTCCAGCGGCAATGCGGTGGGCGATATCTACCAGCGCTTTGGTGCGATGAGCTTCCTCGACCTGGCCGTCGGCTATCGCATCAACGAACATCACAGCCTGCGCGTGGGTGCCGACAACGTGTTCGACCGCTATCCGGACGAAGCCACCTTCCAGGCCAGTCGCGGCCTGGTCTACTCGCGCAACGCGCCGTACGACACCGACGGTGCCAACCTGTACGCACAGTACCGGCTGAGCTTCTGATGGACCGCAACCGCCGCGTCCTGTTGCGTGCCGGTGCACTGCTGCCGGCTGCAGCTGCGCTGTCTTCACTGCCCGCCATGGCTGCCGCGGGTTACGCTGCGCCCATGCAGATTCCCGCAACGACCGTAGCGCCGGACGCGCTGGCCCGCGATGAAGGCTACTGGGCCGCCGTGGCCAGCCACTTCGACATCACCGATGAAGTGAACCACCTGGAGAACGGCTACTGGGGCGCGATGGGCCGCGAGACGCTGGCCAGCTACCAGCGCCACACCGCCGAGGTGAACCGTGGTAACGCCTGGTACGGCCGTCATGAGTTCCCGGTGCAGTACATGGCGGTGCAGCGGCAGGTGGCCGAACTGCTGGGCGTGGGCGCCGACGAGATCGCACTGACCCGTGGCGCCACCGAAGCGATGCTGGCGCTGATCGGTGGCTACAACCGCCTGCGGCCCGGCGACCAGGTGCTGTACGCCGACATCGACTACGACAGCATGATCGGTGCGATGCGTTGGCTGCAGCAGCGCCGTGGCGTGCAGGTCGAGCGCATCGCGCTGCCGATGGTGCCCGACCATGCGCAGATCCTGCAGGCCTACGAGGCCGCGTTCGCGCGGCTACCACGCCTGAAGCTGGTGCTGCTGACCCAGGTCAGCCATCGCCATGGGCTGGTGCTGCCGGTGGCCGAGATCGCCGAGCGTGCACGCGCACGCGGTATCGACGTGATCGTCGATGCGGCGCACGGGTTCGGCCAGATCGACTACGCGGTACCGCAGTTGAAGGCCGATTTCGTCGGCATCAATCTGCACAAGTGGATCGGCGCACCGGTCGGTGTCGGCGCGATGTACGTGCGCAGGGGCCGCGTTGCGGACCTCGACCCGTACATGGGCGAGACCGACGACGGCCGCGTGGGCAGCCGCGTACACACCGGCACGGTCAACTTCGCCGCTTACCTGGCACTTCCGGAGGCGATTGCCCTGCACCAGCGCATCGGTGCGGACAACAAGCAGGCGCGCCTGCGTTACCTGCGCGAGCGCTGGACGCTGCCGGCGCGGCAGATGGCGCACATCGAAGTGCTGTCTTCGCCGGATCCGGCGTTGGCGAGTGCATTGGCCAGCTTCCGCCTGCGCGGGCGCACCAGCGTGGCTGACAACATCGCGCTGCAGAAGCGCCTGCTGGACGAACATCGCGTGTTCACCACCCATCGCGACGGCTTGGACTCCGGCGCCTGCGTGCGGGTGACGCCGTCGGTGTTCACCCGGCCGCAGCAGATGGATGCGCTGGTGAAGGCCCTCTCCGCCTTGGCCTGACCCTGCTTTGGTGGGTGCCAACCTTGGTTGGCACATTCCAACCGTGCCGGGGAATCTTCCGCCGGCCAGCGGCCGGCGCTACCGGTCGGGTGGGTGCCAACCTTGGTTGGCACATTCCAACCGTACCGGGGAATCTTCCGCCGGCCAGCGGCCGGCGCTACCGATCTGGTGGGTGCCAACCTTGGTTGGCACATTCCAACCGTGCTGAGGAGTCTTCCGCCGGCCAGCGGCCGGCACTACCGGTCGGGTGGGTGCCGACCGTTGGTCGGCACATCCCATTCCAGGGCTACCGCTCGATCGCCGGCAACGCGTCCGACAACAACAACCGGTCAATCCGTTGCAGCGCACTTTCCAGCTGCCGGCGATCGGCCGCCAGCCCCAGCGACAGCCGCACGCCGTTCTGATGCTGCACCCCCGGCGGGCAGAATGCCGATGAAGGCGCGATCGCCAGCCCCTGCAGCTGTGCGGTACGCACCAGGGTGGCGTCAGTCCATGGCGCTGGTACCCGGCACCAGGCATGCAGGCCTTCGGCGCGCAGCAGCAGCGAAGGCGCCAGCAGGTAGCGCGCCATGCGCATGCGCTCGTGCGCTTCGCTGCGCACCTGCGCCAGCAGCGACTGCGCCGAACCATCCAGCAGCAGCTGGCTGGCCAACGCCGAGACCAGCGGATGACCCATCAACCGCGTCGCCCGCAATGCAGCCGTCATCGACTCGGCGTGCGCAGCGCTTGGGCACTGCACGAACGCAGTGCGCAGGCCGGGGCTGATCACCTTCGACAGCGTCGCCACGTAGAACACATGGCGCGGTGCCAGCGCCGCCAGCGGTGTCGGTGCATCCTCGGCGAGGTGCCAGTAAGGATCGTCTTCGATCGCCAGCAGGCCTTCCCTCTCCAGAACACGCGCCAGCGCTTCGCGCCGCTGCAGCGGCAGGCTCAGCGCGGTCGGGTTCTGGCAGGTGGGGTTGAGATAGACCAACCGCGCGCCGCTTTCGCGTGCCAGCCGGGCCAGCGCATCGGGGCACATGCCGTGTTCGTCGCTGTCCACCGGCAGCAGCCGCCGGCCCAGTGCGGCGGCGGCCTGCAGCAGGCCCGGATAGACCAGCGCATCGCAGAGGATCGCATCATCGTCGCGGCCCTGGCTGACCAGGATCGCGGCAAGCGCCACCTGCGCGCCTTCGGTCAGCAACAGGCTGGCATCCTCCACCGCGCCCAGCATCGGTTGCAGCCAGCGCGCTGCCGCGTGGCGGTCGGTGGGATTGCCGCCGCCCAGGTGGTAGGTCATCAGGTTCGGCGCGTTGCTGCGCGCAAGCACGGCGGCGGCACCGCGGCGCAGGGTCTCGGCCAGCGCATCGGCATCGGGCACCGGCGGCACGTTCATGCTCAGGTCCACCACCTGGTCGAAGCCGGCCTTGGGTGGTGCGATGAAACTGCCTTGTGGCCCGCGTGCCTCGATCAGGCCGCGCTTGCGCGCTTCGTCGAACGCCCGCGTTACCGTGGTCAGGTCGACGCCGAGCTGCTGCGCCAACGCACGCTGCGAGGGCAGGCGTTGTCCTGGTGCAAGCCCACCGCGACGCACCGTGCGCTCCAGCGAATTGACGATGCGCAGGTAGATCGGCCCGTTGTGCGCGAGCACGTCCTGCACCCATTCGCGGGCTGCGACATCCGGTCGCGGCATGTACGGAGCATGTCGGGGCGTATCGTTGCTTCCAACGGCGGGAGCCTGTCCATAACCATCGGTCGGTTCGGACAGGTGACCGCCGTTATTGCTTGTGGCGGCCACAGCGGCCAGCGTCAGTGGTGTCATTGCGCGTCCTCAGCGCTTGGCCTGCCAGGGGCAGTAGCAGCCCACGGCAAGCAGTCCTTTCGGGCGCACGGTTTCGCCGCGCACCAGTCTGTCCAGCAGTGGTTCGACGAAGCTGTTGGCCGAGTTGCAGACCATGCCGATGCTGTACGGGCCGGCATAGGCGAGGTGGCCCTGCCGGTCCCAGATCGCCACGGCAGGGCTCGCCGGGATGTGTTCGATGCCGTCGATGGTCGGCAGGTTGATCACCTTGTTGCGCAGCGGCTCAGGCAGTTCGCCGTGGGTACCGGGGCGGCGGATCGCATAGAAGTCGATGCCGGCGCGGCGGTACATGCTGATCAGGTAGCTCAGGTGTGCGCCGGTTTCGCGGTTGCAGACGGCACACGCCGGGTCCCAGAAGTGCACCACGCGGATGCGGCCGGTATCACCGGCCAGATCGGACGGCAGGCGCAGCTGCGAGTCGTCGAAGACGATGGCCTGTTCGGTGAACGTCGACTGCGCGCTGTAGCCGAAGTACTGCCACAGCGCAGCCGCCACGCCGGCCATGAACAGGCAGGCGAGGGCGATCATCGTCGGCAGCAGCCAGCGGCGGCGCGGCGCGGCTGCGCCCATCAGGACGCGTCCCCGCCGAACTTGTGCACGTACTGCTTGCGCATCTCGCGGCAGGAGTCGGCCTGCGCGCGACGCTGGATCTCGCTACGCGACGGATCCTCGCTGCGCTGCACGCATTGCTCGATGGCGTGGCGCTCGGCGGCCTGCACATCCACGGTCTGCGGCTGCAGGCAGACCCAGGCCAGCGCGGCCAGCATCAACACCACAAAGCCACCACAGCCGGCCATTACCAGGTGGAACTTCAGTCTCTCGGCGCGCATCGACGCGTCCCTTCATCCATACATTGCATACAAAATATCATCTTGTATGGATTCGGCGCCATGCGCCCGGTTCAGACGATGGCGTTGTGCCGGGCCTCGGGGGCCTCAGACAGGATCTCGTTCAGTTTGGCCAGCGCCCCGGCCAGCGCATCCTGGTCAACTGCGCCGCCCAGCGACAGGCGGATGGCGTTGCCCGGTGGTGGTTCCTCCACGCTGAAGGCGTCCGAGCTGGCGATGCCCAGCCCCTGTTCCTGTGCGGCTTGGATCAGCCGGTACTGGTCCAGCCGCGGCGGTAGCGGCAGCCATACGTGCAGGCCGGCCGGGTGCGCCCGCGCGCGGGACGGCAGGTACTGCGCGGCAATCGCCTGGCGCTCGCGCAGCTCCTGCTGGAAGCGCTGCACCATGTCCTGGGCCTGGCCGCTGCGGATCCACTGCGACGCCACCGCCACCATCGACTGGGTCGGCATCAGCGCGATCGCACGCAGGGCGTCCAGCACCGGTTCCATCGGTTCGCCGCCCGGCACCACCAGGTAGGCGGTGCGCAGGCCCGGTGCCAGGCACTTGGACAGGGTGGAGATGTAATACACCGGGCAGCCGGCGTCGCGGTGGGCGGCCAGCGGCGGTGCGGCGTCCCCGGCCAGCAACCAGTAGGGATCGTCTTCGATCACGGTCAGATCGTGGCGCTTGGCAACCGCCAGCAGGGCCTGCCGGCGTTGTGCCGACATCGTCGCCGTGGTCGGGTTCTGGATGGTCGGTACCAGATACAGCAGGCGCGGGCGGCGCAGCTGGCAGGCCTCTTCCAGCGCGTCGGGCAGCATGCCTTCGGCGTCCATCGCCACTGGCACCACGCCCCGCTGCAGCACGCGCGCGGCGGCCAGCAGGCCCGGGTAGGTCAGCTGCTCGGCGGCGATCAGCTCGCCCGGCTGGGTGCGGGCCAGGATCAGTGCGCACAGTGCGGTCTGCGCGCCGGGGCAGATCACCACCTGGTCGGCACCCACCGTGCCCAGCACCGGTGACAGCCACTGCACGGCGGCGGCGCGGTCCTCGCGGGTGCCGGCGCCGACGTGGTAGCTCATCAGTTCGCCCTGGCCCAGCTGCTGGCCCACGTGCTGGAAACCGGCCTCCATGCCCTGTGCGAACGGCGCGCTGCCCAGCAGCGGCGGGATGTTCATGCTCAGGTCCACCGAGGTGCTGCGGTTGCCGGCCGACAGCGCGATGAAGGTGCCGCCGGCGCCCTGCGCATCCAGCAGGCCAGCCTGGCGCAGCTCGGCAAAGGCCCGGGTGACCGTGGTCAGGTCCACGCCCACCTGCTGGGCCAGGTCGCGCTGCGGCGGCAGCCGGTCGCCCGGACGCAGCACGCCGTCATCCACTGCCTCGCGCACCTGCTGGGCGATCTGCAGGTACAGCGGGCCAGCGCCCTCGCGGAAGGGGCGAACCCAGGTGCGATTGGGGTGTTTCAGGCGGCGGCCGGCGGCAGGTGGCGTCATCGGTCAGTTTTTCCATACGTGCAGATGCACAAGTCCATACAATGATGTATCTTGTATGGGCTTGATTGGAGTGGATCGCTCTCTTGTAGGCGACCTCGTACCCACAGTGTAGCCGCTCCACGCCCGGGCGCTGCGCGCAGGCGAGCCGGTCAAGCGCGCTTCTTCAACAGGGTTGACCTCCAATGAATATCTGCTGGAACCGCATCCGCCTGGCGCTGGTCGCCCTGGCCTGCGTCGGCCTGTCGGGCTGTGACTGGGTGCTGCTGGATTCGAAGGGCATGGTCGGGCTCGCCCAGCGCGACCTGATCCTGATCTGCATCGGCCTGATGCTGATCGTGGTGATACCGGCCATCGTGCTGACCTTCGTATTCGCCTGGCGCTTCCGCGCCGGCAACACCAAGGCGAAATACACGCCGGACTGGTCGCACTCCACCAAGGTGGAGATCGTGGTCTGGGGCGTGCCGCTGCTGATCATTGCCGGCCTGGCCGTGATCGTGTGGAAGTCGACCCACGAACTGGACCCGTACAAGCCGCTGGACGTGGCCGGTGAGCCGCTGCACGTGGACGTGATCGCCACCGACTGGAAATGGGTGTTCGTATACCCGGACCTGGGCATCGCCACGGTCAACCAGCTCAACTTCCCGGCCAACCGCCCGCTGGCGTTCAACATCACCTCCAACTCGACGATGAATACCTTCTTCATCCCGCAGCTGGGTGGGCAGATCTACGCGATGGCCGGCATGCGCACGCAGCTGCACCTGATCGCCAACGAGCCCGGCCAGTTCCGTGGCATGTCCGGCAACTACAGCGGGCATGGCTTCTCGAACATGAAGTTCATTGCCACCGCCAGCAGCAACGAGGAGTTCGAGCGCTGGGTGGCCGAGGTACGCAGCGCACCACAGGCGCTGGACTTCAACCAGTTCAAGGCGCTGGCCGCACCGTCGAAGAACGCGCCGGTGCAGCACTTCTCCAGCGTCGAACCGCTGCTGTTCAAGAAGGTCATCGACCAGTTCATCGGCGTCGGTGAGAACACCGCTGCTGCGTCCCCGGCGGGTGCTGCCGGTGGTGCCCAGGTTTCCCAGGAGTAACGAACATGTTGGGTAAATTGACGTGGGAGGCCGTGCCGCTGCACGAGCCGATCGTCGTGGTCACGCTGGCGGCCATGGTGCTGGGTGGCCTCGCGCTGCTTGGCGCGGTGACGTACTTCAAGCTATGGGGCGTGCTCTGGCGCGACTGGTTCACCACCGTGGACCACAAGAAGATCGGCATCATGTACGTGGTAGTGGCGCTGGTCATGCTGGTGCGTGGCTTCGCCGACGCGCTGATGATGCGCGCGCAGTTGGCCGCGGCCGGGCCAGGCAGTGATGGCTTCCTGCCACCGGAGCACTACGACCAGATCTTCACCGCGCATGGCGTGATCATGATCTTCTTCGTGGCCACCCCGTTCGTGGTCGGCCTGATGAACATCATCGTGCCGCTGCAGATCGGCGCACGCGACATGGCGTTCCCGTTCCTCAACGCCTTCAGCTTCTGGATCTTCGTGGTTGGCGCTGCGCTGATGATGATCTCGCTGGGCGTTGGCGAATTCGCCATGACCGGCTGGGTCGCCTATCCGCCGCTGTCGGGCATCGAGTTCAGTCCGGGCGTAGGCGTGGACTACTACATCTGGGCGTTGCAGGCCTCGGGCATCGGCACATTGCTGACCGGCGTCAACCTGTTCATCACCATCCTGCGCATGCGTGCGCCGGGCATGACCCTGATGAAGATGCCGGTGTTCACCTGGACCGTGCTGGTCACCAGCGTGATCATCATCGCCGCCTTCCCGATCCTGACCGTGGCGCTGGGTGCGCTCACCCTGGACCGCTACCTGGACTTCAACTTCTACACCAACACGTTGGGTGGCAACCCGATGATGTACGTGAACCTGGTGTGGGCCTGGGGCCACCCGGAGGTGTACATCCTGGTGCTGCCGGCGTTCGGCATCTTCTCTGAAGTCACCGCCACGTTCGCGCGCAAGAAGCTGTTCGGCTACAAGTCGATGGTGGGCGCCACGCTGGCGATCGGCATCCTGTCGTTCATCGTCTGGCTGCACCACTTCTTCACCATGGGCTCGGGTGCCAGCGTCAATGCCTTCTTCGGCATCATGACGATGATCATCGCCATCCCCACCGGCGTGAAGATCTTTACCTGGCTGTTCACCATGTACGGCGGCCGCGTCGAGTTCAGCGTACCGATGCTGTGGACCATCGCCTTCCTGGTCACCTTCACCATCGGTGGCATGACCGGCGTGCTGCTGGCCATCCCGGGCGCGGACTTCCTGCTGCACAACAGCCTGTTCCTGGTCGCCCACTTCCATAACACCATCATCGGCGGCGCGCTGTTCGGCTACCTGGCCGGCTTCGCCTACTGGTTCCCGAAGGTGTTCGGCTTCACCCTCAACGAGCGCCTGGGCAAGTGGTCGTTCGCCTGCTGGGTGATCGGCTTCTACCTGGCCTTCATGCCGCTGTACATGCTGGGCTTCATGGGCATGACCCGCCGCATGAACCAGTACGACAACCCGGCGTGGACGCCGTACCTGATCGCCGCCTTCATCGGTGCACTGTTCGTGTTCGCGGGCATCATCCTGATGCTGGTGCAGATCTACGTGAGCGTGCGCGACCGCAAGCGCAACCTGGACCTGACCGGCGACCCGTGGAACGCACGCACGCTGGAATGGGCCACGCCGTCGCCGCCGCCGTTCTACAACTTCGCCGTGGTGCCCAAGGCCGATGAGCTGGATGCCTTCCACGAAGCGAAGAAGCGCGGCCTGCCGCCGCCGCCGAAGACGTACGCCCCGATCCACATGCCGAAGAACACCGGCGTGCCGCTGATCCTCAACATCTGGATCCTGGTGCTGTGCTTCGCCCTGGTCTGGCACATCTGGTGGATGGCCGCAGCCAGCTTCATCGCGATGATCGTGACCCTGATCGTGCGGTCCTACGACGAGGACGTGGATTACTACGTCAGTTCCGAAGAGGTGGCGCGCACCGAAGCGGCCAACCTTGCCAAGCTGAAGGAGGTACGCGCATGAACCTGTTGACCCGCCCGGAGCTGGCCAGCGACACGCAGGCGCACGAGGACCACCGCGAGCACGACCATGGCCACGAACAGGGCGGCATGAAGGTGTTCGGCATGTGGGTGTACCTCATGTCCGACTTGGTGCTGTTCGGTTCCCTGTTCGCCTCGTACGCGGTGCTCAGCACCGCCTACGCCGGCGGCCCCACCGGCAAGGAGCTGTTCTCGCTGCCGTTCGTGATGGCCGAGACCTTCCTGCTGCTGGTCTCCAGCATCACCTACGGCCAGGCCGTGCTGGCCATGCATCGCCACGATGCCTCGGCGGTGCTGCGCTGGCTGGGCGTGACTTTCGTGCTCGGTGCCTCGTTCATCGGCATGGAGATCTACGAGTTCTCGCACCTGATCCACGAAGGCGCGGGCCCGAGCACCAGTGCCTACCTGTCGGCGTTCTTCGCGCTGGTCGCCACCCACGGCCTGCACGTGGCCAGCGGCCTGATCTGGATGGCGGTGGTCATGCACCAGGTCTACCGCCGTGGCCTGACCCCGACCAACATCACCCGCGTGTCGTGCCTGAGCCTGTTCTGGCACTTCCTGGACCTGGTGTGGATCTGCGTCTTCACCTTCGTCTACCTGATCGGAGCCTTCTGACATGGCCCACGTCGAAACCTCGCGCGCCGGCAATGCGCACGGCTCCACCAAGTCCTACCTGATCGGCTTCGTGCTGTGCGCGCTGCTGACCGTGGTGCCGTTCGCACTGGTGATGAATCCGGTGCTGTCGCGGCCGCTCACGCTGTTCCTGCTGGTCGGCTTCGCAGTGGCGCAGATCCTGGTGCAGCTGGTCTATTTCCTGCACATGGACCGCAAGTCCGAAGGTGGCTGGAACCTGGCCAGCTTCGTGTTCACCCTGGTGATCCTGTTCATCGTCGTCGCGTTGTCGGTCTGGATCATCTGGAGCATGCACTACCACATGATGATCAACTGAGCCTGCGAACCGTGAAAGGCATTGCGTTCCCCCATCGTGGCCTGCGCCTGGCCGCAGGCCTGCTGCTCGGCCTGCTGGCCGGCTGCAGCGCGCAGTCGCGCATGGACTTCTATGCGAAGGACATCGCCTGCGAAGAACTTGGCCAGCAGTGGTCGATGCCCGACAGCCGCGGCACCGTGCGCGGCCCGAAGGACCTGCAGGGGCAGGTGACCTACCTGTTCTTCGGTTTCACCAGCTGCCCGGACGTGTGCCCGACCACGATGGTCGAGCTGAGCCAAGTCAAGCACCTGATGGGCAAGGATGCCGATCAGCTGCAGGTCGTGTTCGTCAGCGTCGACCCGGCCCGCGACACGCCCGAGGTCGCGCGCACCTATGTGGAAGCGTTCGATCCCAAGGCAATCGCGCTGGTTGGCAACGATGCGCAGCTGGCCGCGATGGCCAGCGACTTCAAGGCGTTCTACCAGAAAGAGCCCGGCCAGGTACCGGATACCTACACCATGAGCCACATTGCCGGTGGCTACGTGTTCGACCGCCAGGGCCGCCTGCGCCTGTTCGCGCCGTACGGCATGCCGGTGGAAAAGCTGTTCTCGGACGTGCAGCGCCTGCTGCTCGAGCCCGGCCACCCGGCCGCCGGCAACGACGCGCTGGCCAGCTGCCACCTCAAGCACAGCGGCACACTGGCCGCGCGGTAACGCCGGTGGGTGCCAACCTTGGTTGGCACGTCCGAATCTGCTCCTGGTAGATGCCAGCCTTGGTTGGCACAGCTGTAGAGCCGAGCCCATGCTCGGCGCCGCGCGCACCGCGCCTGCGGCACCCCGTAGACAGCAGCCGAGCATCGGCTCGGCTCTACACGCGCACGGCCCCGGCAGGTGTCGACCGTTGGTCGGCACACCCCCACACCAATCCCCGGCCGGCCAGGAGAGCCAGCCGGCCGGGGCACCGCTCAACGCCTTACTTGGTCTCTTCCCACTGCACCACGTCCGGCTCGGTGGCGCGGATACCGGCGGTGGACAGCAGCTTGGTGCTCGCATCCAGCGCCGCGTTCACCGACGGGTACTCCACGATCGCCTGGCCCGACGCCTTGGAGACCTTCACCACGGTGCCACCGGTGGCCGTAGCCGCGCGCTGGGCCGATGCTGCATCGGTGAAGAACACCTTGACCCGCGAGGTCGCCACCACCGGCGCTCCGTCACGGGAGACCGCCGCCGCGAACTTGCCGGCACCGGCATCAGCAGGCGCCGCCGCGGCGCCATCCAGCGAACGCTTGGTACGCGAGCTGGTGGTCGCCGCCGCCTGCGGGGTGATCGTGAACTGGCCGCCGCTGGCCTGCTTTACCGTTGCCGAGGGCGACAGCTGGAAACGCGTGCCGCCCACATCGAACGAGCGGCCGGTAGCGGACGCCTTCAGTTCCTGAGCATCCACGGTCGACAGGGTCCTGGCCGGAGGAGTCTGCCCCGAGCTCTGTGCCCAGGCAGGGAAGGTCATCGCCGCGAAGGCGAGCGTGCTCAACAGAATGGTGGTCTTCATCATCAGTGCCCCAGAACGCGGATCTTGAAGAATTCGAGGTTGCCACGCGATGCAGCGGTCGCGGCCTGCCCCATGTCGGTCACTTCCAGCGTCCAGGTGCCCGTGGCGTTCTCATCCAGGAAGGCATTGCTGGACAGCAGGTCCCAGCTGGTGAAGTTGCTCTGCGCGCCACCCGTGCCCGAACCGATCGCGGTGAACGCCGGTTGCACCACGCTGCGGGTACCGCTGGGTGACACCAGCACGAACTGCAGCTGGCGCGTGTTGCGGTGGTTGACCCGGAAGCCCAGCTGCACGCTTTCGATGTTGCGCGCGCCGTTGGCCAACTGGAAGGTCAGGCGTGCAGCGGCGGCCGAGGTGTTGCCGATGGCCACGGTACGCGTGGTGTTGCGCCAGCCGCTGTCGACCAGCGCACCGAGCGACTGGAAGTTCTCGGCCACCTGCACCGCGCGTGCAGCGTTGACCACGCCGAAGCCATACCAGTTGCTGTAGGCACGGCCGGCAGCATTCACCGTCCAGCCCGGCACCAGCGTGCGCCCGTCGGCCAGCGTCACCGCCGGCTGGTTCGGGTGGTTGCGGGTGGCGGTGGTGGCCAGGATGTACTTCACATCGCGATAGGACAGGTTCGGATTGGCTTCCAGCACCAGTGCCGCCACGCCCGAGACCATCGGCGCTGACGCCGAGGTGCCGTTCATCTTGGCGGTGTAGTTGCAGGTGCTGTCGATGGCCGACAGGTTGCTGTCCAGCGTGTTCTGACGGTTGGTGTTCTTGTTGCTGCCCTGCGCGCACCCGGTCACGTCGGTGGTGACGATGGCCGGGTCGTAGGCGCGTGCCACCAGGCCGGGGGCGTACTGGGCCTGCAGGCCGTATTCGCCGCCGAAGGCCGACACCCACAGCGCCGAGCCGGTGGAGGAATACGACGAGCGCACGCCATCGGCACGCACCGCGCCTACCGTGATCACGTTGAACAGGTTGTTGCGCGGATCGCGTCCGGCCGGCACGCAGCCGGTGTTGCGGTTCTTGGTGTCGGTGGTGCAGACATCCTGGGTCTGGCTGATCGAGGCATTGTTGAAGTTGTTGCCCGCCGACTTCACGTAGATGCCGCCGCGGCCACCGCGCGTACCCGACAGTGCCTGCTCGTACGAACGAATCGTGTTTTCGCTGTACGCCAGCGGCAGGTTCGGATTGCCCGGGCCGGCGCCCCAGCTGTTGTTGAACACCTGCACGTCGGCCGATTCCGCGCCGTCCCACCAGGCGTACTCGATGTTGCTCTGCTGGTTGCCCAGGGCTGAGCGCGAAATCGGGTTGAAGCCCTTCAGCGTCGCCGCCGGGGCCACACCACGTACGCCCAGGTTGTTGGCGCCCACCGCGCCAGCAATGCCGCCGACCATGGTGCCGTGGTTGTCGACGTCCGGGTTGGTCGGGGTGGGGTTGTTCGAGCCGTTGGTGAAGTTCTTGCCGGCCACCGCCGCCACGTTGGCCGCCAGGTCCGGATGCGCGATCTGCAGGCCATCATCGACGATGGCGATGGTGACACCCTGGCCACGGATGCCGTTGCGGAACAGGCCATCCACGTTCAGGTCGTTGCCGGCCACCGGCAGGGTGTCGGCCGGGACGGTCTGCCCGGTGTTGAGCAGGTGCCACTGGATACCCGCCAGCGGATCGGCCTGTTGGGCCTGCGCGGTGGCGGCCAGGCTGCCCAGCACCAGGGCAGTGGCAAGGGCCAGGCGCGCAGAGCGCGGTGGCGCGGAGCGTTGCGTGTGTCGCTTCATACACGAATCCTTCTGTTGTGAATCGGCATGGCAGGACGGCGGGGCGGAACTGCCCCATCGCAACGAGCCAAACGCGACACAACGGAGAACCCCCTACCTCTTCACATCCGCAATGTACGAATATGCAAATTGCGTCACAAACACTTAGTACGTCAGGTTATGACAGGGCGCGCGAATGCCTTCACGCCATCTTCGCGCGCTTGCTTCGGGTGCGGGAAACTCGGGTAATCACATGCAGGTGAAGACACATGAAGAAGGAACGCCAGCGTGCACGTGCGCGCGCAGACCAGACCCCGCTCTCGGTTGCCGCCATCCGCAAGGTGGTGCTATCCGTGCATACGCGCAGCCACGACTATGGCGACGATGCCGATATCAGCGAGTTGCTGCCCGAGCTGGCCGCATTCGGCATCACCATGGTGAAACCGCTGCGGCTGTTGATGAAGAAACACCGTCGCGCGCTGCTGCAGGAGGAACGGATCGTCATGCGACGCGCAGAGACGCTGCATCTGCGCACCGAGTGGCGGCACGGTGGCATAGACGTGCATGCAAACACCAGCCGCTACGCCATCGGCGGCCTGGTCCGCACCAGCATGGAACACGAATTTGGCTTCGAGACGATGCTGCCCTTCCACGAGGTGCGCGAGGACGAACCCGCGTAACGCGGTCCCCTCCCGGCGGGTGTGGCAGCGCCGCCGGGGCATCATCGCGCGCCCTCACATCGCGCTGTGCTACTACAGTCCGTGCACCCTTCCGCACGGAGCACGATGATGGTCAATCCGCTCGCCCAGGCCCATCGCGGCCTCGGCACCACGCTGTTCAGCCTGTTGAACCCGATACCCTTCGGCTTCTTCGTCGGTGCACTAATCTTCGACGCGATCTATCTCAACAGCGCCGAGGTGATGTGGGGCAAGGCCGCCGCTTGGCTGATCACGTTCGGCCTGCTGATCGCCATCGTGCCGCGCCTGATCAACCTGTTCGCGGTCTGGCGCCGCAACGGCACGGCCACCCGCATCGACCGCATCGACTTCTTCCTCAACCTGGTCGCGGTGGTGCTGGCCATCTGGAACGCCTTCGTGCACAGCCGCGATGCGTATGCCGTTGCTGTGCCGGGCACGATCCTGTCGGCGCTGACCGTGGCCCTGATCGCCCTGGGCCTGATCCTGTTGTCATTGCAGCCACCGGTGCTGCAGGGAGGTCGTCATGGCTAAGCACATCCTGCCCACCGTGGCCGCGCTGGCACTGGCCGTCACCCTGTCGGCCTGCGCCGGCAAGGCCGAATACCATCCGGCCGACCAGTCGGGACCGCAGCCGCCACTGCCCAAGCCGGCCAACTTCCTGATGCCGCCGATGCAGGTGCCCAAGGGCGTGGGCTGGGCCGACGGCCAGGCCCCCACGGTGGCCGAAGGCCTGAAGATCGAGCGCATCGCCGCCAACCTGCAGCACCCGCGCCGGCTGCTGACCCTGCCCAACGGCGATGTACTGGTGGTGGAAGGCAATGGCCCCGGCGAAGAGCCGGTCACCACACCCAAGCAGTGGATCGCCGGCAAGGTGAAGGCGCGCTCGGGCAAGGCCGGCAAGGGCGGCAATCGCGTCACGCTGCTGCGCCGCTCGCCGGGCACCAACACCTGGACCCAGCACGTCTACATCGAGGGCCTGCATTCGCCATTCGGCATCCAGCTGATCGGTGACACGCTGTATGTGGCCAACACCGGCAACATCATGCAGTACCACTACGTGCCCGGCGAAACCCGCATGTCCGACAAGGGCCGCGAGTTCACCGACCTGCCCAGCACCATCAACCACCACTGGACCAAGGAACTGCTGGCCAGCCGCGATGGCAGCAAGCTGTACGTGGGCGTCGGCTCCAACAGCAACATTACTGAAAATGGCCTGGCCGTCGAATACCGCCGCGCGGTCGTGCTGGAGGTGGACGTAGCCACCCGTGGCAGCCGCATCTTCGCGTCGGGCATCCGCAACCCGACCGGGCTGGACTGGGAGCCGAGCACTGGCCAGCTGTGGGCCGTGGCCAACGAGCGTGATGAGATCGGTGCCGACCTGGTGCCGGATTACCTCACCTCGGTGAAGGAAGATGGCTTCTACGGCTGGCCCTACAGCTACTACGGCCAGCACGTGGACGAGCGCGTGCAGCCGCAGCGGCCGGACCTGGTGGCCAAGGCGATCGTGCCGGACTATGCCATCGGCTCGCACGTGGCACCGCTGGGCCTGTTGTTCTACACCGGCCAGGCACTGCCGGCGCAGTACCACGGCGGCGCCTTCATCGGCGAGCACGGCAGCTGGGACCGCTCGCCACTGAGTGGCTACGAAGTGGTCTACGTACCGTTCAAGGACGGCAAGCCGACCGGGCGGCCGCAGACCGTGGTCAGCGGCTTCACCTCGAAGGACGAGAAGACCCTGATGGGTGCGCCGGTGGGCATGGCGATGGATGCCGAGGGCGCACTGCTGGTGGCCGACGACGTGGGCGACGTGGTGTGGCGGGTGTCGGCGAAATAGCTGTGTAGCGTCGAGCCACGCTCGACTGCTGTGGATCCGGCCTTTGTAGAGCCGAGCCCATGCTCGGCTTACGCGCGCAGCGCGCGGGTTTCCGTGCACCGAGCGAACAGCAGCCGAGCATGGGCTCGGCTCTACAGTTCGGCGGTACTGCTGCGGAACCCGCTGAACACCGATTCGGCGGCAAATCCCACGCCGCCCAGCAGCACGCCGAAGTACACCACCGTGGCCACCACGAAGCCGTAGCCGGCTGCCACCGCCGCACCATCGCGCTGGATGAAGCCAATCGCAAACGACATCAGCGCCAGCGCCGGCAGCGTGTTGCTGAAGGGAATCGGCCCGGCCGGCGCCATCAGCAGCAGGGTCGCGAACACCAGCATCAGGTTGTTCAGGCGCATCATCTTCTTCGAGCGCACCATCACCGCCAGCCGCATCGGCCGCGACAGCCGCTCCATGCGGTGCACCCATTTCAGCGCACGGCCCAGGTTGGCCTTCAGCTTTTCGGTGGCGATCCCGCGGCGCGCCAGCTTCTGCGGCACCCACAGCGGGCGGTTGCGCACCCGGCTCAGGCCGATCAGCAGGATCGAGGCGCCAAACACCGTGCTCAGCCCAGGAATCGACACCGGAATGATGAAGATGGCCGAGAGCAGGATCACGATCAGCAGCAGGCCCTCATCGCCCAGCGCGCTGAGCAGGGTGCCGACGCTCACCTGGTCGCCGGGCAGCTCTTCGATCATCTGCTCGATCTGCTGGGCCAGGGGCGCACTGTCGTTGGTTTCGGGGGCACGGTAGGTCATGCGTCGCAAGGTTCTCCAGGGAAGGGCGGTCAGCGGGCCGTCCTGCGGTGGGGGACGCACAGGCTCCTGCAGTATCCCGGCCAACGTGGGCAAAGAGGTGAACCGGGCATGAGGGGGTAAACTGGCGTGCCCCGCACGAGTTGAACGCAATGGACATGGGCCGCAGGCAATCGACCATCGAACTGGTCGCCATCGACATGGATGGCACGCTGCTGGACCCGTCGCACCAGCTCACCCCCCGCGCCAGGAAGGCCATCGCGCAGGCGCGCGCACTGGGCGTGCACATCGTGCTGACCAGTGGCCGCCCGGTTCCGGGTCTGGCGCCGTACCTGCACGAGCTCGGCATCACCGGCAACGACGACTACTGCATCGCCTGCAATGGCGGCCTGGTGCAGCGCATCGGCACGCGCGAAACCGTGGTCGAGTATCCGCTCAGCTTCGACGATTTCCTGTTCTGCGAGCAGGTGGCCCGCGACCTGGGCGTGCACTTCCAGGCGCTGGACAGCCAGCGCATGTACACGCCCAACCAGGACATCAGCTACTACACCGTGGCCGACTCGCATCTTTCGCGGATGCCACTGTCGTATCGCCGCGTGGAAGACATGGACCCGTCGATGTCCTTCATCAAGCTGATGATGATCGACGAACCCGAGGTGCTGGACGCTGCCATCGCGCGCCTGCCCAGCGCGCTGACCGAGCGCTTCGCGGTATTGAAGAGCGCACCGTTCTTCCTGGAAGTGTTCGACCACCGCGCGGGCAAGGGGCCGAGCCTGCAAAGACTGGCCGAGCACCTGGGCATCGACCGCGCCAACGTGATGGCCATCGGCGACCAGGAAAACGACCTGACCATGCTGCAGTACGCCGGCACCAGCGTGGCGATGGGCAATGCCATCGACGCGGTGAAGGCGGTGGCGCGGTTTGAGACCAGCAGCAATGCCGACGAAGGCGTGGCGCGCGCGATCGAGCGTTTCGTCCTGCAGTAGCCGCGCGTCTCTATGCTCTGGTAGCTGCCAACCTTGGTTGGCACACGCAGGCGGCCAGCGCCGACCTGGGTCTATACCCACGTATAGCCCACCCATCCCCACCGCCATCGGCGCTGTACCACCGCGCAATGGCGGATGCGGCAGCGCGATGCAAGAATTTCGCACGTCGAAATCACGCCATCGAATCCTGCGGCAGATGATCGTCTTCCTCTGCTGACCGGCGCGCACCGCGCCGTCGCTCTCTCAACGCAATCGCACCGCCAGCCAGGGCGCCGACACCGGCGCTGCAACGCGCTGGGCGTGCGCCTGCGCGGCTCTCTCCCTGCACCCTGGATCTACTGCCATGAACACCCCACCCACGACGCGCCTCGCCCTGGCCATCATCGCGGCCATCACCGCACCTGCGTACGCTGCAGAAACGCAGGACGCCGCGCTCGACACGCCCACCACGCTCAACGCCCTGCAGGTCATCGCCACGCCGCGCGGCGCGGCCGTGGCACCGACCCAGGTGGTCGGTCCCAACCGCTACATCATCAAGGCCGAGGACCTCGACGCGATGGTCACCGGCAACAATGGCCTGGCCATGCTGAAGCAGGTGCCGGGCGCGAGCTATACCGCCACCGATGGGCTGGGCCTGGATATCTCCGCCACCAGCCTGTTCGTGCGCGGCTTCCGCATGAACGAAATGGGCATCACCTTCGAAGGCGTGCCGCTGAATGACAACGGCTTCCTCTCGCTTACCGGCACCAGCGTGGTGAACGTGGGCGTGCCCGATGGCATCGGCGCGATCACGGTCAGCCCCGGTGGCGCACCGGTCAGCGTGTTCTCCAGCAGCGTCAACGGCGGCAGCTTGGAATACCGCCTGCGCGACCTGCAGGACACGCCCAGCCTGCGCGTGAAGCAGGGCGTGGGCAGCAACAGCACGCTAGTCACCACCGTATCCGGGCAGAGCGGCCAGCTCGGCGAGCATGGCCCGAAAGTGCTGGTCGACCTGCAGCGCGTGTCCGCCGACAAGTACCAGGGCGAGGGCACGCAGAACTTCCTGCGCGGCGACCTGAAGCTGCAGCAGGACGTCGCCTGGGGCGATGTCACCGTGTTCCTGTCCGACAGCAAGGCCAAGGTCTGGGGTTACAACAACATTTCCTTCGACATGATCCGCAAGCTGGGCTGGAAGGCCGACATCTTCTACCCGGACTACGCCTGGGCGTATTACGTGGCCTCGCCGGAGAACGCAGACAAATCCTGCGGCGCCTATACCTGTGGTGAACTGTCCGGGCTTATTCCCTACGACACCGGCCAGAGCACGCGTGACCGCGTGTCCTCGATCAACCACCGCTTCCAGATCAGTCCGGCGCTGAGCGGCAACGTGCAGCTGTACAACGCCAACAGCCACACCCAGGCCACGCTGACCGACCCGAACGTGCCGTCGCCCAACGGCGCGCCGTTCTCCGAACAGGTGCAGACCCCGCGCCTCAACCGGCTGGGCGGCATGGTCAACCTGCAGTTCGAGACCGGCGCGCACACCGTCACCGCCGGCTTCTGGCAGGAGAAGAGCAAGGCCGCCGCCAAGACCGAGTGGTACCAGCAGCCGCTGCTGGGCGAGGGCCCGCCGCTGAAGGCCACCGGTCCGTTCGATGTGTACGGCCCCGCGTTCAAGACCGACAACGCATCGAGCTGGGTGACCCGCTCGCGCCAGTTCTACCTGCAGGACGACATCGTGCTGAACGACACGCTGAAGCTGGGTGTCGGCTTCAAGGCCGTGGACTTCCGCACCCGCGGCGGCGGCCTCGGTGACGCCAAGGACCGGCCGGTGAACGGCACGCTGCGCGCGAAGAGCAACTTCCTGCCGCACGTCTCGCTGTTCTGGAGCCCGACCGAATCCACCGATGCCTTCATCGACCTGGCCAATACCATGAACGGCTATCGCGTGGCCCAGCGCGGCAACATCGGCTACACCGCCTCGGCGTGGACCATCACCGACCAGGAGGAGTTCGACCGCGTGGCCGGCACGCTGCGCCCGGAGAAGAACTGGAACCTCACCGTGGGCGCATCGCATCGCTTCGACCGGCTGACGATCACCGGCGACGTGTTCTACAACGACATCCGCAACCGACTGCTGTCGGCCGCCATCGGCACCCAGTTCGCACAGATCAACACCGTGCGGCTGATGCCGAAGATGCACGTGATCGGTGCCGACCTCGGCATCACCGCCGACCTGACTGACCACCTGCAGTTCTACCAGGGCGTGGCCGTGGCCCGTTCGTACTACGACAGCGATTTCGTGGTGGGCGACACGGTGTACCCGATCAAGGGCAACGCGCAGCCGGGCTACCCGCAGATCTCGCTGGTCAGCGACCTGTCAGCGCATTTCGGTGACTGGCGTTTTGGCGCCACCAGCACCTCCTACCTGCGCCAGCCCTTCACCTACGAGAACGACATCCGCGTGCCGACGTTCTGGCAGGTCAACACCTATGCCGCCTACCGCTTCGGTGCCGACAGCGCGGTGCCCGGCCTGGAGCTGCGGCTGGACGTGAGCAACCTGTTCAACCGCCACAACATCGGCACCGCCACCATTGCCGGCTCGTCGTTCTCGGGGGATTACCAGACCCTGCAGCGCAGCGCGCCACGGCAGCTGATGTTCAGTACCTCGATGGCGTTCTGAGGCGATGAGGGTGGGGTCAGAGCCCTTTGCTGCGCAAAGGGATCCGACCCCGCAGCCACCCCGTGATCGGGGTCAGACCCCTTTGCGCAGCAAAGGGCTCTGACCCCAGACCCCGCTTTGCGCGGCCGGCAGCGATTTTCCGGCAGCGACGCAAGGTTCCCACAATGTTGCTGGGTCATCCTGTTGGCATGGCACAGCACAACCCGCGAACCCCGTTGTTCGGCATCCGGGGCCCAGGACGGCCCCGGCAGGCTCTGTCCGTGGCGCCGGCGATCGATCTGCAGGGCGAGTACCAGTTCTGGCAGGTCTACGAACGCGTGGTCCGCCCGCTGCCCGGCGGTGGGCTGCGCCGGGCCTGGCTGGTGTGCCAGAAGGTGTACCGGGACCGCCTGCGGTTCCCGCATGACACCCGTGAAGCCGCGCTGGCGCGTGTGCTTTTCGGCAGCAACAGCACGCCCGAGCGCGCAGCCGAACTGCAGGACCTCTTCGGCCTTGTCAGCCGCCGCATGGCGTCCGTTGCCGTCCGGCGACAGGCGCCCATCCTGGGAAAGTGAATCACTGGCCAGGAATCGACACGCGTTGATGGCTTTCTCTTGGTCCGCCTGCTTTTGGCCTATTCTGGGGCGGGCTGGTAAGGACGGGAAACGATGGAAATCAGACGATCTGCACGCCTTGTGATCGTTGCTGAGGATGCGGTGTTGCTGTTCCGGTATCACGATGAACACCACGCTCCGTTCTGGGCTACACCGGGCGGGGAGCTTCTGCCCGGGGAGGGATATGCGGACGCCGCACGGCGTGAGCTCAGGGAGGAGACCGGATTGGATCTGCCGATAGGCGTGCGGCTGGAAAAGCGCGATGCCATCTACGCGGTCGCCCGATCAACGCCCGCGCGATGGCTGGAAGAATATTTTCTGGTCCGCAGCCCCAACCAGCCCGACATCCAGCGTGACGGGTGGACGGAGGAGGAAAATGCCACGATCAGGGCGTGGAAATGGTGGCGCGTAGAAGAGATGAGAGAACAGCCTGCTTCCCTGTTCAAGCCGGAATGGCTGCCGGATCTTTTTGAACGTGTGCCCGCATGACGCGGCCTGATTCTGCCCGCTGCGATTACGTGCTCGCCTTCCCCCGGTCCAGCTGCCGGTAGCCAATGGCCTCGGCCAGATGCGCCGTCTGGATCGTTTCGCAACCCGCCAGATCGGCAATCGTGCGCGCCACCCGCAGAATCCGGTGCATCGCCCGCGCCGACAGCTGCAGGCGCTCGATGGCCTGTTCCAGCATGTCCTGATCTGCCTCGCTCAGTCGGGTACAGGCCCGCAGTGCCGCCGGCGGCAGATGCGCGTTGAGCCCGCCACGCACCTGCTGCTTGGCATGGGCGGCTTCCACCCGTGCACGTACCGCCGCACTGGGCTCCCCCAGCGGCGTGCTCTCCCGCAACTCCACTGCGTCCATACGGGCCACACTGATATGCAGGTCGATACGGTCCAGCAACGGGCCGGACACGCGCGCACGGTAGCGGTTGATGCGCTCATCACTGCACAGGCAGCGGTTGCTGCGGTCGCCAGCCCAGCCGCAGGGGCAGGGATTCATCGCCGCCACCAGCTGGAATCGCGCTGGATACTGCACGCTGCGTGCCGCGCGGGCGATGCGGATGTGGCCGGATTCCAGCGGCTGGCGCAGGGTCTCCAACGCACTGCGGTTCCACTCCGGAAGCTCATCCAGGAACAGCACGCCGTGATGGGCCAGCGAGATTTCGCCAGGGCAGGGCGGATTGCCGCCACCCACCAGCGCCGCCGCGCTCGCACTGTGGTGCGGTGCCCGGAAGGGCCGCTGCCGCCATCGTCTTGGGTCCAGCCCTTCGCCACTCACCGAGGCAATCGCGGCCATCTGCAACGCCTCGGCTTCCTCGGTATCCGGCAACAGGCTGGGCAGGCGCGAAGCCAAGAGCGTCTTGCCGCAGCCAGGGCTGCCGATCAGCAGAAGGTGATGACCCCCCGCTGCGGCAACCTCCAACGCGCGCCGTGCATGCGCCTGCCCCCGCACGTCGGCCAGATCGGGCAGGGGCAACGGTGTCGTGTCCACGCGCTCCACGGACGGCAGCAGGCGCGGATTGCCCAGACCGGCACAGCACTCCAGTAGCGTGCGCGCCACGCGCACATCCGCGTGCTCGGCCAGCGCCGCCTCGGCGGCATTGCCGGGCGGCACCACCAGGATGCGGCCGGCATCAGCCGCCGCAATCGCAGCAGGCAGCGCTCCGGCCACCGGCCGCAGTTCGCCGGTCAGCCCCAGCTCGCCCAGGAACTCGTATTGCAGCAGCGACTGCGGATCGACCTGGCCACTCGCGGCAAGAATGCCCAGCGCGATGGCCAGGTCGTAGCGCCCACCTTCCTTGGGCAGGTCGGCAGGCGCGAGGTTGAGCGTGATGCGCCGCTGCGGAAAGTCGAAGCGTGCACAGAGCAGCGCGGCACGCACGCGCTCGCGGGATTCGCGCACGCTGGTCTCGGCCAGGCCGACAATCTGGGTGGCGGGCAGGCCGCCAGAGAGGTGCACTTCCACCCGCACCAGCGGGGCATCGACCCCGGCGCGGGCACGGCTGTGGACCAGCGCCAGGCTCATGTGTGGATTCCTGCAGAAAGACGCCTGATGATGCGGCAGGTAATCTGCGTGGGACTATCGGGGTTTGCCGGCAATGCGTCTCGGGGTATTTCTGCCTGCAAAGGGCGCAGCGTGCGCATCGAGGGCAAATGATCTGTGCAGCGCGGCTCTGGGATGGCGGTCTCGCAGGTCTTGCGTCAGACAAGGCGTACTACAGGGCAGTGAAGGAAAGGAGCGAGCTGAAATGCAGTGCATTCGAGTACTGATGGCCCTCTCGCTCGCCATGGGCCTGCCGGGGTGCCGGGATGAGGTGGAGAGTTCAACGTATCCCATTGGCCAGACGGGAGAGACGTGCACCGCCTACAAGGGCTTCGAGCGCCAGCCGCCTGAAGTAGTTGTGGCCGAGCTTGCCAAGCGAGGGTTGGATAGCAGCCGTTTGGTGCATAGGACAGTCTGCGGCCCGATCACAAGTTGGGACATTCTCCCCGCAGGGGCGTCGATCGATCGGATACCTCCGCCAGACGCATATGTAAGCGTCCACCTGCTGGAAGACGGCTCGGTTTCCGTCAGTACAGACCGCCCCTGACGTTGGCGCCGCCCTTGATGATCGAGCGGCGGGGGAACAGACAAAAGTACGGATGGGCTCGCAGGCGGGGCGAGTGGCACCCAGGTGGGCTGGAAGGGTGACAACGATACGACCCTGCGTGCTGAGAGCGGCACCAGGACAGCGGCGGAGTAGACATTGAGTTTTCCACATGTCAGGAGTACCCGGGAAATGTACAGATTCAAGGCCGAAGTCGTTTCCATGGAGGAAGATGACTACTGCATCGTAGTTGGCTTGGCCGACAGCTCGACGAATCCGTCTCGTTACGTGGTATTGCAGAACGCGAAGGCGTATGACGACCAGGACGAAGAGTTGGGCATGGCGCACGCCCATATCGAGGTCGGCGGAGGTCTTGAGCCTTGCTATGGCGGTCTGGTGCATATCTCTCTGCGGCGCATGGAGCTTGAGCTGTCTCTCTCCGAAAGTGCACAGAGGAAGCTTGGGATCACTGGTGGGATTGCAGTGACACTGAAAACGTTGGAAAACGGCAGCAAGCTGGAGGCCGCGTTGCGGAAAATCTGTGTTGCGGAGGGTATTCCGCTTGATCTGAACTCGTCTGGACGGGATTGAGTTCATGCTGTGCCGCACTGCCTGCGAGAGGCGGGCTGAGCGGGGACAAGAGGCAGCAGGTCCGGACAGGCGAATGTGTTCTGGCTCATTTTCAAAGCCGGGGGAGTGGCATGAAAGCTGACGAATTTGTATCCGCTATCCAGCGCTATGTGCTTGAATCATCCGTGGGTAGTACGATCTCGAACCTGGCGTATCCACCGGGCCGTCGGGTGGCCCCAGACCTGTTGGCACGGTCCGAATGGTTCAACAGCTTGTCCGCTGTAGAAGCCGACATGTTGCGAGCCGTTGCCGGTGAAGCTGCCCGTTCGGCGGTCTTCGGGTTTCTGGCGGTGCTTGATGGCACCCGTGTCATCGATTCAGAGAAAGGCACCTTCGAGCTTCACCATGTGGGTCGCGAGAAGCGCCTGGCGAATCCGTCTGGCATCGATCTACACGACCTGCTCGAATAGGTGCGGGATGCGCGCGCAGCACTGGCATGGAGCGTGGGACTGATGAAACTGAACTTCGTGGCGGACTGCGACTGGGAGTCGCATGTTGGCAGGATAAAAAGTCATTACGTAGAGCGCTCCGCCACATTCGAGTCCAGGAGCTACGGGAACGAAGTGGCTTCTGTGGCATTGCTTTTCGTGTGTCGAGATCCCGAGCTGGATTTCAAGCGAAGAGTGCAGTTTCGGCGAAAGAAGGCGGAGTTCTATACCGATGTGATGCTTGACCTGCCGACCATCGTTCCGCTCTCGATGAAGGAGAAAATGCGGTATGTCTCCCGCGAATTGCTTGAGCAGTTGGCGGAGCAACTGGGCAGGGTGAAGTTCAAGGACTTCGACCATGCAAGGTTTCTGATGGATCTGAAGGTATGGCTGGAGGACATCGATAGCCGTTACAACGGCCAATCGTCGGGTGCATGGCACTATGCCTCGGGCGAGGCGTCCTAGTCGCTCCGGAAGTCGCCGATGCTCACTTGCTGGTCAATTTTCTCAACGGAATGAGGGATCCATTGCAGCGCTATCTTTGTGATCTGGATGTAACAGGCAATCTTTCGGCGGGCCGCGATGTCGAGCAGCTGCTCCCCGATCGATATGAGTTGGATCAGCGTGTGATTCGCTTTGTCTCCATTGAGCAGGCCAATCTGAACGCCTGGAGGGTTCGTCTTTGCGAAGTATTTGACAATGGAGCGCCTGGCTTCATCGATGTGTACGAGTTCGAGGCGGTGGATCCGGATCATCCCTTTGGTACCGAGTGGACGTTTGATTCGGTTGACGGCGCCTTGAGGTTCGCGCGGGACGTGCTGAGGACCAGTCAGGGGCGCTATGTGAACCAAGGACTGATTCAAGACGAGTACAAGGACCGCTATCATCCGGAGTGGTGATACGCCTCTGGAACGAGTGGGCTATCCGCACATGAGTCAAGAATGCTCTGTGATCATTCTTTCAGATGGATGGACGAAGTTGTCATGAAGACACGCAGACTCATCTGGATTGCGCTGGGTATGTTGCCTGCAGCAGCAGGCTTCCCCGCAGGGAATCCACGCGTGGACTTTGTATCGAAAGCCTTCCGCGATGGAAGTTTCATCCCGCATGTCTATAGCGAGAGGGATTTCCTGCGCCGCTATGGTGATGGCGAGATGGTCGTGGACGCGGCAGGGCTGATACGGCGTAGATACCTGGATCCCACTACCCGATTGGAGGTGCTGATCACCTCCAACCCTGACGTGGCTCCGCAGTTCCGAACCATTGATGAGATCCGCGTTTCATCGATCAGCGCGGCGCAACCCACTGCAGGTAGAACCGAGAGCCTGCGCGGCGTGAAGCTGAAAGGCGTTGCGATGGGTGATCCGGCGTCCGAGGCCATCGGCACAGCACGCAGATATGGCCAGGGGAAGACAGAGCAGGCAACGCTGGGGGGCTTCGATGTCGAGCGCACCTGTGGGTTCTCGGAAGGTGGATCGAGCATTTGCTTCTACGCTCGGGATGGGAAAGTGGTTGCGATGGCGCTGGAGTTTGGCCCCTGACCAGTTGCTGTGCCGCATGCGGTGCAGGCACAGCGCAACCGTGAGCGTCAGCCTACGAGGGCACTTCAGCGCTGAGGTAATTGGTGGGAGCGGCCTGGCGGTGGGCTGGCGCCCCAAGCAGACACCGTTGCTCATCCAGCACCAACCCATTGAAGCGCCCAAACCGCGCCTCAACCCACGATGGCCCCGCACTCTCCACCAGCAATCGCCCCTGGCTCTGGTGCAGATCCAGCCACCGCTCGAAGCTGATGCGCAGACGCTCGATGTCCGGTGCCCTCCAGCGTGCATCGGCGGGCATGCGGATCAGCACGCGCGAGGGCGCGTTCTCCACCTCCATCACCAGCACGCCCTTGCAGCGGATCTCGAAGGACGTCGCCCCGGCATGGCGCGTGTGCAGTTCAAAACCCTCGTGGGCCTTCGCGGTCACGAAGCCGAGTGCATCACTGTGCAGCAGGCGGTAGTCGGCCGGCCGTAGCTTCTGGTAGGCCCAGACCTGATCGCCCGCTGGCTCGGGCCACTCTACCCACATCGCGCCGATCACCGCGATGCACACCGCCGCAGCGGCAAGGCCGTGCATCCTCATTCGTCACCCCGCACACAGGCAGAAAGGTCCGCGCCATAAGCGCGCTCAGTCCTTGGGTCGCATCCGCTCGTGGATGAAGGCGGTCAGCGCCAGATCGGCCATCACCAGCCCCTCCATTACCCGGTCGCCGACGTACTGCTCCGGCTCGCCGTTCTGGCGCGTGCGCTCGGCCGCCAGCAGGATCTCCTGCACGACGCGCTGGCCGGTGAGGGCGCAGTCGGCGTCGGACAACGCCATCTGCCGGCCACGCAGGTGATGGCGCTCAGGCCACGGCTGGCCATCGGCCGCAGCGCCCGCGCCGATGGCGCGCAGGATGGCGATGAGGCTGTTGGGGTCCGGGGCCGGAGCGGCCGAGGGCGCTTGCTGGATCGGGCGCGGGGGAGGGGAGTGCGGCGTGGTCATGGCGGGCTCCGTGCATGCAGGCGGACGCCGCCACCGATAAAGGTGGCGGGCAGAGCGTGGCTCGAAAACCGGATGTTGGGAACCGGCGGGTACAAGACCCCCACGCCCCGCCCGCCATAGCCGGCAGACGGATTGCCAGCCGGCACCACGCGCGGTGGTGCCGGCTGGCAAGCGCAAACTACTTCCCAACAAAACGGGCTTTCGAGTCCCGACCACCGATGCACGGTGGCGCAGTAACGATTACCTGCTGTTGTTCGGAATGCCAACGGGTGGGGGGCAATGCCGCCAAAACCCGAGACGCTTTTGGCATTGTCGCATAGCACCGGAAGCGGCGAGAGCCTTGGCGTGCTTGGCGCAGCGGGACTTCTGGAACGGAGTCGTCAGAACCTTCCGTCAGAGATGTAGGGCGCGGCAAATGCGACAGCATTGGTCCGACGGTCGCTGATGGATGCCGCGTATTTCGCCTCCATGCGTGAGTGACTTTCTGCCTATTGACCCCGTGGGGCGTCACGCAGAATCTGACTACTGCTGTAGTCACCAGGAACTGTCCTGCCCGCAGCAGGAAGGTTCTGCGGCGTTTGAACGGACTCCACCCACTGGCGCAGGCCGCTACAAGGATCACTGTACGTGTTACGCCGCAATCGACTTCTTCTGTCTGCGGGTCTGCTCCCGCTTCCGTGGCTCCTGTTCTGGACCAGCGTTGCTGCCCTGTTCGCGCCGGGCTACAACCCGCTTGCTCAGCACGCCAGCGAGCTGCTGCAAGCGCCCACGCTTGCAAGCATCTGCGGCAGGATCGCCGCCCTCGGCTCCGGCGTGGGCTTCGTGGGGTTTGCCATCGGGATATGGCGGGAGTCCGGCCGGCGGATTGCCGTAGGCGCAATCTGCTGGGCGATCTTTGGCATCTCCATGCTGACCAACGGGCTCTGGCCCATGGGCCACCCGATGCACGGCTTCTACACCATCGGTATCGCCAACATCATTGCACCGGCGATGTCGCACATCGAACTGAGCGCGTGGTCGGCCAACCGAAGGGCGTACGCCGTGACCGCTGTGGTGAGCATCGCGGGGATTGTCTATCTCTGGTTGAACGTGGTGGGGGCGGATCCGGAGGGATTCAGGGGGCTGACACAGCGCCTGTTCTCGTCGATCAACTCGCTGTGGCCGTTCCTGGTTGCGCTGTACCTGCTGCGCAGGGATTCAAGCGCGCTGAAGGCGCAGGCTGCGCATTGATGGGGGCGCGCGACAGGAACATAGAGGGCCGAACAAGGACTTCTCGATTCTCCGGCCCCAGCTCAAGGTGATCTTCTCGGGATTCATGCCAGTGTGCTCGCTGTTCAAGCCGTGGATGCTCTTCAACCATCTGTTCCTTGATGCTGGCACCACGGGTGGCAAGAGGGGGAAGGTCGTGCGCGCCTTCTGCTATAAGTAGCGCAACCGCGCCCAGAGAAGGCTCTTGCGATTGATGCCCGCTCTTCGCTGAATGCAAACGTGCCGGCGCCAGACAACGCGACCCGGAATGCTAGAGGCCGCTCTCGATCCGAAGCGGACGTTCGTCCCCTTCAGCCCTACGCGACACCTGCCAGTCCAGTGATTCGTCTACCTGAGGTTCTTGGTTCTCAATGATCGATCTGCCTTGTCCATCGTGTGGCTTCCTGACCCTGGAAGACGTCTACGGGTCCCATGCCATATGTCCGATCTGCAACTGGGAGGATGACGGAGTGCAACTTGCCAACCCCACATCCACCGGCGGAGCCAACGGCGAGTCTCTGGCGCAAGCGCAGCAGAATGCTCTTTCCAGTTTCCCCCTTGGCGTCGAGGTCGCAAGCGGCTTTCGCCGCGGATCTGGCTGGCGCCCTTTGTCCAGCACGGAGATCGGGCACTACGAAGCTCTAAGGGGCGGCAATCACTGGCACAGCAAGAGTGTCTCGTACGAGAAGGAGGCTTACTGGTCGATGCTGGGCGTTCTTTCGATCTGAAGCACTTCGCGGCTCAACTCATGGCGTTCGCGAATGTCCACCACTGGCCGAGAGCGGACATTGGCTCGCGCAGGGTATTTCCTGTGGATCACTGACCAGCCAGCGACCCGTAGCGGACATGGCCCAAATGTCTTGAACGTGGATTTCGCGGGGCTTCTGATCCTATGCCTGGATCTGGCCAATGCGCCGGCTTGATGGCCGAACCCAGCCGCCCTAGGATCGCGCTGTATCAGGGGAAAGTACGCCACATGGTGCTTTGTGGGCAGGTCGTATGACCGGATCCAAGGGTCCATCCATCAGGGAGTCAGGTCCCATGAGAAACATGACAGTGCTCCTACTCGTGCTTGCGATTGCCAGCCCAGCTGCAGTCGCGGCGGATCGCCCTTCGGCACAGGCCGTGCTCAATCGCGTTGCCAACGAAGGGGGGCGCAAGGTGCTTTGGGACCTGTGGCAGCACGAGCGGGAGTTTGGGCAGGTCACCGCTGGCATCGAGTCAGGCGATCCTGCATGGCTTGAGGTTGCGGCTGCGCTAAAGCCGTTTTCAGATGCGGGCGCCTCGCTATCCATCAATTACGCGGTAGCCCGTGCATTGCCCAAGACGCCAGAGCGGGTCTTGGCATTGACCACCCAGGGATTCAAGGTCGAGGACATCTGCACATCGCCGTTCATCGAGCCAGATCCGGGAGTCGCGGAGGCGTATGAACGACGTACGCTTGCGGCACTTTCACGACTGAAGGGCACATCGGTTGCGTCCGTTGCGGCAGAATGCGCGGCGCAGGTCCGCCTTCCGGATGGGGCTTGATGATTTTTACGGCTGGGCTTTTTGGACATGTTCAAGTAGGGACCGGCCAGCCCTCCGTTTGAGCCCAAGCCGATTCCCCCGGTTCGGCCTATTCCGAAGCTGCTGTCGTCCGGTTCCGGCCGGAATCTGGCATCAACGAGGCCTACGCACTGGAATACGTTCCGAAAAGGACAGCTGGATTCCCATGGCAGCATTCGATCATTCCCTGGTAACCCTCCGATTCTTCGGCGACGACCTCCTGCCCGAAGAAGTCAGTGCCTTGCTCGGAGCGACTCCAACCGCATCGCATCACAAGGGCCAGGAACTCATAGGCAACCAATCAGGCACCGTGCGTATCGCCAGAACCGGAAGCTGGCAACTTGATGCGGCGCGTCGTGAGCCTGAAGATCTGGAAGCGCAGATCTTCGAGATCCTCGATCAACTCACCGGCGATCTCGCCGTATGGCAGGCTCTGGCACGCTTCCGGCCTGATCTGTTCTGTGGCCTTTTCATGGGCAGCAGCAATGATGGTGTCTCGCTTTCGCCTCGCACGCTGCTCGCCTTGGGTGAGCGCGGCATTGAGCTCGGGCTGGACATCTATGAAGCCGATGAAGAAGTGCGCAACGCCCAGCGCCAGCAGGCCATCAGTTGATGATCTCCCCACTCCCCGAAGCAACAAACGCCTTCAACTGCCGAACGAACTCCGCGTCGTAGGCTTCCCACTCCGTAACCTCCCCAACCACCCGCAACGGCTGCGCACTCCGATACGATCGCGTCGGGTTGCCGGGAAACTTCTTGTTGGTCACGTTCGGATCGTCTTCAAACGGCCCGGTCGGCTCCACCACATACACGCGCGGCCGCCCCTCACCGCGGGCCATCTCCGCAGCCAGCCCGGCGCCCTTGGCAATGGTGGTGAAGTAGATGTGGTTCATCACCACGCTGTCGCGATAGTTGGAGCGGAAGCCCGCGCTCAGCAAGTCGCCCACGGCCAGGTCAGCGCGGGTGCCGTGATAGAACGGCCCAGCCACCTGGTCGCAGGTGTCATGCGAAACGGGTGTCCAGTCGGTGTCCTGTGCCATTGCTGCTGCCCCTCTCTGTGCTGCCGGATCGACAGGCCGGCGAGTCTAGGGCGCCCGGTGGGCCTTGCTGCAAGGCCCCATCCGGGAAATAATCTGTAAACGGGAGGCGCAGTGCGCCTCCTTTTTTCATTCTGCGGCGCCGCGCCCTTCCAGCTCGCGCACGGCGGTTTCCAGCGCGTCCAGCTTCTGGCGGGTCTTCAGCAGCACGGCGCGCTGCACTTCGAACTCCTCGCGGGTGACCAGGTCCAGCTTGGCCAGGCCGGCCTGCAACGCGCTCTTGAAGGTGGCCTGCAGTTCCTCGCGCGATTCGCGCAGGCCCGGCGGCACCAGGTCGCTGAGGCGACGGGCGAGGTCATCGATTTGATTCAGGTCGATCATGGGGTGCTCCGTGGGGTGGGCCCGTGCATCCGGCGCGGGCAGGCCATTCGGGCACAAGGATACTGCCGGCACCCACTGCCCGGACAGGCCGCAGCGGCTTCGCACGGGCCGCGTTCAGGCGCTATCCTCCACGCCGGAAGACAGGAGATAGACGATGAAGATGGTCATGGCGGTGATCAAGCCGTTCAAGCTCGACGACGTGCGCGAAGCGCTGGCCGAGCGTGGGGTCACCGGGATCACGGTGACGGAAGTGAAGGGCTTTGGTCGCCAGAAGGGCCACACCGAGCTGTACCGTGGCGCGGAGTATGTGGTCGATTTCCTGCCGAAGGTGAAGCTGGAAGTGGCGGTGACCGATGACCAGGTGGAGGCGGTGGTTGAGGCCATCGTGAAGGCCGCCGGCACCGGCAAGATTGGGGACGGCAAGGTGTTCGTGTACGACCTGGGCAGCGTGGTGCGTATCCGTACCGGCGAGTTGGACGCGGACGCGTTGTAACCCGCTCGGCGGGATGTTGTAGAGCCGAGCCCATGCTCGGCTGCATTTCGCGCGATGCAGGAACAGCAGCCGAGCGCGGGCTCGGCTCTACAAAGAGCGGTAAAGCGGTCGAGCGAGCTCGACCCCTACCGCCGCTTGGCCCACTTGTAGAACCGCTTCCAGCCCTGGCGCACGGCGGCGACCCAGCCCGGGTCGGCCACCAGTGCGGCCTGCGCGGCGCTCGGCGCCTGGCCGGTCACGCGCTGGCGGATCTTCAGCAGGTTCTTCATGTCGCTGCGGCGCATCTGCCGGCTCAGCGGGCCGCGGCGCAGCCAGCGGGGTACGCGCCAGGCGGAGGTGAAATCCAGCAGGACCGGCACGCCGCCACTGACCACCACGTTGGTGCCATGCAGGTCGTTGTGGGTGATGCCGGCGGCGTGCAGGCGGCTGAGCGCGTGCTGCAGCTGCTCGAACACTTCATTGCCCACGGCCTGCGCGGTGCTCAGGGTCTGGCCCGGGATGAACTCCATACCCAGTGCCAGGCCACCGAGGGTGCCGAGCAGCGCGGGGGCATGCTTCCAGCCGCCGAGGCGCTGCAGCATGCGGGCCTCGCGGCGCACCATCAGTCGCGCGATCAGCGAAACGGGAGTGCCGCGGTAGCGGGAGTAGTCCTTGATGACCGCCTCGCGCCCGTCCAGGCAGGTGCGGTAGACGTCGGGGGCCAGGAAACGTTCGCCGCGCTTGAGCAGCAGCGGGGAGGCGGCATCATTGCCGCAGGAGGAGGGGGGAAGAGCAGGAAGATGCATGTCGGGGTCTCGGACGACCCGGTGGGTGGCGCAAAGCGTCAAGCGAACCGGTGTTACAGGGAGTTACTAAGTTTTCGTTAATTTTAGTACTCGCCAGTTCGCTATTCCACGATTTGTCGGAGAAATGTCGGGGTCGTGGCTGGAACAGTTCGTCACGCAGAATCGGACAATTCCGTCTCACTTATAAGGATTGCCCCGCTGGATCAATGAGTTGGGCGCGCTTCCAGCCCATTCATCGGCGGCGCGCTGAACGCCACGCACGTCCAGCTTGACCCCGGCGCGCGCCCTGCCGACCATAAGCTGTTAACCCGCGACATCGGCGGCCGCCCCCCTCCGGCACGTCCCCGTCCCCTGCCGCGTTCCGAACCGGTGCTGGCCGCCTGGCCGTGCATCGCCCCGTTTCCCGTTCCGGCCGCGGCTGGAGGAAAGTGCTTTGATCATCAAAATCGTCATTGCAGCGCTGTTCGTGGCCTGCGTGCTGTACATCCACTTCCGTGGCAAGGTCCGCGCGCGCTGGTCGCGCCAGCTGCTGGACCACTCCAGTTTCATGGCCCCGATCAACGTGGTCATGTACATGTTCTCGAAGGTGCCGACCACGCCGTTCCTGGACCCGGGCAAAGAGTTCCCGCAGCTGGAGCCGCTGCGCCAGAACTGGCAGATGATCCGCGACGAGGCGCTGGCGCTGCGCGACGCGCAGAAGATCGCTGCCTCCAGCACGTTCAACGATGCCGGCTTCAATTCGTTCTTCCGTCGTGGCTGGAAGCGCTTCTACCTGAAGTGGTACGGCCCGTCGCACCCGTCGGCGAAGACGCTGTGCCCGAAGACCACGGCGCTGATCGAGTCGATCCCGGACGTGCGTGCGGCGATGTTCGCGCAGCTGCCACCGGGCAGTGAGCTGCGCCCGCACCGCGACCCGTTCGCTGGCTCGCTGCGCCTGCACCTGGGCCTGAGCACGCCCAACGACGATGCCTGCTACATCGAAGTGGACGGCATCAAGAAGAGCTGGCGCGACGGCGAGTGGATGATGTTCGACGAGACCTACATCCACCATGCGCACAACGAGACGCAGCAGGACCGGGTGATCCTGTTCTGCGACATCGCCCGCCCGCTGCGCTTCGGCCTGCCGGGCCTGTTCAACCGCGCGGTGGCGGCCACGCTGCTGGCCGGTGGTGCATCGCCGAACCTGCCGGGTGACCCGACCGGTGGCGTCAACAAGGCGTTCGGCAGTGTCTACAAGGTGCGCCTGAAGGCCAAGGCACTGCGCGAGCGCAGCGTGGTGGCCTACCAGCTGATCAAGTGGGGCCTGGTGGTGGCGGTGATTGCGGGCATCTGGGCGCTTTGACTGTAGAGCCGAGCCCATGCTCGGCTGGGTTTACCGCAACCTGTCCGAAGAGCAGCCGAGCGTGGGCTCGGCTCTACAGAAAGCAGAAAACCCGCGCTGTCGCCAGCGCGGGTTTTTGTTTGGATCAACCCTTCAATGCCGCCTGTACGAACGGCGGGGTCACCAGCACGCCGGTGTGCAGCGCGGCGGTGTAGTACAGGGTGTTGAAGGTCTTGGCGGCCGAGTCGGCCTGGCGGAAGTCGAAGCTGCTGTCGCCCTTGCGCGCCATGGTCACGCTCCACCAGCCGGTGGGGTAGCACGGCTGCGGGAACGGCAGGGTCTTGAACGAACCGAAGCCGGCCTTGCCCATCTCGGTGCGCATTTCGTTGATCAGGTCCAGCTGCATCAGCGGCGATTCGGACTGCTGCACCAGGATGCCGTCGTCCTTCAGGGCCTTGAAGCAGCTCTCGTAGAAGGCCTTGTTGAACAGGCCTTCGCCGGGGCCGACCGGGTCGGTCGAATCAACGATCACCACGTCCACGCTGCCGGCCGGGCAGTTGGCCATGTAGGCTACGCCGTCGTCGAACAGCAGCTCGGCGCGGGCGTCATCGTTGGAGTCGCACAGTTCCGGAAAGTGCTTGCGCGCCATCACGGTGACCTGCTCGTCGATGTCGCACTGGGTCACGCTCTCCACGCCGCTGTGCTTGAGCACTTCGCGCAGGGTGCCGCAGTCGCCGCCACCGATGATCACCACGCGCTTGGGCGCAGCGTGGGTGAACAGCACCGGGTGGCTGATCATCTCGTGGTAGAAGAAGTTGTCCTTGCTGGTCAGCATGATGGCCCCGTCGATGGTCATCAGGTTGCCCCAGTCGGTGGTCTGGAAGATCTCGATCTTCTGGAACGGCGACTGCACCTCGTCCAGCTTGCCGGTGATGCGGTAGCCGATGGCCGAGCCGGTGCGCTCGAAGTGTTCGATGTACCAGTTGTTGCTGTCAGTCATTGGAAAACAGTCCTGTTCGGAGGGGTGGAGCCGGGCTGGCGGGCGGGGCCGCGTGGCACAGATGCCACATCCGGACGGATCGGCCCGTTCAGGTTGGAACCTGTCACGGGCGCGGGCGCGCATGATAACGAACCTGTGGGCATATAGGCGTTATCATGCCCCCCCTTTTATTGCCAACAAGGCCGACTGAAATGACCGATTGGTCCCTCGACCAAGCCCGCAAGACCTACTCGATCCCGCATTGGGCGGACGGTTACTTCGACGTGGATCAGGCCGGGCACATGGTGGTGAGACCGACCGGGGCGGACGGCCCGGTGGTATCGCTGCCCAAGGTGGTGGACGCTGCGCGCGCGGCCGGTGCCAAGCTGCCGCTGCTGGTGCGCTTCCCGGACATCCTCGGCCAGCGCCTGGGCAAGCTGCAGGCGGCCTTCGCCCAGGCCCAGCAGGACTGGGAGTACAGCGGCGGCTACACCGCGGTGTACCCGATCAAGGTCAACCAGACCCGCGGCGTGGCCGGCACCCTGGCCAGCCACCACGGCGAAGGCTTCGGCCTGGAAGCGGGCAGCAAGCCCGAACTGATGGCCGTGCTGGCGTTGTCGCGCCCGGGTGGCCTGATCGTCTGCAACGGTTACAAGGACCGCGAGTACATCCGCCTGGCCCTGATCGGCCGCAAGCTGGGCCTGCAGACCTTCATCGTCATCGAGAAGCCGTCCGAGCTGAAGCTGGTGCTGGAAGAGTCCAAGGCGCTGGACGTGAAGCCGGGCCTGGGCGTGCGCATGCGCCTGGCCTCGCTGGGTGCCGGCAAGTGGCAGAACAGCGGTGGCGACAAGGCCAAGTTCGGCCTGTCGCCGCGCCAGCTGCTGGACCTGTGGAAGTCGCTGCGTGACACCGAGTACGCCGACTGCCTGAACCTGCTGCACTTCCACATGGGCTCGCAGATCTCCAACGTGCGCGACATCGCCAACGGCATGCGCGAAGCCACCCGCTACTTCGTGGAGCTGTCGCGCCTGGGCGCGAAGATCACCCACGTCGACGTGGGTGGTGGCCTGGGCGTGGATTACGAAGGTACCCGTTCGCGCAGCTTCTGCTCGATCAACTACGGCCTGCATTCCTACGCCAGCAACATCGTGCAGCCGCTGGCCAATGCCTGCGAAGAGTTCGGCCTGACCCCGCCGCGCATCGTCACCGAGTGCGGCCGCGCAATGACCGCGCACCACGCGGTGCTGATCGCCAACGTGTCGGAAGTGGAAGAGGCACAGGAAGGCCGCGTGCCGGACCAGCACGACGACGAGCCGGCAGCGATCCGCCACCTGCGCGAGATCCACGACGAACTGGACGTGCGCCCGGCGGTGGAACTGTTCCAGGAAGCGCAGCATTTCCATGCCGAAGGCCTGGCCAGCTACGCGCTGGGCCAGATCGATCTGCCGCAGCGTGCGCGCATCGACGACCTGTTCTACGCCATCGCCCACGGCGTGCGCGCGCGCCTGAGCTACGACGAGAAGAGCCATCGCCCGGTGCTGGACGAACTGAACGAGCGCCTGGTCGACAAGTACTTCGTCAACTTCAGCGTGTTCGAATCGATCCCGGACGTGTGGGCGATCGACCAGGTGTTCCCGATCGTGCCGATCGAGCGCCTGGATGAAACCCCGGACCGCCGCGGCATCATCGCCGACATGACCTGCGACTCGGACGGCATGGTGGAAACCTATGTCGAGAACGAGAGCCTGGACAGCTCGCTGCCGCTGCACAAGATGAGGCCGGGCGAGAGCTATCGCATCGGCTTCTTCATGGTCGGCGCCTACCAGGAAATCCTGGGCGACATCCACAACCTGTTCGGCGATACCGACGCGGTGGAAGTGCTGGCCGATGCCGATGGCTATGCCATCACCCAGCAGCGCCGCGGCGACACCACCGACGTGATGCTGGACTACGTGGGTTACCGCCTGGACGAACTGCGTGCGACCTATGCGCAGCGCGTGGCTGCAGCGCAGCTGTCGCCGGAACGCGCACAGGAACTGTCGGACGCGCTGGAAGCCGGCCTGACCGGTTACACCTACCTGTCCGACGAGCCGCTGGTGTGATGGACGGCACCGGGCCCGCCCGGTGCCACCGTTGCCGATGAGCGCGCGCGCGATCTTCCACCTGTTCCTGCATGCCGCCGTGCCAGCGTTGCTGGCATGGCTGTTCTGGCGCAAGCGCTTTGCCTCGGCATGGCTGCTGATGCTGCTGGGCTGGATCATCGACCTGGACCATCTGCTGGCCGACCCGATCTATGCACCGAACCGCTGCAGCATCGGGTTCCACCCGCTGCACACCGCACCGGCCATCGCGGTCTATGCCGGGCTGTGCGTGCCGAAGAAAACGCGGTTGTTCGGTATCGGTCTGATCATCCACATCGTGCTGGACGCGATTGATTGCTGGTGGATGCATCACCGTTGATTTGCAGCGAACACCTGCTCTGGTAGATGCCGACCTTGGTCGGCGCTCTTCGCGCTGCCTGTAGAGCCGAGCCCACGCTCGGCTGCGTTTCGCACTGCCCCGAGCCGAGCATGGGCTCGGCTCTACAACGGCGCATCCAGGTCGATCTATTGCTTGACGATGCCTGGCAACCACAACGTCGCACGCAGGCCCGGCTGCGCATTCTCCAGCTGCAACCGCCCGCCATAGCTGGCAGCGATATCGCCCACGATCGCCAGGCCCAACCCGCTGCTGCCTTCGCGCTCGTCCAGCCGCACACCACGCTGGGTGACGCGTTCCAGCGCGTCTGCGGCCAGGCCGGGGCCATCGTCGCGCACTTCGATGCGTAGCTGCCCTTCGCTGGTTTCCGCTTCGACAGTGACCTGCTGTTGCGCCCAGCGCCCGGCGTTGTCCAGCAGGTTGCCCAGCATCTCCTCCAGATCCGCACTGGCGCCGGCGAACTGCAGCGCCGGATCGATGCCTGCCGCCGTGAACGCGATGCCACGTTCGCCATGCACGCGTGCCATCAGCCGGCACATCGCCTGTGCGACGGCCGCCACGTCGGTGCGCTGGCGATGGTCGGCAGCCAGTCCTGCAGCCAGGTAACGGTCGACACTGGCCTGCATGCGCGCACTCTGCTCGCGCACGGTGGCACGCCAATGCGTGCCGTCGCTGTCAGCTTCGGTGGCCAATACGCTCAGTGGAGTCTTCAGCGCGTGCGCCAGATCCTGTGCACTGGTGCGCGCACGCGCGACCATGCGTTGCTGGTGGTCCAGCAGCGCGTTGAGTTCCTCACCCAGCGGTGCGACCTCCGCGCCCAGTCCCTGTGTGTCGATGCGCTGCGCATCGCCGCGACGTACCCGTTCCAGCTGCGCACCGAGGCGATGCAGCGGGCGCAGGCCGAAGTGCACCTGGCTGGCCAGCACCGCCAGCCACGCCGCGACCAGCACGCCCAGTGCGATGGCGGTGCGCTTGCGGAACGCGGCAACATCGGCATCCAGCGCGCTGCGGTCGGTGGCGACCACGGCCACGAACGGTTCGCTGGCGCGTGGCAGGCGCACCTGCTGCACGCGTGCACGGAGGAATTGTTGCAGCGGCCCGGGCAGATTGCGCGTGGCCGGCCCGGCGGCCTTCGCCGGCAGGGTTTCATCCCACAGCGAGCGCGACTGCAGCAGCACGTGGCCATAGGCACCGGCGATCTGCCAATAGGCACCGGAAAACACGCGCTGGAAGCGCGCATCATTGGGTTCCTGGCGCAGGCGCAACTGCCCGTCCGGGTCCACTTCGGCCTGTGACAGCAGGGTCAGCATGTCCTGCTGCAGTTCGTGGTCGAGGCGGTCGCGCGCGCTGCGCTTGAACAGCTCGCCCAGCAGAGCGCTGGCCAGCAGCGAGACCAGCAGCAGCCCGACGCCGCCGGCCAGCAGCAGGCGCCGCCGCAGCGACGGTTGCCGGTTCATGGCGCGGCCAGCCGCCAGCCCTGGCCGCGCACGGTCTGGATCAGGTCGATGCCGAGCTTGCGGCGCACGCGTCCGAGCAGCACGTCCAGTGCGTTGGAGTCCGGGTCGTGGCCGCCGTCGAACACCTGTTCGCCCAGCCGGTCGCGGCTGATCACCTGTCCGCTGTGGTGGATGAAGTAGCTGAGCAGGCGGAATTCCTGCGGACTCAGTGGCAGCGCCTGTCCATCCAGCTCGAAGCGGCCGGCGTTGACGTCCAGCTGCAGCGGGCCGCAGTGCAGGCACGGGCTGGCGTGGCCATGGCTGCGGCGGATCAGGGCGCGCAGGCGCAGCACCAGCTCATCGGCCTGGAAGGGTTTGGTGAGGTAATCGTCGGCACCGGCATCGAAGCCGGCCAGCTTGTCGTGCCAGCGCCCGCGCGCGGTCAGCACCAGCACCGGAAAGCTGCGGCCGTTGCCGCGCCAGCGCTCGATCACGCTCAGCCCGTCCAGCCCGGGCAGGCCGAGGTCGACGATGGCGGCCTGGAGGTCTTCGATCTGCCCGATTTCTTCGGCCTCGCGGCCGTCAGCGACCACCGCCACCACATAGCCGGCCTGTTCCAGCAGGGGCACCAGGCGCTGTGCCAGTGCGGCATCGTCTTCGGCCAACAGGATGCGCATCAGTCGTCGAGCTCCGTCTTCAGCAGCTTTCCGCTGCGCGCATCATAGTCCAGCTCCACCACCACGCCGTCGCCGCGCAGGATCTCCACTTCGTAGACGCCGTCGTCCAGCTCCACTTCCAGCAGCTGGCCGGGGTAGCGCTTGAGCGCATCGCGCACCACGCTCTCCAGCGGCACGTAGCGGCCCTGCTGCACGGCGCGACGCGCGACCTGCTGCGCCGGGTCCTGCAGGGGCGCGGCGGCGGTCGGGGCGTTGGCCAGGGCCAGCAGCAGGGGCAGGGGCAGGGTGGCGAGCATGCGGGTAAGGAAAGAGAGAGGGGTACAGGCGCGAGTGTGGCGGGAATGACTAACAGCCGGCTAACAGCCACGGCTAAGGCGCTGTTAACCGGGCCATGCATCGTGGCGTTGCCGGGATGGTCCGGCCACGAACAGGAGAACCCCCATGTTGAAGTCGCTCACCCTCGCCACTGTTGCCCTGCTTGCCGTCGCGCCGGCCGTACAGGCCGCGCCGCTGGGCATGGCCCAGGTTGAACAGACCCTGCGCAAGGCCGGCTACACCCAGATCCACGAGATCGAACGCGATGATGGCCTGTGGGAGGCTGACGTGAGCCGCGCCGATGGCCGCTTCAGCGAGGTCTACGTGGACCCGAAGACCGGCGAGATCTTCGATGAGCACAGCGGCCGCGCGCTGCTGACTACCGAGCAGGTGCTGGCACGGGCGCAGTCGCATGGCCTGCGCGAGATCCATTCGCTGGAACGCGATGGTGCTACCTGGTCGCTGGAAGCCCGCAATGCCCGCAACCAGAAGGTAGAGGTGCGCCTGAGCGGTCATGATGGCCGCATCCTGCACAGCGAGCGCGATGGCTGGCTGGATTGACGTTGGCCTCTGTAGAGCCGAGCCCATGCTCGGCTTTGCGGCCAACCGTAGCCGAGCATGGGCTCGGCTCTACAGGGGCTGGCTTACCAGCCGTACGGCGGCGGGTAATCCCAGCCCGGCCCGCGGCCGTAGTAGCCGCCATACGGGCCGAAGAAGCCCGGGCCCTTGCCCTCACTCACGTGGATGTTGAGGTTGACCCCGTGGGTCTTGCCTTCATCGGTGGTGTAGTTCTTGCTCAGGTTCAGCGTGGCCGCGTTGTAGTGGCTGTTGCCGCCGTTCTTCGAATAGCCGATGCCGGTGGTGAAGCTGCCGGACACCTTGACCTTGTCGTCGGTCACGTCGGCGATCTTCGCATCGTCGTGCACGCGCGGGCCGCTCTTGTCACCGTAATAGGTGCCGGGCGGGTCCTGCTGCAGGGCCGGGTCGTTGAGGTAGCGCATCGGCGCCTGCGGCAGCGTCAAGTCCAGGCCGGCAGCCTGCGGCGCAGTGGCGCCAGCGGCGGACTGGGCCAGCACGGTTCCCGGCAGGGCCAGGCACAGCAGCAGGGTCAGGGGGCGGATCATGACGGCGCTCCAGCGGACAGGTGGCCGCGCAACTCGCGGCGGTACAGGCCGACGCTAGCAGGGGTTGCTTGAATGATGCCTGTCGGCGCCCGCTTGCGGTAGAGCCAGGTCATGCCTGGCTGCACGCTACAACCGTTCGAACCCGAACAGCGATTCCAGCGCATGCCTGCGCCGCTCGATCCGGGCCCGCAGCAGCTGGGCGCCGATCATCGAATAAGTGATGCCGTTGCCGCCGTAGGCCATGGCGAAATGGACCCGCGGCCCCCACTGCGCGTGCGGGCCGAAGAAGGGCAGGCCGTCGGCGGTTTCGGCGAAGGTGCCGGCCCAGGAAAAGGCGGGTATCGGATCCAGTCGCGGGAACCAGTGCCGCAGCTGCTTCATCAGCTTGCCGGCCTTGCCATCAACGCGCCGGTCGCGCCGGGCGGGGATATCGATGGCGTCGTCCAGCCCACCCACCAGCAGGCGGCGGTCGCCGGTGGCGCGCAGGTACAGGTACGGGCGGGCGCTTTCCCACACCATCGTGTTGCGCAGCCTGCCGAGCACGTCCGCTTCGATGGGATCGGTGATGAAGGCATAGCTGCTGCGGTTGCGCGCAACCCGCTGTTCCAGCCACGACTGGTTGGCATAGCCCATGGCCAGGACCACGTGGCGGGCACGGACCGAGGCGCCGGCCTCGGTCATCGCGGTTACGCCCTGCGCGCCAGGCTTGAGCGTGTGCAGCACGGTGCGGTCGTGCACATGGCCGCCGCGGCGGCGCACTCGTTTGAACAGGCCGTAGGTGAGACAGTAGGGATCGACCCGCGCCGCCTGGCGGGTCAGCAGGGCGCCGCCGGCATCCACGTCGAAACGCTCGCGAAGCGCTTCGCGGTCCAGCCAGCGGGCATCCAGGCCGATGCTGCGCCGCGCCTCACCTTCGGCCATCAGGCGCGGCACGTCGCGATGGCGGCTGGCCAGGTACAGGCTGTCCATGCGCTGGAAATCCACGTCCTTCAACCCGCGTGCCACTTCGCCCAGTGCCGGGATTGCCTCCGCGCAGGCCCGGTACGCCCGTGCTGCGGCGTCTTGCCCGTAGCGTTCGGCCAGTTCGAGCAGATGGGTATCGATCTCGTACTGCAGCAGCGCGGTGCTGGCCGCCGTGCTGCCCCAGCCGATGTCACGCTGCTCGATCACGGCCACGTCATGGCCATGGTGGGACAGCTCGTCGGCAATCAGCGCGCCGGTGATGCCGCCACCGACCACCAGCACATCGCAGCGCAGATCCTTCTCCAGCGGGGGGAACGCCTGGATCAGTCCGTTGCGTACGGCCCACCACGGGTAACCGCTTTTCAGGTCCATGCGTGCGTGGGGCTCAGGCTGTGGGTTTGCCGGTATGTGGCGTCTGGATCAGTTCGGACAGATCGAAGCCCTGCAGGCGGGCCGCCGCCAGATAATGGTCCTGCACGGTCGCGTCCAGGCGCGGCTCGCGCGCCAGCAGCCACAGGTACTTGCGATCCGGGCTGCCGACCAGCGACACGCTGTAGTCCGGGGCGATCTGGATCACCCAGTAGTCGCCCTTGGCGAACGGCAGCCAGCGCAGGCCCTTGGGCAGGAAGCTGACCTCCAGCCGCGCGCTGTCGTTGTCGACAGCGCAGGCCTCGCCGGTGGCCTCTTCGATCTCGCCGTCCATGCGGCAGCGGTTGGTGACGCCGACGTTGCCGTTGTCGAGCAGGGTGTAGTGCGCCGATACGTCGGTGCAGCCTTCCGGCTCGTGGCGCATCGGCAGGCGTGCGATCTCGTACCAGGTGCCCAGGTAGCGCGGCAGCTTGAGGTCGGCGACGGTTTTCAGCGGCGGGTGCTCGGTCATCGGCGGTCGTGGCAGGGGTGGGCCTCCACGATGCCGATGGCCTTGCCATGGGCGGGTGAAGCCGGGGCGATGGCCGTGTCCAGAACGTTCCGTCGCCCCGGCGGAGCGCCCGTTGTCACCGGCCTGGGGGTATCCTGCCGCCAGCGCCGTGTTTTCCTGATCCAACCGAGGTGGAGGTGCCGATGTACCAGGTGATCCTGTTGAAGAGTGAATCTGCGTTCGCGCGCGAACAGTGGCCGCAGGTCGACGAACTGGTCGACTACGAAGGTGTGAGTTACAGCCTGCGCGCCGGCCCGCGCCAGCCGCTGCCGACCGACCACGACTGGCACCCGGTGGCGGTGTACGCGCCCGATGAGATCACCGAGGAAGAGTTCCAGGACTGGTATGCGCTGCAGCAGCCGACGGTGGAAGAGCTTCGGCTGAAGTACTGATGCGCGACGCTGGCGGGGCCGCCCATCCGGCCTTGACCGGCTCTGCCGTATAGTCGCGCGCAGGCGCGGTGGTCCGCGCGAACCGGTGTGGCTGCGTGTCTTCTTTCCTGCGATCGATCCGTGCACGGGGGCCCTGGTGGGTCCTGCTGCTGTGCACCGCCTTCCTGCTGTCCGCGCCGGTGCTGGCGCAGGATGAGGACCCCACGCCGAAGCAGCAGCTGGCGGATATCGATTCCAGCCTGAAGGATGTGGAGCGCAAGCGTGGCGATGCAGAAGCCACCGAGACGCTGGCGATGCTGTCCGAGAATGCCTCGCAGGCACGGCGCGATGCCGAGGCGCTGGAAAAGGCGCTGCAGCCGCAGCTGGACCGACTCAACGAACAGCTGGCGCAGCTGGGAACGCCGGCAGAAGGGGCCGCTGAGCCGCCGGAGCTGGCGGCGCAACGGCGCACCCTCACCAAGCAGCGTGACGGCTTGGCCGCTTCGGTGGTGCAGGCCAAGGCCAGTGCCGTGCGTGCGCAGCAGCTGGCGGCGGACATCGAGCAGCAGCGAACCGCGCAACGCACGGAAGAACTGGGCCAGAAGGTGGCCTCGCCGTTGTCGCCCGCGCTGTGGAGCAAGGTGGCCGAGCGTCTGCCGATCGATATCGCGCGGGTTGTGCCATTGGCCGGGCAGGGCCGCGATGCGCTGGTCGCCGGTATCCGCGCCCATGGCTGGGGCACGCCGTTGCTGGGCCTGCTGGCCGCGCTGGTGATGATGTTCCCGTTGCGGCTGTGGCTGCGCAGGCTGGGACGCCGCTTTGCTGCGTCCGAGCGTGCGCCCGATGGTCGCCTGCGCCGGTCCGGCCTGGCCATGTGGCTGCTGCTGGTGGGCACGCTGCTGCCCGGTTACGCCGTGGTGGTGCTGATGGCGGCGCTGGATGCCATCGATGCGATCGCGCCGCGCCTGCAGGTGGTGGCCGACGGCCTGGAGACCGCAACGTTCCGCGCGGCCTTCATCGCCGCACTCAGCGCCTGCCTGCTGGTGCCCAAGCGCCCGTCATGGCGGCTGTTGAACCTGGACGACACCGCCGCGCTGAAGCTGCGCAAATACGCCTGGGGCGCGGCGGCGCTGGCCTGGCTGAGCACGGTGCTGGTGGCCCTGGACCAGGCCACGCGCACCAGCGACGTCACCACGGTGGCGCTGGACGGACTGATTGCGCTGACTTACCTCGGCCTGATCATGGCCATGCTGGTGACCCTGGCGCGCCTGCATCGCCGGCAGACCGCCGAGGCCGAGGCCAAGCTGGAAGCGCAGGCCGATGGCGTGGGTGCAGCCACGCCGGTGCGCCGCAGCAGCTGGCTGGTACTGGCCCGGGTAGCGGGCAACATCGCGGTGGTGGCCGCCATCATTGCCACATTGCTGGGCTACCTGAATTTCGCCAAGTTCGTGAACCAGCAATTGATCGGCGGCAGCATCGTGGTGTTGGCCGCGACGTTGCTGTTCAAGTTCGTCGATGACCTGAGCACGTGGATGCTCAACGCCGACAGCAAGGTCGGCCAGACCATCCTGCTCAGCACCGGCCTGAGCGTATCGCGGCTGGAACAGGCGGGCGTGCTGCTGTCGGCAGCGCTGCGTACCATCGTCGTACTGATCGCGCTGCTGGCGCTGGTGGCACCGTTCGGCAACATCGGCGCGGTGGTGGAGCGCTTCACTTCACTGTTCACGACCGGATTCGATATCGGTGGCACCAAGCTGGCACCGGCGGGGATCGTGTTGGCGGTACTGGCGCTGCTGGCCGGCCTGGCGATCACCCAGCTGGTGCAGCGCTGGCTGACCGACACCTACCTGCCCAAGACCGAGCTGGACCTGGGCGCGCGCAATTCGGTGAGCACCGTTGCCCGTTACGTGGGCATCATCATCGCGGTGATCTGGGCGCTGTCGGCGATGGGGCTGCAGCTGAGCAAGCTGGCCCTGCTGGTCAGCGCACTGTCGGTGGGTATTGGCTTCGGCCTGCAGGTGATCACCCAGAATTTCGTCTCCGGCCTGATCCTGCTGGCCGAGCGCCCGGTGAAGATCGGCGACTGGGTGAAGCTGGGTGACCAGGAGGGCGACATCCGCCGCATCAGCCTGCGATCGACCGAGATCCAGGTGGGCGACAAGTCGACGCTGATCGTGCCCAACTCCGAGCTGGTCACCAAGACCGTGCGCAACATGACGATGGGCAACAACCAGGGCCGCATCCAGATCCAGTTCGCGGTGCCGCCCAGCACCGATGTCGGCAACCTGCGGCAGGCGCTGCTGGACGCATACACCGCGCACACCAACGTGCTGAAGCAGCCGGCGCCGACGGTCTACATCGACAGCATTGCCGGTGGCCAGATCACCATCAACAGTTTCGCGTACGTGGCCAGCCCGCGGCAGGTGTATGCAACCCGCAGCGATCTGTACTTCAGCCTGCTGCAGATCCTGGCCGAGCGGAACATTCCGCTGTCGACCCCGACCGACATCCACATCATCCGCGACCCGCAGGAGTAGGGGTTGTGTTGCAGGGCTGCGCCCTGCACCCGCGGTAGTGCCGGCCGCTGGCCGGCAACTTCAACAGCAACAGCAACAGCAACAGCTGATTTCCTGCGGGATGGCGGGGTGGGTCCGGTTGCGGTAGACGCCGTAAACCCCCAGGCCGGCCCAGCCCCTGGCGGCTGTGCGTTCGGGCGCTTGCGAAGCAGTGCTTCGCAAGCAAAGCGCCCTCACCCATGGGGGCTTGGCCGCGGCATCCATGCCGCGGACACTCCCGCGACCGGACCCACCCCGCCTTCGACAGTTTCCCGCGATCTGTCGGAAATGCTCTTGGGGTCAGATCCGTTTTCCGGAGGAAAACGGATCTGACCCCATCTTGATTTTCGATATCTGACAGAGTGTGTCGACCAAGGTCGACACCGCCCCGCCAAACCACGGATTGCACGCTGTTGCCGTTGCTTCTGAGGTTGCCGGCCAGCGGCCGGCACTACCACGGGTGCAGGGCGCAGCCCTGCAAAACCCTACCCCCGTGGTCGGCTGCGCGAGGGCACCAGTGCGAACGTATCCACCGCCAGCTTCTCGGCATGGTTCAACCACGCGCGGATCTCCAGATCATCCACTTCGTGGTCCAGCCCGAACGACACGTTGATCTTGCCGTCGGCATCGGGCTGCACCCACTGCTGGGCCAGCACCACCTTGCGCTGCGAGGACACCGCCTCGATCCAGAAACCGCGATCCGGGCGCGTGCTCGCCACCAGCTGCAGCATGTACTGGCCGGCACGGGTGCGGCGGCCCTTCTGGGTGATCATGTGCGCCTGGCGCACGCTCGGGCGCGGGCCCTGGAATGCGTCCAGCGGTGCATCGACCGCGATGCCACCGCGCAGGTCGTTGTCGCGGTACAGCTTGATGCCGTTGTCGCGGTTGACGAGCAGGGCACACCAGTCGCCGTCGGCCGAGCCGTCCTCGAATGCGGTGCAGCGATCAACATAGGCCAGCGTGTTGTCCGGATCCGCGTCATCGAACTGGCGCGAGGTGTTCTCCAGGTAGACCGACTTCAGCCCCCAGTCCTTGTCGTACTCCAGCAGCACCGGTGGCTGCACGTGCTGCAGGCCGACCACCACCTGGTCATCGCCATCGATCTTCAGTTCGCGGGTCGGTTCGCCCAGCCACAGTGAGCGGGCGAAGGCCAGGTACTGCGGGTAGTCGCGGCCACCATCGCGCCGGGCCGCCACGCTGGCGCTGGGTGCGCGTTGGCTGTCGATCAACGAGCGGCCAAAGCCCATCGTCTTCAGGTTCGGGTCCAGCAGGCTGAGCAGGGTGGCACCCGAATCCAGGGTGGTGCCGGCGTCGGCGCTGAGCTGCTGCGGGGTAATGCCATCGCCCAGGAACAGCAGCAGGTTCTCGCGCTTCTGCCGGGTCAGGATGTGGGTCAGATCGTTGGGCATCGCCAGGTGGTCGGAGGCGATCACGATCAGCGTGTCCTTGCCGTACGGGCTGGCCTGGATGCGCTGCACCAGCTGCGAGATCAGCCGGTCGCTGCACTTGAGCGCGTTGAGCATGTTGATGTTGCCGTACTGGCTCTGGTAGCGCTCGCCCTTGCACGATACCGGCAGGTGGCCCGCCGGGTGGTGGGTGTCCATGGTCAACGTGGTCAGCATGAACGGTGAACCGGCGCGCGAGAGCTGTTCGAAGCGCTGGTAGGCGGTGTCCAGCAGCACGTCGTCGTGCACGCCCCAGGCCGAGTAGTGGATGCGGCCGATCTTCTTCTGCTGCTTGAACCAAGCGAGGTCATGCACTTCATCGAAACCGTGGCTGGCCAGGAACTGGCCCTTGCCGGCGAACTGGCCGTTGGCACCCCCCAGATAGTGGTTGGTGTAGCCCTGCTGCTTCAGGTAGTCGCCCAGGCAGACCGCCTTGGGCAGGAAGCTGCCCATGCGGTCCATGCTGTTTTCATCGCCCTGCGAGGTGGTCAGCGGCACGCCGCACATCGACGACACCAGGCCGGCGATGGTCCAGCCGCTGCCTTCGGCCGAGGCCAGCCCACGCACGTCCAGCGACTCGGACGCCAGGCGGTTGAGGTTGGGCATCAGGCCGGGAAACACGGCCTCGTCCAGATAGGTGCGTTCCAGGCTTTCGCCGTAGATCCAGACGATGTTGCGCGGGCGCTGCAGCGGCTGCGTCGGCACCTGGTACTCAGGGGCGATGCGGGCGAAGTCGACCGGGCGCAGCTGCTGGTACAGGCGCTGGCCGTCACGGGCCAGCGGGCTGATCATGATCGTGGCCACCCACACGGCCGCGAAACCGGCGAACAACGCGCCACCGTGGCCGGGCCGGCGCCAGCGCTTCACCCGTGTGGCGAACAGTGGCAGCAGCGAGACCAGCGCCAACACGATGAAGCCGGCGATGTAGCCCTTGAAGTCGGAGACACCGGCACCTTCCATGTCGGCGCCGAGGTGGTACAGGGTGGCGGCATTGAGCCCATCACCGGACAGCTTGTCGATCAGCCACCACGCGCTGAGCATCAGCAGCAGCAGCGAGAACGCGCCGGCCTTCCACCACACCCACTTGTCGGACGCGAGGAACAACCAGCACAACAGCAACAACGACAGCAGCAGTATCCAGAGCATAGGCAGCTTCGGCAGTGACGGGGTGGTGGTGATGGACGTCGTACCGACGCGTGTCCATCCGACCGGCGCTGCCGCAAGCACATGCATGTGACAGGCCGATGACCCGATAGTGCATGCACGAACCTGACTGAAATGTTTGTTGAAATGACGCGCGCGTAATCGCGCTCAGAAGGTAAAACGAGCGTGAAAGGGGTAGCTGGATTGCATTAAAAACTGCATGAATACGGGCTTTTTCGTCGATGCGCTAGCGATGCCCGCGTTCTTCGCGTGCCCGCGCACGACGGTCGAACAGCAATGCACTGGTTACGATGCCCAGGCCGAGCACCACGCCGATGAACAACAGGATCAGGGCGATGAGCGGGTAACCGAACAGGTGCCAGCCGGTGTCGATCCTCATCATCATCGCGGCGGCCATGATCAATGCGGCGCTGATGATGCCGGCCGCCACGCGGTTGGCGATCTTCTGCAGGTTCTCCATCAGCCGCGATTCTTCCAGGCCGGTGACCTTCATCTGCAGGCGGTTCTCGGCCAGCAGCGCCATGATGTCCGACAGCTTGCGCGGCCCATCACGCAGCAGCTGCTGCAGCTCCATCGCCTCGCTGGCGATGTTGGCTGCAGACAGCGACTTCTTCAGGCGCGCACGCATCACGTGCTGCAGCTGGCGCTCGACGATGCGGCGCGTGTCCAGCTCTGGCGCCAGCAGCCGGCACACGGTTTCCAGGTTGAGCAGGGCCTTGCCGAGCAGGCTCAGTTCCGGCGGCGTGCGCAGGCCGCAGGCGGTGGCGATGCGCACCATGTCCAGCACCACGCGGCCTTCGGAGAAGCTGCCACTGGCCGCATAGCGCGCGATCAGCTGACCGGTTTCGCGCAGGTAGCGCTCTTCATCGAAGGCCTCCAGCCGCGTGCTGATACTGATCAGGTCATCGGCCACTTCCTCGCCACGGCCGTCGACCGCCGCGAACAGGATCTTCAGCAGACGCTCGCGCAGGCGCGGCGGCATGTGCGCGACCATGCCCAGGTCGAAGATCGCCAGCCGGCCGTCGGGCATCACCCGCAGGTTGCCCGGGTGCGGGTCTGCATGGATCTCGCCATGCACGAAGATCTGGTCCAGGTAGCCGCGGATCAGCGCCGCCGCCAATGGGTCCATGTCCTGCTCGGTGCGGCGTACGCCGGAGATCGCATCCACGCGCACGCCGGTGGCAAGCTCCATCGTCAGCACGCGCTGGCTGCTGTAGTCCCAGATCGGCTGCGGCACCCACAACCGGCGGAACGGCCGCAGGTGCCGTCCGAAGCGCGCCAGGTTCTCGGCCTCGGCGTGGTAATCCAGCTCCTGCATCAGGGTCTTGGCGAACTCGTTGAGCCAGTCGCGCAGGCGCACGCGGCGTCCGACCTGGGTCAGGTGATCGGCGGCCAGCGCGAAGCTGCGCAGTGCCTCCAGGTCCGAGCGCAGCTGTGCGGCCACTTCGGGCTTCTGCACTTTCACCGCCACCTGGCGGCCATCGTGCAGCACCGCGCGATGTACCTGCGCGATCGAAGCACAGCCCAACGGCTCGGGATCGAACGAGGCAAACAGCTTGTTCACCCCTACGCCCAGTTCCTGCTCGATGATCGCGTGGATGCGCTCGACCGGGATCGGCGCCACCTTCTCCTGCATGCGCTCCAGCGCCGTGGCGAACTCCACCGGCACCATGTCCGGCCGCGTGGACAGCATCTGGCCCAGCTTGACGAAGGTCGGCCCCAACGCTTCCAGGTCGCTGACGAACTGTTCCGGATTGCCGTCGGCGGGCACGTCGGCCTGGTTGCTTGCCGCATCCAGGTTCATGCCCGAGAACACGCCCGAATGGCGGTAGCGCATCAGCAGGCGCAGGATCTGGCTGCGCCGGCTCATGCCTTTGACCAGCGGGGGATTGCCATTGGCGGCGGACGGATTGCTCAAGCGGGACTCCCATGCGACGAAGACAGGTAGCGCCGGCTGCGGGCCGGCAATGTCCGGATTCCGCAGTGTCGCCGGGGGGCGGTGGGCATGCGGTGAACCCGGTGTCTTCCGCAGTCCACACCGGATCGGTCAGAATCCGCCTATTCCCTTTCTTGGACGCCCCATGGCCGGTGCCAGCCTGTTCGCCCTGCTCGACGATATCGCCACCCTGCTCGACGATGTCTCGGTGCTGACCAAGGTCGCCGCGAAGAAGACCGCCGGCGTGCTCGGTGACGATCTGGCGCTGAACGCGCAGCAGGTCACCGGGGTCAACGCCAACCGCGAACTGCCGGTGGTGTGGGCGGTGGCCAAGGGCTCGCTGGTCAACAAGGTGATCCTGGTGCCGGCGGCCCTGGCGATCAGTGCGCTGGAAGCCTGGCTGCACAGCCGCGGCTGGAACGTGCCCCTGATCGTGCCGCTGATGATGATCGGTGGTGCCTTCCTGTGCTTCGAGGGCGTGGAGAAGCTGGCGCACCGCTTCCTGCATTCGGCCGACGACGATGCCGAGCGCCAGACCGAACGCCGCAAGGCGCTGGCCGACGCGCAGGTGGACATGGTCGCGTGGGAGAAGGACAAGGTGAAGGGTGCGATCCGCACCGACTTCATCCTTTCGGCCGAGATCATCGTACTGACCCTGGGCGTGGTCGCCACCGCATCGTTCACCAACCAGCTGGTCACGCTGGCCGTGGTTGCACTGGCGATGACGGTCTTCGTCTATGGGCTGGTGGCGGGCATTGTCAAGCTGGATGACGTGGGCCTGTACCTGTCGCGCAAGGGTGGGGCTGTTGCCGCCTTCGGTCGCGGCCTGGTCGCCTCGGCACCGTGGCTGATGAAGTTCCTGTCGGTGGCCGGCACCATTGCCATGTTCCTGGTCGGCGGCGGCATCCTGGTGCACAACGTGCCGGCGCTGCACCACGCAGTACAGGCGCTGGGCGGCGAGGGCCAGTGGGGCTGGCTGGTCAGCGCGGCGGGCAACATGGTGGTGGGCATCATCGCCGGCGCCATCGTGCTGGCGGCGGTGACCGGGTTCCAGAAGCTGCGCGGCAAGTAGTCGCCGGCAGGTTCCCGGTAGAGGCCGACCTTGGTCGGCGCTTTGTTTCCCACGCGTGCCAACCAAGGTTGGCACCTATCAAAGCGGTTCAAGGTGGTCGGCATCGTCGCCGGCGGGTTCCCCGGTAGAGGCCGACCTTGGTCGGCGCTTTGTTTCCTGCGTGTGCCAACCAAGGTTGGCACCTACCAAAGCGGTTCAGGGTGGTCGGGATCATCGCCGGCGGGTCGCCGGGTAGAGGCCGACCTTGGTCGGCGCTTTGTTTCTGCGTGTGCCAACCAAGGTTGGCACCTACCAACGTAGTTTGCTGCGGGCCGGACGGTCAGCCTGCCTGCACGCGGTTCTTGCCCTGCCGCTTGGCGGCATACAGCGCGTCGTCCGCGCGCCGCAGCAGGGTTTCGGTGTCGTCGCCGGGTTGCCATTGCGCCAGCCCGGCACTGAAATGCACCGGTACGCGCCGGTCCTGCACGGTCAGCACGCGATGCGCCAGTGAACGCTGAAGGCGCTGCACCGTGGCCATGCTGTCGGCGCCCTGGGTTTCCGGCAGCACCAGTACGAACTCGTCGCCGCCCAGCCGCGCGATGCCATCGGTGGCGCGCAGCAGCAGCTTGCAGACGGCCACCAGGTGCTGCAGCAGTGCGTCGCCACCGGCATGACCATGTGCATCGTTGGTCTGGTGGAAATCATCCAGATCGATCACCGCCACGCCCAGCGGCGAGTTGTTGCGTGCGGCACGGGCCAGCTCGCGTTGCAGCAGTTCGTCCAGGCCACGGCGGTTCAGCGCCTGGGTCAGTGGATCGATGCGTGCCAGGTCACCGGCCGCGCGCAGTTCCTGCTCCAGCTCGGCGATGCGCTGCTCGGCACGCTCCACTTCCTGCCGTGCGTTGGCCAGGTGATCGCGCGCCTGCGCGGCCTGCTGCTGCACCTTGCCGGTGTCGCGCATCACGTCCTGCAGAAGCTGGTTGAGGTCGGCGATGCTGCGCGCCTCGCGCAGCTGCAGCGCATAGCTGCCGATGCGATCGTGGTATTCGCCGGTGCTGGTGGCCATGCCATCCATGCGCTCGATGAACTCGCCCATCAGCCCGCGCATCGCCGCCTTCGAATCGTCGATGCCCTGGCGCAGCAGGCCCTGCTTGTAGATCACTTCGCGCAGTTCGGCGCGGGTGCGCTCGACCGCCTCAGCTTCCAACGGCCCGTCCAGCAGCTGGCGCACCGCGGCGATCTGGCCCTGCAGCCAGCTGCGGTCATCCAGCAGCTCGCTCACGTTCTCCAGCAGCAGCGCGAACAGCTCCAGCAGCAGCGCCTGCTGCTCCTGCCAGCTCTCGGCACGCACGCCGACCTGGTGGCCAAGTTCGCGCACGCCCTGCTCGATCGGTTCCAGCGCCGTGCCTGGCTGCCACTGGCGCAGGTGCATGGCCAGTGCCTGCGCCTGTTCGCGCAGGTCCGGGTCGTGCTGCAGCAGCGCCACCACCGCGCCGCCCAGCAGCAGCCGCAGCTGCTCGGACAGGCGCAGGCTTTCGGGTTGCCCATCCGGCGAATGCTGTTCGATGGTGCGGATGTACTTGTCGATCAACTGCCGCATCGCGCGCCCGTAGCGCGGCCAATCGGCGCTGGCCTGCGCCGACTGCAGGCGGTCGCCCATGTCGCCCAGCTCGCCGGGCAGGGTGGCCATGCCGTTGGCGAACGCGGCCAGCAGCGGTTCCGGCGCGTCGGCGCCTGCGAACAGCTGCTGCAGCGCCACGCCACCGCCGCCCTGCAGCACCACGCGGTCGCCCAGCCCATCGTCCACCACCGCGCGCACGCGTGCCGGCGGCCCAAGGGCGGTACCGGGGGCAGGGCGGTGGTCGGGCTGGTCCGTCATGGAGCGAATCCTGGGGGCTGGCAGGGACTGGTTCCAGCATATCGGCGCGGCCGCCGACGGCTTGAACGGCTAGGATGGGCGACAGGATGCCGCAGTGGAGGTGGTGATGCGCGTGATGTTGCTGGGGGCGACCGGCCTGGTCGGTGGGCTGACCCTGCCCCGGCTGCTGGACGACCCGCGCTGCAGCGCCGTGATCGCCCCGACCCGTCGCCCGTTGGGCGCAGCCCACGGGAAGCTGGAGAACCCGGTACTGGCCTTCGATGCGCTGCCCGCCGCCGCCGGGTGGGCGGGCGTGGACGCGGTCATCTGCGCGCTCGGCAGCACCATTGCCCAGGCTGGCAGCCGCGAGGCCTTCCATCGCATCGACCATGATTACCCGCTGGCGTTCGCCCGTCTGGCGCAGGCGAAGGGTGCGCAGACCTATGTGCTGAATTCCGCAGCCGGTGCCGATCCGCGGTCGTCGATCTTCTACAGCCGGGTGAAGGGTGAATTGGAGCGCGATCTGCGCGCGCTGGGCTTCACCTCGTTGACCCTGGTCCGCCCAGGGTTGATCGGTGGCGAGCGCAACGAGGTGCGGCGCGGTGAGCGTCTCGCGCTGAAGGTGCTGGGCGTGCTGGGGCCGGTACTGCCACGGGCGTGGCGGATCAACCCGGCCAGCGAGATCGCCAAGGCGCTGGTCGAGGCCGCGCTGGCCCCGCAACCGGGTGAGCACGTGGTGGCATCGAGCGCACTGGCCGGCTGATGTCGCGTGCGCTGCGCCTGACCCAGCTCCAACAGCTGCTGCGCCGCCATCGGCGGCCGGTGGCCGGCCAGGTGCTGGCCGACGCGCTGGGAGTCAGCCTGCGCACGCTGTACCGCGATATCGAAACCCTGCGCGAGCAGGGCGCCGACCTGCGCGGCGAGGCCGGCGTCGGCTACCAGCTGACGCCGAGCGATACCCTGCCGCCGATGACCCTGCCACCGGCCGAGATCGACGCACTGGTGCTGGGCCTGCGCTGGGTTGCGGCCCGTACCGAACCCGCGTTGGCCGAAGCCGCACGCGATGCCCTGGCGCGTATCGCCCATGTGTTGCCCGCAGCGCGGCGCGAGGCCCTGCGTGACAGTGGCCTGCGGGTGGGCCCTTCGCGTGCGGCGGCCAAGGTTCCCCCAGCTCGTCTGCAGGCCGTGCGAGAGGCTGTCGGTTCACAGCAGCGCCTGAAGTTCGGCTACGAGGACGCGCACGGCCAGCGCAGCGAGCGCATCGTCTGGCCGTTCGCGCTGGGCTACTTCGATGAGGTGCCGATGCTTGCGGCGTGGTGTGAGCGCCGCGAGGATTTTCGCCATTTCCGCCTGGATCGCATCCGCCAGGTGCGCGTGCTGGAGGAGCACTACCTCGTACCACGCGCCACGCTGCTGCGGCGCTGGCAGAAGGCGCAGGGCATCGCGCCGGACTGGCTGGATCGTTCGTAGCGTCGGGCCTGCTCGACTGCTGCTGCGTTCTGCTTCCTGCCTCTGGGGGAGGGCGGCCTTCGCACTTTGCTCCTGGTAGGGGGCGAGCTTGCTCGACCGCCTTTGATCTTCGCGAACAGCAGTCGAGCAAGCTCGACCTCTACCAGGGCAGTGGCAACGGCAGTCGAGCAAGCTCGACCTCTACCAGGGCAGGAGCGACGGCAGTAGAGCACGCTCGCCGCTACTGACAGAATCTGTCAGCAGGGCCGTACCACCATGATCGCTCCCAACAACGGAGCTTCCCCATGTTCACGCCCAGCACCCTGCTGCAGTACGTGCGCGACGTCGCCACCAGCGCCACCTTCTACAGCGGCATCCTCGGCAAACCGCCGGTCGAGCAGTCGCCTGGCTTCGCCCTGTTCCTGCTCGGCGATGGCGCCGCACTCGGCCTGTGGCAACGCGATGACGTGCAACCGCCGGTGTCTGCGCAGGCAGGCGCCGCCGAACTGGCGATGGTGGTCGCAAACCCCGAGGCCGTGCAGCAGATGCACGATGCGTGGCGTGGGCTCGGCGTGCAGATCCTGCAGTCGCCGGTGACGCTGGAGTTCGGCCACACCTTCGTCGGTGCCGACCCTGATGGCCACCGGCTGCGTGTGTACAGCCGCGCCGAAGGCATGGTCGCGCGCGATTGATCGCCCGCATTGTGTAGATCCACGCCATGCGTGGATGCCGGAAAAAAAACGCCGGGCAATGCCCGGCGTTCTCTCCAAGTCATGTGCCAACCAACGGTTGGCACCCACCGGTCAGGTGGCCGATCAGCTGGCCAGTGCCAGGTCGTCCATCATCGCGCGCAGGAAGCGGGCAGCTTCACCACCCGTGGCTGCGCGGTGGTCGAAGGTGACCGACAGCGGGATCACCTTGTGCGCTTCCACGCCGCCCATCACCGGGGTCATCTGGTGGCGGGCACGGCCGGCACCGACGATGGCCACGCACGGCGGCACCACGACCGGGGTCGCGTAGCGGCCGGCAAACATGCCGAAGTTGGACAGCGAGATGGTGTAGCCACTCAGTTCCGAGGCGGCGATCGAACGCGATTCCACCTGCTCGCGCAGGCGATTGACGCCTTCGCGGATGCCGCGTGCATCGAGCATGTCGGCATTGCGCAGGGCCGGCACGAACAGGCCGTCGTCGGTGTCCACGGCGATGCCGATGTCCACCTGCGCGTGCAGGGTGCGGGTCAGTGCTTCGCCGTCGAACCAGGCGTTCATCGCCGGCACCTTCTGCGCGGCGACCACGATCGAACGCACCAGGCGGGCGGTGACGTCGTTGCCCGGCAGCCAGGCGTGGATGTCGGCGTCGTCGTTCAGCGTGGTCGGCACGACCTTGCTGTGCGCATCGGCCATCACGCGGGCCATGTTGCGGCGCACGCCCTTCAGCGGTTCCGGCTGGCCCTTGGCGACCACGCCCGGCGGCTGGGTACGCATCGGCTTGCCGGCGGCGGACAGCGGCGTGCGGGCTTCGCTCTGCACGGGGGCAGACACCTGCGCCGGGGCCGGCGCGGAATAGGCAGCAGCGGCAACCGGTGCCGGAGCAGCGCCGAGCTTGGCGCTGCCATTGGCGGCGGCCTGCTTGACGTCGGCCATGGTGACCGCGCCATCGGTGCCGGTAGCGGCCACGCGGCTCAGGTCCACGCCCAGCTTGCGGGCCATCGCACGCACGGCCGGCACGGCCTTGACGCCACCGACGGCCAGCGCCTGTTCGGCATGCACGGCATTGGAGCTCTGCATCGCGCCGACCACGGTACCGGCGTCATCGCGCTCGGCCGCGGCGGGCTTGGCCTCCTCGGCGGCAACCGGAGCGGCCGCAGCCGGCAGCGGCGGCGGGGTCGGTGCGGCCGCCGGTGCAGCGTGGCCATGGCTGTGGCCGGTGTCCTGGCCATCGGCACGCTGCGGCAGGTTCGGGTCCAGTTCGAAGCTGGCCAGCACCGAGCCGGTCGGGATGATGTCGCCGGCGCCGCCGGACAGCTTCAGCACCTTGCCGGAGAACGGCGAGGGCACTTCCACCACGGCCTTGGCGGTCTCCATCGACACCAGCGGCTCGTCCAGCTTGATCACATCGCCTTCCTTGACGAACCACTCGACGATGGTCGCGTCCGGCAGGCCTTCGCCCAGGTCGGGCAGGTTGAAGTTCTTGGTCTGGCTCATTTGCAGTTCTCTTCCAGCAGTTCCAGTTCGCGGGCCGGCAGCCAACCCGTCGCGCCATTGGCGCGCTCGGACCACCACCACCCGCCGTGTTCGTGATGAAGCTTCACCATCTCGCCGCTTTCCACATCCAGCTCGCGGGCGTCGTAGTCGCACAGCGCTTCGGCGCGACCCTCGTCCAGCAGCTGCAACCAGGCGATGGGCGCCCATCCAGCGCGCCCATCGTTGGTGCGTACCCAGGCAAACGCCGGCCATTCCTCGTCACGGACACCTACTTCGACGATCTGGCCGGTGCGGAACCGGAGCGGGTTGGGATACTGGCTGCGGTAAGCCCCCAGAAGGCGGGCCCGCATGTCAGCCGGCCGCCACCGCGCGCTTGGCCGCAGCCACGATCCGCTCAACGCTCGGCAGGTACTTCATTTCCAGGCGGAACAGCGGAATGTGGGTGTCGTAGCCAGTGACGCGCTCGACCGGTGCCAGCAGGTCGTAGATCGATTCCTCGGCCAGGCGCGCGGCGATCTCGGCGCCGAAGCCCGCGGTCTTCGGGGCCTCCTGCACGATCACGCAGCGGCCGGTCTTGGCCACCGATTCGGCGATGGTGGCGAAGTCCAGCGGACGCAGCGTGGCCACGTCGATGACTTCGGCACTGATGCCTTCGCCGGCCAGCTTGTCCGCCGCTTCCAGCGCTTCCTTCACCTGCGCGCCCCAGGTCACCAGGGTCACGTCGGTGCCGTCGCGCAGCACGAAGCAGACGTCCAGCGGCAAGGCTTCGCCGTCGTTGACGACCACTTCCTTGTACTGGCGGTAGATGCGCTTGGGCTCCATGTAGATCACCGGATCCGGCTCGCGGATCGCGGCCAGCAGCAGGCCGTAGGCGCGCTGCGGCGACGACGGCAGCACCACGCGCAGGCCCGGCACGTTGGTGAAGATCGCCTCGTTGGCTTCGCTGTGGTGTTCCGGCGCGCGGATGCCACCGCCCCACGGCACGCGCAGCACCATCGGGCAGTGCAGGCGGCCACGGGTGCGGTAACGCAGGCGTGCGGCGTGGCAGACGATATGGTCGACCATCGGGTACATGAAGCCGTCGAACTGGGCTTCGGCCACCGGCTTCATGCCCTGTGCGGCCAGGCCAATGGTCAGGCCGGCGATGGTGGTTTCATCCAGCGGGGTATCGAGGATGCGGTCCGAGCCGAAGCGCTGCTGCAGCCCGGCGGTGGCGCGGAACACGCCGCCGTTGACGCCCACGTCCTCGCCCAGCACCAGCACCGACGGGTCGTGTTCCAGCTCCCAGGCCAGCGCCTGGGTGATGGCTTCGATGAGGGTGATCGGGGTGGTGGTCATGCTCTCTTCTCCGCGCGCGACCGCAGCGCTGTCGGCGGCGTTGGTGTGCGCGCCGGGCGCGCCGTTCTTGATCTCATCCATGGCGCTTCTCCAGGGCGATCGCCTGGGCACGCTGGGCCAGCAGGTCCGGCGGCGGATCGGCATACAGGAAGTCGAACATCGCCTCGACCGGCTGCACCGGCGTGTTGAGGTACAGGTTCACTTCCTCGTCCACGCGCTTGCCGCACTCGGCGACCCAGGCGCTTTCCTCATCCTCGCTCCACACACCGGCGTTGATCAGGTACTTGCGCAGGCGCAGCATCGGCTCGCGCTGCCAGGCATCCTTCACTTCGGCGTCGTCGCGGTAGCGGCGCGCGTCATCGGCGGTGGTGTGGTCGGACAGGCGGTAAGTCATCAGTTCCAGCACGGTGCCACCGTCGCCGGCCAGCGCACGTTCGCGCGCCTGCTCCATGGCAGCCAGCACGGCGATCAGGTCGTTGCCGTCCACCTGCAGGCAGTGCAGGCCGCCAGCCAGGCCCTTCTGCGCCAGCGTTTCGGCACCGGTCTGGGCCGAACGCGGGACCGAGATGGCCCAGCCGTTGTTGACGATGCACAGGATCAGCGGGAGCTTGTAGGCGCCGGCCGAATTCAGTGCCGCGTAGAAGTCGGTCTTGGAGCTGCCGCCGTCGCCGCACACCGCCACGGCGATCTGCGGTTCCTTGTTGAGCTTGAACTTCAGCGCGGCGCCTGCGGCATGCAGGCACTGGGTGGAGATCGGCACGCAAAACGGGAAGTCCTTGGCCGCGTTGCCGCCGTAATCGTTGCCGCGTTCGTCGCCGCCCCAGTACATCAGCACGTCGTGCGGGCGCACGCCACGCATGAACATCGCGCCATACTCGCGGTACGAAGGCGCGAACACGTCGTCCTTCTGCATCGCCGCGCCGATACCCACGTGCGCGGCTTCGTGGCCCAGGCAGGCGGCATAGGTGCCCAGCTTGCCGGTGCGCTGCAGTGCGATGGATTTGCTGTCGAACGTACGTACGAACAGCATCTGCTTGAACAGCGGTACCAGGACCTTGGGGTCGCGCAGCGACGCGGGCAGGTCATCGCGGACGAGTTTGCCGTCCGTATCCAGGTACTGCAGGTATTCGATCTTGAATTCAGCGGCAACCGTCATTGCGTACTGCACCTTCGACAGAGAAGTTACAAATGATATGAATCGCCATGTTAAGGAACGCGTACGGAATAGCCTTCCTGCGCCGCAACACGGCAATGTCCTGTTTTACCCCTGCCGGCGGGTGGGGGGCCAATAACAACAACGTATTCAGTCGTTGCTGCAAAGCATCAGAATACGCCTCTGGCTGACCGCTGGCGCAACGACCCGATCGGTTCCACGCGCAGGCCCCGCATCGGCCAATGCTCCACGGGGCACCGCACGCCCCGGTATGGACCCGGCGGCTGCCAGCGCGGCGGCAACGCGCTACCCTTGCCGCCCCCGATCTGGTCCCGCCCATGTCCGTCGACAACAACCAACGCGATCTCGAAGCCGGCATCCACACCGACCTGCAGGGACGCCTGACCTACGGCGGCTACCTGCGGCTGGACCAGCTGCTCAGCGCGCAGCAGCCGCTGTCCAACCCGCCGCACCACGATGAGATGCTCTTCATCATCCAGCACCAGACCTCGGAGCTGTGGCTGAAGCTGCTCGGCCACGAACTGCGTGCGGCGATCGGCTTCCTGCAGCGCGATGAAGTCTGGCAGTGCCGCAAGGTGCTGGCGCGCAGCAAGCAGGTGCTGCGCCAGCTCACCGAGCAGTGGTCGGTGCTGGAAACGCTGACCCCGTCCGAATACATGGGTTTCCGCGACGTGCTGGGCCCGTCTTCGGGCTTCCAGTCGCTGCAGTACCGCTACATCGAGTTCCTGCTGGGCAACAAGAACGCGCAGATGCTGCAGGTGTTCGAGCACGACCCGGCCGGGCAGGCGCAGCTGCGCATCGTGCTGGAGGCGCCGAGCCTGTACGAGGAATTCCTGAAGTACCTGGCCCGCTTCGGCCATGCCGTGCCGGCGGTCTACGAGGCCCACGACTGGACTCAGCCGCACGTGGCTGACGACGCATTGCAGCCGGTCTTCGAACGCATCTACCAGGACACCGACCGCTACTGGCGCGAGTACGCGCTGTGCGAGGACCTGGTGGACCTGGAGACCGCCTTCCAGCTGTGGCGATTCCGACACATGCGCACGGTGATGCGCGTGATCGGCTTCAAGCGCGGCACCGGCGGCTCGTCCGGCGTGGGCTTCCTCGCCAAGGCGCTGGAGCTGACCTTCTTCCCCGAACTGTTCCAGGTGCGCACCAGCCTGCAGGCGGCACCCCCGGCAGAACTGGGCTGACCCCCATTCAGCTTGGACCCCGGCCATTGGCTGGATCGTTTCAGATGCAAGTTCAGCGAGCAGGCTGGCACCTGCCTCAAACGGCGTGTATTTGACGTGAACGGCAGAAGTCGGTGATCCTCGCGCGTTGCTCCAACTGCACAGCGGACGTGCTCGTCATCCACCGAACCAGGAAATCCGCATGAGCGTAAACGCCACTGCGAACACCCCAGAGCCGGCGCTGCCGGACTTCAAGACCACGCTGGGCCACCCGCGCCCGTTGTGGATGCTGTTCATGACCGAGTTCTGGGAGCGCTTTGCGTTCTACGGCATCCGCTGGGCGTTGGTGCTGTACATCGTCGCCCAGTTCTACAACGGCAGCGCTGCCGGTGAAGGCGACGCCAGCCGCATCTATGGCGCCTACCTGGCCCTGGTATACGCCGCGGCGATCTTCGGTGGCTACGTGGCCGACCGGGTACTGGGCTACCAGCGCTCGATCCTGACCGGCGCGATCATCATGGCCGCCGGCCTGTTCATGATCTCGCTGCCGCAGGAGCACATCTTCAAGCTTGGCCTGGCCACGATCATCGTAGGCAACGGCCTGTTCAAGCCCAACATCTCGACCATGGTCGGCAAGCTGTACGGCCTGAGGGACGAGCGCCGCGACTCCGGCTTCACCATCTTCTACATGGGCATCAACATCGGCGCGATGATCGCCCCGGTGCTGACCGAGTACCTTGCCCGCAAGGTGTTCGGTACCGACGCAATGCCGTCCTACAAGGTCGTGTTCATCGCCTCGGGCGTGGGCATGCTGATCTCGCTGGTCTGGTTCTACATCGGTCGCGCCGGCCTGAAGGGCATCGGTGCACCGCCGGCCGGCGCTGAAGGCTTCGGCCGCATCATCATGGTGCTGGCCGGTGCCGTGGTCGCCATCCCGGTGGCGTACTTCCTGCTGGCTACCGGCGCCACCGCGCTGGCCTGGATCCTGGGTGCGATGTTCACCGCGCTGGCCATCCTGCTGCTGGTCGAGGGCGTCCGCGAAGGCAAGGTGCAGCGCGACCGCGTGATCGCCATGCTGATCATCTTCGCCTTCAACGTGATGTTCTGGATGTTCTTCGAACAGGCCGGCAGCTCGTTCACCTTCCTGGCCGAGAACATCGTCAACCGCCAGTTCGGTGACTGGACCTTCCCGACCGCGTGGTTCCAGTCGGTCAACTCGGTGGCGATCATCACCCTGGCCCCGGTCATTGCCTGGATCTGGGTGGCCATGGGCCGCGCCAATCCGTCCATCCCGCGCAAGTTCGGCCTGGGCCTGCTGTTCAACGGCGCCGCCTTCGCGCTGCTGATGTTCGCCCTGTCGCAGATGGTCGTTGACGGCAAGATCCCGTTCTGGACCCTGTTCATGGTCTACGTCATCCAGTCCGTGGGTGAGCTGTGCCTGTCGCCGATCGGCCTGTCGATGGTGACCAAGCTGGCCCCGGTGCGCCTGGTCGGCTTCGGCATGGGTGGCTGGTTCCTGTCCACCGGCATCGGCAACAACCTGTCGGGCATCTTCGCCGGCGTGGTCAGTGGTGAAGGCGGCATGACGGTCGAGTCGGCCCTGAAGGGGTATACCTTCGGGTTCTGGGCCCTGATCGGCTCCGGCGTGGTGCTGTTCCTGATCGCCCCGCTGATCAACAAGCTGATGCACGGCGTCAAGTAATGATGAGAGGGTAGAAGGCATGCGCAGCAAGCTCGGTGGTGCAATGGTGGTGGTCTGTGCGGCGCTGATCGGCGCCTGTTCGCAACCGCAACCGCCTGCCGCCGCCGAGCCCACGCAGCCCCTGGATACCCGACCCACCGAGCCACCGGTTGCTGACCCCAGCGAACCGGTGGCCTCGGGCAACACCCCGGTGGCGGCGGACATCGCCGCCATCGCCGGGCTCGGCGCGCAGTTCGACCCGGCCCGCAACCCCGCCGACGACCTGGCCACCGCCAAGGTGGAAGCCCAGCGTGGCAAGAAGCGGATCCTGCTGGAGGTCGGCAACGCCGCCTGTGAGCGCTGCCGGGCGCTGGACGACGTGGTGGAAGGCAACGGCGACCTGCGTCGCTTCCGCGATGCCCACTACGTGTGGGTGAAGGTCAACGCCAGCGACGAGCAGCCCAACACCGCCTTCTTCGCCCAGTACCCGGTGATGGCGCGCGACTACCCGTACCTGCTGGTGCTCGATGCAGATGGCGGCCTGCTGGTATCGCAGGCCACCGGCGAGCTGCGCAGGGGCGAGGCGTTCCAGCCTGCGCGTGTGAGTGCCTTCCTCAAGCAGTGGGCGCCTACCGTTGGTCGGCACTGAGGCGCATCCACGCCTGGCGCGGATCTACTGCGCGCACCGTCACACTCTCTGAATCGGCGTCTCAACTTCACCGTGAGCACGCCGTTACCGGCAAGGACCTCAGTCGACATCCCGTCGATGCAACCTTCCGGAACGCCCATGCACAGCGACCACGCCGAACGATTGCCCGAACCCGCCAGCGACCTGGCCGAGGGTGGGGCAGGCGAGGGCGTGACCCTGCCGCCGCAGGAAGCGCTGCTGGATGACGCCGGTACCGGAGAGGACAGCGTCGACCTGGCGCCGCCACGCCATCGCCTGCCGCAGATCGCGCTGCCCGACAACGTGGTGCTGAAGGGGGCGGTGCAGAAGCTGGTCGAGCAGAAGTCCCGGCTTGATGCGCTGGCCGCCGAAGGCCAGCTGGCCGGGCTGCTGCCGCCCGAATGGCAGGGCCACGGCGCGCGCGCGATCGAGCTGTCCACCTTCATCCAGGGCGTGCTGCCCTTCCTGCAGACCGGCGAGCGTGGCGAGACCGCCCCCGCGCGACTGCCGGTGCGCCATGTGTTGGGTGACGACAGCCGCTGGGGCCTGGACGATGTGGCCGAACCGAAATCACTGGCGTGGTATCTGGCCAGTGACGAGCGCGCCACGGCCGGCAGCAAGGATGTCGCCGAGGCGTATCTGGTGGGCGCACTGGGCCTGGCGTGGATGCAGGAAGGTCGCAGCCGCCCCGGCTTCCTGCGCGCGATGGGCCAGGACAGCCTGGCCGCGCGGGTGACCATGCTCGGCTATCCGCCGGCCAACGAACTGGCGCTGTACAGCGTCACTGCGCACGGCCAGCCGCAGATCTGGTGCGTGCACGGGCGCCGCCGCATGCGCCCGCTGGTGGCGCCGTGGTTGAGCGTGCCGCTGCTGACCGCCTACGGCGTGCCGGCGCCGGTTGCGTGGCCGTCCAGCTTCCCGCCGGTGGAAGCGGTGGCCGAGCTGCTGGCGACCGCCCGCCTGGGGCGCGCGCTGCCGGAAGTGGACCTGGCCAAGGCCGTGGCGAAGATCGCCGAGGACGCCGCCTCTGACGCCTGGCAGCCGGTCAGCCTGCTCCAGCTCAACACCTGGTCACCGCGCTGGCACTTCTTCCTGGGCACCTTCGTCGGCCTGCCGTCGCTGCTGCTGGTGGCGGCGGCGCTGGCGCTGCCGGGGGCGGTCGAAGCAGCGACGGTGGCCGCCTCGCTGGGCTTCGCCGGCGGCGCCATCGCAGCACTGGCCGTGCCGTGGATCCACGCACGCCGCAAGCACCTCAGCTGAAAAAAGGGGACGGAGGGGATTAAGCCGCAATCAGCACAGGTGTGCCTGATGCGACTTAATCCCCTCCGTCCCCTTTTCTTTCAGACGCCTTCGCCCATCCGCTCCAGGCCTTCGCCGGCCAGGCGAAGGATCAGCTTTTCCAGCACCTGCTCTTCCTCTTCGCTCAGCACCGACATCAGCTTGCGGGTGATCTCGATCACCATCGGCGCGATGGTCTCGTACACCTCGAAACCGGCAGCCGACAGCGCCAGCACCGAGCGGCGGCGATCGTCGCCGTGGGTCTCGCGCTTGATGAAGCCGCGCTCCAGCAGGCGGGCCACGGCGCGGCTGACCGCCACCTTGTCCATCGCCGTGCGGTCGGAGACCTCGCTGGCCGAGGAGCCCGGGTACAGCGCCAGGATGGTGATGACCCGCCACTCGGGGATCGCCAGACCGTAACGATCGCCGTACAGCTTGGCGATGTTGCCGCTGACCCGGTTGGACAGCACGCTCAGCCGGTACGGCAGGAACTGTTCCAGGTCGAGCAGGACGTGCGAGGCACGCAGGCGGGTCGAAACGGGATCGGCGGGGCTCATGTTGCGGTGCACCTTGCTGGTGGTTTCAAGTGTAACTATAAGGGGTGGGTCCAGACCCTGCATTCTCGCCGGGTCCCTACCTGCCCGCACCTGGTTTGTACCGATGCGGTACCGATTCGGAGCCACGCCATGAATACCGCAGTCCCGACCGCCTCGCATCCCAACCCCGGCATGCAGGTCACCACCTTCGAGAACCCGATGGGCATCGACGGCTTCGAGTTCGTCGAATTCGCCGCCCCGGCCGGCCGTGGCCAGGAGCTGCACGAGTACTTCCGGAAGATGGGCTTCAGCGCGGTGCTCAAGCACAAGCAGCGTCCGATTACCGTCTATCGCCAGGGCGACGTCAACTTCCTGGTCAACGAAGACCCCGATTCGTTCGCCGCCGACTTCGCCGAAAAGCACGGCCCGTGCGCCTGTGGCTTCGCCATCCGCTTCAAGAAGCCGGGCCAGGAGGTCTACCAGACCGCGCTGGGCAACGGCGCCGAAGCCATCGCCTTCAAGCCGGACAGCAAGGCGGTCAGCGCGCCGGTCATCAAGGGCATCGGCGACTGCATGCTGTACCTGGTCGACCGCTATGGCAGCGCCGGCAGCATCTACGACGGCGACTACGAGCCGATCGCAGGGGCCGACCTGCACCCGTTCGGCTTCGGCCTGACCTTCATCGACCACCTGACCCACAACCTGTACTTCGGCAACATGCAGCAGTGGTCGGACTACTACGAGCGCCTGTTCAACTTCCGCGAGATCCGCTACTTCGACATCAAGGGCCTGAAGACCGGCCTGGTGTCCAAGGCGATGACCGCGCCGGATGGCATCGTGCGCATCCCGCTGAACGAATCGTCCGACCCGAAGAGCCAGATCAACGAGTACCTGGACGCGTACAAGGGCGAGGGCATCCAGCACATCGCCTGCTTCACCGAGAACATCTACGAGACCGTCGAAGCGATGCGCGCGCAGGGCGTGGATTTCCTCGACACGCCGGAAACCTATTTCGACGTGATCGACCAGCGCGTGCCGAACCACGGTGAAGACGTGGCGCGCCTGGCCAGGAACAAGATCCTGATCGACGCCGATCCGGAAACCCACCAGCGCAAGCTGCTGCAGATCTTCACCCAGAACTGCATTGGCCCGATCTTCTTCGAGATCATCCAGCGCAAGGGCAACGAAGGCTTCGGCGAAGGCAACTTCACCGCGCTGTTTGAAAGCATCGAGCGCGACCAGATCCGCCGCGGCGTGCTGTAAGGTCCGCAGGCAATGTCGGCGTCCCGCCGGCATTGCCTGTCCGAATGGTAGTGCCGGCCGCTGGCCGGCAATCTCTGGAGTTCCCATGTCCCCCGCCATCACCGCCCGCGGCTACCAGTCCGGCTTCGGCAACGAATTCGCCACCGAGGCCGTCGCCGGCGCGCTGCCGGTCGGGCAGAACTCACCGCAGAAGGTGGCCCACGGCCTGTACGCCGAACAGCTGACCGGCACCGCCTTCACCGCGCCGCGCGGCAGCAATCGCCGCAGCTGGCTGTACCGGATCCGCCCGGCGGTGACCCATGGCGAGTTCACTCCGTTCGCGCAGTCGCAGCTGCAGTGTGATTTCGGCGCACAGCCGGCTTCACCGAACCAGCTGCGCTGGAGCCCGCTGCCGTTGCCGGAGCTGCCGACCGACTTTGTCGAAGGCCTGTACACGATGGGTGGCAACGGCTCGCCCGACGCGCATGCCGGCGTGGGCATCCACCTTTATGCTGCCAACCGCGACATGGTCGGCCGCTACTTCTACGACGCCGACGGTGAACTGCTGATCGTGCCTCAGCTGGGCGCACTGCGCCTGCTGACCGAGCTGGGCGTGATCGAGATCGAGCCGCAGCAGATCGCGGTGATCCCGCGCGGCGTGCGCTTCCGTGTCGAACTTCCCGATGGCCCTAGCCGCGGTTACATCTGCGAGAACTACGGCGCGCTGCTGAAGCTGCCCGACCTTGGCCCGATCGGTTCCAACGGCCTGGCCAACCCGCGTGACTTCGAGACCCCGCACGCGGCGTTCGAGGATGTCGATGGCGATTTCGAACTGATCGCCAAGTTCGAGGGCCGCCTGTGGCGCGCGCCGATCGACCATTCGCCGCTGGACGTGGTGGCCTGGCACGGCAATTACGCGCCGTACCGCTACGACCTGCGTCGCTTCAACACCATCGGTTCGATCAGCTACGACCATCCGGACCCGTCGATCTTCCTGGTGCTGCATTCGCCCAGCGACACACCCGGCACCAGCAACATGGACTTCGCGATCTTCCCGCCGCGCTGGCTGGTGGCGCAGAACACGTTCCGCCCGCCGTGGTTCCACCGCAACATCGCCAGCGAGTTCATGGGCCTGGTGCATGGCGCCTACGACGCCAAGGCCGAAGGTTTCGTGCCGGGTGGCGCATCGCTGCACAACTGCATGAGCGGTCATGGCCCGGATGCGCCGACCTTCGACAAGGCCTCCAATGCCGATCTGTCCAAGGCCGATGTGATCAAGGACACGATGGCCTTCATGTTCGAGACCCGCGCGGTGATCCGCCCGACCGCGCAGGCGCTGGCCGCCGGCCATCGCCAGGGCGATTACCAGCAGTGCTGGAACGGCCTGCGCAACAACTACCGCTGACCCGAAAAAGGGGACGGAGGGGATTAAGCCGCAATCAGCACACGTGTGCCTGAAACGACTTAATCCCCTCCGTCCCCTTTTTCTTCAGGCGGCCTCGGTGAACGCGTCGCAATGCTCCAGCGGCAGCGCTTCCAGCAGGCGTTGCCGCACACGCTGGCAATAACCCTCCGAGGTCAGCCCGGGCAGCATCTGCATCGCCGAGTGCAGCACCTGCAGTACTTCACTTTCGGCGCGCGCCTGCTGCAGGTCGCGGAACAGCGCCGCCGCCTGCGGGTGGCGCTGCATTTCCAGGATGCCCAGTACATAGATGCGCGCGGCCACCAGCGAGCGGCGGCGCTCGCTGCCGGTTGCGGGTGCAGCCGGTGCCGCCGCCGGCGTGGTGGGTGCCGGTGCTGCCGCGTCTGCGGGTGGTGGCGGTGCGGCTGTGGCGCCGGTACCGGTGCTCAGGTAGCCGGCCTGCACCAGCTGGATGACCATGGCGGGCGCGTCCTGGCCGAGCAGGCCGGTCAGATCGGCGATGCTGCGCTGGCCGTCGCACAGGATCAGCAGCCGCCGCTGGCGCATGTCCAGCGGCGCGCGATGGGCCTGCAGCGCGGTTCGGGCGAGTTCGGTCTTGCGCGGTTGCATGGAAGGGACAGCCAAGTCGGTGCACGCCGAGCCTGAACGAAGGCGATGAAACCGCGATGACAATGCAGCGCCTGCACACGGGATGGGCTAGCGTGCAGCCATCTTCGTGCCAGGGAACCGCACCGATGAAGCACCTTCCGCTTGCTGGTCTGTTGCTCCTTTCGCTCACCGCCTGCAGTGCTGGCCCCGACAAGCAGGGGGCGGCCGGCAGTGGCAGCGACACTCCGGCCGAAACCGCCTCGGCGACCGGGCCCGCGCAGTCGGCGGATCCCGACCTGGCCGCCCGCCCGGCCAACGACCTCCGCAAGGACAGTCCAGCGCGCCTGGACGGCTTCGGCGGCGTCACGCTGGGCGCCGGCATCGCCGAGGTCCGCAGCGGCTTCGGCACGCCGCTGCAGGGACTGGGCACCGACGCCAATGGCAAGCCCCTGCCGGCCGACGACAGCAACGACGGCTGCTACTTCCTGCGTCCGCAGGGCGCTGAAGACCCTCGCCTGATGATCGAGGCACGCAAGCTGGTGCGCTATGACGTGCGCAGTGCGGCGATCATCGCTCCGGGCGGCGGCAAGGTCGGCATGACCCTGGGCGAGCTGCAGGTGCTGTACCCAGAGCGCGCGGACGTCGGCCCTGACAAGTACGACGAGAAGGCGCAGCACCTGCGCGTGCGGCCGGCGCAGGAAGGCGGGGCGGTCATCGACTTCGCGCTCGGCGCCGATGGTCGGGTCAGCGCCTGGCGCGTCGGCCAGACCCCGCAGGTCGATTACGCCGAAGGCTGTGGCTGATCCTTGATCCACCGCCCAGCCATGCGCTCGGGCCAAGCGTAGAATCGCGCCACCACTGCTGGGGAGTGCTCGATGATCGCCATTGCCATTGCCTGGTTCCTGCTCGGCCTGCTGTTGCTGGCGCTGGGCGGGGATTCCATCGTCAAGGCCGTGTCCGGCCTGGCCCAGCGCTTCGGGGCCAGCCCGTTCACTGCCGGGCTGCTGCTGCTCGGGGTGACCACCTCGTTGCCGGAACTGGCGGTCAATGCGCGCGCGCTGGCGGTCGGCCAACCGGAGCTGGCACTGGGCAATGCCGTGGGCAGCAGCATCGTCAACCTGGGCTTCACCCTGGCGGTGGCAGCCATCGCCGCGCCCCTGTTGCTGCGCGCGCGCCTGCAGACGGTGCTGTGGTGGTCGCTGCTGGTGGCCGGCGTGCTGCTGGTCCTGTTCGGGCTGGATGGTCGCCTGGCGCGCTGGGAAGGCGGCGTGCTGGTGGCAGGCTTCATTGTCATGCAGGTGCTGCTGCTGCGCCGCGGCCGCGTTGAGCGTGCCGAGGTGCAGGCGGCCATCGCCGAGTCCGCCCTGAGCCGCACCAGCCTGCCGTTGAACGTGCTGCGGGTGCTGATCGCAGCGCTGACGCTGTACTGGGGCGCGCGCTTGGTCGTGGGCGCCGCCGCTGACTTCGGTGCCGCGCTGGGCTGGACGCCGCTGCTGGTCGGCCTGCTGCCGGTGGCGATCGGCACCGCACTGCCGGAGGTGGCAACCGCAATTGCTGCCGCGCGTCGCGGCCACGGCGACATGGTGCTTGGCCACGTGCTGGGCTCCAGCGTGGTCAACCTGCTGCTGGTGATCGGGGCGATGGCGGTGTTGCAGCCGTTGGCGTTGCCGGCCTCGTTCGTGCGCCTGGAACTGCCGGCACTGCTGGCGTTCGCCCTGGTGCTGTACCCGATGCTGCGTGGCGATCTGAAGATCAGCCGCAGTGAAGGCGGAATCCTGCTGGTCGCGTTCGCCGGCTGGTTCGTGCTGGAGCTGCTGCTGGTCGGCGCGGCATGAGGTAGTTCCGGCCGCTGGCCGGCAACCTCACTGCCTCTGACGGAACCCTTGCCACTGCCGGCCAGCTGCCGGCACTACCGGCTCTGCGTGGCTTCCTCTTCCCGCGCCGGTTCCGGCGGCGGAAGCTGTTCCTCGGCAGCCGGCTCGTTGCCCGGCAGGCTGGGACGGGTTTCCATCAGCAGCGACAGCGCCGCCTTGGCCATCATGTGGGCGCTGATCGGCGCGGTGATGAACAGGAATACGGTGATCAGCAGCTCGCGCGGCTGCGGGTCCTGGCCCAGGAAGATGTGGTAGCAGACCGAGCACACCAGCACGCAGCCCACGCCCAGCGTGCTGGCCTTGGTCGGCGCGTGCAGGCGCTTGAAGAACGTGGACAGCTTCACCAGCCCCAGTGCGCCGACCAGGATGAAGAAGCAGCCGAACAGCAGCAGGATCGACAGGCCGATCTGGATCGCGGTGATCATTCGACGATGTCCCGGCGCAGCACGAACTTGCTCAGCACCACGGTGCTGCCGAAGCCGAGCATGGCGATGACCAGTGCGGCTTCGAAGTAGATCGCGGAGTTGAGGTACATGCCGAACAGCATCAGCTCGGCAATGGCGGTCACCGACAACGTGTCCAGTGCGAGGATGCGGTCGGGCACGGTCGGTCCGCGCAGCAGGCGCCAGGTGGCCAGCAGCATGGCCAGGCCGACCACGTGCATGCACACCACCAGCGTGGTCTGGATGATCTGGAATCCAGTCATGGGAAGATCTCCATCAACGGCGCCTCGTAGCGGCGCTTGATCGTATCGATCAGGTCCTGTGGGTCCTCCAGGTGCAGCACGTGCACCAGCAGGAACTTGCGGTCGTCGCTGAGCGCGGCCGAGACCGTGCCCGGGGTCAGCGTGATCATGCTGGTCAGCGCCGCGATGCCGTGGATGTTGGCGATGTCCAGCGGCAGCCAGATGAAACCGGGGTGAATCTTCTTCTCCGGGCCCAGCACCTGCAGGGCCACGCGGATGTTGGACATCAGGATGTCCCACAGGGTCACGCACACCAGCTTGGGCAGCGGCCGCAACGTGCCGATGCGCGCGAACTCGCGGTCCAGGCGTGCGGCGAACAGCGGCACCACCACGCCCAGCACCAGCCCCAGCACGATCTGGCCGAGGGTGAAGCTGTCGGACATCAGCAGCCAGAACGCCACCACCATGATGCTGAGCATTGGCGAGGGAATCAGGCGACGGAACAGGGAGCGCTGGGCGGTCATGGCTGGCGGATCTCCGGTGCGGTCGCGCGCAGCTGCTGCACGTACTCGCTGGGTTGCAGCAGCTGTGCGGCGGTGGCGTCGGTGTAGCGCATCAACGGTGCAGCGGCCAGGGTCATGGCGATACCGTAGGCCAGCAGGATGCACGCGGCGTACAGCTCCACCCGGCGCAGAGGAGCCTTGCGCGGCTTCGGTGCCTCCGGATCGACAGGCGGCACGCGCCAGAACAGGCGGATGCCGCCGCGGGTCAGGCCCATGATCACCAGCAGGCTGCTGACCAGCACCGCGGTCCAGACCGGAGCGGTGTACTGCGCCGGCATGCCGGCCAGCAGTACGGCCTTGGCCAGGAAACCGGACAGCGGCGGCAGGCCGGCCACCGACACCGCGCCGATCAGGAACAGCACGGCGGGTGTCTCCTTGCCCGGCATCGGCGCGACCACTTCCTTGCGGTCGCTGGCACCGCCGCGACGACGGCGGATCAGGTCGGCGATCAGGAACAGCGCGGCGGCGACGAAGCTGCTGTGCGGCAGGTAGTACAGGCCGGCCGAGAGCACCTGCGGTGTGCCGACCGAGAAGGCGATGAACAGCGTGGCTGCCGACACGATCACCAGGTAGGAGATCAGCACGCGCAGGCGGGTCGCGGCGAGGGCGCCCAGGCCGCCCAGCACCAGCGTCGCCACACCGGCCCACAGCAGCCAGTCACGGCCGTAGCCGGCCATCGCGCCGGCATCGTCGCCGAACCACAGCATCTGGATGCGCAGCACCGAGTACAGGCCGACCTTGGTCATGATCGCGAACAGCGCAGCCACCGCCGCCGGTGCGCGTGAATAGGCTTCCGGCAGCCACAGGTACAGCGGCATCAGGGCGGCCTTGGCGCAGAACACCAGCAGCAACAGGCCCATCGTCGCCTTCACCAGGGTCAGCTGCGCCGGCGGTACCTCGGCGATGCGCTGCGACAGCTCGGCCATGTTCAGCGAACCCAGCGTGGCGTACAGCAGGCCCAGCGCGATCAGGAACAGGGTCGAGGCGGTGACGTTGAACACCACGTAGTGCAGGCCGATGCGCATGCGCAGGCCGCGGCCACCACTGAGCAGCAGGCCGTAGGAGGCGATCAGCATCACCTCGAAGAACACGAACAGGTTGAAGATGTCGCCGGTCAGGAACGCACCGTTGAGGCCGACCAGCTGGAACTGGAACAGCGCATGGAAGTGCGGTGCGCGGCGGTCCCAGCCCGAACAGGCGTGCAGCAGGCAGGGAATGGCCAGCAGCAGGGTGGTCAGCAGCATCCACGCCGACAGCCGGTCGGCCACCAGCGCGATGCCCAGCCGCGACGGCCAGTCGCCCAGCAGGTAGACGCTGATCTCACCACTGGCGGTGGTGGCAAACAGCAGGCCCACCGCCAGCGCCAGCGCCGACAGCGCGGTCCAGGCCACCGCGCGCTGCACCCTGGGGCCATAGCGGCGGTGTTCGACGAACAGCGACAGTGCCGCACCCAGCAGCGGAATCAGGATCGGCAGGATCACCAGGTGGTTCATGCGCGGTCCCCGCCCTGCCGTGGTGGTACGCGCTCATCCTGCAGGTCGTCATCCGGCTCGTGGGCGTCCACATGGTCGCTGTGGTTGTCGCTGCGGCTGCGCATGGCCAGCACGATGCTCACCGCGGTCATCGCGAAGGCGATCACGATCGCGGTCAACACCAGCGCCTGCGGCAGCGGGTCGGTGTAGTTGCCCAGGTGGCTGTCCACGCCGTCCTGCAGTACCGGCGCCTTGCCCAGCACCACGCGGCCACCGGCGAAGATCAGCAGGTTGGTCGCATAGGACAGGAAGGTCATGCCGAGGATCACATCGAAGCTGCGCGCACGCAGCAGCAGGTAGATGCCGATGGCGGTCAGCACGCCGATCGCGGTAGCCAGGGCCAGTTCCATCAATGCATCTCCCCGGTGCGTGCCGAGCGGCGTTGCAGGTCGATCTCACCCTTGCGGGCGGTACGGGTACGCGATGGCTTGATCGTGCCCATCATCGACAGCATCAGCATGGCACCGCCGAACACCACCAGATAGACGCCGATGTCAAAACCAATCGCACTGGCCAGCGGCACGTCGCCGATCAGCGGCAGGTGCAGGTCGAGGTGGCCGCTGGTCAGGAACGGCACGCCGAACAGCATCGACGCGCTGCCGCTGAGCAGGGCGATCAGCAGGCCCATGCCGATGCAGCGGATGTAGTCGAAGCCGAAGCGCGACTCCACCGACGCGGTGCCCTGGATCACGTACTGGATCAGCAGCGGCACCGCCAGCACCAGGCCGGCGATGAAGCCGCCACCCGGCGCGTTGTGGCCGCGCAGGAACAGGAAGATCGACACGGTCAGGGTCAGCGGGAACATGATCTGGGCCAGGTCGGCCGGCACCGGCAGCTTGATCGGCGGGCCGGGCATGATCTGCTCCGGCGCCATCCGCGTGCGCCGCAGCAGGGCATGCACCACCAGCGCGGCGATGCCGAACACGGTGATCTCGCCGAAGGTATCGAAGCCGCGGAAGTCGACCAGGATCACGTTGACCACGTTCTGGCCATAGGCCTCGGGCAGGGCACGGGCGAGCAGCTCGCCGGCCATGGTGTTCGGCGGCAGGGTCATCGCGGAATAGGCCAAGGCGCCAAGTCCGGCACCGGCGATGATCGCGATCACCGCGTCACGGCGCTTGCGCCAGCGCGGCCGCTCCGGCCCGGACTGCGCAGGCAGGTAGTTCATGCCCAGCAGCATCAGCACCAGGGTCACCATCTCCACCAGCAGCTGGGTCAGGGCCAGGTCCGGCGCGGACAGGAACACGAAGGTCAGCGCCACCATCAGGCCGACGCCGCCGACCAGCAGCACCGCCAGCAGGCGCTGCTTGTAGATACGCAGGGTAGCCACCGCGCAGGCCATCATCACCAGCCACAGCGCCCAGCCCAGCAGCGGGATCGGCTGTGGCCTGGTCCAGTTCGGCGAGGCGGGGTTGGCCACGAACGGCGCGGCGGCGGCCACGATCGCCACCAGCACCAGGCCCAGCAGCATGCGCTGAAGGCTGCCGTTGGCGATGCCGTTGGTCAGGCGCATGGCCAGTGCGGAGATCGCGTCCAGCTGCGCATGGAACACATTGCGGCCAGTGCTGACGTTGGTCACGGCGTGCAGGTTGATCAGCTTGCGCAGGCCGAAGTACAGCGCCACGCCGCCGATCACGCCGATCGCGCTCATCGCCAGCGGCAGGTTGAAGCCGTGCCATACCGCCAGGCTGTACTCGGGCATGGCGTCGCCGAGGATCGAGGCCGCAGCGGCGTGCAGCACCGGCGCTACGGTCAGTGCCGGTGCCACGCCCACCGCCACGCAGATCACCACCAGCAGTTCCACCGGCACCTTCATCCAGCGCGGCGGTTCGTGGGGCACGCGGTCCAGGTCGTGCGGGCCGGGGCCGAAGAAGGTGTCGTGCACGAAGCGCAGGCTGTACGCCACCCCGAATACGCCCGCCAGCAACGCTGCGATCGACACCGCCGTGCGCATGATTCCCGGGCCGCCGGCCGTGATCGCTTCGGCGAACAGCATTTCCTTGGACAGGAAGCCATTGAGCAGGGGGATGCCAGCCATCGCCAGCGAGGCGATGATCGCCAGCGCGCTGGTGAACGGCATCAGCCTGCGCAGGCCTCCCAGCTTGCGCATGTCTCGGGTACCGGTCTCGTGGTCGATGATGCCGGCGGCCATGAACAGCGAGGCCTTGAAGGTGGCGTGGTTGAGGATGTGGAACACGCCGGCCACCACCGCCATCGGCGTGGACAGGCCGAACAGCAGGGTGATCAGGCCCAGGTGGGAAATGGTCGAGTACGCCAGCAGGCCCTTCAGGTCATGCTGGAAGATCGCATTCCAGGCGCCGATCAGCAGGGTCAGTGCGCCGATGCCGCTGACCGTGTAGAAGAACAGGTCGCTGCCGGCCAGTGCCGGATGCAGGCGCGCCAGCAGGAACACGCCGGCCTTCACCATGGTGGCCGAGTGCAGGTAGGCCGAGACCGGGGTCGGCGCCGCCATCGCGTGCGGCAGCCAGAAGTGGAACGGGAACTGCGCGCTCTTGGTGAAGATGCCGGCCAGTACCAGGAACAGGGCGTAGGGGTACAGCGCGCTGGCGCGGATCTGCTCGCCAGCGGCCAGCACCACGTCCAGGTCGAAGCTGCCGACGATGCGGCCGATCAGCAGCACGCCACCGAGCAGGGCCAAGCCACCGCCACCGGTGATCACCAGCGCCATGCGTGCGCCTTCGCGGGCGTCCTGGCGGTGCGACCAGAAGCCGATCAGCAGGAACGAACTGATGCTGGTCATTTCCCAGAAGATCATCAGCAACAGCAGGTTGCCCGACAGCACCATGCCCAGCATGGCGCCCATGAACAGCAGCAGGTAGCAGTAGAAGCGGTGCGCGTTGTCCTGCTGGCTCAGGTAGTAGCGCGCATACAGCACCACCAGCGCGCCGATGCCGAGCACCAGCCCGGCGAACATCCAGGCCAGCCCGTCCAGTCGCAGGGTGAAGTCCAGCCCGAGCTGCGGCAGCCAGGGCACCAGGGTGCGGACCACCTGGCCATCGAGCACCGACGGGGTCAGCCAGCCGAGGATGGCCAGCCCGCCCAACGGCGCCAGCGCCGCCAGCCAGGCAGCAGTCGAGCGCGAACTACGGGGGAAGGCCGCAACAGCCGCTGCCATCAGGAACGGCAGGGCCAGCAGCAGGGGCAGGCTGGGGAGCATGCAGGGAATCCATGATTCACGAGCAGGTCAGGGAGGATAACAGGCTGCGAAATGTCGCCGAAACCCATCGAACAGCGATCAATTGCATGTAACGTTCGCTGATTCATTTTTTCTGCGATGCAACATCACATTCCTGCATCCCTTCCCTGGCTGCCCTCGGGGGACACCCTACGCCCACGCAGGGAGACCGCAGGCCCTGTCGCACAGGGGCTGCCGTCGACGGGCGGGCAATGGGGAGCGGATCACCGGCGCAGGCTGGCAGGGCTCCCGTGGACTACGGGTGACGGAATCCGCCCGTTCAGGAAACGACGGCCGCTGTCGGCCGCCGCCAGGTCAGTAGCGCCAGTCCAGCTTGCGGTAGAACTTGGCCATCACCCAGGCCGGGCCGATCAGCAGGTAGGTCAGGTCGGTCAGGAAGCTGGGCTTGCGGCCCTCGAATTTGTGGCCGATGAACTGCGCGATCCAGGCCACCACGAACACGCCCACCGCCAGCCAGCGCAGGGCCTGCAGGCCGATCTCGGCCTCCAGCAGCCGGCACAGGCAGCCGAACACGAAGAACTGGATGAGCATGCCGATGCCCAGCGGGCGCGACAGCTTGTTGTAGAAGCACCACGCGCTGAACATCGCCAACGCCGACCAGATGCCGTACTGGAACCAGGTGATCAGCGGCGGCAGGCACCACAGCAGGGCCACCACCGACCACAGGATCGCCGGGACCGCCACCACGTGGATGCGCTGGTTGATCACATTGCGGTGGTCGTCGGAGTAGCTGGCGAAATAGCGGTCGATCGGCCGCGCAAGCTGGGTGGATGTCTGCATGCTGCGTCGCTTCCTCGGGCAACGGTAGTGCCGGCCGCTGGCCGGCACTCCAGAGCATAGCCGAGTTCGCGAGGTTGCCGGCCAGCGGCCGGCACTACCGCGATCAGAGCGCCCCCCGCCTTTCCGGCCGGGGGGACGCGGGGGGATCAGTCGACGCTGATCCCGGCCAGGCGCTGCAGCGCCTCGGCGTACTTGGCGCGGGTGCGCTCGATGATCTCGGCCGGGATGCTCGGGCCCGGGGCGGTCTTGCCCCAGTCCAGCGTCTCCAGGTAATCGCGCACGAACTGCTTGTCGTAGCTCGGCGGGCTGGTGCCCACTTCGTATTCGTCGGCCGGCCAGTAACGGGAGGAATCCGGCGTCAGCATCTCGTCCATGATGTACAGGCGGCCATCGGCGTCGGTACCGAACTCGAACTTGGTATCGGCCAGGATGATGCCGCGCTCGCGGGCGTAATCGGCCGCGAACTTGTAGATGCGCAGGGTGGCGTCGCGCACGCGCTCGGCCAGTTCCGCACCGACCTGCTTCACCATCGCATCGAAATCGATGTTCTCGTCATGGTCGCCGACGGCGGCCTTGGTCGAGGGGGTGAAGATCGGCTCCGGCAGCTGCTCGGCCTGGCGCAGGCCGTCGGGCAGGTCGATGCCGCTGACCTTGCCGGTGCGCTGGTAGTCCTTCCAGCCGCTGCCGATCAGGTAGCCGCGGGCGATCGCTTCCACCGGCACCGGCTTCAGCTTGCGGGTGACCACCGCACGCTTGGCGTACAGGGCTGGGTCCACGCCTTCGGGCAGCACGCTGGCCACGTCGATGCCGGTCAGGTGGTTGGGCATCAGGTGCGCGGTCTTGGCGAACCAGAAGTTGGAGACCTGGCAGAGCATCTCGCCCTTGCCCGGAATCGGGTCAGGCAGCACCACGTCGAACGCCGACAGGCGATCGGTGGCGACCATCAGCAGGTACTCGCCCGGCGGGGTTCCGGCTGGCAGCCGCTCGCGCGGGATATCGAACACATCACGCACCTTGCCGCGATGGCGCAAGGGCAGGCCGGGGAGATCGGATTGCAACAGCGTGGTTGGCACGGGCACTCCTGGGGCGTTGTCGATACGGCTGCTGCCCAACGGACCCGGCGGGCCCGCTGACCAGCGGGCGGCCTAGTGTAAAGCGGTCCGGGCCCGCTGTGACGTAAAATGAGCGTCCATTTCGTCGGTCGACCCCGGAGCGCCATGCGCTGGTACGGAAAACTGCTCGGATTCATCGCCGGCGCCCTGCTGTTCCGGCCCAATCCGCTGTTCGGCGCGGTGGTCGGCCTGTTGATCGGCCACGCCTTCGATTCGGACTGGTTCCGCCTGAACAAGGAGAACCCGTACCGGGAGCTGGGGCTGACCTCCGAGGCCACCGATGCCGAGGTCGAGCGCGCCTACCGCAAGCTGATCTCGCAGTACCACCCCGACAAGCTGGGCGGTGCCGCCCCCGAGCTGCAGCAGCAGGCCGAGCAGAAGTCGCGGCGGATCAATGCCGCCTACGACCGCATCAAGACCCTGCGCAAGCGCTGATTCCAGAGTCCCGCCTGCGGGCGGGAGAACCTTTTCCCCGTTCCGAAGGCCCCGGCCATGTCCAACTGCCTCATCGCCCCCTCCATCCTGTCCGCCAACTTCGCCCGCCTCGGCGAGGAAGTCGACAACGTCCTCGCCGCTGGCGCGGACTGGGTCCACTTCGACGTGATGGACAACCACTACGTGCCGAACCTGACCATCGGCCCGATGGTCTGCCAGGCGCTGCGCAAGCACGGCGTCACCGCGCCGATCGACGTGCACCTGATGGTCGAGCCGGTGGATCGCATCATCCCGGACTTCGCCGAGGCCGGTGCCACCTACATCAGCTTCCACCCGGAGGCGAGCCGCCACGTGCACCGCACCATCCAGCTGATCCGCTCGCTGGGCTGCAAGCCGGGCATCGTGCTCAATCCGGCCACTCCGGTGGACATCCTCGACTGGGTGCTGGATGACCTGGACCTGGTGCTGCTGATGTCGGTCAACCCGGGCTTCGGCGGCCAGGCCTTCATCCCCTCGGCGCTGGACAAGCTGCGCGTGGTGCGCAAGATGATCGATGCCAGCGGCAAGGACATCCGCCTGGAGATCGATGGCGGCGTGAAGGCCGACAACATCGGCGAGATCGCCGCTGCCGGCGCCGACACCTTCGTCGCCGGTTCGGCCATCTTCAACGCCAGGACCAGCTACCAGGATGTGATCGCGCAGATGCGCGCCAACGTCGCTGCGGCACGGGGCTGAGCCATGAGTACGGTGGCCGTGTTGAACATCCGCCCGGCCACCGTCGCCGATGCGGGACTGATCCTGCATTTCATCCGCGAGCTGGCCATCTACGAGAAGGCCGAGCATTCGGTGCAGACCGATGAGATCGGCATCGCCGAGAGCCTGTTTGGTCCCGATGCCACGGCACGCGCACTGATCTGCGAAGCCGACGGCGAGGCCATCGGCTATGCGGTGTATTTCTACAACTATTCCACCTGGCTGGGCCGCAAGGGCATCTACCTGGAAGACCTCTACGTCAGCCAGGAAAAGCGCGGTGCGGGCGCCGGCAAGGCACTGCTGAAGTACATCGCGCGCCAGGCCGTGGCCGAGGGCTGCGGCCGTTTCGAATGGTCGGTGCTGGACTGGAACACCCCGGCCATCGAGTTCTACACCGCTGCCGGTGCCAAACCGCAGGACGAGTGGACCGTGTACCGGTTGCAGGGCCAGGCGCTGCACGATTTCGCCAACGGGTGAGATGACGTGCATCCACGCTTGGCGTGGATCTACTGCTGGGCAAATAAAAAAAGCCACGCCAATCACTGGCGTGGCCTCGCTGCATGCGTGGGAGGCTGATCCTGCCTCCATCCATCGTCCCTGCTATGGCCTTCCATTCTCCAGCAACTGAATGACACCTGCGTGACATTCACCGCGGGCAAACAGCGCATTGCTAGCCTGTGCCACCCCCTCCTGGAAGTACCGCATGACCACCCCGCGCTGGCGCCTGATCCTCAATGGCAAATCCGCAGGCAACGAGGAACTGCGCGAGGCTGTCGGCCATTGGCGCGAGCAGGGCGTGCAGCTGGACGTGCGGGTGACCTGGGAGGACGGTGACGCCGAACGCTACGTGGCCGAGGCCATCGATCATGGCGTGGACGTGATCGTTGCCGCCGGTGGCGATGGCACGCTCAGCGCGGTGGCCGAAACCCTGGCGCATCGTGAGGAAGCGGCGGATGCGCTGCCCTCGCTGGCGCTGATCCCGATGGGGACCGCCAACGATTTCGCCACGGCTGCGGGTATTCCGACCGAGCCTGAGGGCGCGTTTGCGTTGATCGGACAAACCACGCCGCGTGCCATCGATCTGCTGCGCGTGGATGCCGATGGCACGCCCTGGTGGTGCGCCAACCTCGCCAGCGGTGGCTTCGGCACGCAGGTGACGGTGGAGACCGATGCCGGCCTGAAGAAGATGCTGGGCGGGCTGGCCTATGTGATCACCGGCATCGCCAAGCTGGGCCGCATCGAGCCGATCACCGCGCGGCTGTCCGGCCCGGATTTCGCGTGGGAAGGCGACTTCATCGCCCTGGGCATCGGCAATGGCCGGCAGGCCGGCGGTGGCCAGCAGTTGTGCCCGCAGGCCGTGATCGACGATGGGCTGCTGGATGTCACCGTGCTTCCGGAACTGGAAGGTGAGGTCACCGCCACGCTCGGCCAGATGCTGAAGTCGGGCACCCAGGCGGCGCTCGAACAGCTGGCCACGCGCGCGCGGCTGCCGTGGCTGCAGATCGACGCACCGAAGGCGCTGACCCTCAACCTGGACGGCGAACCGGTGCAGGCCCGCCAGTTCCGCATCGCGTGCGTGCCGGGCAGGGTGCGGATGCACCTGCCGACCGGATGCCCGTTGCTGGCCGGGTAGGGGGTAAAGTCGACTGTTGGTCGACTGCTTTTCGTTCCGACGGCGTAAAACCCCGCGCTACGCGCGCAAGTCGACCAACAGTCGACTCTACCGGTCCGCGCCACCGGTCCCCGCGGCCGGCTCGGCCGTCCGGTGGTTCAGTTTCACAGGGTTCCCCTCCCGCCCCGGCTGCGATACAGTCAGGGGGTGTCCAGCCTGACGACCCCGCATACCCTTTCTTCCGCACGCCGTTGGTGGCGATGGTGGCCCGTTGCCGTCGTCCGTCCCCATAACGCTGTGTCCCGGAAGGAAAGTCGTCTTGAACTCGCACGCTCAGTTTCAGCAGCAGGCCGCTGAAGGCCACACCCATATTCCCGTCGTCCGTGAAGTGCTGTCCGACCTGGACACGCCGCTTTCGGTCTATCTGAAGCTCGCCGACGGCCCCAATACCTACCTGTTTGAATCCGTCGAAGGCGGCGAGCGCTTTGGTCGTTACTCGATCATCGGCCTGCCGGCGCGTCGCGTGTACGCCTTCCATGGCCGCACGCTGACCGTGCGCGAAGACGGCCAGGTGGTGGACACCCGCGAAGTGGCCGACCCGTTCGCCGAGGTCGAGGCGCTGCGCAGCGCCCACTCGGTGCCGAAGCTGGACGGCCTGCCGGGCTTCACCGGTGGCCTGGTCGGCTGGTTCGGTTTCGAGTGCATCGGCTACATCGAGCCGCGCCTGGCCCCGCCGGCCGGCCGCGATGAGCTGGGCACGCCGGACATCCTGCTGCTGGACTCCAACGAGCTGGCGGTGTTCGACAATCTCAAGGGCCGGCTGTACCTGATCGTGCACGCCGACCCGCGGGTCGAGGGCGCCTTCGAACAGGCCCAGGCGCGCCTGGATGCACTGACTGCCAAGCTGCGTGCACCGGGCGCCGGCTATCCGGCGCCGCTCAACAGCGACGTGCTGGACGAGTCCGACTTCGTCTCCGGTTTCACCCGCGAAGGGTTCGTCGATGCGGTCCAGCGCAGCAAGGAATACATCCGCGCCGGCGACATCTTCCAGGTGGTGCTCAGCCAGCGCCTGAGCGTGCCGTTCAAGGCGCGCCCGGTGGATGTGTACCGCGCGTTGCGTGCACTGAACCCGTCGCCGTACATGTACTTCCTGGATGTCGGCGACCTGCAGGTGGTCGGTTCATCGCCGGAAATCCTGGTACGCCTTCAGGATGGCGAAGTCACCGTGCGCCCGATCGCCGGCACCCGCCCGCGTGGCGCCACGCCCGAGCTGGACCTGGCGCTGGAAGCCGAGCTGCTGGCAGATCCGAAGGAACGCGCCGAGCATCTGATGCTGATCGACCTCGGCCGCAACGATGCCGGCCGCGTCTCGAAGGCAGGTACCGTGGAGGTGGGCGAGCAGTTCGTGATCGAACGCTACAGCCACGTGATGCACATCGTCAGCGAAGTGACCGGGCAGCTGCAGCCGGGCCTGAGCTATGCCGACGTGCTGCGTGCCACCTTCCCAGCCGGCACGGTCAGCGGCGCGCCGAAGATCCGCGCGCTGGAAGTGATCCGCGAGCTGGAACCGATCAAGCGCAATGTCTACGCCGGCAGCATCGGCTACATCGGCTGGCATGGCGATGCCGATACCGCGATCGCGATCCGCACCGCGGTGATCAAGGATGGCCGCCTGTACGTGCAGGCCGGTGCCGGCATCGTCTACGACTCGGACCCGGACAAGGAATGGGACGAGACGATGAACAAGGGCCGCGCGCTGTTCCGCGCCGTCGCCCAGGCCGCCAAGGGCCTGTGATCCTCCCCGTGCCGTGGCCTGCGCCGCGGCACCTTCCGCTGTTCCCATTCAAGACAAGGAGTACCGCATGAAGCTGCTGAGCGCATTGCTGTGGTCGTCACTGCTGGCCACGATGGCCCCGTCTGCGTGGGCGCAGGCCAACACGATTCCCCCGCAGCCGCACCTGCTGGTGAAGGGGCAGGGCAGCCGCACGGTGATGCCGGACCGGTTCGGCCTGCAGTTGAACATCGAAGAGACCGACATGGACGCCGACGCCGCGCGCCGCCGCGTGCAGGACAACGTTGCCCGCGTGCTGGCACTGTTCAAGCAGCACAAGGCGGTGGAGGGCAGCGTGCGTGCGGACAACCTGCGGATCGGCCCGGCCACGCGCTATGAGCAGAACCGGCAGGTCTTCATCGGTACCCGCGTATCGCGCCAGCTGCGTGCCAGCTTCGCCAGCGTGAAGGCGATGCAGGATGTGCTGGGGGCGTTGAAGGCCAACGAGAACGTACAGGTGAGCAGCCTGGCGCCGACCTATTCGGGCGAAGTGGCGCTGCGCCGCGAACTCAAGGGCGAGGCAGCGGCCCAGACCCGCGAGTCCGCGCTGGGCCTGGCCAAGGCCTATGGAACAAGAGTGCGTGGCCTGTACAGCATCTCCGATGTGGCGCCGAACTTCGCCTATGGCGTGCAGGCGGGCAATTGGCCCAGCAGTGGGGATCTGGTGACGCCGCCCTCGCCGCCTGCGCCCGAGGCACCGATGAACAGCATCGAGACCACGGGCTCGCGCCTGCGCGAGTCGGTGGAAGCCGGCCCCATCACCTACACCGAAAACGTGTACGCCATTTTCCTCATAAGCGACGGAACCTGACCATGTTGTGGATGATCGACAACTACGACAGCTTCACCTACAACCTCGTGCAGTACCTGCAGACGATGGGCGCCGAGGTGAAGGTGGTGCGCAACGATGCGATGAGCGTGGACGAGATCGCCGCGCAGAAGCCCGAGCGCATCGTCATCTCGCCCGGCCCGTGCACGCCCAACGAAGCAGGCGTGTCGCTGGAGCTGATCCAGCGCCTGGGCCCGACCACGCCGATCCTCGGCGTGTGCCTGGGCCACCAGGGCATCGGCCAGGTCTACGGCGGCACGGTCATCCGTGCCGGCAACATCATGCACGGCAAGACCTCGCCGATCCGCCATGAAGGCAAGGGCGTGTTCGCCGGCCTGCCGGACCGCTACCAGGCCACCCGCTACCACTCGCTGGTGGTGGACAAGAACAGTCTGCCGGACTGCCTGGAAGTGACTGCCTGGACCGAGAACGACGACGGCTCGATCGAAGAGATCATGGGCCTGCGCCACCGCCAGTTCCCGGTGGAAGGCGTGCAGTTCCACCCCGAGTCCATCCTCACCGAACACGGCCACGCCCTGCTGCGCAATTTCCTGCAGCGTCCGGCGGCCTGATCCAAGGAGCATTCCCATGAGCTTCTCCCCCCAGGAAGCCCTGCATCGCACCATCGAACACCGCGAAATCTTTTTCGACGAAATGGTCGACCTGATGCGGCAGATCATGCGCGGCGACGTCTCGCCGATGATGACCGCGGCGATCCTGACCGGGCTGCGCGTGAAGAAGGAGACCGTGGACGAAATCGCCGCGGCGGCCACCGTGATGCGTGAATTCGCCCGGCCAGTGCCGGTGGCCGATACCTCCAACCTGGTTGATATCGTCGGTACCGGTGGCGATGGCTCGCACACCTTCAACATCTCCACCTGCTCGATGTTCGTCGCGGCCGCCGCCGGCGCGCGCGTGGCCAAGCATGGCAACCGCAGCGTATCTTCCAAGTCCGGCAGTGCCGACGCGCTGGAAGCGCTGGGCGCGGTGATCGAACTGCAGCCGGATCAGGTGGCAGCGGCCATCGACCGGACCGGCATCGGCTTCATGTTCGCGCCGATCCATCACCCGTCGATGAAGGTCGTCGCGCCGGTGCGCCGCGAGATGGGCGTGCGCACCATCTTCAACATCCTCGGCCCGCTGACCAATCCGGCCAGCGCGCCGTCGGTACTGATGGGCGTGTTCCATCCCGATCTGGTGGGCATCCAGGCCCGCGTGCTGCGCGAGCTGGGCACTGAGCGCGCCATGGTGGTCTGGGGCCGTGACAACATGGACGAGATCTCGCTGGGTGCCGGCACGCTGGTGGGCGAACTGCGCGACGGCAAGGTGCGCGAGTACGAGATCCACCCGGAGGACTTCGGCATCGCCATGTCGGCCAGCCGCAACCTGCGCGTGGACAGCCCGGAGCAGTCCATCCAGATGCTGCGCGCGGTACTGGACAATGAGCCCGGCCCGGCGCTGGACATCGTTGCGTTGAATGCCGGCGCCGCGCTGTACGTTGCCGGCGTGGCCAGCGACATCGGCGACGGCCTGGCCCGCGCCCGTGCCGCCATCGCCAACGGCAGTGCCCGCCAGCGCCTGCAGCAGTATGTTGAGACCACCCGCGCGCTGGTTGCCTGAGCGCGCGGTTCAGCCTGACCCCGTCGATGGCCGATAATGGCCGTCCTCACCGCCCCCGCACCGAACCGAAGACGATGAGCGACATCCTGCAGACGATCCTGGCCCGCAAGGCCGAAGAAGTGGCCCAGCGCCGCGCCCAGCGCCCGCTCGAGGCGCTGCAGGCCGCCGTGGCCAGCGCCCCGCCGGTACGTGGCTTTGTGCGCGCCTTGCAGGCGGCGGTGGCCAACGGCGATCCAGCGGTGATCGCCGAGGTGAAGAAGGCCAGCCCGTCCAAGGGCGTCATCCGCCCGGACTTCCGCCCGGCCGACATCGCCGTCAGCTACGAGTTCGGCGGCGCCAGCTGCCTGTCGGTGCTGACCGACGTGGACTTCTTCCAGGGCGCCGACGCCTACCTGCAGCAGGCGCGCGAGGCGTGCACGCTGCCGGTGCTGCGCAAGGACTTCGTCATCGACGCCTACCAGGTGTACGAGGCACGCGTGCTGGGCGCCGACTGCATCCTGCTGATCGTCGCCGCGCTGGACGACACCCAGCTGGCCACGCTGTCCGAACTGGCGCTGTCGCTGGGCATGGACGTGCTGGTGGAAGTGCACGACATCGACGAGCTGGAGCGTGCGCTGCAGGTGCCGGCGCCGATGATCGGCATCAACAACCGCAACCTGCGCACGTTCGAAGTGTCGCTGCAGACCACGCTGGACATGCAGAACGCGGTGCCGCGTGACCGCCTGCTGGTCACCGAGAGCGGCATCCTTGGCCCGCAGGACGTGGCGCTGATGCGTGACGCCGGCATCCATGCCTTCCTCGTCGGCGAAGCCTTCATGCGCGTGGAAGAGCCGGGCGAGGGCCTGCGTCAGCTATTCTTCGCGGCATGACAACGCACTATCCAACGCCGCGCGAGGATGCGCCGCTGGTGGTCTTCGACTTCGACCACACCCTGTACGACGGCGATTCGGGCACCCACCTGTTCGCCTCGCTGATCAAGCGCAACCCGCTGCGCATGCTGGCGGCGCTGCTGGTCACGCCGATCGCCGGGCCGATGGTGGCGATGCTGCCGACCCGTCGCGCGGGCATCTCGGTCTATGTGTGGATCGGCAGCTTCGGCCTGCACCGTGCGCGTGACTTCAACAAGGTGATCGACGCCTATGTGCTGCGCAACCAGGCGCAGATGCGCGCCAAGCTGCTGCCGCAGGCGCTGGAAGTGTTCGCCGCGCACCGCGCCAAGGGCGACCGCGTGGTGGTTGCCACAGGTGCGCCGCCGGAGCTGGCGCGCGCGATCCTGGCTTTCGTGGCCCACCAGGACGTACCGGTGATCGGCACCGAGGTCGGCCCACGGCTGGGCGGCGTCGGCCCGACCCGCCACTGCCACAATGAAGAGAAGATGCGCATGCTGCGCGAGCGCGGCTACGGCGACATCGATATCGCCTATTCCGACAGCACCGCCGACCTGCCGCTGCTGCTGGCGGCCAAGGCGCCGGTAGTGGTGAACCCGAAGCCGGGCCGGGTGGCGTTCTTCCGCCGCGTGCTGCCGGCGGGTACCCGCATCCTCAACTGGGGTTGCGTGGACCGGGGCGGCGACAAGGCCTGATCCCGCCGCACGGTGATGGATCTGCCGGCCAGCGGCCGGCACTACCCCTCTCCGTCGCGGTTGTGCCGGCGCTTCTCTGTCCCGGTAGTGCCGGCCGCTGGCCGGCAAACGCTCAGCGGTACAGGTGCCCGTACACCGCGTGGCCAATCTGGAACAGGCTGATCCCCAGCACCAGCACGCCGACGGCCACCAGCACCCAGCGCTCCTTCACCCGCTTGACCAGGATGGCGGCTACCGGCGCGGCCATCATGCCGCCGATCAGCAGGCCGGCGACGATCTGCAGGTGCTGCACCCCCATCGACAGCAGGAAGGTCGCCGACACCGTCAGCGTGACCACGAACTCCGCCGCATTGACCGTGCCGATCGTGGTGCGCGCCTGGCCACCCCGGGCGAGCAGGGTGGACGTGGCGATCGGCCCCCAGCCGCCGCCACCGCTGGCGTCGAGCAGGCCCGCGAAGAAGCCCAGCACCGGTACCCGGCGGATCTCGCCCTTGGGCATCCAGCGTCCGGCCGCGCGGGCCAGGATGATGATCGCCAGCACCAGCAGGTACAGGTAGATCAGTGGCCGGATGATCTCGCCCGGGATCTGCGTGAGCACGTACGCGCCCACGGCACCGCCCACCGCGCCAGGCAGGGCCAGGCGCAGGAACAGGCGCTTATCGACATTTCCGGCTGCGAGGTGCGACACACCCGAGGCGCCAGTGGTGAACACTTCAGCGGTGTGGATGCTGGCGCTGACCTGCGCCGGGGGCAGGCCCATGCTCAGCATCACCGACGAAGACACCAGGCCGAACGCCATGCCCAGCGCGCCGTCGACCAGCTGTGCGCCCAGGCCGATGAGGATGAACCACCAGAATTCACTGCTCAGTTCCATGCCCCGAGCCTAGCGCGCGAAGGAGTGCGGACCAAGGTCCGCACCCACCGGGTGCTCAACGGTCAACGGGTGCCGTACAGCACCACGGTCTTGCCACGGGCATGCAGCAGGCCGTCGGTCTGCAGCTTCTTCAGCACGCGGCCGGCCATTTCCCGCGAGCAGCCGACCAGGCGTGCCAGCTCCTGGCGGGAGACGCGCAGCTGGCTGCCCTGCGGATGGCTCATCGCCTCCGGTTCCTGCGCCAGGTCGTGCAGGGTGCGCACGATCCGGTCGGTAACGTCCAGGAATGCCAGGCGGCTGGCCTTGCGGCTGGTGTCGAGCAGGCGCTTGGAGATCTGCTGGCCCAGCGCGTACAGCAGGCGCGGGGCGTCGGCCGACAGCGGGCCGAGGAACAGCTGATGCAGGCGCTCGTAGCTGATTTCAGCCAGCTCGCAGGCGGTACGGGTCCGCAGGATCACCTCGCGGCGGTCCGATTCGACGAACAGGCCCATCTCGCCGACGAACTCGCCGGCACCGAAGTAGCCCAGCACAAGCTCGCGATCGTCATCTTCCTCGGCCATGATCGAAACCGAGCCGCTGATGACGTAATACAGGGTTCCCGCCGGGTCACCGGGTCGGAAGACGTCGGTACGGGTGGGATATCGCCGCCTGTGGCTGTGCGCCAGGAAACGATCGATTGTGGCGATATCCAGGGCCAGTGGACTGCTAGCTAGGCGCACGGTTGACACGATAGGGGCGCTCCCTCTGCGCATGAACGGATTCACGGGGTCGATAGCGGAGCTTAACCAGCGCAATTGTTAAGGGCAAACAGTGTGCCAGAACTCTTGCGTCTTCACGTTCCCCCCGGGGGCAGTTTGCCCCATAATTCCCCCTTTCCCTTCTTACACAGGAATCGACCGCCGTGGTCAAGCCGTTGCCTCGCCTGAGGCTGCAGGGTTTCAACAACCTCACCAAGGCGCTGAGCTTCAACATCTATGACGTGTGTTACGCGCGCACCGAAGAGGAGCGTCAGCGTTACATTGAATACATCGATGAAGAGTACAACGCCGACAGGCTGACTCAAATCTTGACCGATGTCGCCGAGATCATCGGCGCCAACATCCTGAACGTGGCCCGCCAGGACTACGACCCGCAGGGTGCCTCGGTGACCATCCTGATCTCCGAAGAGCCGGTGATCGACAAGAAGCAGGCCGGCAAGGAACTGATTCCCGACGCCGTGGTCGCGCACATGGACAAGAGCCACATCACTGTCCATACCTACCCGGAAACCCATCCGCAGGAAGGCATCGCGACGTTCCGCGCGGACATCGACGTGGCCACCTGTGGCGTCATTTCGCCGCTGAAGGCCCTGAACTACCTGATCGAGAGCCTGGAATCGGACATCGTGATCATGGACTACCGTGTCCGTGGCTTCACCCGCGATGTGAAGGGCAAGAAGCATTACATCGATCACAAGATCAACTCGATCCAGAACTTCCTGGCCAAGAACATCAAGTCGCGTTACGAGATGTTCGACGTCAACGTCTACCAGGAAAACATCTTCCACACGAAGATGCACCTGAAGGACTTCGACCTGGACCAGTACCTGTTCGAGGAAAAGGCCAAGAACCTGTCGTTCAAGGAACGCATGAAGATCGAAGCGCTGCTCAAGCGCGAGATCGAAGAGCTGTTCCACGGCCGGAACCTGTCCGAGTAAGCCCCATGTGCGATGCCCGCAGGCATCGCCGCCCAGGCGGGACGACCCGCCCCGTGGAACCAGTGCCTCGCACGCGTTACGGTTCCACGGTGATGTACCGACCCACGGCCCGGTGTGAAAACACCGGGCCGTTTCGTTTTTCCCAAAAAGGTAAGGAGCCCCCACCCATGCCCTGGATCTATCTGCTGCTGGCCGGCCTGTTCGAGATCGGCTTCGCCCTCGGAATGAAGTACTCCGAAGGCTTCAGCAAACCCCTGCCCACCGTTGCCACGGTGGTGTCCGCCCTGATCAGCCTGTACCTGATGAGCCAGGCGATGAAGAGCATCCCGGTCGGCACCGCCTACGCGATCTGGACCGGCATCGGCGCCATGGGCGTGGCGGTGCTGGGCATCTATCTGTTCAACGACAGTGCGTCGCCGGCCCGCTTGGCCTGCGTGGGCCTGATCGTAGCCGGTGTGATCGGCCTGAAGCTGGTCTCGCCCAACTGATTGATGGCTCGACCAACGGTCGGGCCCCACCGTCGCCCCCACACCTCCTGGTAGGCCCGCACCGTTGGTGCGGGCGACCCTTCAAATGCGGTAGGCGATGGTCTTCATCACCCTGGAAGCCAGCGCCATCGCGCCCGGGATCGGGAACGGCAGGCGGCGTGCGCCGGCCTGTTCGGCGTGCTCCGCATGGCGGGCCTCGTCTTCCTTCATCACCTGGATGACCGCGCGGCTGCGCAGATCGCCGGCCGGCAGGTCGACCAGGTGCTCGTCCAGATGGGCTTCCACCTGGCGCTCGGTTTCAACCACGAAGCCCAGGTTCCAGCCGTCGCCGCGCAGACCCGCCAGGGTGCCGATGGTGTAGCTGCCGGCGTACCACAGCGGATTGAACAGGCTCGGGCGGCTGTCCAGTTCATCCAGCCGGGTCGCGCACCAGGCCAGGTGATCGGTCTCTTCCTGGGCCGCTTCCAGCAGGTGTTCACGGGTGGCCGGGTCGCGGGCCACGGCCGCCTGGCCGAAGTACAGGCCCTGTGCGCAGACCTCGCCGACATGGTTGATCCGCATCAGCCCCGCGGCGTGGCGGCGCTCGGCGCGGCCCATGCCCGGCTCGCCGGTGCCTGCGGCCGGGTAGGGGCGGGCCGCCGGAGGGTTGCCGAACACCGTGTCCAGGGCGCGCTGCGCCTCGGTCAGCAGGTGGTCCAGCGGGGTGGTCTGGCGGAGCACGGTCATGGCGGCACGCGGTGGGGCGGGAGACCCGCCGATTCTCGCCCGCCCCCGCTCCCCTGCCAACCCGGGGCAGGGCCAGCTTGCACCGAGGGCGTGACCTGCGTACAATCCCGCCTCTTGCGCTTCACCTTTCACAACGCGTGGCAGAGTTCCGGCGAGTCCTTCGCCGCAATGAGCCCGACCTAACCTAGAGTTCTTCATGAGCACTTTCACTGCCAAGAACGAGACCGTCCAGCGCGACTGGTACCTCGTCGACGCCGAGGGCAAGACCCTGGGCCGTCTCGCCACCGAGCTGGCCCGCCGTCTGCGCGGCAAGCACAAGCCGGTCTACACCCCCCACGTTGATACCGGCGACTACCTGGTCGTCATCAATGCAGAAAAGATTGCCGTCACCGGCAAGAAGCTGCAGGACAAGATGTATCACCGTTTCACCGGCTACATCGGCAACCTGAAGACCGAATCCCTGGCCCAGGCGCTGGAGCGCCACCCGGAGCGCGTGATCGAGATCGCCGTGAAGGGCATGCTGCCGAAGGGCCCGCTGGGTCGCCAGATGTACCGCAAGCTCAAGGTCTACGCCGGCACTGAGCATCCGCACGCCGCACAGCAGCCGCAGGTTCTGGATATCTAATCATGGCTATCACTCAAAACTACGGCACTGGCCGCCGCAAGTCCTCCACCGCTCGCGTGTTCCTGCGCAAGGGTTCGGGCAACATCACCGTCAATGGTCGTCCGCTGGACGAGTTCTTCGGTCGTGAGACCGCGCGCATGATCGTGCGCCAGCCGCTCGAGCTGACCAAGAACACCGAAAGCTTCGACATCCTGGTCACCGCCGCTGGCGGCGGCACCACCGGCCAGGCCGGTGCGATCCGCCTGGGCATCGCCCGTGCGCTGGTCGAGTACGACGAAACCCTGAAGTCCGAGCTGCGCAAGGCCGGCTTCATGACCCGTGACGCCCGTGAAGTCGAGCGTAAGAAGGTCGGTCTGCACAAGGCCCGCCGCGCCACCCAGTTCTCCAAGCGCTGATTTACCGCGCCTGGTTGGGCTCCTGCGGGAGCCCGCTGGTTGGAAAAGCAAAAGCCCGGCTTTGGCCGGGCTTTTGTTGTTTTGGAGTCAGGCATTTCGTGGTTGCCGGCCAGCGGCCGGCACTACCCGGGGTTTCGCATCTCGGAAGGGGTGGGGTCAGAGCCTTTTCCTTTGGAAAAGGATCCGACCCCGGGCCTCTCTCTGGAGAAGAGCCCCCTTGATGTTCAAGGGGGCGCGCCGACAGGCGCGGGGATAAGGTGGGATGCGCGACCAAATTAAAAGCAAAAGGCCAGATCTTTCGATCTGGCCTTTTGTTTTTAATTTGGCTGCCCCGGATGGATTCGAACCACCGAATGCCTGAGTCAGAGTCAGGTGCCTTACCGCTTGGCGACGGGGCAAAACGTGCAACTATTTTCTCACTTTTCACACTGAAAAACAACTTGATTTTCAGTGTGGTGGCTATGGGTGGACTCGAACCACCGACCCCAGCATTATGAGTGCTGTGCTCTAACCGGCTGAGCTACATAGCCTTGGTGAGCCCGCTATTCTGCGGATGTGTATCGACCCTGTCAACACTTTTGTGTCGTGCTTGTGGGCCGACAGAGGGCATGGGATAGTCCCGACCAGTAGATTTTCTTAGGAGTCCGCATCGTGATCGATCCGGACGGCTATCGACCGAACGTCGGCATCGTGCTGATGCGGCAGGACGGCCAGGTGTTCTGGGCACGACGCGTGCGCCGGGATGGCTGGCAGTTCCCGCAGGGTGGCATGAACACCGACGAGACGCCTGTCGAGGCCATGTATCGTGAACTGCAGGAAGAGACCGGCCTGCTGCCTGAGCATGTGGAAGTGCTCGGGGCCACGCCCGGCTGGCTGCGCTACAAGCTGCCGGCGCGGGCCATCCGCCGCAACGAGCGGCAGGTCTGCATCGGCCAGAAACAGGTCTGGTTCCTGCTGCGCCTGACCGGCGACGAATCCCACGTGACGCTGGACCACACCGACTCGCCCGAGTTCGACCACTGGCGCTGGGTCGACTTCTGGTACCCGGTAGAGCACGTGGTGATGTTCAAACGCGGCGTCTATGCGCGTGCCCTGCGACACCTGGCGCCACTGGCGCGTGGCGTGGCCGGGCAGGGCGTCACCGCCATGCCCAAGAGCGCCGCCGAGGCCTGGATGCCGGGCCACACCGCCGGGCACGATCGCCCGCGCAAGCGCCCGCGGACCCGAGGGTACTGGCCGAAGAAGGTCACGGGCGACGGCCCGGCCAGCTGACCGGCTGAACGGTATCGAGAATGGTTCAGGTCTCTGATTGACAACCATTCTCGTTTCCATTGGAATAGCCACCAGGCCGCTTCTGGCCTGTCAGCCCGGTTCCCGCCTGTGTACGTCTGCATCTGCAACGGAGTCACCGACCACCAGATCCGCGAAGCCGCCAGCCATGGCGTGAGCACGGTGGCCGAACTGACCATGCGTACCGGTTGTGGTGCCACCTGCGGTTCCTGCCTGGACATGGCCGGCGACCTGCTGGCCAAGGCACGTGCGACCCACGATCTGCCGCTGCCGGTATTGGGCCTGGCGCAGGTCGCCTGATCGCCTTTTCGCGGCGCGTTGACGCCGCGCTTTCGCATCCTTCACCTTCGGCCGCGCAGGCCAATGCACACGATTCGCGTTCCTTCACGAGCGCACGCGAGGCGTTAAAGTGCCTGCGTTTTCAGCGTGCAGGAGCACCCCCATGAAGGGCGACACCAAGGTCATCGAATTCCTCAACAAGGTCCTCTACAACGAGCTGACCGCGATCAACCAGTACTTCCTGCACGCCAAGATGCTGAAGAACTGGGGCATCAAGGAACTGGCCGAACACGAGTACAAGGAATCGATCGACGAGATGAAGCATGCCGACATGCTCGCCGACCGCATCCTGTTCCTTGAAGGCCTGCCGAATTTCCAGGCGTTGGGCAAGCTGCGCATCGGCGAGAACCCGACCGAGATCCTGCAGTGCGACCTGTCGCTGGAACGCGATGGCGTGGTCACCCTGCGCGAGGCCGTGGCCTATTCCGATTCGGTTGGCGACTACGTCAGCCGCCAACTGTTCGTGAAGATCCTCGATTCGGAAGAGGAGCACATCGACTGGCTGGAGACCCAGCTGGACCTGATCGAGCGTATCGGCGAGCCGAAGTACCTGCTGAGCAAGCTGGAAGAGTGAGTCAGCCGCCCTGGCCGGCGCGGTGCTGTGCCAGGTAGCCCGTCAGTGCAACGCGCGCCCGGGCGAATTCCGCAACCAGCAGCGCCACCGCCACCGCGGGGCGCTGCAGGCTGCCACTACGGGCTTCGTGCTCGATCCGCTGCGCGATCGCCGACAGCGACAATGCGCCGACGTTTGCACTCGATGACTTCAGGCTGTGCGCTGTGGCCTGCAAGCGCAGCTCATCGCCGTTCTGCGCGGCCAGCTGCAACTGCTGCACCATCACCGGCGCATCTTCAAGAAAGACCATGACGATCTGGGTGGCAGCGTCGCCGATCACGGTGTGCAGTTCATCCAGCACGTCGCGGTCGATCACCGGTTTCGGCGCGGCTTGGCTTGTCGTCTCCTGTAGAGCCGAGCCATGCTCGGCTGATGGAGTGGGAGTGCCACTGGCCGTCAGCCGAGCATGGCTCGGCTCTACAGACGGCTCCACAGAAAATTGTCCAGGTGATGCAGCTTTGCCGCCACCCCAACGCAGCAGCAGCGCATGCAGCGTGGCGCGCGCGATCGGCTTGGACAGGTAATCGTCCATGCCCGCCTGCAGGCAGCGCTCGCGGTCACCGGCCATGGCGTTGGCGGTCATGGCGATGATCGGCAGGCGGGCGCGCCCGGTCTCCACTTCTTCGGCGCGCCAGCGGCGCGTGGCGGCGTAGCCGTCCAGCACCGGCATCTGGCAATCCATCAACACGATGTCCACGCCGCCTTCGCGAAGGGCGGCCAGCGCCTGCTCGCCATCGGCGGCGTTGCGCACTTCGCACTGGAACACGCGCAGCAGTTGTTCGGCGACCATCCGGTTGACCGTATTGTCCTCCACCAGCAGCACACGCAGATGCAACGGCGGCAGCGTGGCAGCCGGTTGCTCGTTGTCCGCGCTGGCCAGCAGCGCAGCGGGGCGGGCGGGGGCGACCGGTGCAGCCAGCAGTGCATGCAGGGCCGCATCGTCGAAGTGCGGGGGCAGCTGGCGCTGGCGCTGGCGTTGTGGAAGTGCGCCCTCCTGCAGCCACAGCACCTGCAGCGCATCGTCGTCACCACGTTCACTCAGCGCCAGCTGCAGCGTGGCCTCACCGTTGCGGCGTGCGCGGGCATCGACCAGCAGCCATGCCGGTGCCGGTTGTCCGGGCCGCGCGGGAGCGCGCAGGCGCTCGACCACGGCATCCAGCTGTGCCAGCACCTGCACCTGCAGCCCATGGTGGGCGGCGATGCGCTCGATACGTGCCTGCAGCGTTGCATCGGCACTGAACAGCAGCAGCGGTGCCGGTGCGCGCGCCATCGCCGGCAGGTCGCCAGCGACCTTCAGCAGCGGGATCTCGAACCAGAAGGTTGCACCCTGGCCCGGCGTGGAGTGCACGCCGATGTGCCCGTGCATCAGGTCGATGATGCGCTTGCAGATGGCCAGGCCCAGGCCGGTGCCGCCATAGATGCGGGTGGTGGATGCGTCGGCCTGGCTGAAGGACTGGAACAGGCGCGCCTGCAGCGCGTCGTCGATGCCGATGCCGGTATCGATGATCTCGAAGCGCAGCTGGTGCTGCGCGGCACTTTCACCCAGGCGCAGCACGCGCAGCTGCACCTGGCCGCGGGCGGTGAACTTGATGGCGTTGGCCAGCAGGTTGCTCAGCACCTGGCGCAGGCGCACCGGGTCGCCGCGCACCGGCAGGCGCACCGATGGATCCAGTTGCAGGCCCAGGGCCAGGCCCTTGGCGTCGGCGGCCCGCTGCATCAGCTGTACCACGCCATCGAGCAGGTCGCGCAGGTTGAAGCTGGTGATCTCCAGTTCCAGCGCCTGCGCTTCCAGCCGGGAGTAGTCGAGGATGTCGTCGACGATGCGCAGCAGCTGTTGCGAACTGGCCGAGGCGGTGGCCAGCATCTGCCGCTGGTCTTCGCCCAGCGGCCCGCGTGCGATCAGCTCCAGCATCGGCAGGATGCCGTTGAGCGGGGTGCGGATCTCGTGGCTCATCGTGGCCAGGAACTCGCCCTTGGCCAGCACGGCCGCCTCGGCGGCCTGCTTGGCCTGCAGCAGCTGTTGCTCCAGCTGGCCCTGGCGTTCGGTGGTATGGCGAAGCTGGTCGCGTTCGGCGGCCAGCGCACTGTGCGTGCGCTGCAGCTGGGCCAGCGCATGGTTGCGCGCGCGCAGGCGCAGGCCCAACAGCAGCAGCGCGATGGCGGCCGCAGCAAGGGCAACCAGCAGCACGCCCCACAGCGGCACGTCAGAGCACCGCGTTGTGGAAGTCGAAGTTCAGGTCGCTGCCGGCCGACTGCACCATGTTGCCCTGGATGTAGTCGACGCCGCCTACCCACATCGCCGCTGCAGCCTGCGGATCCTCGATCTGCTGGCCGATGATCTGCAGTCCGGCGGCATGGGCCTGTTCGATCGTCTTGCGCAGCGCCTCGCGCGTGGCCGGATTGGAATGGCTGCTGGAGAAGCGCGCAGCCATGCGCACGAACGACAGCGGCAGCTGGGTCAGCAGTGCATCGGCCTCGCCGCTGGGTTCGAACTGGCTCAGGCAGAAGCGCACCCCTGCGCTGGCCATGCGCTGGCAGAACTGCTGCAGCGGCACGGTGTGGATCAGTGCGTCGGGCAGGCGCACGTCGATCACCAGCGCACTGCCAGGCAGGTCACGCTGCTGCAGTGATTCCAGCAGCCAGTCGGCGAAGGCATCGCGCTGCAGGGTGCGCAGCGACTGCGAGACGAACAGGCTCAGCGGCTGCGTTGCGTGCCGGTACAGATCCAGCAGGCCCAGTGCGTGGTCCATCACCTGCTGGTCGAGGTCGGCGATGCGCCCGGCGGCTTCCGCGGCGGGGATCACCTGGCCGGCCGCCAGCACCGTGCCATCGGCCTGGCGCAGGCGCAGCAGCAACTGGTATTGCGCGGTGTTGCCGCCTGCCACGGCGACGATCGGCTGGTAGGCCAGTTCCAGCTGGCCCTCCAGCAGCGCCAGGTGTTCCTGTTCGGTGACCGCCTGGCGATGCACATGGCCCGCCACGCCGGCGCTGAGCAGGCGCGCCTGCAGGGTGGTGCGCTCAACCGCTTCCAGCGCACTGCTGGCATCCTCGAAGCCCGGCGACAGCGGCGCATAACCGACCACGCCGCGCAGATGCACGGATTCGTCGTCGCGGATCACGAAGGCGCGGGCCGACAGCTGCTCGCGCAGGCTCGCGGCGATGCCTTCGAGGGCGTCCTCGTCGGCGTTGCGGGCCAGCAGCAGGAAGCTGTTGTCGTTCAGCCGCGCCAGCAGGTGCGGATGGCCGGCTTCGGCCAGGCGCTGCCCGGCCTGCACCATCAGCCGTTCAAACGCGGCATAGCCATAGCGTTCGCGCAGGCCCAGCGCACTGGCCACTTCGATGAAGAACACGCCGCCCCGGTCGCGGTGGGCGAGTGCGGTGTTGAGCTGCTGCAGCACATGGTGGCGCGTCGGCAGGCCGGTTTCCGGATTGCTGGTGGCCGGTGCGCCGGTGGCGCCCGGCAGGGTCGCGGCCTGGGCACGCGCGCGGCGGATGCGGTTGGCCACCGCTGCGATCAGGTGGCGCGGCCGGATCGGCTTGCTCAGGTAGTCGTCGGCGCCGCTGTCGAGCACTTCGAACTGGCGCTCTGGATCCGGATCGCCGCTGAGGAACACGATCGGCAGCAGCTGCAGGCCGGGCTGCTGGCGGATCAGCGCGGTCAGGCGCATGCCGTCCAGCCCGGGCAGGTGCAGATCCATCAGGATCAGGTCGGGGCGGTGCTCCTTGATCGCCTGCAGCGCGGCATCGGCATCGCTGTGCACGATCGCCTGCATGCCGGCGCCGTGCAGCACGCTCTGCGCGAACAGCGCCTGGGCGCGATCGTCTTCAACGATCAGCACGCGGTAGGGCGAGTCCGAGGGCGGCGGGGCCAGATCGTTGTTGCCGGCTTCGGCCAGTGCGATCGGGCCGGGCAGCGGCGGCGGTGCGCTGTTGACCGGCGCCGGGGCATCGGCCGCGATGGGCGGCGTGGCCGCAGCCGTCGGTGCGGCCACAGCGGGGCCTGCCGCCTCGGGTGCCCAGCGCTGCCAATGATCGGCCGGAGGGATTTCAGCGCGTCCCGGGCGGGCGCCCGCGGGGGATTCGTTTGCGGCCATCGGTGCTCCTGGTGTTCGCGTCCATTATGCGACAAGCCCGGTGCTCAACCGGTACTGCTGTGCCCCGGCGGTGCTGCCGATGCACCGCGCGCCAGCCAGCGCACGCCCTTCCACAGCGCGCGCCAGACCAGCCACACCAGCAGCGCGCCGGCCAGGCTGCAGGCCAGCACCACGATCAGCGCGATCCACGGGTGTGCCAAGGCCAGCGCCAGGCCACCGACTACCACGGTGTCCTCGGCGGCGGAGGCGACCCAGTTGCTGGCCGGTTCCGGCGAGGTATTGAGCAGCGCGCGGGTACCGGCCTTCAGGCCGTGGCTGGCGAGGGCGACGCCGGCACCGGCGGCGAGTGCGCCGGCGCCGAGCTGACCGTCCGGCGACAGGGTAGCCGCTGCGAGGAACGCGCCGGCCGGCACGCGTGCGAGCGTCTGCACCAGGTCCCAGACCGAGTCCACGCCGGGAATCTTGTCGGCGAAGAACTCGGCGATGGCCAGCGCCGCCGACGTGCCCAGCACCCACCAGGATTCGGTGGCCTGCAGAGCGGGCGGCAGGTCGACCCAGCCGAGCAGGCCGGCAAGGCCGACGCCGAACACGGTGAGGTAGACGCGGATGCCGGCCAGCCAGGCCAGCAGGATGCCGATCACGAACAGGTGGGCTTCGGTCATGGCGATGCTCCGGCGATGGAACTGTGCAGGGGACCACACTATCGACGATGGCATGCCTGAACGCCACAGACCGTGGCCGGCCACGGCGCAGGAAACCCACCCGTCCTGTCATACACTAGCCCGTCGTTTGCCACAGGGGCCGTACCGGTGTCGCCCTCGCGATACCCCGGAAACCACCCATGACCAACCGTCCTCCCATGCGCGTGCAGGTACGCCTGCCCGGCGCGCCACAACCGCCGGCCGACCGTCGCCGCCTGCTGGTGATCGGCGGCATCTGGCTGCTCAGCCTGGTGCTGGCGGTGCTGGGTGGCTGCTGGATGGCCACGCCACGCGATGCTCAGGGCCAGCGCCTGCAGGCTGCCGAGAAGCGCGCCGAGACGCTGCAGGCGCAGCTGACCGAGCTGCGCCAGAAGCAGGCCACGCTGGAAGCCTCCGACCGCATCAGCCGCGCCGCCAATACCGAGGTGCAGTCCTCGCTGGCCGAGCGCGATGAGGAAATCGCCGGCCTGCGTGCCGACGTTGCCTTCTATGAGCGCCTGGTGGGTTCGACCAGCCAGCGCAAGGGCCTGAACACCCATTCGATCGAGTTCAGCCCGGAAGCGGCCGGCACCTGGCAGTACACCGCCGTGCTGACCCAGAACCTCAACCGCGGCGCCATCAGCCAGGGGCAGATGCGCTTCACCGTGGAAGGCGTGAAGAACGGCAAGCTGGCCACGATCAGCTGGGATGATCTGCACCAGCGCAGCAAGGTGCCGGGACAGGATTACTCGTTCCGGTACTTCCAGCAGCTCACCGGCAGCGTGATGCTGCCGGCTGACTTCACCCCGCAACGCGTGCGGGTGACATTGGGGAGTGGTACGGGGGGTACCACCCAGGTATTCGACTGGAAACAGGCCGGTGCGCCGGCCAGCAAAGGGGAGTAGGCAGATGTTCGGAAGCAGCAAATCCAACCGTGAAGGCCAGCTGGTGGTGGATGCCCTGATCGGCAACCAGGTGGTGATCCGCGGTGATGTGGAATTCAGTGGTGGCCTGTATGTGGAAGGTCGCATCCACGGCAAGGTGATCGCCACCGAAGGCGCCAGCGGCGCGACCCTGACGGTCGCCGAGCATGGCGTGATCGAGGGTGAGATCCGGGCCCAGGTGGTGGTCATCAGCGGCCGTCTGGACGGCGATGTACACGCCACCGAGAAGGTCGAGCTGACCCCCAGCGCACGGGTCAATGGCAACGTCCATTACCAGGTGGTGGAGATGAATGCGGGCGCCCAGCTGAACGGCCGCCTGATCCATGCCAGCGCCCCGATGGCGGCCCTGCCGGCGCCGGAAGGCGATGAGGCCAATGGCAGCAAGGGCGACACCGCCGCACGCCGCAAGCTGGCCGAGGCGATGGCTTGAAAGCCATCCCCGGCACCCCCATGCTGGCACCATGAGCACGCTAGTCTCCCTGCCCGGCGCCACCCCGGTTGCCGCGCCCGATTACCAATCGCTGGAGCGCCCGCTGAACTTCACCGAGTCGGCGGCCGCCAAGGTCAAATCCCTGATCCAGGAAGAGGGCAACCCCGACCTGGCCCTGCGTGTGTACATCGAGGGCGGCGGCTGTTCGGGCTTCCAGTACGGGTTCGAGTTCGACGAGAACCGTGCCGAGGATGACCTGGCGGTACAGACCAGCGGGGTGACCCTGCTGGTCGACCCGCTGAGCCTGCAGTACCTGATGGGCGCCGAGGTGGACTACACCGAGAGCCTGACCGGTGCCCAGTTCGTGATCCGCAACCCGAACGCAAAGACCACCTGCGGCTGCGGCAGCAGCTTCAGCATGTAAGAGGCCTGTGGCCGGAATGTGCCAACCAGGGTTGGCACCTGCCAGAGCGGGTAGATCCACGCCATGCGTGGATGATCCTTCCTGCATCCACAACGGCAGATTGCGCACAGCGCCGACCTTGCCACCCGCATCGATTGGCGGCACGCTTGCAGGATGCCCAATACTCCTTCGCCGCTTTCCGGTTTCGCCTTCGTGGGTGAACCGCTGGAGCGCGCCGATGCCCTGCGCGAAGATGCCGATGCACTGGCGCGCCTGTGGCCGGGCGCGCGCATTCTCGTGCTCGATCAGGACGGCAGCGCCTTCACCGGCGATGACGATCAGCCACTGGCGCTGACCGGCGCCGACATCGGCGGCGGCCCGGGTGCCGCGATCTTCCTCGGCCTGCGCGGAGAGCAGGCGTGGTTCTCGGTTGAAGCCACCAACGTCACCATCAGCGCACCACGCCGGCTTGATCTGCGCCAGGCCGCGCTGCTGTGGTCGATGGCCGATGCGACCGCCTTCAGCTATGCCCGCGGCATGTCGTACTGGCACTCGCGCACCCGCTTCTGCGGCGTGTGCGGCGGCGCCGTGGCGTTTGCCCGTGGTGGCTTCGTCGGCCGCTGCGGGCAGTGTTCCACCGAACACTACCCGCGTGTCGACCCGGCGGTGATCGTCGCCGTGGAAAACCAGGGCCGGCTGCTGCTGGGCCGGCAGTCGAACTGGGCCCCGCGTCGCTACTCGGTGCTGGCCGGCTTCGTCGAACCCGGCGAGACCTTCGAGCAGACCGTGGTGCGCGAAGTCCATGAAGAGAGCAAGGTGCGGGTGACGGCCTGCCAGTACCTCGGTTCGCAGCCCTGGCCGTTCCCGGGTGCGCTGATGGTTGGCTTCCGCGCACAGGCGCAGGATGACCTGCCGACCGTGGACGGTGAGCTGGAAGACGCGCGCTGGTTCAGTGCCGACGAGGTCGGCGCGGCACTGGCGCGCGACGTGGAGGACGATGGCCAGGGTATCCGCCTGTCGCCGCCGATCTCGATTTCGCGCGGCCTGATCGAGCATTGGTACCGGCAGCAGAAGGGCTGAGCCGGGCCGGCTGGGGCGATTGCATTGCCGCCACCTGAACACGGCCCGGGTTACAGTGCGGGTCATCGCGGAGGGCGCCGCTGCGACAGGTAAGGTAGCGGCGCCGAGCGTTCTGTTTCGTAGGGAGACCTGCCATGTTCACCACTCTGGCCGCCGTGCTGGTGGCACTGGCCCTGGGCCATGTTGCTCCGGCCGCTGCTGCCTCGCTGCGCCGTTTCGACGGTTTCCGGCGTTGGCTGGGCTGGCTGGATGCGCGTGGTGGCAAGGCCTGGCAGGGACCGGCCGGCGTTGCCTTGGCACTGCTGCCGCCGCTGTTGCTGATGGTGCTGCTGGCGTGGCTGTTGCGCGGGGTGCTGTTCGGCCTGCCGTCGCTGCTGCTGGGCGTGGCGGTGCTGGCCTGGTGCTGGGGCCCGCGTGACCTGGACCGCGATATCGAGGCCATTATCGATGCCGATGATGCGGCGACGCGGCAGGCTGCAGTGCGCAACCTGCAGTCGGCCGGCGGCAGCCTGCGCGAGGACATTCCGTCACTGGTCGAGGCGACGGTGCTCAACGCACTGCGGCGCTGGTTCGCGGTGCTGTTCTGGTTCCTGTTGCTGGGCCCGGCTGGCGCGCTCGGGTACCGGCTGCTGGCGCTGATGGCGGAGAGCCCGATGCGCGCACGCGTGCCGGTGGAGCCGCTGGCGCTGGCGCAGCGCCTGCTGGGCTGGATCGAGTGGCCGGTGGCGCAGCTGATGGCCTTCTCGATGGCGCTGGTGGGCAATTTCGATACGGCGTGGAAGGCCTGGCGCCAGGCCCATGGCGAACGCCTGGCCGGCAACATCGGGTTCCTTGGCGCGGTGGCGCGGGCCAGCGTCAACGCCGAGCTGCGTGAGGATGCGCACGATTACACCGAGGCAGGGTTGCTGCCGGTGTGGCAGCGGTTGCCGGACCTGCGTGATGCGATGAGCCTGGTGTGGCGGATGCTGCTGCTGTGGCTGGCGGTCCTCGCCCTGCTGGTGATTGCAGGCTGGGTGACGTAGTTGCTTTGCAGGGCTTGCAGCCCTGCACCTGCAGAGGCCAAAGCCAATGCCAGAGCCAAAGCGGCTCTGGATTGCTGAGGGTTGGGCGGGGCGGTGTGGGGCTGCAGGACACGCCGTAAACCCGTCCCTGGGGGCTCGATGGCGCCATCCATGGCGCCAACGGTCCTGCTGCCCCACACCGCCCCACCCCCGACAGTTTCCCGGTGACGGTGGGTCAACCGCGACTGCCGGTGGGTGTCGACCTTGGTCGACACGGTCGATCCACGCCATGCGTGGATACAGAGCGAAGCGATCCGCTTCTGCTTTTGATCTTCTCCTTCTTTTCCGTGGTGGACGCACACGGAAACTGTCCGTGGTCGGGCGGGATGGGTTTGCGGGGGTGTCCGCGGCATGGATGCCGCGGCCAAGACTCCATGGACGGATTCACGGCGTCCCCCGCAAACCCATCCCGTCCGGCCAACCCCAGGGCTTCTGCCTTCAAACGTCGCCCACCGCGAGGGGCTGCGCCGTTGGCTGGAAAACCTAGATCGGTGCCAGTGCGGTGAACGGTGCCCACGGCAGGTTGCGCAGCAGCGCATACCCGGGCAGCACCCAGAGCCAGAACGTGGGATTGGCCAGTACCCGCATCAGCGGGTCGAGCACGCGCGGACGGATGCCGGCGACGTTCAGCAGCATCAGCAGCAGGAACGGCAGGCTGATGACCAGCAGCGGGTTCATCGCCATCGCGCCGGGCAGGTCGAAATGGACCAGTGAATACAGGCAGCGGGTGCTGCCACAGCCCGGGCAGTACAGGCCTGTCAGCGCGTACAGCGGGCAGCTCGGCAAAGGATTGCCGGCGACATACGGATTGACGTTGCGCAGCACCACCGCGGCACCGGCGGCCAGGCCGGTGGCGGCCAGCAGCGGTGCCCAGCGGGCGAATCGGGAGCGGGCGGGAAGTGCGGACATTGCAGCAACGGATCCGGCGCAGGCGCCGGATCCGTCCACGCGGATCAGTAGCCGCTGTTGTTCATTGCACCCATGCCGCCGACAGCGACGATCAGGATGCCGTACAGCACGCCGACCACGACGGCGGCGATGGCCGACCAGATCGCCCACTTCTTGGCCTTGGCGGCGGAGTCCTGGGCACCGGCGATGTCGCCAGCGGCCAGCTTGCCGTTGACCTGCGCGGCGTAGACGATCGACACGATGCCGGCCGGCAGGCAGCAGAACAGGGTGCTCAGGATGGCCCAGACCAGATTGTTCGGGACCTGCGGAGTGGCGGTGTTCATGGGTTCAAGCTCCTTGATGGGTGGTGGTGGTGAATCATTGGTCGGAAAGAGCGCCCAGTACGGCCAAGCCGCCGAACAGCCCGAACCACAACAGCAACAGGACCGGCAGGGCCACGGCCGAAGCCACCGCCCACCAGCCCGCCTTGCGCGACGCACTGTAGGCCCCCGGCAGGTCGCCGGCGGCGCGGCGGCCATCGACCTGGGAGGCATAGACGATCGACACCACGCCCAACGGCAGGCAGCAGAACAGCGTCGTCAGGATCGCCCAGACCAGATGGTTGGGGATGTAGACCGGACGGCTGAGCGGTGGCGGTTGATTCAAAGCAAGACTCCATTCCTTGGTGGCCGGCCATGATGAAACGGCCGAACCTCCCCCCTGTGGGTGCGTAATCTACCTCAACCCGCGCTGCATGTATGCGGTTACAGTCAGATACTGGCCGGTATGGCCCTTGGTCTGACGCATCTGACGGACCTCTGCGATGCATCAGAGGGGAGGATGGGGGCTTGTGGCTGGGACGGTCTACCCGTGGCCGTGCGGTCGATCAGGCGTGATCACCACGCAGGGCCCGCACCTGGGCCTCCAGCACCGGGGCGCTGGTGGCGTGGCCATCCACGGCCGGTGCCGCCACCACCTCGACCGTGGCGCGGAAACGACGCGGCACCCGCATGCGGCCAAGGCGGCTGTCGCGGCGGCTCCACATGCTCGACCACATGCCGCGCAGCGCCATCGGCACCACCGGCACCGGCCGCCGCTCGAGGATCTTCTCGACGCCGGACTTGAACGGCGCCATCTGCCCGTCGCGGGTCAGCGCGCCCTCGGGGAAGATGCAGACCAGTTCGCCTTCGGCCAGCGCCGCGTCGATCTCATCGAACGCACGCTGCATCAGCGCCGGGTCTTCGCGCGCCCCGGCAATCGGGATCGCCTTGGCGGTCCGGAAGATCCAGCGCATCACCGGGATGTTGAAGATCCTGTAGTACATGACGAAGCGCACCGGGCGCGGGATGGTCGCCGACAGGATCAGCGCGTCCATGTAGCTGACGTGGTTGCAGACCAGCAGTGCGGCGCCTTCGTCCGGCACGTTGGCCTCGATGCCGTGCGGGCGCAGCCGGTACAGGGTGCGCACCATCAGCCAGCTGAGGAAGCGCATCAGGAATTCGGGGACGATGGTGAAGATGTAGATCGCCACCAGCGCGTTGGCGATGGCCAGCGCCAGGAACTGCTGCGGAATGGTCCAGTGCAGCAGCTTGTGGGCGGCCAGCGACAGCAGCGCCGCAGCGACGATGAAGCCCGAGTTCTGGATGTTCAGTGCGGCGAACACGCGCGACATCTGCGCCTTCGGCGTGCGGCTCTGGATCAGTGCGAACAGCGGCACCACGAAGATGCCGGTGAACAGGCCGATGCCGATCAGGTCGATGACGATGCGGATGCTGCCGGGCTGCTGCAGGAACGGCCCGATGGTCAGCCCGTGCACTGTCGCTTCGCCGCTGCGGGCGAAGTACAGGTCGAGCAGGAACGCGGTCATGCCGAACGCGCCCAGCGGTACCAGGCCGATTTCCACCGTACGTGCTGACAGCTTCTCGCACAGCAGCGAGCCGACGCCGGTGCCCACCGAGAACAGGGCCAGCGCGAAGATGTACAGGGTCGGCTGGCCGCCCAGGTTGGTCACCGCATAGGCCGGCAACTGCGAGGTCAGCACGGTGCCGACGAACCAGAACCAGGACACGCCCAGGATCGAGTTGCGTACGGCTTTCTGCTGGCGCGCCATGCGCAGCACCGCCAGCGATTCCGGCAACGGGTTCCAGTTGATCTTCAGATTCGGGTCGCCGGCATCGACCTTGGGAATCAGGCGGGCGGCGATGTTGCCGCAGATCGCCAGGGCGATGATCGCGCACGCGGCCACCACCGTGCCGTGACTGCCAGCCACGGTGAACACCAGGCCGCCGACGATCATGCCGGAGAGGATCGACATCGAGGTGCCCATCTCGACCAGGCCGTTGCCGCCGGTCAGCTCTTCTGGCCTGAGCACCGACGGCAGCACTGAGTACTTCACCGGGCCGAACAGGGTGGACTGCATGCCGGTGCAGAACAGCGCGACCAGCAGCACCGGCAGGCTCTGGGTGAGGAAGCCGGTGGCCGCCAGCGACATGATCACGATCTCCATGGTGGTGGTGATCACGATCAGTCGCGATTTTTCCAGTTTGTCGGCGATCTGCCCGGCCAGCGCCGAGAACAGGAAATATGGCAGGATGAAGATGGCCGGTGCCAGGGTGGCGTACAACCCCAGTTCTTCCTCCGGCACAGCCATGAACAGCAACATGCTGATGATCGCCTGCCGGTACACGTTGTCGTTGAACGCACCGAGCGCCTGGACCACGAAGAACGGCAGGAAACGGCGCTGGCGCAGCAGGGCGAACTGGTTGTGACCGGACATGGAACCTCCTTGACCGGCGCAGCCTAGCATTCCTTCCCCTCTGCTGTGGGTGCGGACCTGTGGGTGCGGACCGTTGGTCCGCACACCTGCCAGCACTCTCAGACGATATCGTCGACCACGCCGCCATCCACGCGCAGCGCCGCACCCGAGGTTGCCGATGCCTGCGGCGAGGCCAGGTACACCACCATGTTGGCCACTTCCTCGACCGTGGCGGTGCGCTGGATCACCGAGGACGGCCGGTGCGCCATCACGAACTCACGGCCGATCTGCTCCAGCGGCTTGCCGCTGCGCTGGCGTTCATCCTCGAACATCGCCGCAAAACCATCGGAGAGGGTCGGGCCGGGCAGCACCGCGTTGACGGTGACGCCACTGCCGGCCACGCGCTTGGCCAAGCCGCGCGACAACGACAGCTGCGCGGTCTTGCTGACCCCGTAATGGATCATGTCGGCGGGAATGTTGCGCGCTGATTCGGAGGAAATGAACAGCACGCGGCCCCAGCCGGCATCGACCATTGCCGGTAGCAGCGCACGCGACAGGCGCACGCCGGACATCACGTTGGTCTGCCAGTAGCGCTCCCAGGTCGCGTCATCGGTCTCGAAGAAGTCCTGTGGGCCGAAGATGCCGGCGTTGTTGACCAGGATGTCGACCTTGGGCAGGCCGGCCAACAGTGTTTCGACACCGGCTGCATCAGAGAGATCGGCGGCGAGGCCGAGCACGTCGGCTCCCGGCACGGTGGCGAGCAGGTGCCGGCGGGCGCGCTCGACGCTGTCGGTGCTGCGGCCATTGAGAATGACACGCGCACCAGCGCTGGCCAGTCCTTGGGCGATGGCCCGGCCGATGCCGGCGGTGGAGGCGGTGACCAGCGCGGTGCGGCCACTGAGCTCGATTTTCATGGCGATAGTCCGGAGCGGGGGGAATTGCCCAGTATCCGCGCGGCCGCGTGATCGAACCGCAGCGCCACGCGCAACGCGCCGTTGCACACGGCGCAATTGACCCATGCCACGCGTGGGTGGGATCTCCGATCAGCGATGAGGAGTCAGGTCAGGCTGGTCACCGCTTCATTGGCCGCTGCCCGCACCTTCGGCAGCATTCGCAGTACCAGCGCCATCTGCGTGCGGATCAGCTGCAGTTTCGGCGGCATCGCCTCGTCGATCTGCTCCAGCTCGGCGGCCACCGCGCGGTCGGCGTCGTTGTCATCGTCGGCGACCGGTTGCCGTGCGGTCAGCGCCGAGGCCAGTTGCTGCAGTGCCTTGCGCACGCGCTCGCCGGCCGCCAATGCCAGCGGGTCGCCCGCATAGCTGTCCACCTGGTCGCGATGCGCGCCCAGCGCCGACAGGTGTCCCAGCAGCGTGTTGGACAGCGCCAGGAAGCGGAAGCCGGCATCCAGATTGCGGCGCACATGGCCGGGCTCACGCAGCATGTTCGACAGTGCGGTGGACAGCGCGGCATCGGCATTGTGCATGTCGCGCCGCGCGATGCGGTAGGCCAGGTCGTCGCGCATGCCGCTGCGGTACTGGCCCAGCACCGAATCCAGGTAGCGAGCCGCAGTGTCCAGCACGCGTGCCAGGACGAGATGCAGCTGCCGGCCCTGCCAGTCGGGCAGGACCAGGAACGCGGCCGCCGCTGCGATCGCGCAACCCAGCACCGTATCGACCATGCGCGGCACGATCAGCACGAAGCCGTCGCCGATCAGGTTGAAGCAGGTCAGTGCCATCACCGTGATCGCCGCCGACGCCACCAGGTAGCGGTCGGTGCGGGTGAAGAAGAACAGAAGTGCAGAGAGCAAGGCGATCAGCAGCTGCACGTGCAGCTGCGGGAACAGCTGCAGCAGCGCCCAGGTCAGCACCAGTCCGGCCAGGGTGCCGACGATGCGCTGGGCCAGGCGTTGGCGGGTGGCGCCGAAGTTGGGCCGGCACACGAACACGATGGTCAGCAGTACCCACGAACCGTTCTGCGCATTGAACAGGCGGATCGCTGCAAAGCCGGCAATCAGCGCCAGCGCCATGCGCAGCCCATGCCGGAACAGCACCGAGCCGGGCGTAAGCTGCTGGCGGATGCGCACGCCCATCTCGCGCAGGGTGTGTGGGTTGCTGTCGCGCAGGCGGGTATCGACGTTGTCCAGGCTGGCTTCGGAGCGCTCGGCATCCAGCAGGCGCCGTTCGATGCTGCGCAGGTTGTGCACCAGCAGGTCCAGCGAGCCCAGCAGGCGCTGCCATTGCGGCCGCTGCTGGTCGCGCAGGTAGGCCAGCGCATCGGCCAGGTCGCGCCCGGCCTGCTGGTTGCCTTCGCCGTACACGAACGGACGGCGCAGCCGGATTGCCTCGCCCAGGCGGGCACAGGCCTGTCCCTGCAGGTCAAGCAGGCGCTGGCAGCGGTACAGCACGTCGCTGTGGAAGAACGCGTCCACCAGCGCGCCGTACGGGTAATGCGAGGAACTGGCGCGCTCGTGGAAATCCTGCGCCATGTAGTACAGGCGCAGGTAAAGGCCGGAGTTCACGCCGGGTCGGCCGGAGCGGCCGAAGCGGGCCAGGATCGCGGTCTTGGCCTCGTTCAGCGCGCCGACCACGCGGCGGTTCTGTTCGGCCAGGTCGAGCTGGCGACGTTGCAGGTCGGCTTCGCGCACCGGCTCGAACAGCGCGGCCTTCAGCTGCAGGTAGCGGCCCAGCTCAACGTACAGTCGCGCCACCCGCTCGCGGACCGGCCGGTTGGCGAACAGCGCGGTCCACAGGATCGACAGCAGGCCGTACCAGACCGCACCGGCCAGCAGGTGGCTGACCGCTTCCAGCGCACTGTGCAGGTCGCTGGCACCGTGCTGTTCCAGGCCGATCATGGTGTAGATCGCCAGCGTCACCGTGGCCTGGGCAATGGACGCATAGCGCTCGCCGAGCGCGCCGAGCAGGGTCAGGCCGAAGGTGGACAGCGCCAGCGCGCCGATGAAGATCCACGGCCACGGGAACAGCCAGATGACCGATGCTGCGGCAATGCAGAAGCACAGCAGCGACAGCGCCACCGCCTTGGTCCGGCCCCACCAGTTGTCATCGGTTTCGGCGATGGCACTGGCGATGATGCCGAGGAACACGCCGGGCAGGGCGGTCAGTGCATCCAGCTGCCAGCACACCGCCAGCGCCGCGGTCAGGGCGATGAACACCCGCAGGCCGTAACTGGCCTTCTCGTGGGCCCACAGGCGGCTGAGGCGGGATTGTCGGGCGGACATGCAGGCTCGGTGGAAGGGTCTCCGACCATTATTGCGGGTGTGGGGTGAAATATGGAGTGCGGACCAACGGTCCGCACCCACGGTAGTGGTAGTGCCGGCCGCTGGCCGGCAGATTTGCGGTACGGAGAAAGCCGGCCAGCGGCCGGCTCTACCCATAGATCCACGCCGCGCGTGGATGGGCCCTTCTACGCCCGCTGCGCGCGCTTGAGCAGCTTGGCTTCGCGCCTGCGTGCGCGGCGTGCGCGCCAACGCTCGGCCAGGCACGAGAAGATCACGTACAGCGCCGGCGTGCTGAGAAGGGTCAGGCTCTGCGAGAACAGCAGGCCGCCGATCATCGCGATGCCCAGCGGGCGGCGCAGCTCGGACCCTTCACCCAGGCCGATCGCCAGCGGCACGGCGGCCAGGATCGCGACCATCGTGGTCATCATGATCGGGCGGAAGCGCACGATGCTGGCCTCGCGTGCGGCGTCGCGCGGCGCCAGCCCATGCTCGCGCTGCGCCACCAGGGCGAAGTCGATCATCATGATCGCGTTCTTCTTGACGATGCCGATCAGCAGAACCAGCGCGATCATCGAGATCACCGACAGTTCGGTGTTGGTGCCGAACAACGCCAGCAGCGCACCGACGCCCGCCGCCGGCAGCGTGGACAGGATGGTGACCGGGTGGATCAGGCTCTCGTAGAGCATGCCCAGCACCAGGTAGACGGTCAGGATCGCGGCAAACACCAGGATCAGCATGTCGCTGGGATCTGAATTGAAGCCGAAGCCCGCATCGTCGGCCAGGCGGATGTCGCCAGGCATGCGCATGCCGGCGACGGTGGCATCGATGATCGCCTTGGCCTCACCCATGCTCACGTTCGGAGCCAGGTTGTAGCTGAGGTCCATCGTCGTGTACTGGTTCTCGTGGGTGATCTGCGAGGGGGCCAGGCCGGGCATCTGCGTGGCCACCGCGGTGATCGGCACCATGTCGCCGTTGCGCGCACGCACGTACACCTCATCCAGCGCCGCCGGGGTGGCGGTCTGCGAGGGCAGGGCGTTGACCACCACGCTGTACTGGTTGATGTCCGAATAGATGGTGGAGATCTGGCGCTGGCCGAACGCACCGTACAGCGCGCCGTCGATGGCGCCGACCGTGATGCCCAGGCGCGCGGCCTTGGCGCGGTCGATCTGGATGTTCTGGCGCAGTCCGGCATTGTCCACGTCGGTGCCGACGTCACGCAGCTTCGGGTTCTTCTTCAGTTCCGCCTGCAGCTTGGGCAGCCATTCCTGCAAAGCAGCCAGGTCGTTGCCCTGCAGGGAAATGCGGTACTGCGCGCCCTGGCTGGAACCGCCGCCATCGTTGCTGGGCAGGTCCTGGATCGCGCGCAGGCGCAACTGCAGGTCGGGGTAGCGATCGGCCTTGGTACTGAGTCGCGCCAACGCATGTGCGGTGGTTTCGCGGCGACCGTCGCTGCGTGACTTCAGCTCGATGTTGAACTGTGCACTGGAGCCCTGACGGCCGCTGCCGAGGCGCACACCCACGGTTTTCACTGCCGGGTCGGCCATCAGCATGTCGGTGATGCGACGCTGGCGGGCGACCATGTCCTCGAAGGAGACGGTGGCGCTGGAATTGGCGCGGCCCCAGATCAGGCCGGTGTCCTGCGGCGGGAACGCGCCCTTCTTCACCGCCCCGAACAGGAAGATGGTGACGCCGATCAGGATCAGCGGCGTCAGCGACAGCAGCAGCGCGTGGCGCAGCGAGAAGTCCAGGAACACGGTGTAGATGCGCAGCATGCGCTCGTGGCCGGCATCCAGCCAGCGTCCGAAGCGCGACGGCGGCGCGCTGTGGTCATGGGCGCTGAGGAAGCGGCTGCACAGCGCCGGGGTCAACGTCAGCGAAACGATCATCGAGACCACGATGGCCGCCACCAGGGTGACGGTGAACTCGCGGAAGAACGCGCCCATCATGCCGCTGGCGAACAGCAGCGGGATGAACACCGCGACCAGCGAGGCGGTGATCGAGACAATGGTGAAGCCGATCTCGCGCGCACCGGTCAGCGCCGCCTGCATGCGCGGCATGCCCTCATCGAGGTGGCGCATGATGTTCTCGATCACCACGATCGCATCGTCCACGACGAAGCCGATCGCGATCACCAGCGCCAGCAGGCTCAGGTTGTTCAGGGTGAAGCCCATCACGTACATCACCAACGCGGCACCGGCCAGCGACAGCGGTACGGTCACTGCGGCGATCAGCGTCGGTGCCAGCCGGCGCAGGAACAGCGCCATGGTCAGCACCACCATCGCCAGGCTGATCAGCAACGTGATCTGCACTTCATGCAGCGACGAGCGGATGGTCGGCGTACGGTCGAAGTACGGCGTCATCGTGGTGCCGGGCTGCAGGTAGTCGCGCAGGGTCGGGATCTGCGCCTTGACCCGGTCCACGGTCTCCACGATGTTGGCGCCGGCACGGGTGAACACGTACATCACCACCGCCGGCTTGTGGTCGAACCACGCGGCCTGGTAGGCATCCTGCTGGCCGTCGTAGACGTTGGCGATGTCCTTCAGGCGGATCACCCGGCCATCGCCCTGGGTCTTGACCACCAGATCGGCGAAGTCGGCCGCACGCGCCACCGAATCGTTGGCGATGATCGCGGTGGTGGTGTTGCCGTCGCTGAGGAAGCCGGTGGGCGAGGTCACGTTGGCCGCGCGCACCGCATTGCGCAGGTCATCGGCGGTCAGGCCCAGCGCGTTCATCAGGCGCAGGTTGACGTCCACCCGCACCGCTGGCGTCGACGCGCCGGCGATGTCGACCGAGGCGACGCCACTGATCTGGCGGATGCGCTGCGCCAGCAGCGAATCGGCGACGTTGTACAGCTCATCGGCCGACTGCGTCTGCGAGGTCAACGCGATGGCGATCACCGGGTCATCGTTCGGGTTCGCCTTCTGGTACATCGGCGACCCCATGCCCGAGGGCAGGTCGGCCTGGGCCGAGTTGATCGCCGTCTGCACGTCCAGCGCGGCCGAATCGATGTTGTGGCCGCTCTGGAAGATCATGAACACCAGCGAGCTGCCTTCCGAGCTCGACGAGCGCATGCGGTCGATGCCCGGCAGCTGGCCGAGGTGGCGTTCCAGCGGCGCGGTGACCGTGGAAGCCATGGTCGCCGCATCGGCGCCGGACTGGCTGGCATGCACGAAGATCACCGGGATCTCGATGTTCGGCAATGCCGACACGCCCAGGCGCAGGTAGCAGATCAGCCCGACCATGAACAGGCCGATGGCCAGCAGCGCGGTGCCGATCGGGCGGCGGATGAAGGGGCCGGACAGGTTCATCGTGCGGCCCCTTGCAGCAGCGGGGCGTGGATCATGCCTGCGGCTCCTGCAGCGAACCGTAGCGCAACGCACGCTGCTCGCGGCGGCGGGCAAGCCACTCGGAGAAACGCTCCATGTACAGGTAGATCACCGGCGTGGTGTAAAGGGTCACCAGCTGCGACAGCAGCAGGCCGCCGACGATGGCGATGCCGAGCGGGCGGCGCAGCTCCGAGCCGATCCCGGTGCCCAGGGCCAGCGGCAGCGCGCCCAGCATGGCCGCGGCGGTGGTCATCATGATCGGGCGGAAGCGCAGCAGGCAGGCACGGCGGATCGCTTCGTGCGCGTTGGCACCGGCGCGGCGGGCCTCGATCGCGAAGTCCACCATCATGATGCCGTTCTTCTTGACGATGCCGATCAGCAGCACGATGCCGACGATGCCATCCACCGACAGGCTCAGGCCGCACAGCATCAGCGCCAGCAGCGCGCCGACACCGGCCGGCGGCAGCGTGGAGATGATCGTGATCGGGTGGATGTAGCTCTCGTAGAGCACGCCCAGCACGATGTAGATCACCACCAGCGAGGCCAGCAGCAGCCACACCACGTCCGTCTGGCTGCCAGTGAACTCGGCGGCCTTGCCGATGAACTCGGCATGCAGGTGGGTGGGCATGTCCAGGCTGTCCTTGGTCTCCTGGATTGCACGCACCGCTTCGGACAGCGAATAGCCCGGCGCCACGTTGAACGAGACCGTCACCGCCGGCAGCTGCTGCTGGTGGCTGACCACCAGTGGCGCGCTGCTCACCTTGCCTTCGGCCAGCGCCGACAGCGGGATGATGTTGCCGGCGCCGACGGTGATGCCGGTGTTCTGCGCGCCGATGCCGGTGGCGGTCGACGAGTTGGACGAGGTGACCTGGCCGAAGCTGGTGGCGTTGGTGCCGGTCAGCGCGCCGGCGCCATTGGAGGCCACCGCCAGCTGCTCCATCAACGCGGTGCTGGTGCGGAACTCCGGCGCCACTTCCAGCACCACGCGATACTGGTTGAGCTCGGTGAAGATGGTGGAGATCTGGCGCTGGCCGAACGCATCGTAGAGCGTGTCGTCGATGGTCTGCATCGGCACGCCCAGCACGCTGGCCTTGTCGCGGTCGATGTTCAGCTCCAGGGCGCGGCCCTGGTTGGACAGGTTGTTGTCCACGTCAGCCAGTTCCGGGCGCTTGCGCAGCGCTTCGGTCAGGCGCGTGGCCTGGGTCGCCACCGTTGCCGAATCGACGTCCGACAGCGAGTACTGGTACTCGGTGGCGGCCACGCGGGTATCCAGGGTCACGTCCTGCACCGGCTTCAGGTACAGCGCCACGCCGGGAATGCCGGCCACCGCCTTCTGCAGGCGCGGCAGGATCTGCTCCAGGCCATCGCGCTGGCTGCGCTCCTTCAGCACGATCGACAGCTGGCCCTGGTTGAGCGTGGGGTTCATGCTGCCGGCACCGATGAACGCCGACACGCCGGTCACATCCGGGTCGTGGCGCAGTGCTTCGGCGACCTGCTTGGTGCGCTGTTCCATCTGCGGGAAGGCGATGTTCTGGTCGGCCTGCACCACGCCGGTGATCAGGCCGGTGTCCTGTTCGGGCAGCAGGCCCTTGGGAATCAGCACATACAGCAGCACGGTCAGCACCAGTGCACCACCGGCCACGGCCAGGGTCAGGCGCTGGTGGCCCAGCACCCAGTCCAGGCTGTGCTCGTACAGGCCGACGGTGCGCGTCCACAGGTTCTGCTTGCCGGCCGCTGCCGCGCGCTCATGCGCGTCCTCGCCCTCGGGCAGGGCGTCGGGCTTGAGCAGGTAGGCACACATCATCGGGGTGAGCGTCAGCGAGATCAGCATCGACAGCACCACCGCGATGCTCAGCACCCACGCGAACTCGTGGAACAGGCGTCCGGTGACGCCGGGCATCAGCAGCAGCGGCAGGAACACCGCCACCAGCGAGACGGTCAGCGACAGCACGGTGAAGCCGATCTGGCGCGCGCCGATCTCGGCCGCTTCCTTGCCACTCTTGCCCTGCTCAATGTAGCGCACGATGTTCTCGATCATCACGATCGCATCGTCGACCACGAAGCCGGTGGCCACCACCAGCGCCATCAGCGAGAGGTTGTCCAGCGACATGCCGGCGAACGCCATCACCGCGAAGGTGCCGGCCAGCGACAACGGCACTGCCACCGACGGGATGATCGTGGCCCACAACCGGCGCAGGAACACGAAGATCACCGCCACCACCAGGCCGATGGTGAGGATCAGGGTGAACTGCACTTCATGCACCGAGGCGCGGATGGTCTCGGTACGGTCGTTGAAGATCTCCAGGTGCACGTCGGCCGGCAGCACGCCCTGCAGCTGCGGCAGGATCGCGCGGATGCGCTCGACGGTCTGCACGATGTTGGCACCAGGCTGGCGCCGGACTTCCAGCAGCACCGCCGGCTTTCCATCGGCCCAGGCGGCCAGCTGGTCGTTCTCCACGCCATCGATCACCTCGGCCACGTCCGACAGCCGCACCGGGCGGCCGTTCTTGTAGCTGATGATGGTGTCGCGGTACTCGGCGGCGCTGGCCAGCTGGTCGTTGGTGCCGATGCTGTAGGACTGCGTCTTGCCGTTCAACGAGCCCTTGGGCGCATTGACGTTGGCCTGGGTCAGTGCGCTGCGCAGCTGCTCCAGGGTCAGGCCCATGTTCGACAACTGCGCCGGATTGACCTGGATGCGCACGGCAGGGCGCACGTTGCCGGCGATCGACACCAGTCCCACGCCCTGCACCTGCGACAGGCGCTGGGCCAGGATCGAGTCGGCGTAATTGTTGACGTCGCGCAGCGGGCGCGTGTCGGAGGTCAGCTTCAGGGTGACGATGGCCGCGTCGGCCGGATTCACCCGGTTGTAGACCGGCTGGTAGGGAAGCGACGAGGGCAGGGGGGCCTGGCGGATCGCCGCCTGCACGTCCTGCGCGGCGATGTCGATGTCGCGGTCCATCGAGAACTGCAGGATGATCGTCGACAACCCGGCCGACGAGTCGGAGGTCATCAGCTCCAACCCGGAAATCTGCCCGAACTGGCGCTCCAGCGGGGTAGTGACCAGCGAAGCCATGGTGGTGGCGTTGGCGCCGGGGTACTGGGTGGTGACCACCAGGCTGGGCGCATCGATTTCCGGCAGCGCCGACACCGGCAGCTTGCGGTAACCGAGGATGCCCAGCAGCAACAGGCCCGCCATCAACAGCGAGGTGGCGATCGGGCGGCGGATGAAGATCGTCGAAAAGCCCACGGACTGATCCTTGCTGGCACTTCAATGTCGGCGCCGGCGGGTATGCCGGCGCGAGGGAGATCAGTGGCCTGCGCTCAGCGCGGGCCACCACCGCGACGGCCACCGCCGCCTGCGTTCTTCTGCTCGGCCGCCTTCAGTTCGGCCTCGGTCGGTGCGGCCGGGGTCTCGCCCGGCTTCAGCGCGGTGACCTTGCTGCCCGGCTTCAGGCGGAACTGGCCTTCACTGACCACCCGCTCGCCGCCCTTCAGGCCTTCGGCGATCTGCACCTGGCTGTCGCCCACTTCCACGCCGCTGCGCACCGTCTGCATCTTTACCGTGTTGTCGCCCTGCACGATGTAGACGTACTCGCCATCCGGGCCACGCAGCACCGCCTGGGTGGGGATGACCACACCACCGGCGATCGTGCGCAGCTGCATGCGCACGTTGACGAACTGGCCCGGCCACAGGCCGTTGTCGGTGTTGTCGAAAATCGCACGCGCCTTGAACGTGCCGCTGTCGGCACTGATCAGGTTGTCGACCACGTCGAGCTTGCCGTCGCCGGACAACACATGCGAATCGGCACGGTCCAGCGCGGCCACCGGCACCGTGCCGGCGGCCTGCGCCTGGCGCACGTCGCCGAGCTGGCGCTCGGGCAGGTTGAACAGCACGTGGATCGGATGGATCTGGGTCAGCGTGACCAGCGCGGTGCCGGCGTTGACCACGTTGCCCGCGTCGACCGCGCGGATGCCGGCGATGCCGGAGATCGGTGCGGTGACCTTGGTGTACTGCAGCTGCACCTGCGCCGAACGCATGCTGGCCTCGTTGGCGGCCACGGCGCTTTCGTACTGTGCCACTTGGTTTCGCTGTGTATCCAGATCGGTCTTGGCGACGTACTGGCGATACTCAGGCGCGTTCGAGCGCTGGAAGTTGGAGCGCGCAGTGGCCAACAGGGCTTCGTTCTGGCGCTTGGCTGCGGCGGCCTGGTCATAGCTGGCCTGGGCCGTGCGCGGATCGATCACCGCCAGCACGTCACCCTGCTTCACTTCCTGGCCTTCGCGGAAATTCAGGCTCATCAGCTGGCCGCCGACCTGCGGGCTGACGGTAACGGTGTTCATCGCAGTCACCGTGCCCAGCGCGCTGGCATACACCGGCACGTCCTGGCGCGTGGCCTCCACCACGGTCACCGGTACTGGACCGGCATTCGGATCCTCGCCGCCCTGGCGCGCCCCCGCAGCTGCACCACCGGCCTTGTCCTTGCCCCCGCCCATGACGCGCAGGCCGACCACGGCCAGCACCAGCACTGCCACGACCAGCAGCACGATCTTCCAAACACGTGACATTACGAGGACTCCGAGAGGGCTGGACCAGGCGGGACGCCGGGGCAATGCGCAAAGCATACCTGTGCCACATCACGTTTCCTGCATGACGGATGGGACGGGCGCTAAGACCGGATCGAGCGCCGGAGGTTCCCGTGGCGGCGGTGTTGCCCTACATTCAGCTGGAACCCTTCTGCTGTGGAGATTGCGATGCGCCGTTCGCTGCTGCTGTCCGCCCTGCTGCTGGCCCTGCCGGCCCTTGCCCACGCCCAGGACGGGCAGCGCCCGGAAGTGACCGCCGCCGCGCAGCGGCTGCAGGCCAAGGTGGTCGAATGGCGCCGCGATTTCCACCAGCATCCGGAGTTGTCCAACCGCGAGGCGCGCACCTCGGCCGAGGTCGCCAAGCGCCTGCGTGCGATGGGCCTGAAGCCGAAGACCGGCATCGCCCACCACGGCGTGGTTGCGATCATCGAGGGCGGCAAGCCGGGGCCGAAGATCGCCCTGCGCGCCGACATGGACGCGCTGCCGGTGACCGAGCAGACCGGCCTGCCGTTCGCCTCCAAGGCCACTGACCAGTACCGCGGGCAGACCGTGGGCGTGATGCATGCCTGTGGCCATGACGCGCACACCGCGACCCTGCTCGGCGTGGCCGAAGCACTGGTGTCGATGAAGAAGGACCTGCCGGGCCAGGTGATGCTGATCTTCCAGCCGGCCGAGGAGGGCGCACCGCCGCCGGAAGAGGGTGGTGCGGCACTCATGCTGAAGGAAGGCCTGTTCGCCGATTTCAAGCCGGAAGCGGTGTTCGGCCTGCATGTGTTCTCCAGCGTGCAGGTGGGTCAGATCGCGGTGCGCGGTGGCCCGTTGATGGCGGCCTCGGACCGGTTCGGGATCAAGGTGATCGGCCGCCAGACGCATGGTTCGGCGCCGTGGAACGGGGTTGATCCGATCGTCGCCACCGCCGACCTGGTGGGCACCGCGCAGACCATCGTCAGCCGCCGCGCCAACCTGTCCAAGCAGCCGGCAGTGCTGACCTTCGGCGCGATCAACGGCGGCATCCGCTACAACATCATTCCCGATGAAGTGGAGATGGTCGGCACCATCCGCACCTTCGACGAAGGCATGCGCCAGCAGATCTTCGCCGACCTGCGCAACGTGGCCGAGCACACCGCCGCCGCGCATGGTGCCAAGGCGGTGACCGAGATCTACGAAGCCGATGGCAACCCGGCCACGGTGAACAACCCGGCACTGACCGCGAAGATGCTGCCGAGCCTGCAGGCGGTGGTGGGCAAGGACAACGTATACGAGCCACCGCTGCAGATGGGTGCGGAAGATTTCTCGCTGTACGCGAAGGAAGTGCCGGGCATGTTCTTCTTCGTCGGCTCCACCAGCGCGGGCATCGATCCGGCAACGGCGCCGGCGAACCATTCGCCGAAGTTCCTGCTGGATGAGAAGGCGCTGGATGTCGGGTTCCGCGCGCTGCTGCAGGTGAGCCTGGATTACCTGCACGGTGCCGGCACCCCGGCGGGGTGAGGGTTTCCGCAGGGCTTGCAGCCCTGCACCCGCTTGGATCAACGGCAACGTCAACGTCAAAAGCGGGCATTCCGTGGGATGGCGGGGTGGGTCCGGTTGAGGGGGACGCCGTAAACCCGTCCCTGGGGGCTTGGCCGCGGCATCCATGCCGCGGACACCCCCTCAACCGGACCCACCCCGCCTTCGACAGTTTCCCGCGGCTGTTGGTGCCCGCTGCTGTTGGTGGGTGCCGACCGTTGGTCGGCACGGCGGACGTCATGAACGTCTGAAGGATCGGATTCTGATTTTGATTTTCCTGATCTTTCCCGTGGTGGATCGGCGACAGAAATGTGTCGGAGGGCCGGGCGGGTGGGATGGGCGGGGTATCCGCGCCATGGATGGCGCGGCTAAGCCCCCAGGGATGGGTTCACGGCGTCCCCGCCCATCCCGCCCGCCTGGCCCACACCCCGGAACCCAGGCTTTCGACGACCCACCAACCCCACCACGGAGGGGCTCCGCCGTTGGCCAGCCCGGCCGAAGGCCCGCCGTCCGCGCGATACAATGGCGCCCATGAACACCCCACAGGATTCCAGCCTCGGTCGCGAGGTCAGTTACCCGTCGCAGTACGATCCCGGCCTGCTGTTCCCCATCCCCCGCATCGGCGCCCGCGCCGAGATCGGCCTCGATGACGCCGCGCTGCCGTTCGTCGGCCACGACCGCTGGCATGCCTTCGAGCTGAGCTGGCTCGACGCGCGTGGCAAGCCGCAGGTCGCCGTCGCCACCGTGCAGGTGCCGTGCACCTCACCGCGGTTGATCGAATCGAAGTCGTTCAAGCTGTACCTGAACTCCCTCAACAGCACCCGTATCGACAGCGCCGAGGCACTTCGTGGGCGCCTGGTGGCTGACCTGTCGGCCTGCGCCGGTGCGCCGGTGGAGGTCGAGTTCGGCCTGCCGGGCCTGCGCGAGACGCCACTCGGTGAATCCATCGACGGCCTGGATGTGGAGATCGACTGCTACGGCCCGCCGCAGGCAGACTTCCTCGCCGCTGATGCCGGCGAGGTGGTGGAGGAAACCCTGGTCTCGGCGCTGCTGAAGTCCAACTGCCCGGTTACCGGCCAGCCGGACTGGGCCACGGTCAGCCTGCGCTACCGCGGGCCGAAGATCGACCGCGCCGGCCTGCTGCGTTACCTGGTCAGCTACCGCGAGCACGCCGAGTTCCACGAGCAGTGTGTTGAACGGATCTTCAGCGAGGTGTCTGCGCGCTGCCAGCCGCAGTGGCTGGAAGTGGAGGCCCGCTACACCCGTCGTGGCGGCCTGGACATCAACCCCTGGCGTGCCAGCCCGGGCATCGCCGCCCCGGCCGCGACCTACCGCGAACTGCGGCAGTAACCGCCACAGGCGGTTGCCCGTTGCGCCGGGCCATGCCCGGCGAGCGCCGGCCAGCGGCCGGCACTACCATGATTCGCAGGTGGTTACGGGTAGAGCCGGCCGCTGGCCGGCAATCGGCCAAGGCCGGATCCCCCTGGCACAGCCGGCCAGCGGCCGGCACTACCGGGCGTCCATTCCCCCGATTGTTCAGCCGCCCCGGGGGGCGGCTTCACATCTGCACCATCCCCATTTAACAACCTCCATGGCACCGTGCGAATCACGTAGTCATGCAGACGGGAGTTGTGGATGAGTACCGAGAAGAAAGCCGATTTCTCCGGCGTCAGTGGCAGTGTCGACAGTACCGCCGAGCAGGTGCCGAAGGCGGACTTCTCCGGCGTCAGCGCTTCGGTGGACAGCACCGCAGACGTTGTCAGCGGCGGCACCTATACCGTGCAGAAGGGTGACTCGCTGTCGAAGATCGCCAAGCAGCATCTGGGCGACGCCAATGCCTGGAAAAAGATCTTCGAAGCCAACCGCGATGTGCTTGATGACCCGGACAAGATCTTCCCGGGCCAGACCCTGAAACTGCCGCCGAAGTAAGCCGGCCATCGAACGCCGTCCGACAATCCCTGGGAGGAACCCCGAATGATCAAGACCACCCCGCTACAGACCGCCCTGATCGCCGCCCTGCTGGGCAGCGTTGCCCTGGTCGGTTGCAAGAAGAAGGAAGAGTCGACCGACAGCAACGCCGCTCCGGCAGCGACCGCCCCGGCCGAACCCGCAGCTCCCGCGCCGATGACCGGCGCACCGCCGCCGATGGCCGAAGCCGCTGCGGTCAACGTCTCGTCGGTCACCGTCGGCAAGACCGCCGCCGCCGACAAGTCGGTTGCGACGACGGCTTTGTTCGCACCGAAGGATGACATCATCGTCTCGGTCAAGACCGGCGGCGCTGCCAACAACGTCACCGTTGGCGCCAAGCTGACCTATCAGGACGGCCAGGTAGCCGGCGAACAGAACGCCACCCTGAACACCAGTGGTGCGGAAACCACCAACGTCACGTTCAAGAATGCAAAGGGCTGGCCGGCCGGCAAGTACCGCGCCGAGGTCACCGTCGATGGCAAGGCGGCCGGAACGCCGCAGGAGTTCGAGGTCAAGTAAGTCCTGCCGACTCTCTCCCGGCAGGGCTCACGATGGACGCAGCCGCGAGGCTGCGTCCTTTTTTGTTGGGCGATGGCTGGCTTCATCCACGCATGGCGTGGATCTGCTGATGCTGTGGGGGGCTTCATCCTGGCGCGGATGGATCACAGCGTTGCCGCCGTGCAGTACCGCCGCGTATGGCACAGCTTTGCCCCGCGCGGCTGAAAACGCGACAATGCAGGGGTTTCCCCGCCGCGCGCCCACCCTGACGGCGACGGGGGAAAGCGTGGGGCCCGGCCCCGCGCGCGACACGGTTGCACGTGGCCCGGCGCTGGCGCCGGCCTTCCCCTGAGCACTGCTACAGAGTCCAAGTCCCCCATGTCCAAGATCCTCTACACGCTGACCGACGAAGCACCGTTCCTGGCCACCCAGTCGCTGCTGCCGATCGTCGGCGCCTACACCGCCACCGCAGGCATCGTGGTGGAAACCCGTGACATCTCGCTGTCCGGCCGCATCCTGTCGCTGTTCCCTGAACTGCTCAGCGACGCGCAGAAGGTCAGCGACGACCTGGCCGAGCTGGGCCAGCTGGCGACCACCCCGGACGCCAACATCATCAAGCTGCCGAACATCTCCGCCTCGGTGCCGCAGCTGAAGGCGGCCATCAAGGAACTGCAGGACCAGGGCTATCCGCTGCCGGATTACCCGGAAACCCCGGCCGACGACCAGCAGCGCGACTACAAGGCGCGCTACGACAAGGTCAAGGGCAGTGCGGTGAACCCGGTGCTGCGCGAAGGCAACTCCGACCGCCGTGCACCGCTGTCGGTGAAGAACTACGCGCGCAAGCATCCGCACCGCATGGGCGCCTGGGCGTCGGATTCGAAGTCGCACGTCGCGCACATGGCCGCCGGTGACTTCTACGGCAGCGAGAAGTCGGCCACCCTGGCCAACGCCGGTTCGCTGAAGATCACCTTCCACGGCAAGGACGGCAGCGCCGTCGTGCTGAAGGAAAAGACCGCAGTGAAGGCGGGCGAGATCGTCGATGCCGCCGTCATGAGCCGCAAGGCACTGGCCGCGTTCATCGGCGAGCAGATTGCCGATGCCAAGGCCCAGGGCGTGCTGTTCTCGCTGCACCTGAAGGCGACCATGATGAAGGTCTCCGACCCGATCATGTTCGGCGTGGCGGTGAACGAGTTCTACAAGGACGTACTGACCAAGCACGCCGACGTGCTGAAGCAGGCCGGTTTCGATGCCAACAACGGCATTGGTGACCTGGCTGCGCGCCTGCCGTCGCTGCCTGAAGCCACCCGCGCCGCGATCGAGGCCGACCTGGCCGCCGAGTACGCGCAGCGCCCGGGCGTGGCCATGGTCAATTCGGACAAGGGCATCACCAACCTGCACGTGCCGAGCGACGTGATCGTCGACGCCTCGATGCCGGCGATGATCCGCGACTCGGGCAAGATGTGGAATGCCGAAGGCAAGCTGCAGGACACCAAGGCGGTCATTCCGGACCGCTGCTACGCCGGCGTGTACCAGGCCGTCATCGACGACTGCAAGGCGCACGGTGCCTTCGACCCGGCCACCATGGGCTCGGTGCCGAACGTCGGCCTGATGGCGCAGAAGGCCGAGGAGTACGGCTCGCACGACAAGACCTTCCAGATCGCCGCCGATGGCGTGGTCAAGGTCACCGATGATGCCGGCGCCGTGGTGTTCGAGCACGCCGTGGAAGCCGGTGACATCTGGCGCATGTGCCAGACCAAGGACGCGCCGATCCAGGACTGGGTCAAGCTGGCCGTCGAGCGCGCCCGCCTGAGCAGCACCCCGGCCGTGTTCTGGCTGGACACCGCCCGCGCCCACGACGCGCAGGTCATCGCCAAGGTCGAGCAGTACCTGAAGGACCACGACACCACCGGCCTGGACATCCGCATCCTGCCGCCGGTGGAAGCCACCGCGTTCTCGCTGGACCGCATCCGCAAGGGCGAGGACACCATCTCGGTGACCGGCAACGTGCTGCGTGACTACCTGACCGACCTGTTCCCGATCATGGAACTGGGCACCAGCGCCAAGATGCTGTCGATCGTGCCGCTGATGGCCGGTGGCGGCCTGTTCGAGACCGGTGCCGGTGGTTCGGCCCCGAAGCACGTGCAGCAGTTCGTTGAAGAGGACTACCTGCGTTGGGATTCGCTGGGTGAGTTCCTGGCCTTGGCCGCGTCGCTGGAACACCTGGGCAACCGCTACGACAACGCCGCTGCCCGTGTGCTGGCCAAGGCGCTGGACGAAGCCAACGGCCAGTTCCTGGACAAGGACAAGTCGCCATCGCGCAAGCTGGGTGGCATCGACAACCGTGGCAGCCACTTCTACATCGCGCTGTACTGGGCCCAGGCCCTGGCCGCGCAGGACGAGGACGCCGCCCTGAAGGCGCGCTTCGCCCCGCTGGCCAAGACGCTGACCGACAACGAGCAGAAGATCGTCGAAGAGCTGATCGCAGTGCAGGGCAAGGCCGTGGACATCGGCGGCTACTACCGCCCGGACGTGGCCAAGGCCAGCAAGGCGATGCGCCCGAGCGCGACCTTCAACGCCGCGCTGGAACAGCTGCGCGGCTGATCCACTGCCGTTCGGCCGTGACACCGGAACCCGCGCTTCGGCGCGGGTTTCTTTTTATGGCGCTGGGGTCAGATCCCTTTTGCAAGCAAAAGGGATCTGGCCCCATTCGACCCGTGTCCAGAACCGTGACATCCGTCGGTCGTCGGAATGCCGTCAACGGGGCATGAAACTTGCCCGCGATGGCGGTCGCAGAATGGATCGGCGCCGTTTCGCAGTCGCCTTGAATCTGAGCAATCGATCACGACGGCCGCCGCTGGCGATGCCCTAGCCTTGGCGACGCGAGGCCACCGGGGAGGTGGCCGCACGGGGAACACGGATGGCACGCGTGCTGGTAGTGGGAACCGATATCCAGGGCGAGCAGGCCCTGCTGCAACGGCTGCGCCTGGCCTCGGCGCTGCCGGATGGCCAGGTCCGCCGCAGCCAGGATCTGGACGATTGTGATCTGCTGGTCATCCGCGATACCCCGGCGCTGCGCAACGCCGCCCAGCGCATGCGGCAGCAACGTCCGCGCCTGCAGTGCTGGATCGAGGACATCGGCGGCCAGCTGCGTGATGGCGACGGGCATCAGGACGTGCTTGATGACGGTGCCATCGGTCGCGCGTTGCGTCGCATGCAGTTGGCACCGGAGCCCCTGGCCATGCAGACACCTGCGCCGATCCGCCTGGCAGATGGCGCGCACGCCATCACCCGACTGCTGCGCGAGCGGCTGCCGCTGCGACAGGGCCAGGCACTGCTGGGTGATGCGGGCGAGCCTCTGCTGCTGATGGATCTGGAGCACGATCAGGCCGTGCTGTTGCAGGAGCCGGCTGCGGCGCTGGTGGAGCGGCTGGCCGATGCCTTTGAGCGCCTGCAGCTGGACGCGCTGACACCGGCGCGCCTGCAGGCCCTGGCCGGCGAGCGGCCACGCCAGCCGCTGCGGCCACTGCTGTGGCAATGGGCGCAACGCAGCCGCCATTGGCAGGCGCTGGACGAGCGCCTGCGCGGCGCCTCGGTGAAGCTGCTGCGCTGGCCGGACTTCCGCGTACTGGGCCATGACCACGATGGCTTCCGCCTGTGCTCGCTGCTGCTCAAGCGTGCGTGCACGGTTGAGGAATGCACGATGCTGCTCGAACTGCCGGCGGCGGCCGTTCGCGATTTCATCCATGCCGCCTATCTGTGTGGCTACGCGCAGCTGCAGGCCGCCCCGGCGACGCTGATGATGGCGGCAGGTGGCACCCGCACCGACAACGGACTGCTCGCCCGCCTGTGGCGGCACCTGCGCGGGAGCGAGCGCAATGCGTGAGCACAAGGTGGTCGTGCTGGGCGGCATGGGCAGCGGCAAGTCGACGCTGGTACGCAGCATCGCGGCTGGCGCGGTGGTCGACACGGATGTGGCCAACAGTGATCGCCTCGGCGCCGACAAGGCCTCCACCACCGTGGCGCTGGACTACGCAGACATCGACCTGCCCAACGGCGAACGCCTGCGTCTCTACGGCACACCCGGCCAGCAGCGTTTCGATTTCCTGTGGCCGATCCTGCTGCAGGGCGCGCGTGGCGCGGTGCTGCTGCTGGATGCGCGCCGCGCCGGCCTGGCCAGCGAGCTGGAAGGCTATCTGCAGGTGCTGCAGCCGTTCGCATCATCCTTGGCACTGGTCGTGGCGGTCACCCACCTGGACCAGGCACCGCAGGCCGCACTGGATGACTGGGCCATCCGTGCCTGCCTTGACGACCAGCCGCTGCCGCTGCTGGCCGTGGATGCCCGTGACCGAGGACAGGGACTGCTGCTGATGGATGTACTGATGAGCGAAATGGAAGCGCACGCACTGGTGGCTGCACATGGCTGACGGGCAGCTGGCGGTACTGCCCGACGCCGGTCAGCGTGAGCGCCTGCAGCCCCTGCTGCAGGACCTGCAGCAGCGGGTCGAAGGCGTGCGCACGGTCGTGCTGGCCAGCGTCGATGGCTTTGCCCTGGTCAGCGCCGGCGCCGAAGGGCGCGGCGAACGGCTGGCGGCGATGACCAGCGCGATGCTGGCGCTGGCTGCGGCGGTCGGGCGCGAACTGGTGCTGGGCGATCTGCAGACACTGATGCTGGAAGCGGCGGGCGGAAAGGTGCTGATGCTGGCGATCCAGGCCGAAGGGCGCGCACCGTTGCTGCTGATGGCGGCCTGCGACCAGCGCAGCGTGATCGGCCAGGTGCTGTGGCAGAGCAGGGAATGTGGCCAGGCGATCCTGGCCGAACTCGGCGGATCGTGAGCCCGGCCGCAGGGGAACAAGGGGCTCGGACCAACATCGACAAGGGGTGCGACGTGGCTGGATTGAATGATTCGTTGAACGCACTGATGGGCATCGACGGCGCGCAGGCAGTGGCGCTGGTCGATTACGAAAGTGGCATGCTGCTGGGCGAAGCCGGTGCCGGCATGGACATGGAAGTGGCCGCCGCCGGCAATACCGAAGTGATCCGCGCGAAGATGAAGACCGCCGCATCGCTGAACCTCAACGACAGCATCGAGGACATCCTGATCTCGCTGGGCAAGGCGTACCACATCATGCGCCCGGTGGCGAAGAAGAAGGGCCTGTTCTTCTACATCGTGCTGGACCGTACCAAGTCCAACCTGGCATTGGCCCGGCGCAAGGTGCAGGACGTGGAGGCCGAACTGGCGATCTGAGCGGCCGCCTCCGTAGCGCCGGACCATGCTCGGCTGCTTCCAGCCGAAGCAGCCGAGCACGTTCGGCGCTGCCTTCAGGCTGCTGGAAGCAGCAGTGCAGAGACGAACGAGAGAGCCTTGCTGTCGCGTGCGGCGAAGTATCTGGGCGCATGATCTGGCAGCCACACTTCGTTGAAGTGGCGGCGGAAGTCCTCGTAGAACTCGTTGGGATACAGCTTGGCCTGCACCGTGCGGCCGTCCGGGTAGGCGTGGTCATACGTGGGCAGCGCATCGGTGTCGACGCCGCGATGATCCCTCAGCCATTTGCAGAACAGTCGGCCTTCGGAGATGTCCGGCACCAGCGCCTGCGGGAGCGTATAGCCCGCCTGCTCCAGCGGTGCGATCAGGTTCAACGTCAGCTCGTTGAGCATCGAGAAATGGGTGTACGGCACCTTGGCACGGTTCTGCATGTAGCGGTCGATGTGCACGGGCAGCAACGCATTGGCGCGACCCTGCTGCCATTCCACCACCCACTGCGAGACCTTCACTGCGAACCTGCGCGACAGCCACTGGCCGAGGTGGATGGCGAGGTAGGGGTGGATCCAGGTGCCCTGCATGGCCGGGTTCCCACCGGATACCACGTGGATCAGCTCATTCTCGGACAGCTTCGTCTGCGCCATGAGCTCCTGCAGGAACTCCTCCGTCGATTTCAGTGCCCGGTAGTCGGACCAGCGCTTGCCGACGGACTGGCACAGGGCGGTCGCGCTGATGTAGCCGTCGCGGGCGCGCTGCGGGATGACGTTGCCTTCCTCCACGCGCGGAATAAAGGTCATTTGCTGCATGCGTCACCTCGTGCCGTTGTTGGGCCTGAAAGGGTAGGCAGCAGGGAGGCATCAGGTCTGTAGGAATCGTTGCGTTTGTCGCGGCATGCAGTGGCCCTACACAAGCCACCCCACGCCAGCGTATGGTGAGGCAGGTCCTCCCGGGTGAGCCCTGCATGTCCGAGCCTGACACCGTTGCCGACTTGGCGTCGCGCATCGCCGGCGCCATTCACGCCGGCTTCGAGCAGTATCACGCCCGCTTTGCGGCGATCACCGCCCGTGCGCGGCAGCGTTTCGAGCAGCGCGACTGGGTGGGCGCGCGCCGGGATGCAGTCGAGCGCATCGCGTTGTACGACCTGTGCATCGCCGAACAGATGGATGCGCTGCGGCGCCTCGCCGGCGAAGCGATCGGGGAACGCGCGCTGTGGCTGCAGGTGCATGCGCGCTATAGCGCACTGCTGAGGGGGCTGATCGACGCCGAGCTGTACAAGACCTTCTACAACACGCTGTCGCGGCGCTTGTTCTCCACCCGTGGCGTGGACCCGGCGCTGGAGTTCATCGCCTTCGATGTCGAGCCGTCCGATGCGATCACCCACCCGGTCGCACGGCATACCTATGCGGTCTCGCCGACGCGGCCGGTGGAGGCTCTCCAGCGCGTGCTGGCCGATTACCGCTTCGACATTCCGTATGCGCACCAGCTGCGCTGCGCGGCGGCCATCGCTGTGCGCCTGCAGGATGATCTGGCCCACTGGGGTGATACGCCGGTGCGCAGCATCGAGCTGCTCGACACCGTGTTCTACCGGGAGCGCCGCGCCTACCTGGTGGGTCGCGTGTTCGGCGAACACCGCTTCTCACCGTGCGTGATCGCCCTGGTCAACGATGGGCAGGGCCTGCGTGCAGATGCGGTGCTGACCCGGCGTCGCGATGTCGCCCATCTGTTCGGCGTGTCGCGCAGCTATTTCCAGGCCGACCTTGCCACGGTGGGCGATGCGGTGGTGTTCCTGCGCAGCCTGTTGCCGGGCAAGCCCATTGATGAGATCTATACGGTGCTGGGCCGCGCCAAGCAGGGCAAGACCGAGCGCTACCGTACCTTCTTCCGCCACTTCAACGAACATCCGCAGGAGCGGCTGGTGCATGCCGAAGGCACGCCGGGCATGGTCATGGCGGTGTTCACCCTGCCCAGCTATCCGCTGGTGTTCAAGCTGATCCGCGACCGCTTCGCGTGGCCGAAGTCGATGTCGCGGCAGCAGGTGGAAGAGAAGTATGCGCTGGTGTTCAACCTCGACCGTGTCGGTCGCCTGCTTGATGCGCAGCCGTACCGCCATCTGCGTTTCCCGCGCGACCGCTTCGCACCGGCCTTGCTGCAGGAGCTGCTTGCGCAGTGCGCGCAGAGCGTGCGCGTCGATGGCGATCAGGTGGAAGTCGCACTGTGCTACGTGCAGCGTCGCTTCCGTCCATTGAACCTGTACCTGCGCGAGCAGGGCGGCGATGCGGTGCGTGCGGCGGTACTCGACTACGCGCAGGCGATCACCGACATGGCGCGCAACAACATCTTCCCCGGCGACATGCTGCCGAAGAACTTCGGCGTATCGCGGCATGGCCGGGCAGTCTTCTACGACTATGACGAGCTGTGCCTGGTCAGCGACTGCGTCTTCCGCGCCTGGCCGCAGCCGCGCACGCCGGAGGAAGCCATGGCCGACGAACCCTGGTTCCACGTCGGGCCACGCGACGTGTTTCCAGAGCGCTTCGGCCCGTTCATGGGCCTGCCGGCGGGCGAGCTGGCGGCGGTGCGCGAACATTACCGGCACCTGTTTGATCCCGCGTGGTGGCAGGGCCTGCAGGCGCGCTTCGCCAGCGGTGATTATCCGGATACCCCGCCCTATGCGGCGGTCCATCGCCTGGCCTGAACGGCGTGGCGTGTACTGCCTGCCGGTCCCGCTCGGACTGCGGTACGCTCGGGGTTCACCTCATCACCATGGATCCGGCAATGATGCGTTCCCCCCTGTTCCTTGCGCTGGCCCTGGCGTTCGCCGCCGGTGCTCCCCTGCTGCCGGCCGATGCCGTGGCCCAGAACGCGCGCGCCGTGCGCGCCACTGCCGAGATGAGCATGGTGCTGTCGGGCAGTATCGACGTGGCGGCCGATGGTTCGGTCAGCACGCTGGTCCTGGACCAGCGTGCCATGCTCGCACCCGGCATCGTGTCGTTCGTGGAAGGCGCCATCCGCGGTTGGCAGTTCGAACCGACGCTGCGTGATGGCACGCCGGTGGCCGTCCACGCGCCGCTGCGCGTACGCCTGCGTGGCAAGCAGCAGGAAGACGGCAACTACCAGATCAGCATGACCAGCGTCGACTTCAGTGAATATGATCCGAAGGCTACCGATTCGATCACCCAGAAGCGCATGCCGCCGCCGCGCTACCCCGAAGAGGCCTTCCGCAATGGCGGGCAGGGTGACGTACTGCTGCTGGTCAAGGTCGCACGCGACGGCACCGTGGCCGATGTCATTGCCGAGCAGGTGAACATGACCGTGGTCGCACCGGAACGGACCATGGCCAGGATGCGCGACATCTTCGCCAAGGCCAGTATCAGTGCGGCCCGCAAGTGGACCTTCTCGCCGCCGACCACCGGCGAGGACAGCACGCGGGATTCATGGACCGTGCGCGTGCCGGTCACTTTCGCCCTGAACAACAGCGACAACGGCCAGCCGGAACGCTACGGCCGCTGGCGTGCCTTCATCCCCGGCCCGCGCCAGGCCGCACCCTGGCGCACGCCGGATGGCGCCGGACAGGCGGGAAGTGATCTGCTGCCGGCCGGCGGCGTGTACATGGTCGATGGCACCCAGCGCGGCCTGCGCCTGCTGACGCCGCTGGCGCAGCGCTGAGCCCGGTGCGATGGAGCGGTCGGCCAGGCCGGCCGCTTTTCAGTCCGCGTACGGGTAGACCACCACGCGGTTGCGGCCCTGTTCCTTGGCCATGTACAGGGCCTTGTCGGCCAGCCGCAGCGCCTGCTCGGCATCGACATGGAAGCTGGGGAAGTGGGCCACGCCCAGCGACACGGTGATGGTGCCGACCGGCTCGAACGGATGATCGGCGATGTGCTGGCGCAGGCGCTCGCCGGCCTGGCGCGCCGAGTCCGTACTGATGCCCGGCAGCAGCAGCAGGAATTCCTCGCCACCGGCACGGCAGAGGATGTCGCTGTCGCGCGAGTAGCGGCGCATCTGGTCGGCGATATGGACGATGGCGGCGTCACCGACGTCATGGCCGTGGCTGTCGTTGATCGATTTGAAGCGATCGATGTCCAGCGCCAGGATCGCGAACGGAATGCCCTGCACCTGCAGCGCATCCAGCGCCTGCTGCAGGCCGCGGCGATTGAGCAGGCCGGTCAGCGGATCGGTACGGTTGGCGCGGTTGAGTGTGCCAATGCGGTCCTGCAGGGCGTTGAAGCTGTGCAGGACCGCCTGCTTGAGCTGGGCAACCTCGAAGTACCATGCGCGGATGCCGCTGACGTGGTTGATCGCGCTGCCGGTGTCCTCGCCACCCTGCACGTTGCGCGCCAGCTGCCACAGCGGCATCGAGATGCGCCGGGCGAACCACCAGGTGATCAGCAGTGACAGCAGGCCGAGCGGGATCGCGTTCCAGATCACCGCGGTCATCAACCGTGACAACGGCTGCAATGTGGCCTCGGTCGGCCGCTGGGCGATGATGCCCCAACCAGTGGCCGGTACCGGCGCGTAACCGGCCAGCATCGACACGCCCAGGTTGTTACGGACCTGCTGCGCGCCGCGCTCACCGCGCACCACCGCCTTCACCGCCGGGTTGCCGACCACGTAGTCGCCGACCCGCTTGCCGTCGGCGTGGTACAGCAGGCGGCCATGGCGGTCGACCACGTACAGGTAGGAGCCGTCGCGGTAGTAGTGCTTGCCCAGCAGCGTATGCAGCGCGCTGCGCTGGCGCAGGTACAGGGTGCCGCTGACGTAGCCGCGATAGTGGCCCTGGCGGTCGAAGATCGGGTGCGACAGCGAGACCAGCAGCTTGCCTGTGGTCGACTGGTACGGGTCGCTGATCATCGGCTGGCGTGCAGCCAATGCGGCATTGTTGCCGACGCTGTGCAGGACCTCGCCCTGCAGCTGCAGGGTCTGCGGCGAGGTGGCGATCACCAGGCCGTCGGCGTCCACCACCAGCGAGGAATTGAAGCTGTTGGTCTGCAGCTGCAGGCGGCTGGCCTCGTCCTGCGCCTGTGCCGGATCGAGGTCACTCTGGCCGAGCCGGGTGGCGGCGTAGGCCAGCTCCTGCTGCGCGGCCAACAGGAAGTTCTGGGTGGTCTCGGCCAGCTTGGTGGCATAGACGCGGTTGGCTTCCAGGGTATTGCCGACCAGCTGGTCGCGCTGCACGCGGTAGCTGGCCAGCAGGGTATTGGCCAGGGCGATGATGGCGCTGAGCAGGGCCAGGGCGAGGATCAGCTTGCCCAGGTTGAGGCGGGGAGACAGCGTTCGCATGCGTCGACGGATCCGGCAGGAGGCTGGACCCGACCGGTTCTCCGGAAGGGGCGACAGCGGAATCGGTGGCCACGCCCGCAGGGCCGGGCAGGGTATCGGGCGGATTATCGCCAAAAGTCGGCGGCGGCAAAGTGAAGTGGGTCGCCCTGCAGGCAAAAAAAAACCTGCCGCAGCGAGCGGCAGGTTCCTTTCGATGCAATGCCGTGGATCAGCGCTTCATCGAACCGAAGAACTCGTCGTTGGACTTGGTGTTCTTCATCTTGTCCAGCAGGAACTCCATCGCGGCCATTTCATCCATCGGATGCAGCAGCTTGCGCAGGATCCAGATCTTCTGCAGCAGTTCCGGCTCGATCAGCAGGTCCTCGCGGCGGGTGCCGGAACGGTTGATGTCGATGGCCGGGAACACGCGCTTTTCAGCGATACGGCGGCTCAGGTGCACTTCGCTGTTGCCGGTGCCCTTGAACTCTTCGTAGATCACCTCGTCCATCTTCGAGCCGGTGTCGACCAGCGCGGTGGCGATGATGGTCAGGCTGCCGCCTTCCTCCACGTTGCGCGCGGCACCGAAGAAGCGCTTCGGGCGGTGCAGGGCGTTGGCGTCCACACCACCGGTCAGCACCTTGCCCGAGCTCGGCACCACGTTGTTGTAGGCGCGGGCCAGACGGGTGATCGAGTCGAGCAGGATCACCACGTCCTTCTTGTGCTCGACCAGGCGCTTGGCGCGCTCGATGACCATTTCGGCCACCTGCACGTGGCGCGCGGCCGGCTCGTCGAAGGTCGAGCTGATGACCTCGCCGCGCACGGTGCGCTGCATTTCGGTCACTTCTTCCGGGCGTTCGTCGATCAGCAGCACGATCAGGTGCACGTCCGGATGGTTGGTGGTGATGGCAGTGGCGACCTGCTGCATCATCATCGTCTTGCCGGCCTTCGGCTGGGACACGATGAGCGAGCGCTGGCCCTTGCCCTGCGGCGCCATCAGGTCGAGGATGCGGCCGGTGATGTCTTCCGACGAACCGTTGCCACGCTCCAGGGTGAAGCGGCGGCGCGGGAACAGCGCGGTCAGGTTCTCGAACAGCACCTTGTTCTTCGACGCTTCGATCGGCTCACCGTTGATGGTGTCGACGATGTTCAGCGCGAAGTAGCGCTCGCCGTCCTTCGGGAAGCGGATGCGGCCGGAGATGTGGTCGCCGGTGCGCAGGTTGAAGCGGCGGATCTGGCTGGGCGAGATGTAGGTGTCGTCCGGGCCGGCCAGGTAGCTGGCTTCGGCCGCGCGCAGGAAGCCGAAGCCGTCCGGCAGGATTTCCAGCACGCCATCGGCGGCAACGCCGTCGCCGTGGCGGGTCAGCACCTTCAGCAGGGCGAAGATCACGTCCTGCTTGCGGGCACGGGCCACGCCTTCGGAGATCTGCAGCTGCTCGGCGATCTCCAGCAGCTTCTGTGCCGGCATGCGCTTGAGGTCGCTCAGCGAGTAGACCGGGAAGCCCTCGGGCACGTTGGCGTGCGGGCGCGGCACGAAGGGCTGCTGCTCGCCGCCGTCCTGCGGCATGCCGTCATCGCGGCCACCGCGGTTGCGGTCGCGGTCGCGACGGTTGCGGAAACGGTCGCGGCGATTGCCTTGGCCCTGCTGGCCGTTCTGGTTGTAGGGGTTGTTGTTCTGACCCTGGCCCTGGTGCTGCCCACCGCCCTGGTGGTTCTGCTGGCGCTGTCCGGATTCGCGGCCTTCGCCACCCTCACCGCCGCCGGAGGCGGGGGCTTCAGTGGCAGGCGCGCTCGGCGCGGGGGCGGCTGCAGCCGGTGCCGGCGCTTCGGGCGCGGCTGCCAGCGGCAGGGTCGGTTGCGCCGGAGCGGCACTGGTTTCGGCGGCTGCCGGGGCGGCGGCCTTGCTCACGCGGGGCTTGCGCACGCGCTTTTCGGCGGGCGCATCGGCGCTGCCGGTTTCGGAAGTGTTATCGGACAAGAGCGTTATTCCTCGCTTGAAGGTGCGAGCGCCCGGCTGGGGCGGCGAACGTTGGGAATGGGTCTGGAAGAAACTGCGTCCAGAGGGTGCGGCACGCGAGCGCGGCCGGATATGCCGACACTATCATCGGCCTGCGGCGGCATGCAAGGGTCGCCGGGAACAGCATTCATGATGGACGCGGGGCGCCCGCCGGCAGCCGCGGGCAGCGGCTGCCGGGAACAGCAGGATCAGGCCAGGGCCTTGTCCAGCAGGCCGGCCAGCTGGGCCTTGCCCACCGCACCGATCTGCTCGCCGACCTTCTCGCCGTCCTTGAACACGACCAGGTACGGAATCGAACGCACGTGGTACTTGGCGGCCAGTGCGCGGTTGTGGTCGACGTTGACCTTGGCGATCTTGGCGCGGCCCTGGTAGGCATCGGCCAGTTCGTCCAGCGCCGGGGCGATCATCTTGCAGGGGCCACACCACTCGGCCCAGAAATCGACCAGCACCGGTTCCTTGGAATTCAGCACTGCGCTATCGAAGTCGGCGTCGCCGACATGTACAACCTTGTCGCTCATCTTGGTTTCTCGTCTTGGATTGCACCCGGCCATGCCGGAGGTGGGTGAACTGGGCCATGCCCGGTGGCGCGACCCTCGTCGTTGCCTCGCGGCGCACTGCCGCGGTGCGTTCGGCGGGATGCCTGGACGCTCACGGCCGGCAGTGTACCCCTATCGCAGGGCAGGGACAGGCGCCGGTTGGAACCCAGCGTATCGTGATCGCTTCGATGGCCGGTATGTGTCGGATTTCACTGTCTTCCTGTACATGGGGCTGGCAGTGGGCGACACCAGCGAACCCGGGCAGGCCGTTCAAGTCCGGTGTGGCTGGGTGAAGGTGGCGTCTCTGGACGCCATGAGACGCCGCATTCCGGTTTGCCTGCCCGAGTGCGGTAAACTGGGGCATTGTGCGGCGCGCGGACCGGTGGTCCCAGCCTGCCAACCCGCCGCAGGGGCCGCAGTTTGCGACGGTGCCCCTAGACGATGAAGTGCCAGCCGCCCCACGGGCCGGCGGCCATACCAAGACGGACTCATGAGCGACAAACCGCTGACCGATTTGACCTTCTCCTCCTTCGAGCTGCATCCGGCCCTGCAGGCCGGCCTTGAAGGAGCCGGATTCACCCGCTGCACCCCGATCCAGGCGCTGACCCTGCCGGTCGCGCTGCCCGGCGGTGATGTTGCCGGCCAGGCCCAGACCGGCACCGGCAAGACCCTGGCCTTCCTGGTCGCTGTCGTGAACCGCCTGCTGACCCGCCCGGCGCTGGCCGACCGCAAGCCGGAGGATCCGCGTGCGCTGATCCTTGCCCCGACCCGCGAACTGGCCATCCAGATCCACAAGGATGCGGTGAAGTTCGGTTCCGACCTGGGCCTGCGTTTCGCGCTGGTCTACGGTGGCGTGGATTACGACAAGCAGCGTGAGCTGCTGCAGCAGGGCGTGGACGTGATCATCGCCACCCCGGGTCGCCTGATCGACTACGTCAAGCAGCACAAGGTGGTTTCGCTGCACGCCTGCGAGATCTGCGTGCTGGACGAAGCCGATCGCATGTTCGATCTGGGCTTCATCAAGGACATCCGCTTCCTGCTGCGCCGCATGCCGGAACGCATCATCCGCCAGACCCTGCTGTTCAGTGCCACCCTCAGCCATCGCGTGCTGGAGCTGGCCTACGAGCACATGAACGAGCCGCAGAAGCTGGTGGTCGAAGCCGAGACCATCACCGCTGCGCGCGTGCGCCAGCGCATCTATTTCCCGGCCGACGACGAGAAGATCCCGCTGCTGCTGGGCCTGCTGTCGCGCAGTGAAGGCGCGCGCACCATGGTGTTCGTCAATACCAAGGTGTTCGTCGAGCGCGTCGCCCGCTCGCTGGAAAAGGCCGGCTACCGCGTCGGCGTGCTGTCCGGCGACGTGCCGCAGAAGAAGCGTGAGAGCCTGCTCAACCGCTTCCAGAAGGGCCAGCTGGAAATCCTGGTGGCCACCGACGTGGCCGCGCGTGGCCTGCACATCGACGGCATCAAGTACGTCTACAACTACGACCTGCCGTTCGACGCCGAAGACTACGTGCACCGCATCGGTCGTACCGCGCGCCTGGGCGAAGAGGGTGATGCGATCAGCTTCGCCTGCGAACGCTACGCGATGGGCCTGCCGGACATCGAGGCCTACATCGAGCAGAAGATCCCGTCCGAGCCGGTCACCAAGGAACTGTTGACGCCGCTGCCGCGCCCGGAACGTCCGGCCCCGGCTGCTGGCGAGGAAGGTGAGGAGAACGAGAGCGTCGGCCAGATCTTCCGTGAAGCGCGCGAAGCCCGCGCCGCTGAAGAAGAGCGCCGTGGTGGTGGTCGCAGTGGGGGCCGCTCCGGCGGTGGCCGTGGCGAGCGTCGCGACGGTGAGCGCAGCGGCGAGCGCCGTTCGCGTGGCCCGCGCAAGCCGCGCGTGGAAGGCGAGCAGGTTGCAGCTGCCCCGGCCGAAGGTGCTGAAGCCGCTGTCGCCCAGGCTCCGCGTCCGCCGCGCCCGCCCCGCGCCGAGGGCGCGCCGGAAGGTGCCGTGGATGGCGAGCGCAAGCCGCGCAAGCGCCGTCGTCGTCGCCACGGCCGTCCGGTCGAGGGTGGCGAGGGCGTGCAGGCCAACGCCGGCAACGGCGCCAGCCCGGTGACCCCGGTGCAGGTGGTGGCCAAGCCGGTGCGCACGGCGGCCGACAGCGGCGATTCGTTCCTGACCCGCATCGGCCGCAAGATCCGCCGGATGCTGTCGGGCAGCTGATCGGCGCTGCCGATCAGCAGGTAGCCCCCGACCGTTGGTCGGGTGACCTTGACCGGTGTGCCGACCAACGGTCGGCACCCACCCTGGCAGGCAACCCACACAGCTGCCGGCCAGCGGCCGGCACTACCTATCGCGCGACCGTCTCCACGAGGTCGCGCCGCTCCTGCATAATCGGGGCATGAGTGTCCTGCGCTTCGACAATGTCAGCAAACAGTACGCCGGTGGCCACGAGGCGCTGATCGATGTCAGCTTCGAGGTCGCGCCGGGCGAGATGCTGTTCGTCACCGGCCATTCCGGTGCGGGCAAGAGCACCCTGCTCAAGTTGATCCACCTCGACGAGCGGCCCAGCCGCGGCGCGGTGGTGTTCGACGAGCGCAACCTGCTGAAGGTGCGCGGCGGCGACGTGCCCCGCCACCGACGCGCGGTGGGCGCGGTCTACCAGGACCACCGGCTGCTGATGGACCGCTCGATCGCCGAGAACGTGGCGCTGCCGCTGATCCTGCGCGGCACCCGCCGTGGCGACATCAGCAAGCGCGTGCGCTCGGTGCTGGAGCGGATGGGCCTGGGCCATCGCGAGAAGGCGCTGCCCTCGCAGCTGTCGGCCGGCGAGCAGCAGCGCGTGGGCATCGCCCGCGCCATCGTCGGCGAGCCCAAGCTGCTGGTGGCCGATGAGCCGACCGGCAACCTCGACCCGACCCTGGCGGCGGAGATCATGGCCCTGTTCGCCGAGCTGCCCTCGCGCGGCACCAGCGTGCTGGTGGTCAGCCACGACCTGCCGCTGCTGCGCCGCATGCGCAAGCGCGTGCTGATCCTCGACCATGGCCGGCTGGTGGATGACATCTCGCCGCAGGACCTGGCGGAGTAACCGATGGCGAAGAACGAAAACAGCGAAGCCGCCGCCCCCTCGCGCGTGGGCGTCTGGTTCCAGCACCACGTGCACAGCGTGGTGTTCAGCCTGGGCCGCGCCTGCCGCAAGCCATGGGCGACCCTGCTGACGGTGATGGTCATGGCGCTGGCGCTGGCGCTGCCGCTGGGCCTGTCGATCGCGCTGGACAACCTCAAGCAGTTCGCCGGCAGCGTGCAGCAGTCGCGCGACATCAACGTGTTCCTGAAGGGCAACGTCGATGCACCCGGCGCGCTGCGCATGGCCGGCCAGCTGCGCGACCGCGACGACGTGGCCGAAGTGAACGTGCGCACGCCCGAGCAGGGCCTGCAGGAACTGCGCGATGCCGGCCTGGGTGAGGCGATCGACGCACTCAACGACAATCCGCTGCCTTCGCTGCTGGTGATCACTCCCGGCCAGGGCAAGGACGACGCACGCCTGGCGCGCGCGCTGGAAAGCCTGCCCGAGGCCGATCTGGTGCAGCACGACGCGCTGTGGCGCCAGCGACTGGATGCCTGGCTTGCCTTCGGTGCGCGGCTGGTGCAGGTGCTGTCGGTCCTGCTCGGCGCAGGTGCCGCGCTGGTGGTCGGCAACACGGTGCGCCTGGACATCCAGGCCCGCCGCGAAGAGATCGGCGTGCTGCAGCTGCTCGGCGCCAGCGATGGCTTCATCCGCCGCCCGTTCCTGTACCTGGGCGCGTGGTACGGGCTGGGCGCCGGCGCGGTGGCGCTGGCCCTGATCGGCGCTGCGGGTGCCGCCCTGCGCATGCCGCTGGCCGAACTCTCGCGCAGCTACGGCAGCCCGTTCGTGCTGCACGGCCTGGACCTGCTGCACGGCGGCCTGGTCCTGCTCGGCACGCTGCTGCTGGGTTGGCTGGGCGCCTGGCTGGTCACCGGCCACTTCCTCCGCCAGACCCGCCCGACCGACACCTGAGACCGGCATGCAACCGCAAGCGCTGAAACACCTTGAAGGGCCCGCGACGCGGGTGATGGTGGTCGATGGCTCGAAGCTGGTGCGCAAGCTGATCGCCGACGTCCTGCAGCGTGACCTGCCGGGCGTGGAGGTGATCGGCTGCGACAGCATCGAGGACGCACAGCAGGCGCTGGCACAGGGGCCGGTGGACCTGGTGACGACCTCGCTGACCCTGCGCGATGGCGACGGCCTGGCGCTGGCGCGGATGGTGCGCGAAGCGGCCGGCCAGGCCTATGTGCCGGTGATCGTGGTCTCCGGCGATGCCCAGCAGCACCTGGAGCAGCGCCGCTTCACCGAGTACGTCACCGACTATTTCGACAAATCGCTCGGCCATGAAGCACTGGCGACCTTCATCCGCGGCTACGTGCAGCCGCAGACCATCCCCGGCGCCACCATCCTCTATATCGAGGACAGCCGCGTGGTGGCCGAGGCCACCAAGCGCATGCTGGAACGCCAGCAGTTGAACGTGCTGCACGTGGTCAGCGCCGAAGAAGCGTTCACCCTGCTCACCGCCGAGTCGCTGGGCCGCAGTCGCCACCGCATCGACCTGGTGCTGACCGACGTCACCCTGAAGGGCGAACTGAGCGGTCGCGACGTGGTGCAGCGCGTGCGCGTGGATTTCGGCTACGGCAAGCGCCGCCTGCCGGTGCTGGTGATGACCGGCGATGGCAACCCGCACAACCAGACCGGGCTGCTGCAGTCCGGTGCCAACGACCTGGTGCTCAAGCCGATCGAAGAACGGCTGCTGGTCACCAAGGTGCTGTTCCAGCTGAGGCTGGCCCGATTGAACGATGGACCTCTGTTGCGATGATGGATGAAGTAGCCGACACCCCGACGATCCAGCTGGAACCGAGCTGGAAGCAGCATGTCGGCGATTACCTGTTGCAGCCGCAGATGCGCGAGCTGTCCAGCTTCCTGCGCCAGCGCAAGGCCAGTGGCGCGGCGGTGTTCCCGCCCGGCCCGCAGATCTTCGCCGCGTTCGACGCCACGCCGTTCGAGCAGGTGAAGGTGGTGATCCTCGGGCAGGACCCGTACCACGGTCGCGGCCAGGCACATGGCCTGAGTTTCTCGGTGCCGCCGGGCGTGCCGGTGCCGCCGTCGCTGCTGAACATCTACAAGGAGATCGAGAGCGATCTCGGTATCCCGCGTCCGGACCACGGCTGCCTGATTCCGTGGGCGCAGCGTGGCGTGCTGCTGCTCAATGCGGTACTGACGGTGGAAGAGGGCAAGGCCGGTGCGCACCAGGGTCGTGGCTGGGAAGGCTTCACCGACCACGTGGTGGATGTGCTCAACCGCGAGCGCGAAGGGCTGGTGTTCATGCTCTGGGGCGCCTATGCGCAGCAGAAGGGCAAGGTGATCGACACCCGCCGCCATCGCGTGCTGAAGTCGCCGCATCCGTCGCCGCTTTCGGCCCATCGGGGCTTCCTCGGCTGTCGTCATTTCTCGATGGCCAACGAGTACCTGCAGCGCCGCGGCCAGGCCCCGATCGACTGGTCGCTGCCGCCGCGCTCGGCACTCTGAGGGCCGGCGGGCCGCTGGGCCTGAACACCGGGCAACGTTCCCGGGCCTGAATGGGCCTTCAGAACGGCCCGTTCAGCTCCGCTTGACCGGAATCGGCCGCTTTACGGCAGGTAATTGCTTGAATTCCAAGGGATTGTGAATCCCGAAAAGCATGCTCGCCACTGTCATCAAATCGCGCTACGGTAGGGCTCTGTTTGGGACCAGTGTTGCATCAATGGGATGCTGGAACTTTTTCCTCCTTTAGCAGTCCAAATCCCGGACTGCTAAGATGGGTGCCTATGAGCCAGAACACCTCTACTGCCCTTGTGGCAAACAATCTCCCGATTCCCAGTGCGCTCGGTTCGCTGGACGCCTACATCGGTGCCGTGCACCAGATCCCGGTGCTGTCGGTCGATGACGAACAGGACCTGGCCCGTCGCTTCCGCGACGGCAACGATCTGGACGCTGCCCGCGAGCTGGTGCATTCGCACCTGCGCTTCGTGGTGCACGTCGCCCGCGGCTACAACGGCTACGGCCTTGCCCTGGGCGACCTGATCCAGGAAGGCAACATCGGCCTGATGAAGGCGGTCAAGCGCTTCGACCCGGACATGGGCGTGCGCCTGGTCTCCTTCGCGGTGCACTGGATCCGTGCCGAGATGCACGAGTTCATCCTGAAGAACTGGCGCATCGTGAAGGTCGCCACCACCAAGGCGCAGCGCAAGCTGTTCTTCAACCTGCGCAAGTCGAAGACGCGCCTGGGCTGGATGAACGCGGCGGAAGTGAGCGCGGTGGCCAAGGACCTGAACGTGTCCGAGCGCGAGGTCATGGAAATGGAGTCGCGCCTGTCGGGTCGCGATATCGGGTTCGATGCGCCGACCGACGAGGACAACGAGCACGCGCCGCCGTCGCCGGCCGCGTTCCTGGTCGCCGACGACGAAGACCCGTCGATGGCCTACGAACGTGCCGACAGCGAAGACAACCAGATGCAGTTGCTGCGCGAAGGCCTGGCGGAACTGGATGCGCGTTCGCGCGACATCATCCGCCGCCGCTGGCTGGACGCGGACAGCAAGGTGACGCTGCAGGAACTGGCCGACGAGTACGGCGTGTCGGCCGAGCGCATCCGCCAGGTTGAAGCGAACGCGCTGAAGAAGATGAAGGCGCTGTTCACCGCGTAAGGCGGGACGGTGTTGAAGCAATGAAAAGGCCCGGCATTGCCGGGCCTTTTCTTTTCGGTGGCGTTCTCATCCATGCATGGCGTGGATCTACCAATGTCAGTAGAGCCACGCCCTGCGTGGCTGCGGCGCGGTCGTCACTCTTCGCGTGCGATCGCGCGCCAGCCAATGTCGTTGCGGTGGAACGCGTTGGCCCAGCTCACCTTGGCCACGCCGGCATAGGCATTGGCCTGCGCGTCGCGCACGCTGTCGCCCAGTGCGGCCACGCACAGCACGCGACCGCCCGCACTGACCACGTGGCCCTGCGCATCCAATGCCGTACCGGCATGGAACACCTTGGCACTGGCCGGCACGTCGTCCAGGCCGGAAATCACGTCACCGGTGATCGGCGCTTCCGGGTACGGCCTGGCCGCCAGCACCACGCCCAGCGACGGGCGCGCGTCCCACTGCGCTTCGACCTCATCCAGGCGGCCATCGATAGCCGCTTCCACCAGCTCGACCAGGTCCGACTGCAGGCGCAGCATCACTGGCTGGGTTTCCGGGTCGCCAAAGCGCACGTTGAATTCGATCACCTTCGGTGCGCCGCTGGCATCGATCATCAGGCCGGCGTAGAGGAAACCGGTGAACGGGATGCCGTCGGCGATCATGCCCTGCACGGTGGGGTTCACCACCTCGCGCATCACCCGTGCATGCACCTCCGGCGTCACCACCGGGGCCGGCGAATAGGCGCCCATGCCGCCGGTATTCGGGCCGGTGTCGCCGTCGCCGACGCGCTTGTGGTCCTGCGAGGTGGCCATCGGCAGCGCATGCACGCCGTCCACCATCGAAATGAAGCTGGCTTCCTCACCGTCGAGGAATTCCTCGATGACCACGCGCGCACCGGCATCGCCAAACGCGTTGCCGGACAGCATGTCACGCACCGCGTCCTCGGCCTCGGTCAGGCTCATCGCCACGATCACGCCCTTGCCGGCGGCCAGGCCATCGGCCTTGACCACGATCGGTGCGCCCTTCTCGCGCACATACGCCAGCGCGGCGTCCACGTCGCTGTGCACGGCGTAGTACGCGGTGGGGATGTTGTGGCGCGCCAGGAAGTCCTTGGCGTAGGCCTTGCTGCCTTCCAGCTGCGCGGCGGCGGCGGTTGGCCCGAAGATGCGCAGGCCGGCGGCGCGGAAGCGGTCGACCACGCCGGCCACCAGCGGTACTTCCGGGCCGACCACGGTCAGCGCTACGCCTTCGGCCTGGGCCAACGCCAGCAGGCCGTCGATATCGGTCACCTTGACTGCCACGTTGCGGCACGTGTCTTCGCTGGCGGTACCGGCGTTGCCGGGCGCCACGATCACTTCGGTGACACGGGAGGACTGGGCCAGCTTCCATGCCAGGGCGTGTTCGCGGCCGCCAGAGCCGATGACGAGGATCTTCATGGGACAGGGTTCTCGGGTACGGAAGAGAAAAGCCGGGCAGGGCCCGGCTTGGTGATGCGGATCAGTGGCGGAAGTGGCGCACGCCGGTGAACACCATGGCCAGGCCATGTTCGTCGGCGGCGGCGATCACTTCGGCATCGCGCATCGAACCGCCCGGCTGGATGACCGCCTTGATGCCGGCGGCTGCAGCGGCATCGATGCCATCGCGGAACGGGAAGAAAGCGTCGGAGGCCATCACCGAGCCCTCGACCACCAGGTTCGCATCGGCGGCCTTGATGCCGGCGATGCGGGCCGAGTACACGCGGCTCATCTGGCCGGCACCGACACCGATGGTGCGGTTGTCCTTGGCATAGACGATCGCGTTGGACTTCACGAACTTGGCGACCTTCCAGGCAAACAGCAGGTCGGTGAACTGCTTGTCGGTCGGCGCCAGCCTGCTGACCACCTTCAGTTCGTCGCGGGTCATGCCGCGGTTGTCCGAGGACTGCAGCAGCAGGCCCGAGCCGACGCGCTTGCTGTCGAAGTTGTTCAGGCCGTCGCCGTGCGGGATGCGCAGTACGCGCACGTTGGCCTTCTTCTGCGCGTACTCCAGCGCGGCCGGCTCGTAGTCCGGGGCGATCAGCACTTCGACGAACTGGCGGTCGAGGATCACCTTGGCGGTGGCGGCATCCAGCGGCTTGTTGAAGGCGATGATGCCGCCGAAGGCGCTGGTCGGGTCGGTGGCGTAGGCCAGCTCGTAGGCATCGCCGTTGCCGGCACCGACGGCCACGCCGCACGGGTTGGCGTGCTTGACGATGACGCAGGCCGGCGCATCGAACTGGCGCACGCATTCCCACGCCGCATCGGCGTCGGCCAGGTTGTTGTAGCTCAGCTCCTTGCCCTGCAGCTGCTGGAAGGTGGCCAGCGTGCCCGGCACCGGGTACAGGTCGCGGTAGAACGCGCCGCTCTGGTGCGGGTTCTCGCCATAGCGCAGGTCCATCACCTTCACGAAGGTGGAGTTCATCTGCGCCGGGTACTCGGCACGGGCCGGCACGGCGGCGTCAGTGGCGGTGACCGCCGACAGGTAGTTGCTGATCGCCGCATCGTACTGGGCGACGCGGTTGAACGCGGCCACCGAGAATGCGAAGCGGGTGGCCGCCGTCAGCTGGCCGTTGTTGGCCTCCAGCGAGGCCAGCAGCTCGGCGTACTGCGACGGATCGGTGGCCACCGCCACGCGGGCGAAGTTCTTGGCCGCCGAGCGCAGCATGGCCGGGCCGCCGATGTCGATGTTCTCGACCGCGTCGGCCAGGGTGCAGTCGGCCTGGGCGGTGACCGATTCGAACGGGTACAGGTTCAGCACCAGCAGGTCGATGGCACCGATACCGTGCTCGGCCATCACTGCGTCATCCAGGCCGGAGCGGCCCAGCAGGCCGCCGTGCACCATCGGGTGCAGGGTCTTGACCCGGCCGTCCATCATTTCCGGGAAGCCGGTGACCTCGGCCACGTCCTTCACGGCCAGGCCCGCATCGCGGATCGCCTTGGCGGTGCCGCCGGTGGACAACAGCTCCACGCCGCGTGCCGCCAGCGCAGTGGCCAGCTCGACCAGGCCGGTCTTGTCGGAAACGGAGAGGAGGGCCCGGCGGACGGGCAACAGATCAGCAGTCATGGGACAGAATCGGCAGCGGAGCGGGGCCGATATTGTAGGCGGTGGGGGCCGGTGGCGGGCGCCGGCGGGGAAAATCGACCCGCACCCACGGCCTGTGGCCGCCTTCAGCACAGCCTGGCCGGGGGCGGTCCGCAAGCAATTCGATGGGGCGCGCTGCTCCAATCGGGTAGGCTGTGCCGGAACTGCCAAGGATCAGCGGGTTCGGATCGTGTCGATCTATGCATTGAAAGGACGTTTTCAGGACCTGTTGCGTCCGGCCGTACGCGGTCTGTACCGCATGGGGATCACCGCCAATGCGGTGACCGTGACCGCGGCCGTGGTCTCGCTGCTGGTCGCTGCCGCCGTCTGGTGCTGCGCGCCGGCCCGGCCCCTGCTGTACCTGCTGCTGCCGCTGTGGATGCTGCTGCGCATGGCGCTCAACGCCGTGGACGGCATGTTGGCCCGCGAGTTCGGCCAGCAGTCGCGGCTGGGCGCCTATCTGAACGAGCTGTGCGATGTGATCGCCGACGCGGCGCTGTACCTGAGCCTGCTCAGCGTGCCGGGCGTGCGCCCGGAAGTGCTGTGGCTGGTGGCCTGGACGGCGGCGCTGAGCGAGTACGCCGGGGTGCTGGGGCTGATGGTCGGTGCCAGCCGCCGCTATGACGGCCCGATGGGCAAGAGTGACCGCGCCTTCGTCGTCGGCGTGCTGGGTCTGCTGCTGGCGTTTGAGTGGGTTGGCGCGATGACGGTCACTGGCGTGGCTGCGGCCATGGCGGTGCTGTGCATGCTGACCATGATCAACCGCGTCCGTCGCGGACTGCGGGAAACGGCGGTTTCGTCGAATTAATCAAGCAGATACAAAAAGACAATCAGGAGATTGCATGCGTCAGGCGCAGGAACGGGAATTCCACAGCTTCGACCAGGTACCGCTGTTCTACCGGTACTGGGCGGGCACCACCGCAACCCCGGCCACCCGGGCCATCGTGCTGCTGCACCGCGGCCACGAGCACTCCGGGCGCGTCACCCACCTGGTCGATGAGCTGGACCTGCCCGACACCGCCTTTTTCGCCTGGGATGCGCGCGGCAATGGCCGTTCGCCGGGTGCGCGTGGCGATGCACCGGGCTTCCCGGCGCTGGTGCGCGACCTGGACAGCTTCATCGCCCACATCGGCGCCGAGCACGGCATTGCGGTGGAAGACATCGTGGTGATCGCGCAGAGCGTAGGGGCGGTGGTCGCCGCGACCTGGGTGCACGATTACGCGCCACGCCTGCGTGCGCTGGTGATGGCTTCACCGGCGTTCAAGGTGAAGCTGTACGTGCCGTTCGCGCGGCCGGGCCTGGCCTTGATGCAGAAGCTGCGCGGCAACTTCTTCGTCAACAGCTACGTCAAGCCGCAGTGGCTGACCCATGACCCGGCGCGGGTGGAAAGCTACCGTACCGATCCGCTGATCACCCGGCCGATCTCGGTGCGCGTGCTGCTGGGCCTGTACGAAGCGGCCGACCGCATCGTGGCCGATGCGCAGGCGATCAGCGTGCCGGTGCAGCTGCTGGTGTCCGGCTCGGATTTCGTGGTGCACCGTGGCCCGCAGGATCGCTTCTATGAGCGCCTGTCCAGCCCGATCAAGGAGCGGGTGCACCTGCCGGGCTTCTTCCACGACACGCTGGGCGAGCGCGATCGGGCACCGGCACTGGCGCGCATCCGCAGCTTCATCCAGGCGCGTTTCGCCGAACCGTTGCGCGAGCTGTCACGGCGCGACGCGCACCGCCATGGGCCGACCTTCGAAGAGTCGGAGATACTGGCCTGGCCACCGGAACGCAACAGCCTGGCCGACCTGCGCTGGCGCGTGGTACGTGGCGGCCTGCGCTTCGGCGGCACGCTGTCCGAAGGCATCGCGCTGGGCCTGCAGACCGGTTTCGATTCCGGTAGCACGCTGGACTACATCTACCGGAATGAGGCGCGCGGCAAGGGCCCATTGGGGCGGATGGTCGACCGCAACTACCTGGATGCGATCGGCTGGCGTGGCATCCGCGTGCGTGGCCAGCACCTGCAGGAACTGCTGCGCGACGCCGCACAGCGCCTGCGCGGGCAGGGCACGCCGGTGCGGGTGCTGGACGTGGCCGCCGGCCATGGCCGCTATGTGCTGGAAGCACTGGGCCAGGGCGAGCAGCGCGCCGACCGCATCGTGCTGCGCGACTTCAGCGATCTGAACGTGACCCAGGGCCAGGCGTTGATCCAGCGCCTGGGCGCGGCCGACATCGCGCGCTTCGAGCAGGGTGATGCGTTCGACCCGGCACAGCTGGCCAAGGTCGATCCAGCGCCGACGCTGGCGGTAGTCTCGGGCCTGTACGAACTGTTCCCCGACAACGACGCCGTGCTGCGCTCGCTGCAGGGCATTGCCGCAGCGGTGCCGGTGGGTGGCTACCTGGCCTATACCGGCCAGCCCTGGCACCCGCAGCTGGAATTCATTGCCCGTGCCTTGACCAGCCACCGCGGTGGCGCGGCGTGGGTGATGCGCCGCCGTACCCAGCAGGAGATGGACGAACTGGTGCGCCTGGCCGGGTTCGAGAAGGTGGCGCAGCGTATCGACGACTTCGGCATCTTCACCGTATCGCTGGCGCGCCGGACCGCGTGATGGCGACGCTCGCCGCATCCCCACTGGCCGCAGAGGGGCGCCCCTGGCGGCGCGCCCTGTTGTGGCTGGCCCTGCTGGGTCCGTTCTTCTTCGCCAGTTATGGCTTCGCCAACTGGATGGCCGGCCGCCACGCTACCCTGCCGGTGATGGCGTTCGGCTGGGAGACCCGCATCCCGTTCGTGCCATGGACGATCGTGCCGTACTGGTCGATCGACCTGTTCTACGCGGTCTCGTTCTTCCTGTGCCGGCAACGGCTGGAGCTGGACCGGCACGCATTGCGGCTGTTGAGCGCACAGCTGATCGCCGTGAGCTGCTTCCTGCTGTGGCCGCTGCGCTTCAGCTTCGAGCGTCCGCAGATCGGCGGTGTGTTCGGCTGGCTGTTCGATGTGCTGCTGGGCTTCGACAAGCCGTTCAACCAGGCACCGTCGCTGCACATCGTGTTGCTGATCGTGCTGTGGGTGAAGTTCGCACAGTACCTGCACGGCGTGTGGCGCTGGGTGCTGCATGTGTGGGCGCTGCTGATCGGCGTGTCGGTGCTGACCACGTTCCAGCATCATTTCATCGATATCCCGACCGGCCTGCTGGCCGGCTGGTTGTGCGTCTGGCTGTGGCCGGAGCAGGGCACGCCACCGCTGCGTGCATGGCGCACGGCACGTGATGCCAAGCGCTGGCGCCTGGCGGGGGTGTACCTGCTGGGGGCCGCTGTGCTGCTGGTGCCGGTGGTGCTTCTGCGTGGCGCCGCGTTGTGGCTGCTGTGGCCGGTGGTGTCGCTGCTGCTGGTGGCGCTGGCCTATGCCGGGCTGGGTACCGCGGTGTTCCAGAAGCGCGCCGATGGTCGCCTGACCATGGCGGCACGCTGGCTGCTGGCGCCGTACCTGGGCGCAGCCTGGGTCAATTCGCGGCTGTGGACGCGGCGTGCGCCGCAGCCGGTGCCGGTGATGGATGACGTGTGGCTGGGACGCATTCCCTGTGCTGCGTTGCCAACACCGCTGGTCGGCGTGGTCGATACCTGTGCTGAACTGTCCTGCCGCGCGCCGGGCGCGGCGTATGCCAGCGTGCCGATGCTGGACCTGGTGGTGCCCACGCCGGAACAGCTGCGCGAGGCGGCCGATGCCATCGAGCGTCTGCGCGTGCAGGGGCCGCTGCTGGCGTGCTGCGCGCTGGGCTATTCGCGCAGTGCCGCCAGCGTCGCCACCTGGCTGCTGCGCAGTGGTCGTGCCGCCGATGCGAACGCGGCAGTGGCGATCGTGCGGGCTGCACGCCCCGGCATCGTGCTGCACGCGGCGCATCTGCATGCCATCACTGCTGCGGCAGGAGCGCGCGCATGAGCACGGTTCCCGATCTGGTGACCATGCAGCTGCTGCTGCGCCAGGGGCGTTGGCCGGCGCTGCTGTCGCTGGGGATGTTGCTGGTGGCACTGCTGCTGCTCGGCACCGAGCCGGGGCTGGCGATGATCGCTGCCGGCCTGTTGCTGCTCAGTGTTGCCGCGGGCATCGCACAGGCCTACCACGCGTGGCGGGTGGGGCTGGATGCCAGCCTGCTGCAGCTGCTGCGCGATGAAGGCCTGGAGGGCGAAGCCGCCGCGCGCCGCATCGATCAGCTGCTGCACGACAGTGGCCTGCGCCGCGCGTCGCCCGATGCGCCACTGCGTGGCTGGGATGCGCGCTGGTCCGGCATGCGCCGCCTGCTGCTGCGCCAGTACCTGCTGACCGCAGTGCAGTTCGCACTGCTGGTGCTGGCCGTGGTGTGGCCGCAGACGTGAATGGGAGTGACCGATGTTTGCCGAACTGATTGCCCGCGCCTGCAGTGGCGCGATCCATGTGGTGACCGGCGCACGCGCGCTGTGGATCGGTTGCGCGCCGTCCAGCGAGCGCCGCGTGTACTACGGTAACCACGCCAGCCATGGTGACTTCGTGCTGATCTGGTCATCGATGCCACCGGCACTGCGGCGCCAGGTGCGCCCGGTGGCCGCGGCCGAGTACTGGCAGCGTGATGGCCTGCGTCGCTACCTGATCGATGCGGTGTTCAACGGTGTTCTGGTCGAGCGCGAGGCCGGCCATCGCCAGCAGGACCCGTTGCAGGTACTGCGCGATGCGGTGGACGAAGACTGCTCGCTGATCCTGTTCCCGGAAGGCACGCGCAATATCGGCGATGAACCGCTGTTGCCGTTCAAGAGCGGCATCTACCATCTGGCGCGGCAACGGCCGGAGCTGGAGTTCGTGCCGGTATGGATCGACAACCTGAAGCGGGTGATGCCGAAGGGGCGGTTCCTGCCGTTGCCGCTGCTGTGCACGGCCACCTTCGGCACGCCGCTGCGGCTGCAGGCCGACGAGGACAAGGCCGCATTCCTGGCCCGCAGCCGGCAGGCGCTGCTGGACCTGGCGCCGAATGGAGGTCGTGCATGAGTTTCGTGCTGGATGTATCTGGCGATCTGGCAACGCAGAGTGTCGGCCAGCAGACCGGCCTGCTGTTTGCCGGCGTCGGCGCGGTGCTGGTGCTGGCCACGCTGGTGGCCGAGACCCTGCGCTGGCGCCAGCGCGGTCAGCCCAGCGCGGTGATCGCCAACCTGGTGTCGCGTATCCGTGCATGGTGGGTGATGGCGATCGTGGTCGGGCTGGCGCTGTTCTTCGGTCGCGCCGGGGTGATCGTGCTGTTCGCGATCATTTCGTTGTTCGCGCTGCGCGAGTTCATCACCCTGGCACCGACCCGTTCAGGCGACTACTACGCGCTGCTGGCTGCGTTCTACATCGTGCTGCCGTGGCAGTACTACCTGGTGTGGATCGACTGGTACGGCATGTACACGCTGCTGATCCCGGTCTATGCGTTCCTGTTCCTGCCGATCCTGTCGACCATCGGTGGCGATACCACGCACTACCTGGAGCGCACCGCGAAGGTGCAGTGGGGGTTGATGATCTGCGTGTTCTGCATCTCGCACGTGCCGCTGCTGCTGAACCTGCACGTGCCCGGTCACGACCCCTCGCGCAACGTGCTGCTGTTCGCCTTCCTGGTGATCGTGGTGCAGTCCTCGGACGTGTTGCAGTACATCTGGGGCAAGCTGCTGGGCCGGCACCTGATCGCGCCGAAGCTGTCGCCGTCGAAGACGGTGGAGGGCTTCGTGGGTGGCGTGCTGAGCGCCAGCGCGCTTGGGGCGGCGCTGTGGTGGATCACCCCGTTCACGCCGCTGCAGGCGTTCGGCCTGTCGCTGCTGATCAACCTGATGGGATTCTGGGGCGGCCTGGTGATGTCGGCGATCAAGCGCGACCGTGGGATCAAGGACTGGGGCCACATGATCGAGGGCCATGGCGGCATGCTCGACCGGCTCGATTCGGTGTGCTTCGCCGCGCCGGTGTTCTTCCATGTGGTGCGGTACTACTGGAAGGCGGGCGGCGGCGGGTGATCCCGCCGGGGCTGCATCCACGCATGGCGTGGATCTACCGGTAGTGCCGGCCGCTGGCCGGCAACTGCGACATCCTGCCATCGTTCATGGGGTTGCCGGCGAGCGGCCGGCACTACCCGCGCGCGCTCAGGCGCTGATGCCGTATTCCTTCAGTTTCTTGCGCAGGGTGGCGCGGTGGATGCCCAGCATCGCGGCGGCGCGGCTCTGGTTGCCTTCGCAGTGGTTGAGCACTTCCACGAACAGCGGGATTTCCATCTCGCGCAGCACGATCTCGTAGACATCGTCCGCGTCGCAGCCATCAAGATCACGCAGGTAGCGGCGCACGGACTGGGCGACGTGTTCACGCAGCGGTGGCCGGGGAGCGCCACGACTGTTGTCAGGACGAGAGAGGACAGCGTTCAAGGGGGTTCCCGATTCGGTTGGCCCGTGCGCGCGGAGCGCGCGGCCGGACGAGGTGGTGGCGGCCAGTCTAGCGCGAGCGTGCCCGACCTGCCACGGCTGGTCGCCTCTACCCTGGTCAGAGGAAGTCGAAGGTGAATGCGACGGTGGACGCGGCGGGCTCCTGCACGCGGAACGCGATGCGCGCACTCTGGCCCGGTTCCAGCACGGTCGTGGCCGGGCTTTCGCCAAGGTATTGCGCGGGCGTGAACACGCCGCTGCCGATCACCCGGCCATCGGCATCGGACAGTGACAGGCGCAGGTCCGGCCAGGCCTGTGCCCAGCGCGCATCGTTGCGGATGCTGGCCTGCACCTGCAGCACACCGGCCTGGCCGGGCAGGGGGCGGATCTCGCGGCTGGTCATGGTGAACGCGGTCGGCTCGTGCCAGGCCGGCAGGCTGCAGCGCAGCACGCCGCACAGTGCGCCCAGCCAGGTGCGGTTGCCGGCGTCGGCGGCCAGTCGCGCACGATCGGCCAGCACGCTCTGCAGTACCAGCAGCAGTGCCAGCCCGGCGACCAGCACCCAGTGCCAGCGCGGCGTCGGCAGCGCGCGCGGCCGCGAAGTGCCCAGGAAGCTCGGCGCATCGCCGGCCACCGCCTGCGCGGCCGGGACGGCAAGGACGGGTTCGATCACGGTCGCTTCGTCGAGGATGACGGTGTCATCGAGCTGTCGCGTCTCCGCCATCGGCGGCAGCGCCGCGTCGACCGGGTCCCCGGACTTCGCGGCAGGGATGTCATGCGCCGACGGGTCGGGCGTGCGCGCGTCGGTCGCAGGTGCGGCCTCGCCTTCCGACGCGGGGCGCAGGAAGGTGGCCAAAGGGCGGCGCGGCGGGTTCGGCTCGGACATGCTCAGGGCGCGGGCTCGGATCCAGCGGTCATTCAATCACGATCAGGCGCGGCGCGTGCCGGTGATGCGCATCCAGTCGCCATCCTGGGTGGCCTGCAGATCGTCGAACCACGCGGCATAACGCTGCAGCAGTTCGCCTTCCTGGCCCTGCAGGATGCCCGACAGGGCGATGCGACCGCCGGCGGCGACGCGTGCGGCCAGCAGCTCGGCCAGCGCATCCAGCGCCGAGGCAAGGATGTTGGCGACCACGATCGGGTAGGTGGCGACCGGTTCGTCCTGCGGCAGGTACACCTGCATGCGGGCCTGCTCGCCATTGCGCTCGGCATTGTCGGCGGTGGCGACCAGCGCCTGCGGGTCGTTGTCCACGCCGATCGCTTCGGCGGCGCCCAGCTTCAGCGCGGCCAGCGCGAGGATGCCCGAGCCGCAGCCGAAGTCGAGCACGCGCTGGCCCTGCAGCTGGCCGTCCACGGCCAGCTGGTCCAGCCAGCGCAGGCACAGGGCGGTGGTCGGGTGGGTGCCCGAGCCGAAGGCCAGGCCCGGGTCCAGCCGCACCACGGCGGCATCGGCGGCCTGTGCAGCGTCCGGCAGTTCATGGTTCCACGGCACGATCCAGGTGCGGCTGCCGAAATCCATCGGCTGGAACTGGTCCAGCCATGCGCGCTCCCAGTCTTCGTCTTCGACCGCGCGGAAGCTGCCATTGCTCCAGTCCAGTTCCGGGTCGAAGGATTCCAGGGCGGCCAGCAGCAGCAGCGCATTGCTGTCGGCGGGGAACAGCGCGCTCAGCACCAGGGTGTCCCACAGCGGCGTTTCCCCCACGCCGGGTTCGAGGATGGCCTGTTCGTTGCTGGTGTCGGCTTCGGCATCAAGCAGGGTCACGGCCAGTGCGCCGACGTCCTCCAGCGCATTTTCATAGCGGGGCTGGGTGGCTTCGGTGCAGCGCAGGGTCAGTTCCAGGAACGGCATGGCGGTGGGGACAGTCGCGGGAAAGGGGGCAATGCTAGACCATCGGGGCGTCTCCGTATTGCCTGAGATGCCGCTTTGAGATGAATGGGGGCAGTTCAGACAGGCCTGCCGGGCCTTGCTAAACTCGGCGCTTTCCTGTGTGCCGTGAACGCTCACCACCGCCGATGGCCTTCGCTCCGACCCTGAAAACCTGGTTGCTCGTGCTGCCGGCGGTGGCCGTGCTGGGCGTGGCCGGGTATCGGGCCAGCGGCCATGCCGCGGGCGTGGCGTCGACGTCGGCGTCGCCGGACCTGCCGCTGGCCATGGCCAGCCGTGACGGCGGAGCGCCGCTGCCGGTGGTGCCGGAAGCCCTGGCGCGGCGGCTGGCGACTTTCGAGCGCGGCAACACGCTGCCGTCGGGCCTGCCGCTGGACCTGCGCGCCGACATCGAAGACGCCAGCGACCTGTATGCCTACGCCCAGCGCCTGCGCGCACAGGCCGACACCGGCAATCACGAGGCGCGCTGGATGCTCAGCCGCGTCTATGACTATTGCGCGCAGTACGCACTCGATCCGGGTGGCTACCGCCTGGACAACAACGTACTGAGCGGGTTGGGCCTGACTGCGGCGCCGGCGATGATCGAGGCACGCGAGCGGGTGGCACAGCGGTGTGGCGGTTTCGTGCCGGGCGACAAGCTGGGCGCGGCGCTGGTGCTGGCCGAACGCCGCAAGGCGGCCGCGCAGGGCAACCTGGCCGCGGAAGCGTCGCTGTTCGCCGAGGGCGAGCCCTTGCATGACAGTGCCGAGTACCGCCGCGACCTGGTCGAGCGCGTGCGCACCTCGCGCGACCCCGAGGCCTACATGGCCATCGCGCCAGGCATGGGCGTGCGTGCGGCCGGTGACCGCGCGCTTGACGGGCTGGTGGCGGGTGAGCAGCTCAGTGAACTTGCATGGCGGCTTGCGGCCTGTGAACTCGGCCTGGCCTGTGGAGCGGACAGCGTGCTGGTCAACAATTTTTGTGCGAACGGAGGGATCTGTTCGCAGGATGGAGCGCAGGATTTCCGGGATTTCGTGTATGACGCTGCGGTATCGCGGCAAGGTGCTGGGAAAATGAAGGAATGGATCAAGCGATTGGTTGGAAAGAGGGACGGGCGATGAATTACCGTCGATTCCTGCATGGGGCCAAGTTCTGGTTCTGGGTGGCGCTGTTCGTGGCCTACTCGGCTGGGGCGGTTGGCCTGCTGATGATCGATACCTACGAGGACCGCTACCGGCATCTGTCGAAGGTGGAGCTGACCACGGTGAAGGCGCAGGAAGACGTGCGCCGCGCCGGTGCCAGCCAGGTCGCTGCGGTCTACCGCGCGCAGAGTGGCATGCCATTCGCTTCACTGCCGGCCGGCAGCACCTTCCAGGTGGTGTGGCCCGATGGTTCGACCGAAACCATGGTGATCGTCGATCCGACCTCGCCCAATGGCGTGCGGCCGCTGGCCCATTCGCAGATTCCGGCCGACGTGGCCGACAAGCGCTGACGTGCTCGCTGTGGAGCCGAGCCCATGCTCGGCTGTGCTTGGCGGCAAGCCGAGCATGGGCCCGGCTCTACAGGAACAGAAAAGGGCGGGGATATCCCCGCCCTTTTCATGTCCGGCACCTGGCGCCGATCAGGTCAATGCGATCGGCTTGTTCTTGCGCTCGGCCAGGCGCTTTTCCAGGTAGTGGATGTTCTGGCCACCGGCCTGGAAGCCCTTGTCACGCATGATCCGCTGCTGCAGGGCGATGTTGGTCTTGATGCCATCGACCACCATTTCGCTCAGTGCCACCCGCATGCGGGCAATGGCGGTTTCGCGGTCCGGGCCGTGCACGATCAGCTTGCCGATCATCGAGTCGTAGTTCGACGGCACGCGGTAGCCACTGTAGATGTGGGTGTCCACGCGCACGCCGGGGCCACCCGGCGGATGGAAGCCGGTGATGGTGCCCGGGCTCGGCACGAAGGTTTCGGCGTCTTCGGCGTTGATGCGGCACTCGATGGCATGGCCGGTCAGCACCACGTCGCTCTGCTTGATCGACAGCTTCTGGCCGGCGGCGATCTTCAGCTGCTCGGCCACCAGGTCGATGCCGGTGACCATTTCGGTGACCGGATGCTCCACCTGGATGCGGGTGTTCATCTCGATGAAGTAGAAGCGGCCGTCCTCGTACAGGAACTCGAACGTGCCCGCGCCGCGGTAGCCGATGCGGATGCAGGCTTCCACGCAGACCTTGCCGATCTGCTCGCGCTGCTCGGCGGTGATGCCCGGCGCCGGTGCCTCTTCCACCACCTTCTGGTGGCGGCGCTGCATCGAGCAGTCGCGCTCACCGAGGTGGATGGCATTGCCCTGTCCATCGGCCAGCACCTGGATTTCCACGTGGCGCGGATTCTCCAGGAACTTCTCCATGTAGACCTCGCCATTGCCGAACGCGGCCTTGGCCTCGCTCTTGGTGGTTTCGATCGAGGTCTTCAGCGACGCTTCGGCGTGCACCACGCGCATGCCGCGACCACCGCCACCGCCGGCCGCCTTGATGATGACCGGATAACCGATCTCGCGGGCGATCTTGGTGTTGGCGACGATGTCCTCGCCGAGCGGGCCGCCCGAGCCGGGCACGCACGGTACGCCCGCGGCCTTCATCGCGCGGATGGCTTCGACCTTGTCACCCATCATGCGGATGGTGTCGGCCTTGGGGCCGATGAAGATGAAGCCGGACTCTTCCACGCGTTCGGCGAAGTCGGCGTTCTCCGACAGGAAGCCGTAGCCCGGGTGGATGGCCTGGGCATCGGTGACTTCCGCCGCCGCGATCAGGGCCGGGATGTTGAGGTAGCTCTGCGGCGACGGCGCCGGACCGATGCAGACCGACTCGTCGGCCATGGCCACGTGCTTGAGGTTGCGGTCGACCGTGGAGTGCACGGCCACCGTGCGGATGCCGAGGGTATGGCACGCGCGCAGGATGCGCAGCGCGATCTCCCCTCGGTTGGCGATGACGACTTTGTCGAGCATGGCGCGCCCCTCAGCCGATCACGAACAGCGGCTGGTCGAATTCCACCGGCTGGCCGTTCTCGCCGAGGATGGCAACGATGGTGCCCGAGGTGTCGGCTTCGATCGGGTTGAACATCTTCATCGCTTCGATGATGGCCAGGGTTTCGCCTTCCTTGACCTGCTGGCCCACGGTGACGAAGGCCGGCTTGTCCGGGGCGGACGAGGCGTAGAAGGTGCCGACCATCGGCGAGCGCAGCACGTGGCCTTCCGGCAGTGCCGGGCCCGGCTTGGCGCTGCCGCCGGTGGAGGCTTCGGTCGGCGACTGCATCGGCATCGCCTGCGGCGCCGGGGCGGCCGGAGCGGCATACACCGGCGCGGCGACCGGGGCGGCATAGCCGGCCACCGGGGCGCGCGACAGGCGCACCGACTCTTCGCCTTCCTTGATTTCGATTTCAGCCAGGTTCGACTCTTCCAGCAGGTCGATCAGCTTCTTGATTTTGCGGAGATCCATGGTGGCCTCTTTGCTCGTGATGTCAGTGTGGTGGAGAGTGCGGTTGCACTCGGTTCAAAGCAGTTCGTAGAACTCGCGCAGCTGCCGCGTACGGTCGCGCGTCTGGGTGATCAGGCATTGCATCTTCGCGGGGTTGCGCGAGGTGCCGTCTGCATTGAAGGCATACACCGCCTCGCAATCTGCATCGCGCAAGGTGATCCAGATGCGCTGGGCCTTCACCAGCTGCTGTTCGGCCGCCGCGCAGCGGCTGCAGCTGCCATCGGTTGCCTGCGCCTTCAGTTCGCCACGCGCCTGCGCGTAGACGGCGTTCAATGCGCTGTCGGCATCATCCAGGCGATCGGAATCGCACATGTCGCGCTCGTAGCCGCCGCTTGCCTGTGCGCAGTCGATGCCCGCGGCCGCGCGCTCGGCAGCGACACTGGCGCCGCACAGACCGGCCCACAGCAGGATGCCGGCAAGCACACGCGGCGGCATCTTCACGCGCTGGCCGCCTGCACGCGCAGCAGCGCCGCGTCCATCGCGTAGCGGTAGCTGTCTGCACCGAAACCGCATACCACGCCCACTGCCTTGTCACTGAAGTAGCTGTGCTGGCGGAACGGCTCACGGGTATGCGGGTTGGACAGGTGGATCTCGATGAACGGCACCGCCACCGCCGCCAGCGCATCGCGCAGGGCGACCGAGGTGTGGGTGAAGGCGGCGGGGTTGATCAGGATGAAAGCGGTTCCGTCGCTGCGCGCAGCCTGCACGCGGTCCACCAGCACATGCTCGGCGTTGGACTGCAGGCGTTCCACGGTGTGTCCGGCGGCCGATGCCTGGGCAGCCAGGGCCTGGTCGATGTCGGCCAGCGTGGTGTGGCCGTAGACCTCCGGCTCGCGGGTGCCGAGCAGGTTGAGGTTGGGGCCGTGCAGGACCAGCAGCTTCGCCATGGGATCCGGAAGACGGGAAAGGGCGGCAGTCTGGCGGAACCGGCGGATGCTGTCCAGTTCGGCGAAGTTTGCAGCGTTTCAATCGCATGTTTGAAATCTACCGGAGTGCTTGCGGCCGTATGGCGGGCGCTGGATCAAGGCGCGCTGAACGTGGTGCTGGACGGGGATGCGCGCACGTAGGCCGACGATGCCGGCATCCACGCCATGCGGGGAGACGGGGTCCGGTGGGCAGCACATTGCGCCTCCACATGGAGTTGTCCGGCACCCGGCCGCTCAGATCTCCAGCGGCACCGTCGGCACCACGTTCGGGAACACCTCTTCCAGCGGTTCCGGCTGCCCGGGCTTCGGCGCCGGCCAGTTGTAGGCATTGACCGGCTGCGCGCGGTTCACCCACAACGCGTAATGCAGATGGTCAGCGCGGCCATCGCCGGTATTGGGGTGGATCAGGATGGTCAGGCCCAGGCTGTTGAGCTGCAGCCAGGGCACCAGCACCGGCAGCAGGTCGTTGGTGAAGCCGAAATAGAACGACGGGGTGACGTGCGGCCCGCGTGGCTCAAGGTTCCAGTTGCCCAGCTCCACAGGGAAGCGCTCGGCGGCCCAGCGCCGCAGCAGCGCGGCCTTCTCGAAGCTGTCCTCGTCGAAGTAGATGTGGGCGTGGTAGCTCTTGATGGCGGTGTAGGCACGTGGCCGGGTGGGCAGCGTGGCCTCGCCGGGGCGCACGCTGGCCGGCCGCGGGGTAGGCTCGCTGGCCGTGGCCTGGCCCCAAGGGCTGCGGCCCTCGGGCGCCGGCGGAACGATGGCGCGGAAGCCGGGTCGCCCGGGTTCGGTGGTGTTCACGGCGTTGTCGCTGCGCGCGGCTGCGGTGGCAGCCGACGCGCTGGCCAGGCCGCCAGCGGCCAGCCCGGCCGACGCGATCAGGCGACGGCGCGCGGGTGAAAGCAGGTCGGCCCAATGGGCGTCATCGTCGCCGGCGTCGATCAGGGTCTGCGGGTCCGGGTGCATCTGGGGCTCCGTGGGGCACTGTGTGGCAGGCAAGCACGCTCGGGCAGCGTGCACGGTGGTGTCCAATAAGCAGCCGGCATCACCTCATGCGCGTTGGCCCACGCCGTGATTGAGTGCCGCCGCAGCGTGGGCTAGGGTGCAGGTCCGCCGCCCGGGAACCCGCCATGACCCCGCTTGATGCCGACACCCAGCGCAAGCGCGCGCGTTTCCGCCAGCTGCATGCGCGAGGTTGTTTCGTGCTGCCCAATCCGTGGGACGTGGGCAGCGCCCGCTACCTGCAGCGGCAGGGCTTCCAGGCACTGGCCACGACCAGTGCCGGCTGCGCCTGGAGTGAAGGGCGGCCGGATGGGGCGGTTTCGCTGCAGGCCACACTGGAACATCTGCGGCTGATGGCGGCCGCGACACCGCTGCCGTTGAACGCCGATTTCGGTGATGGCTTCGGCGCCACGCCACAGGCAGTGGGCGAGGCGGTGGCGGCGGCCATCGACACCGGTATCGCGGCGCTGTCGATCGAGGACGCCAGCGGCGTGGCCGATGCGCCGCTGCGGCCGATCGGGCAGGCGGTCGAGCGACTGTGTGCGGCACGTGCGGCCATCGACCGCGCGGGGGGCGATGTGCTGCTGGTCGCGCGGGCCGAGAATTTCTTCGTTGGCGTGCCGGATCTGCAGGACACCCTGCAGCGCCTGCGCGCCTATGCCGAGGCCGGCGCCGATGTGCTGTATGCACCGGGCATCAGCACGCCCGAACAGATCAGCGCGGTGGTTGCCGCTGCAGGGGCGAAGCCGGTGAACCTGCTGGTGGGTGGACGGACACCGCTGAGCCTGCAGGACATCGCGGCACTCGGCGTGCGACGGGTCAGCCTGGGCGGTGCGCTGGCGCGAGCTGCGTGGGGTGGGCTGATGCAGGCCATCGAGCCGATCTTGCAGGACGGCCGCTTCGATGGCCTGCAGCAGGCGGCTTCGGGCGCGGCGTTGAACGCGCTGTTCCGCTGACACACGCCCAGGCCTGCAATGGATCCAGCCCGGGCGTGGATGGACGCGCGCCTGCGACTACAGCGCTTCCATCCCGCCCCTGGGCAGCGTCACGCCCGGCTCCAGCGCCGGCAGCAGTTGCCGCAGCAGTGCCGGGTTGTCCAGCATCGCCGCGCCGTCCAGATAGCGCCATTGCGTTGTACCGACGCGTCGCACAGCAACCATGAATGACGTGCTGCGCATCGGCGCTTCGCGCACGCGCAGCAGTGACTGGCGCGGTACGAAGCAGACTTCCTCGTCACCGGCCGCATAGGTGCGGCCCGGCACGCCTGCCTCGTCGCTGATGATGGTGACGCCGGCCTTGCGCAGCGCCTTCACGGTGTCGCGGGTCGCCCGCGCATAGGCCTCGTCGCCACCGGCCAGCTGCTTCAGGCTGGGATGGGTACGCGCGATGATCAGCTCGGTATCGCCACGGGCGAAGGCGCCCATCATCGCCTGCACCTCATTGCGCAATGCGGCCGAGTCTTCCGGACTGAGTTCACCGGCCAGCGCGGGCGTAACGTCCATTGCCATCGGCAGGGCCAGCAGAAGGGCAAGCAGATACCGGTGCATCGTCGGGCAGCTCAGTGGGAACCGCCGCACTATACGGTGGATGCGGAAACAGCGTCCCACGCATGGCGCTGGTATCCCGGGCGACACTACTTACTATTGGTAGTTAGTGAACTCCGGACATGCCCCATGCACACCCTCATCGTTACCGCCCACCCTGAACCCGGCGCGTTGACCCATGCCATCGCCAGGCGCATCGGCGAAGCCATCACCGCGTCGGATGCCGCCAACAGCGTGACCCACGCCGATCTGATGGCTGAAGGCTTCGATCCGCGCTTCAACATGCAGGACCAGGCGCTGTTCCGTGGCACCGGCGCGACTCCGGCTGACGTCGCCGCCGAGCAGGCGCGGCTGCAGGCTGCCGACACGCTGGTACTGGTCTATCCCCTGTACTGGTGGTCCTTCCCCGCGCTGCTGAAGGGCTGGATCGATCGTGTGTTCACCCAAGGCTGGGCCTACCAGGACGGCGCCGATGGCAAGGTGCAGAAAAAGCTGCAGCGGTTGGGCGTGCATCTGGTCGGCATCGGCGGGGCTGGCGCGGACATGATCGAACGGCGCGGCTACGGTGCGGCGATGAAGACCCAGATCGACATGGGCATCTTCGACTACTGCGGCGCGCGCGTGCTGTCGTCCGACCTGCTGCTGGACGCCGATTCCGGTGCAGCCGAAGCGCATCTGCAGACCGCGCTGGCGATCGGCCGTAAAATCGGTGCTCCGATGCGCTGACCGCCGTGCTCCACCGATGCCTGCCAACGCCGCTCCCACGCGCCGCCGATTGACCCGCGAGCAACGCGCCCGCCAGTTGCTGGACGTGGCCTGGGCGCTGGTCGGCGACGAAGGCACCGACGCATTGACGCTGGGGCGGCTGGCCGAGGCGGCCGGTGTGACCAAACCGGTGGCCTATGATCACTTCGTGACCCGCAACGGGCTGCTGGCCGCGCTCTACGATGACTATGACGGGCGGCAGACGGTGGTCTTCCACGAGCGTATCGGCCGTGCCAGGGCGCAGCTGGCCGATCGTGCAGCGGCCATCGCCTCCGGCTACATCGACTGCGTCCTCAGCCAGGGCAGTGAAGTGCAGGGCATCCTCGCTGCGCTGGTGGGCGCGCCGGAACTCCATGAAGTGCGTCGGCGCTACCAGCAGGACTTCATCGACAACTGCGACACCTGGCTGGGCCCGTTTGCGGCCGATGGCACGGTCCCCCTGGCCGGACGCTGGGCGATTCTCGGTGCGGCCGAAGCCCTGTCCGAAGCCGTGGCGGCAGGCGCGCTGGACAAGGTCGGCGCCGAGGCCGAGCTGCAGCGCTTGATCGTGGCGACGGTCAAGCGACGCTGATCCGCTCAGGCGTCGGCGGTGGTGTCGTCCAGCGCCGCAAACCCGGCGGCCAGCCGCTCGCGCACAAGGGCATCGCGTGCGTCGCGGCTTTCAGCGCCCAGCACCACGGTGATCAGGCGTACCGGCAGGTTCCGCCCGGGCACAGCCCGGCAGGCAGTGGCGGCCAGGCAGAAGCCTGCGGCCTGGGTGTAGCCGGTCTTCAATCCATCCACGCCGTCTTCGCCAAGCAGGGCGTTCTGGTTGCTGCGGCTGAAGCGGCCATGCGCGAACGTGCGCAGCGCGGTGATTGCCAGGATCTGCGGATGGTCATTCAGCAGGCAGGCGGCGAGTACCGCCATGTCGCGCGCGCTGGAGGCATGGTGCGGGGTGGTGATGCCGGACACGCTGGCGAACCGCGTGCTGCGCAGGCCAAGCTGGCGCGCGTGCCAGTTCATGCGGCCCAGGAACGCAGGCTGTGATCCGTCCAGATGGCGTGCGATGGCCAGCGCCGCATCATTGCCGGAGACGATCATCAACCCTTCCAGCAGGCGCGCCAGCGTGACCGTTTCGCCGGGCACCAGGCCCATGCGTGTTTCATCATCGGCTACGGCATGCACATCCTCGGCGGCGATGGTGACCGCCTGGTCCCACGTGCCACCGTTCTCTTCGACGCATCCGTAAGCGGCGTAGGCGGTCATCAGCTTGGTCAGCGAGGCCGGTTGCCGCGCGATGTCCGCGTTGTGCTGGTGGACCACCGCGAAGGTTGCCGCGTCCAGGGTGATGGACGAGACCGGCAGGTGGGCAGGCGCAGGAGCAGGCATGGTGGCGGTGATGACAGCGACAGCCAGCAAGGATAGTCCGCAGCGGCTGCATGAAGCCGTACTGCCAAAGCCCTGCGGCGCCCACCGCAACGCCTGGTTGCGCCCGGGCTGCAGTGGAGGCAGCCTGCGCACATGCAGCCGCATATCCGCATCGACGGTCGTGTCTTCGCCTACGTCTTCCCCTGTGCGTGGGAGGACTACGCGAAGATCGGCTTTTCACGCGATCCGCTCGGGCGCATCAGCGCATTGCACCGGCGCTGGTTCGAGTTCTTCGACCTTGATGCCGGTACGCTGGTGGAAGCGGAGAGCGAGCGCGATGCGCGTGATCTGGAGCTGCAGCTGCGTTCGCCGTTCAAGGCGCACCGCGCGCCGGCGCCGATGACGGTTCAGGACAAGGCCGGAGGTCGCACCGAATGGGTGCGTGGTGCCAACCAGGCGTTGTCGCTCGCGGTTGATGCGTTGGGCGCACAGGGCTATCGCTGTTTCCAGCTCAAGGCTTGGCTGCAGGCCGCCCAGCGCCTGCGCATGGACCGGCTGCACGACTGGGCGGCGGTGCAGCTTCCGGAAGAGGATGGCCTGCGCATGCCCGGTGGCCCCGGCGAGCGCGTGCTGCGTGACACCCTCGACGGTTGCCGGGCGCTGGATATCGACCCAATGCCATGGCTGCCTGAACACGTCCAGCGTTGGTATGCAGGTTGAGCCGTGTTCAACGGCCACGCGGTTTCTGAACCGGCGCGGCCGGTTGCGGCGCACCCGTGGGGGAGCCGGTGGACGGGCGGGCCAGCTGCCGGGCCAGTTCGGCGTTGGCCACGTGGCCCTGCAGGAACAACAGGCTGCCGTAGATGTTCATGAGCGTCCCTCCACTTGAGTGGATTGCACGATACGGGCAGCATGGACGCGGAAAAAGCGACATTTCCGCAAGCATGCCTTGAGAGGAATTCAAGCCTGATGTCCCGTCCGCCCCTTCACGCCCTGCAGGGCTTCGTGGCCGCCGCGCGGCTGGGCAACCTGTCACGCGCAGCGGCGTCGATGAGCCTGACCGTCAGTGCGCTCAGCCATCAGATGCGCCAGCTGGAAGAGCGGCTGGGGCAGCCACTGCTGGTCCGCCAGCCACGCGGCGTCACCCTCACCCTGGAAGGGCAGCGCCTGCTCGACCAGGTCGGCCCGCATCTGGATGCGATCAACGAGGCCTTCCAGCCCTATGCCGCACGCGCCGAGCACGTGCTGACGATCAGCGCGGTACCGTCGATGGCGTCGGCGTGGCTGGTGCCGCGCTTGGGGCACTTCGTTGCCGAGCATCCACAGATCGAGATCAACCTGCAGTCGAGTGAACGCCTGATTGACTTCGAGCGACAGCGCCAGTTCGACGCCGCGCTGCGGCTGGGCAGCGGGCAGTGGCCGGGCCTGGTGGTGGAGCCGCTGTTCGACGAGTGGCTGCTGCCGATGGCCAGCCCGGCGCTGATCGAACGCATGGGAGGGATCGACCGCGTGCCGCTGAACCAGTGGCCGCTGCTGGGGGATCCCGATGGCGCGTGGGGCGCCTGGTTCGCGCTGAGTGGGCAGAACCCGCCGCCGCGCTTCGTGGCGGTGCTGGATGATTCGGAGGCGCATCACCGTGCGGCGCTGGACGGGGTGGGCGTAGCGCTGGGACGGGTGACGCGGGCGCGCCTGCTGCTGGATTCGGGCCAACTGGTGGCGCTGTCCAGCCTGCGACTGAAAACCGCCTGGCCGCATTGGCTGGTCTACCCGCAGCGCTCGGCCCGCCATCGCGGCTTCCTGGCCTTCCGCGACTGGCTGCACGCTCAGGCGGCCGAGCACGTCCGGCACATGGCAGACGCGCATTTATAGCGTCGAGCCATGCTCGACTGCGTGTGTCCGGCAGTCACCGTACCAACGTAACCGCCTGCCCGGCACGGGCGAAGGCTTCGCCCAGCAACGAGCCTGCCTTGATCGCCTCCACTTCCTCGAACAGCGCCTGCAATGCATCGGCCGGGCGCGAGGCCGGCGCCGCGACCGCCTGCTGGATCACGGTGAAACGGTCGGCCAGCACGCGGTGGCCGGGATGCGCCTGCGCCCAGGCGGCCAGCGGCTGGCGCACGCCGGCGGCGGCATCCAGGCGCTGCAGATCGAACAGGGTGATGGCAGCGGCCGACGTCTCGGCCCGCTCGATCATGGCGTGGCGCAGTTCGCGGCTGAGGAACAGGTCGTAGGCGGCGCCACGACCGACCGCGATGCGCAGGCCATCGCGGTCCAGGTCGGCCACCTGCTGCGCAGGGCTGTCCTCGCGCACCAGGTAGGTGCCTTCGATCTCCACATAGGGGGCGCTGAAGGCGATGCGGTCGGCGCGCGCCGGATCGATGGCCAGGAAGGCCAGGTCCCAGGCATCCTTGCTGGCTGCAGCGACCACCGCGGCCGCGGCGTCGTGGCAGGTGAAGCGTGCCTGCACGCCCATGCGCTGCGCCAATGCCGTGGCCAGTTCCAGTGACGGCCCGCGCGGTGAGCGCGCGTCCCCCTGCGCCAGTACTGGATTGCCCAGGTTGATGGCCACGCGCAGGAAGCCCAGCGGTGCCAGCGCACCACGATGATCGGCCAGGGACATGCAGGACTCCGCGGGGAAAGGGCGGTCCAGCATGCCAGTACGGACCTGCAAGGCAGTGTCAGCATCCGGTTATCCTGCGGACATGAACCCCATCCTGCACGTCGAGATACCGGTCACTGACCTGGGCCGGGCCATCACGTTCTACCAGCACTGGCTGCAGGTGGCGGTGGACGAACCGATCCTGCTGCACGACTGCAGGATGGCCTACCTGCCGTTTGCCGATGAGGCCACCGGTGCCAGCATGGCGCTGGTGCGGGGGGCCGACTATCTGCCCTCCGTCCACGGTGCGCGCATCTACATCGGGGTTGACGACCTGGATGCCAGCCTCGAGCGTGCGCTGCAGGCCGGGGCCGAGCTGCGCTTCGGCCCGGCCGATGCCGGTGACTGGCGCGTGGCCGAGATCGCCGACAGCGAAGGCAATCGCATTGCGCTGCAGGCGCGCGTGGTTCTGTAGGGCCGAGCCCATGCTCGGCTGCTGTTGACCCAGCCGCCAACGCTCATCCGAGCATCGGCCCGGCTCTACACCGTGGCCGAGCGTGAGCGCTGCAGCCAGTCGTTGATCGCCGGGTCCAGCCGTGGGTCGTCCGGCAGCTGCATGCCGAAGCGCTGCTGCAACACTTCGCGCACGTCGCCCACATCGCGCAGCGGACGCTTGTCCGGTGCCTGGCCGGGACGGTACTCGGTGTAGTTGCCACTGCCGATGGTGCGTCGCCAGTCCGGCCCGGTCAGGGATGCGCGCAGCTGGCCGGGGAAACTGGAATCGGGATGGGTGCACACGTACCAGTTGCCCACGACGTTGTCGATCGGTGCCGGCGCGTGCAGGTCGAAGCGATACATCGCCCGCCAGCCATCGCCGGACTCGGCGGACAGCACGAAATCCCCCTCGCCGGGCAGGCGCTGCAACAGGAAGCGCTCGTGGGGCGTGGCCTGCGGCTGCGGATCATGCAGCCGCAGCGGCACGGTCGGGGTCAGGCTGCCGAAACCGGCATCCACCAGCCAGTCATCGCCGTCCACCTGCACGCGCAGCAGCAGGTGGGTGCGTGCGGTCAGTTCGCCGTCCTGGGCGGCCAGCAGCACGCGCGCGCTCAACGGCTGTGCATCGAAGCCCAGCGCCTGCAGCAGTGCCAGCAGGCCGCCATTGAGTTCGAAGCAGTAGCCGCCACGACGGTCGTCGAGCAGCTTGCGCTGCACGCTGTCCAGGTCGATCGGTACTGCATCGCGCAGCAGGCAGCTGAGGGTTTCGAACGGAAGCAGTGCGTTGTGGCGCTGCTGCAGCAGGGTCAGGCCCGCCAGCGTCAGCGGTGGCGGTGCATCCAGCTTCAGGCGTTGCAGGTAGCGGGGGACATCGAGCGTCGTCATGCGCGCGCCGGGCGGGGGAGGGAGATCTACTGTGCTCTCCCAACCGGGGTTGAGGTCAAGCATTGCGCGGGTGTCATCCCCCCGTCGCCTGTGCCGGGTACAAAGGCCGCGTCCGCCAGCAATCGGTGGGAGTGAACCAGGAGCGCCCTAAAGTTGCGCCATTTCCCGCCGATACAGGTGCGTCCTTCCGCCTGGAGCCTGTCATGTCGGCCGTCGTCCCCCACCTCCGGTCCCTGCGCATGCGGCTTGCCGCACTGCGCTCGGCGTCCCCCGGCCTGCTGCTGTGGCTGCAGCCGCATCGGCTCAGTGTGGCCAGCAAGCTCAAGGCGACCCTGTGGGTCTGTGGGCTGGGCCTGATCGCGATCGCCGCCGTCTACGCCTGGACCGGCCATGCCAGCACGCAGGCGGCGCGCAGCCAGGCCAGCTACCAGCACGGCAGCGATCTGGCCGCGAGCGTGGCCACGCGGGTGGCCGAGGCGCGTCGTCTGCAGACCCAGTATGCACGTAGTTTCGACGATGCCGACCGCGCGCAGCTGCTGGCGACGCAGAAGGCGCTCCAGGCCGATCTTCAGACGCTGCGCGCGATGCCGATGGATCCCGGCTGGCGCGAGGCGCTGCAGGCACTGACCGAAGCCGCCGGCGCGTTCTCGCAGGGTGTGGCCGCCCTGTTCGAACGCGTCGATGAGATGGGTCGTGGCGATGCCGGCCTCGCCGCGCAATTGCAGCAGGCCGCCGACGCCCTGCAGGCGCAGGTGGATGCGTTGCAGCGGCCTTCGTTGGCGTTGTCCCTGCAGAAGATGCGCCGACAGGAGGCACTGCTGCTGCTCGATGGCGACTCCACCCATGCCGACCGTGCGAGCGAAGAAAAGCTGCCGTTCGATCTCGCACTGGTGGGCCTGCCGACCGATGCGCAGGATGCCCTTCGCAACGGCATGGAGGCCTATCAGGCCGCATTGCTGGGCTATACCGCCGCCCGCGTGGGCCTGGATGTAGAGGCGCAATCGCTGCTGGATACCGCCGCCGGCGTGGCGCCGGCGCTGGCCGCCTTCCAGCAGGCCCAGGTGGCGGCGCTGGCCAAGGCACAGGCGCGCCAGCAGGCCGGCGCACGCACCATGAGCGTGCTGTTCGCGGTGACCCTGCTGCTGGTCGCCGGTGTGTTGATCACCAGCCTGGTGCTGGTGCGGCGTGCGGTGCGCCAGCCGATCCAGGACACCCTGCGCTTCGCCAGCGACATCGCCGACGACCGACTCGACACCACCCTGCGCGTCTACAACGCCAACGATGAAATCGGCCAGCTGGCGCAGCGCCTGGTCGACATGCAGCAGCGCCTGCGCGCGCGCATCGAGACCGAGCGTGCCGTGGCGCGCGGCAACACCCGTGTGCGGCAGGCATTGGACAGTGCGCAGACCGGGCTGATGGTGATCGATGCCGAGGGCCAGGTGGCCTACGTCAATCCGGCACTGCTGCAGCAACTCGAGCGCGAGGCCGAAGATCTGGTGGGCAGCGATGCCTTGCGCCTGCATCCGGCGCTGGCCAGCCTGGCCGGCGCGCGCCAGCGCGAGGAGCGCGAGATCGGCCATGCCGGCGTGCGCTACCAGCTGATTGCCAACCCCATCATCGACGAAGGGCAGTTCCTCGGCGTAGCGGTGGAATGGCGCAGTCGTGCGCTGGAGACGCTGCTGGAAACCGAGGTCGCTGCCCTGGTCGATGCTGCAGCACGCGGCGACCTGCATGGCCGTATCGTGCTGGAGGGCAAGCAGGGCTTCGTGCGCACCTTGTCGACCAGCATCAATCGCCTGCTGGCCACCTTTGAAACCAACCTTGGTGACCTGCAGGCACTGCTGGCTGCGCTGGCCTGCGGCGACCTCAGCGTGCGCATGGAGGGGGACCTGCAGGGCGTGTTCGCGCGCATGCGCGACGATGCCAATGCCACCGTCGCGCAGCTGGGCCGCATCGTCACCCGCATCCAGCAGGCCACCTCCAGCCTGGATACCGGCGTTGGCGAGATCGTCGCCGGCCATCACGATCTGTCGCGGCGCACCGAGCAGCAGGCCGCCAACCTGGAAGAGACCGCGGCGTCGATGCAGGAGCTGACCGATACCGTCGGCCGCAACGCCGATGCCGCAGGCCGCGCCGATGCACTGGTGCAGGGCGCGGCGGCGGTGGCCCAGCGGGGTGGCGAGGCGGTCGGCCAGGTGGTCGCGACCATGCATGGCATCAGCGAAGCCTCGCGACGGATCGGCGACATCACCCAGTTGATCGACGGCATCGCCTTCCAGACCAACATCCTTGCCCTCAATGCGGCGGTGGAAGCGGCGCGTGCCGGCGAGCAGGGCCGCAGCTTCGCCGTGGTGGCCGCCGAAGTGCGCCTGCTGGCGCAGCGCAGTGCCGAGGCGGCCAAGCAGATCAAGGGGCTGATCGAGGATTCGGTGGCGCGTGTCGGCCAGGGCAACCAGCAGGCCGCGCAGGCCGGCACCACGATGGGCGAGATCGTCGGCAGCGTGCAGCAGCTGGCCGAGCTGCTGGCAGGTATCCGCAGTGCGTCGCAGGACCAGCATGCGGGCATCGCACAGGTGAACCAGACCATCGTGCAGATGGAAGCCAGCACCCAGCGCAACGCCAGCCTGGTGGAAGAGGCCGGTGCCTCCACGGCGCAGATGCAGGCGCAGGTGCGTGCCTTGGCAGAAGCCGTGGGCGCGTTCCGCTTGCAGTCGATGCCGCAGGCGCGCGCGGCGGCCTAGTCAGCCGAGCGTGGGCTCGGCGCTACATCGGCTGCACGAACACTGTAGAGCCGAGCCCATGCTCGGCTCACACCAGCGTTCGGCGGCAGGAATCAATACACGTCGCGGCGGTAGCGCCCGTTTTCCAGCAGCGTTTCCACCGCTTCATCACCCAGCGCGGTTCGCAGCACCTGGTCCACGCCTTCGGCCATGCCCTGCAACGACCCACAGACATGGACCACCGCACCACGGTGCATCCAGTCGCGCAGCGCATCGACGGCCGCACGCAGGCGATCCTGCACGTAACCACCCTCGCCATCGCGCGAGAACGCCAGGTCCACCCGCGTGAGATGGCCATTGGCCTGCCAGGCTTCGATCTCGTCGGCGAACAGGAAGTCGTGTGCGCGCTGGCGTTCACCGAACAGCAGCCAGTGCCCGCGCTCGCCTGCGTGGGCAGCTTCGCGCAACAGGCTGCGCAGCCCGGCGATGCCGGTGCCGTTGCCGATCAGCACCATCGGCGCGCCGCTGACGCGATGGAAACCGGGGTTGCGATGCACGCGGGCGACGATGCCGGCACCGATCGGTGCATGCAACGACAGCCAGCCCGAGCCCAACCCGGCGCGACCGGAGGCGTCATGCACCAGCCGCACCACCAGCTCCACCACGCCATCATCCGTGCAGGAGGCGATCGAATACTCGCGGCTGGGCAGCAGCGGCAGCCCGGCCAGCCACAGGCAGGCATCCTGCACCGCCAGCGCGGCATCGGCCTCGGGCAGCTCGCGTTCACTGGCCAGCGCCAGCAGCGTGCGCGGATGGCCATCGACCAGCAGGGGCTGCAGCGGATCCAGACCGTGTCCCTTCAGCACGGCACCGGCATGCCGCGCGTTGTGGCGGGGTGCGATGTGCAGGATGTCACCCGCCTGCCACTGCACGTCGGCCGGTGCGGCAAGACGGATACGCCAGATGGCTCCGCCGACGCTGCCCGGGTTGAGGTGGTCGCGGCCGAGCAGGCGCCACTCATGCATCTGCGTAGCCGCAGGCAGCACGCTGTCATCGGTGACGATGCCGGTGAGCGTACCCAGCTGCTGCTGCCATTGGCGCAATGCCGGCACCGAAGCGGCATCGACATCGATGCGCTCGAACAGCGGGCGCGCGCCGTTGCCGATCAGCCAGCCATCGAACTGGCGGCCGAAGCCGCAGTAATGCGGGTACTGGCGGTCGCCCAGCGCGAGCAGGCCGAACTGCAGGCGCGACAGGTCCAAGCGTTGTGCGAGCAGCAGCCGCGCCGCGCGGCGCGTGGCATCCGGTGGCTCGCCGTCGCCGAACGTGCTCAGCACGAGCAGCGCCTGGGAGGTGGCCTGCAGCGTCGCGGCATCGACGCGGGCCAGCGATAGCACCTGCACCGCATGACCGGACGCCTGCAGCTGCGCGGCCGCACGCCACGCCAGTTGTTCGCCCAGTCCGCTCTGGCTGGCATGCACCACCAGCCACGGCGGACCACGGCCATCGGTGGTCGTGGCCGGCAGCGCGCGGCGCAGCCCTCGCGCTGCACGCTGGCTGCGGCGGCGGTCCAGGTACAGCATCCAGCCGGTGATGAAGAACAGGCTCATGCCCAGGCTGCTGAGCATCACCACCACGCGCCCGGGCACACCGAAGTAGCTGCCCGAATGCAGCGCGAACACGCTGGTGGCCAGCTGTCCGCCCGCGCCCTGGCGTGCGTACGGGCGGGCATCGAGAACCGCGCCGCTGGCCGGATCGAGCTGCAGCAGGTCATGCGCACGGTCGTGGTGGCCGCCGCGCTGCGACGGATCACCGGCCATCACCCGCACGTTCAGCGCCTGCCCCGGCTTCTCCGGCAGGCGCAGGTCGATGAAGCCGGTGCGCACGCCGGGTAGCGCGTACAGCGTGGCCTCGATGCGATGGACGTCCAGTGCCGCGTCGGCGGCAACCGTGTGCTTTGCCGCCGGCGCCACACCGAGCAGCGTGTTGGCCGCGTTGCGGTACCAGTCGAACGACCACCACAGGCCGGTCAGCGCACTCATCAGGTAGATCAGCAGCACCCAGGTGCCGACCACCGAGTGCAGGCTCCACAGGAAGCCTCGGCCGCTGCGCGTCCACTCCACCGCCAGCCAGCTGCGCCAGTGCCACCAGCGTCGTGGCCAGCGCAGGTAGAGACCGGACAGGGTGAAGAACAGCAGCGCGATTGCACAGCTGCCGGTGATCCACTTGCCGCGCTCACCGGCAGCGAGGTGGCGATGCAGGTCCTCGACGACGTCGAAGAATGCCTGCCCGCGCAGGGCGCTGAAGCGCTCGCCGCTGTACGGATCGAAGTACACCCAGTGTTCCTTGCCGCCGGCAAAGCGCGCGACCGACGGCCGCTGTCCGGTGGCATCCACGCGCAGGCGTTGCAGGGGACGCTCGCTGCCAGCCTGCAGCAACGGCACCAGTTCGCTGAGTGCAAGGGGATGCTGGCCGTCCGCATGGTGCTCGGCGATCTCAGCGAAGCCAGGATTGGCCGCGCGCAGCAGCTCGTCCTCGAAGGACAGCATGGCGCCGCTGAGGCCCATCAGGGCCAGGACGGCACCGGCGGTAATGCCCAGCAGCCAATGCAGTTGGAACAGGACGTTCTTGAACATCGAAGGAGAGGGGCCCGGGAGGCTGCCGCCCGCATCCTGCGCAACAGCAAATGAGAATTAGTCGCGGAATTCTCCGTGGCGCCCTGCCTGCGGTCAAGCAGGGGTTGCCGGCCGGGCTGCGCCCGGCACCCGCGGTAGTGCCGGCCTGGCCGGCAACCTCAGAAGCAACAGCCGAAGCAACAGCGGGTTTCCTGTGAGGAAGCGGGGCGGGTCCGGTTGCGGGGGACGGCGCAAGTACGTCCCTGTAGCCTTGGCCGCGGCATCCATGCCGCGGACACCCCCTCAACCGGACCCACCCCGCCTTCGACAGTTTCCTGCGATCTGTCGGAACGACGTTCTGCTTTGGTGGGTGCCGACCGTTGGTCGGCACGGGGTCTGATTCCGTTCTGAATATCGATATCTGACAGATGTGTCGACCAAGGTCGACACCTACCAACAGCCGCCGGAATCTGTCGAAGGTGGGGCGGTGTGGCTGTGCAGGACCGTTGGCGCCATGGATGGCGCCATCGAGCCCCCACGGACGGGTTTACGGCGTGTCCTGCACGGCCACAGCGCCCCGCCATCCCACGGAAAGCCCGCTTTGGCTGTTGCCGTTGCATTGAGCAGGGTGCAGGGCTGCAAGCCCTGCAAAAACACCCTCACTTCACCCAGCCGTCGATCTCGCCGTGGGCGAACGGCCCCAGCTTTGCCTTCACCCGCCGTCCCTGTGCATCGAACAGCACGCTGTAGGGCAGCAGGCCCTGCGTATTGCCCAGCTGCACGCTGGCATCGCGTGGCCCCGGCGTCTCGACCACGATCGGGTAGTCCACCGGCACCCGCAGCAGGAAAGCGCGCACGTCGTCCGGAGCATCCAGCGCAATGCCCAGCACCTGCACACCGTTGTCGCCCTGGGCTTCGGCGAAGCGGGCCAGTTCGGGCATCTCTTCCACGCAGGGCGCACACCAGCTGGCCCAGACATTGATCAGCAGCGGCCGGCCGGCGAAGCGGGCGCGCAGGTCCAGCGGCTGTTCCGCCAGGTCCGGCAGGATCAGCGCCGGCAAGGGATCACCCACCTGCAGGGCAGGCTTCACGGCCGTCGCTGTGGAAGCCGTCGTTGGCGCGGCCGGTGCAGACGGGCCGGGTGAGAATCGATGCCCGGCCCACAGGCCGAGGCCGGCGGCCAGCACCGCTGTCCACAGCAGCGCTGGCCGTTGCCACTTCATCGTGCGGTGCGCAGCAGCGCTTCCTCGACCACCGCCTGGGTCAACAGGGTCGGCAGCACGGTCGGCGGCGCCCCCGGGCCGTACACCACGTACAGCGGCACGCCCACGGCCTTGTGCTCTTCAAGGAACGTGGTGATCTGCGGGTCGACGTTGGTGTAGTCACCGCGCATGTACACCGCGTTGGTGCGCTTGAGCAGTTCCTTGAACTCCGGCCGCGACAGCACGGCACGTTCATTGGCCTTGCAGCTCACGCACCAGTCGGCAGTCATGTTGACGAACACCACGCGGTTGTCCGCACGCAGGCGGTCCAGCAACTGCGGCGAATACTCGACCACGTTCTCGCTGGCGGCCTGTGCGGCCCGCGCCGGTGGTGCCAGCTGGGTCACGCCCCAGGCAGGAACCAGCGCGCCGATCGCCAGCAGCACGCCGAGCAGGGTCACCGCACGCGAGCCGGTCCAGCGATTGCGCTCGAACAGCCACAGGCCGAAGGCGAACAGCAGCAGGCCACCCAGCACCAGTGCCATGCCGTCCACGCCGCGCTGTTTGCCCAGCACCCACAGCAGCCACAGCGCGGTGGCATACATCGGGAAGGCCAGCACGTGCTTGAGCGTTTCCATCCACGGGCCGGGCTTGGGCAGGCGGCGTGCCAGCGCCGGCACGAAGCCGATCAGCAGGAACGGCAGCGCCAGGCCCAGGCCGAGGAACAGGAATACGGTCATCGCCTTCAGCGGCGGGGCAATGAACGCGTAGGCGATCGCCCCGCCCATGAACGGGCCGACGCAGGCGCTGCCGACCAGGCAGGCCAACGCACCGGTGAAGAAATCGCCGGCCGGCCCGCTGCGGCTGGCCAGCGACTGGCCGAGGTTGCCGATGCCACCGCCGAGGGTAAACACGCCGGACAGGCTCAGGCCCACCGCGAACATGATGTAGGCCAGCGCCGCCACCACGCCCGGGTGCTGCAGCTGGAAGCCGATGCCGACGGCGTTGCCGATCGCGCGCAGGCCCACCATCAGCGCGCCGATCACCGCGAACGCGACCAGCACGCCCAGCGTGTACCAGAGGGCATGGCTGCGTGCCCGCTCAGGGCTTTCGCCACTCTGCGCCAGGCTCAGCACCTTCAGCGACAGGATCGGCAGCACGCAGGGCATCAGGTTCAGCACCAGGCCACCGGCCAGCGCCAGCAGCAGCACCCACACGAACGAACGGTCCGGGTTCGGGGTTGTCGCCGGTGGGCGCGTGCGCAGTGCGTTGCCATCGCGCGCGTCGGCGGCGAACTCATTGCGCGCACCCTCACTGCCGCTGGCGGCGGGAGTGGCAATGCCGTCGTTGGGGACGGTCGGCAGCAGGCGCAACGGTGCGCCGTTGGCGGATTCACGTGGCACGCCGGCGGCGGGCAGCGGGCTGATCACCTCGTTGCGCGCTGGCGCCTGGTCAATGCTGGCGGACAGCTTGCCAGCGGGAATCGACAGCTTCACCCGGCGGGTCATCGGCGGGTAGCAGATGCCATCGGTCTGGCAGCCCTGGAAGGTCACCACCAAGGTGCTGTCGACGGCATCAGTGACAGTGCGGCGCAGCGGCAGCGGCACTTCCACCTGGTTGAAGTAGACCGAGACATCGCCGAAGTGCTCGTCGCGATGCGATTGCGCGGCCGGCCAGCGCGGCTTGCCGGCCAGCACGCCGGCGCTGCCTTCCAGCTTCAGCGAGGTGCGGTCGCGATACAGGTAATAGCCGGGCGCTGGGCTGAAGCGCAGCAGCAGGGTGTTGCCGTCACTGGCGATGGCATCGAAGCCGAACGCCTGTTCCGACGGCAGCGGCAGGGCCTGGCTGTTGTTGGCCGCGCCCGGCAGGCGCAGGCCACCGCTGTTGCCGGCACCGGCCAGCGGGTTGTTGAACGGGTTGGCCGCACCGGCACGCGCGGCAGGCACCGCCGCCGCCGCACCGGCGCCCGGCAGGGTGACCTGCACCACGCGCTTCTGCGGCGGGTAGCAGACACCGGCATCGGCGCAGCCCTGGTAACGCACTTCCAGGCTGATGGTGCCGGCAGCCTCGGACGGCGTGCCGGGCAGGGTGGCCTGCAGGCGCTCGCGATAGGTCTCGACTTCGCCGAAGAAATCGTCGTGGTGCTTGTCGCCCTTGGGCATCTGCAGCGCGCCGGCATTGAAGGCCGGGTCGGCCTTGACGCTGGTGCGGTGGCGATAAAGGTAATAGCCCGGTGCGATCTTGAACTGCAGTTGCACCTGGCCCCGTTCGGGGGCACTGGCGGTCAGCGCGAACGCCTGGTCCACCGGCAGCAGGTCCTTCTCATCCAGCGCGAAGGCCGGCAGCGAGAGCCACAACAGGGCGCACAAGGCGGCGCCGCGCGCAAACAGAGTCTTCAATCAGTGTCCTCCCGGGTCTGTGCCCGGATCCAGTCCAGATACGCCGGCAGGCCGGCCCGGGTTTCGACCGCGATGCACTCCGGGAGTTCATACGGATGCAGTGCGACGATCCGGGCAATTGCGTCATCGACGCGGCTCGCGGTGGTTTTCACCAGCAGCTGCAGTTCGGCGTCGGTGGTCACCTCCCCCTGCCAGCGGTAGGTCGACTGCGCGCCATCGAGGCGGGTCACGCATGCCGCCAGGCGCTCGCCGACCAGCGCGTGCGCGATGCGCTCGGCACTGGCCCGGTCCGGGCAGGTGGTCAACAGCAGCAGGACGGGATCGACGGTCGACATGACCGCCGAGTATAGGGCCGCCGCCGGGTCAGGGCCGGGCGGCGGCAGTGGACCGCTGCGTTGCGCGGTCAGTTGGCCAGCTGGCAGGTGGCCGGCTTGGCCGAGGTGAACAGGGCCGGGGTTGCCCACTCGGGGTGGTCGATGAACGGGTTGCGGTTGCCCTGGAAGCTGTAGATCACGTCATTGCGCGCACGCTCGGCATCATCCGGCGGATCGGACAGGTGCCAGTCGATCAGCGTGGACAGCAGGCCCATGTAGGCCGGCGAACTGCTGGTCTTGACGATTTTGCTGCGGTCGTCGGTCAGCTCCAGGTCCGGCTCGGACTGGCCGGTGGCCGCATCCTTGCCGCCCTCGTAACGGATCGCCATGTACATCACCGCACGCGCCATGTCGCCCTTGCGCTTGCCCCACACCTCGAAGGTGCCGGTGTTGCCGTCCGGCGTGCGCACCCAGTTGGAGTTGCCCGGATAGCCGCCGCTGCCGCCGCCCTGGCCGTTGTTGGCCTCGGTGGCGCGCTCGCCGCAGTTGGCGTCGCACTTGCCGAACGGCTTGTTGCCACGGTCGGCGTTCCACTGCGCGTCGGTCAGGTACAGCATGTGGGTGTCGGTATACGGCGCGTACGGCAGGCCCTTGTCACCGGTGGTGGTGGCAAAGCCCAGCGAGTTCGGCCAGGTGTGCTCGCGGTTGTACTTCAGGCCACTGCCACTGCCGGCGCGATCGGTCACCTTGGCGTAGCTGTGGTTGCGATATGCATCGAGGATCCTGCCGGAATTGTTCGGATCCTCGTCGGCGATTTCCAGAATGGTCCAGGTACTGGTGCCCGAGCCGCTGTAAGGGTAGGCGGTGTGGCCCTTGATGGTGGCATGCAGCGAGCAGCGCAGCTGGCTGGGGCTGCTGGTGTTGACCTTGGAGTAATAGCCGGCCGGCACGCCCGGGTTGCCCGGGTCCGGATTGCCGCCGGTGCTGGCCACGGTGAAGGCGATGCGGCTGTCGGCGGCCGGGTGCGCGCCCTGCAGGTCGGTGATGCGCGCGGCGCGGATGTCGAAGCGGCAGGCCTCACCGGCCACCAGCGCAGTGTTGGTGGACAGCTTCACGCTGCGGCCGCTGGCCGGGAAGGTCAACGGCACGCTGCCGGAGGTGCCGCAGCTCAGGGCGAAGGCGCCACTGGCCAGGTTCACCGTCTCGCTGAACACCACTTCCAGGTCGGCGGCGGCCGGGAAGGTGCTGCTGCCCTGCGCCGGGGTGGTGGTGGAGACCGACGGCGGTGTGTTCGGGCCCGGGGTTCCGCCGCCACTGAAGGTCTGGCCGTTGTTGCAGCTGCCGAAGGTCTGCCTGGCCGACTCGGCCCAGGTGAAGTGGGTGTACTGGCTGCCGCTGCCGGTCAGCTGCAGCGAGGTGCCCGCGGCCGTGCTGTTGGTCTCGGCCACCGGGATGTTCTGGCTGGTCATGCCGGCGGCAGGGCCACCGGAGGCGGTGATGGCGCCCTCGTAGCTGAGGAACTGGACCACCTTGCCGCTGGCATCGACCAGGGCGATGCCGTCGTTGGGGCCGTTCTGGATGCCGTTGGTCGGGTAGTTGACCACGGCGATGGTCGCGCTGCCGCAGCCGGCGGCGGTGCCGGCCGGGACCGGGTTGTTGGCGTAGACCGCGGCCGCCGAAGGATTGCTGCCGTTGTAGAGGTAGAGGCGGTAGCCGGACAGGTCCTCGCCGGCGGTGGCGACCACTTCGATGGCTTCGCCGACGTCACCGGCGGCGGTGCTGTCGTCGTAGTGCAGTTCGTTGATGAAAACCTCGGCCTGGGCCGGCGCGGCGGCCAGTGCCAGCAGGCAGGCGGCGGCAAGCGGGGACAGCAATCGCATCGACTACTCCTTGTGATTGGGAATGCCTGACCGAGCCTAAGGCCGATCCAGTGACACTTTGTCGTAAATGAACGTCAGATATCTGACAGTGCGACGCTTGTCACCGAAATTGTCCAAGCCCGACGCCTTGGCCGAGGCGCGCGGGCGGAAAAATTTTTTCATTCCGCCCTTGAAAGGGGGCGGCGGGGCTCCATCTCTGCCCTGCTCCCGACGTTGTCGGGTTTCTTCACGTGCGGTTCTGGCACTCGCCTGGGGTGAGTGCTAACATCGCCGGACTTTTTTAGACCAATCAATCACTTAAGAGGTCTCCTATGAGCATCAAGCCGCTGCACGACCGCGTTGTGGTCAAGCCGATCGAAGCCGACGAAATCTCCGCCGGTGGCATCGTCATCCCCGACTCGGCCAAGGAAAAGTCCACCAAGGGTGAGGTCGTGGCCGTCGGCCCCGGCAAGCCGCTGGACAACGGCAACGTGCGCGCGCCGTCGCTGAAGGTCGGCGACAAGGTCATCTACGGCCAGTACGCCGGCAGCTCGTACAAGAGCGAAGGCGTCGAATACAAGGTCCTGCGCGAAGACGACGTGCTCGCCGTCATCGGCTGAGCCCCGGCGCGACCTGTTTCAACCTGATCCCAAACTCCCAGCCGCCGGGCATCGTCCGGCGCTACCAATGAGGTAAATGCAATGGCTGCCAAGGATATTCGTTTCGGTGAAGACGCCCGTTCGCGCATGGTGCGCGGCGTCAACGTTCTCGCCAATGCCGTCAAGGCCACCCTGGGCCCGAAGGGCCGCAACGTCGTGCTGGAAAAGAGCTTCGGCGCGCCGACCATCACCAAGGACGGCGTCTCCGTCGCCAAGGAGATCGAACTGGCTGACAAGTTCGAGAACATGGGCGCGCAGATGGTGAAGGAAGTTGCTTCGCGCACCAACGACGATGCCGGCGACGGCACCACCACCGCCACCGTGCTGGCCCAGGCCCTGATCCGCGAAGGCGCCAAGGCCGTTGCCGCCGGCATGAACCCGATGGACCTCAAGCGCGGTATCGACAAGGCCGTCTCGGCCGCCGTCGCCGAGCTGAAGAACATCTCCAAGCCGACCGCCGACGACAAGGCGATCGCCCAGGTCGGTACCATCTCGGCCAACTCGGACGAGTCGATCGGCCAGATCATCGCTGACGCGATGAAGGAAGTCGGCAAGGAAGGCGTCATCACCGTTGAAGAAGGCTCGGGCCTGGACAACGAGCTGGACGTGGTCAAGGGCATGCAGTTCGACCGCGGCTACCTGTCGCCGTACTTCATCAACAACCAGCAGTCGCAGACCGCTGACCTGGATGACCCGTTCATCCTGCTGCACGACAAGAAGATCTCCAACGTCCGTGACCTGCTGCCGGTGCTGGAAGGCGTCGCCAAGGCCGGCAAGCCGCTGCTGATCGTGGCCGAGGAAGTTGAAGGCGAAGCGCTGGCCACCCTGGTGGTCAACACCATCCGTGGCATCGTCAAGGTCGTGGCCGTCAAGGCCCCGGGCTTCGGCGACCGTCGCAAGGCGATGCTGGAAGACATGGCCGTGCTGACCGGCGGCACCGTGATCTCCGAAGAAGTCGGCCTGTCGCTGGAGAAGGCCACCATCAAGGACCTGGGCCGCGCCAAGAAGGTGCAGGTCTCCAAGGAGAACACCACCATCATCGACGGCGTCGGCGACAAGGCCAACGTTGATGCACGCGTGGCGCAGATCAAGACCCAGATCCAGGACACCTCCTCGGATTACGACCGCGAGAAGCTGCAGGAACGCGTGGCCAAGCTGGCCGGCGGTGTTGCCGTGATCAAGGTCGGCGCCTCGACCGAAATCGAAATGAAGGAAAAGAAGGATCGCGTCGACGACGCCCTGCACGCGACCCGTGCGGCCGTTGAAGAAGGCGTGGTTCCGGGCGGCGGCGTTGCCCTAGTCCGCGCGATCACCGCGCTGGCCGGCCTGAAGGGCGCCAACGAAGACCAGAACCACGGCATCCAGATCGCCCTGCGCGCGATGGAAGCCCCGCTGCGCGAGATCGTGGCCAACGCCGGTGACGAGCCGTCGGTCATCATCAACAAGGTCAAGGAAGGCACCGGCAGCTTCGGTTACAACGCCGCCACCGGCGAGTTCGGCGACATGCTGCAGTTCGGCATCCTGGACCCGACCAAGGTGACCCGTTCGGCGCTGCAGAACGCCGCCTCGATCGCTGGCCTGATGATCACCACCGAAGCCATGGTTGCCGAAGCTCCGAAGAAGGACGAGCCGGCCATGGGTGGCGCCGGTGGCATGGGCGGCATGGGTGGCATGGGCGGCATGGACTTCTAAGTCCACGTCCCCCGGGCGGTCGTTGCCGACCCTGGTCGGCACGCCCTCCCGATGCAAGGAAGAACCCCGCCGCAAGGCGGGGTTTTTCGTTGCCCGGTTGCCGCCGCAGCAGCGCATCGCTACGCTCGGTGGCCATGCCTACCTCCTTCATCGTCGTCGACGACTTCCTTTCTCCTGCCGATGCGCAGGGGCTGCGCCAGGCGGCGCTGGGCCTGACCTATCCGGTGCAGGAGGGTGCATTCCCCGGCCGCAATTCGCAGCAGCGGCTGGAACTGGATGGGCTGTCCGGCGCGGTCTCGCGGCTGGTCAACGAACCGCTGCGGCCGGTCAACCCACTGCAGTCGCATGGCAAGTTCCGCCTTACCCTGGCCGGTGACACCGGCCGCGCCAAGGTGCACGCCGATCACTCGCACTGGTCGGGCATCCTCTACCTGAGTGCACCGGAGCACTGCGAGGGCGGCACCGAGTTCTTCCGCCACCGCCGTACCGGCACCGAGCGCATGGCCCTGGATGCAGCGGAGCTGGCCGCATTGGGCTATGCCAACGGCGGCGACATGCATCGTGACATCATCGAGCGCGACAGCAACGACGACAGCCAGTGGGAAATGACCATGCGCATCCCGATGCGTTTCAACCGGCTGGTGCTGCTGCGGCCCTGGTTCTGGCATACCGCCGGGCCAGCGTTCGGCGACCGCCCGGAGAATGGCCGGCTGGTGTACCTGATGTTCTTCGAGCAGGCGCGCTGAGCGGAGCAGGCATCCACGCGTGAGGTGGATCCACACGCCATGCATGGTTGCTCCCATCCCTCCGCACTCCCCGCCCAGGGATCATCGCGCCTTCATTCGACGAAGGCCTTCGCCGCGCCGTATTCCCACTGCCATGGCACGCCGGTATCACCCAGCACGAACGCCACCAGTGCCGGGAAGGTGGCCTCGGCCCGTACATCGTTGCCCAGGATCACCACGCAGCGTTTGTGCCGCTCGATGCACACCAGGGTGTTGCCGACCGCATCGTCGTGGCCGCCCTTGTAGAAGCCTGCACCCTGGGGGCCACGGAAGGTCACCACGCCCAGGCCCGCGGCCAGATCCCGGTGCTGCTGCGCAACGGGCAGCTCCGGCTGCAGCGTTGGGAACTGGCTGGCGGTGGTGATCGGCAGCTGCGGCCGCACCAGTTCCCTGCGCATTGCCGCAGACAGCCCATCGCCGCGCACATAACCGGCGGCGAAGTGGGCCATGTCGGTGATGGTGGTATCCATCGATCCTGCCGCCCGCACACGGCTGCGTTGATCGTGCGGCTCTGTATTGCCTTCGACGGTCCAGCCATCGGCCAGGTTGCCGGCGAAATCCGCGCGCCACGACATGCTGGTGCGCGCCATGCCGAAGCGATCGAACACGCGCTGCTGCATCAACGCACCCACATCCTCGCCCAGTCGCCCACGTTCGATCACGAACTGCAGCAGGATCAGGCCCTCGCCGGAATAGCCGTAGCGGCTGCCGGGCTCGAAGTGGAACTTCAACCGGCCATCCGGTTCGAGAAAGCCGAAGTTGGCAAAGCCGCTGGCGTGATTCAGCAGCTTTCGGGGCGTGAGCCGGCGCCAGCGTGCATCACTCGCCAGCACGCTGTAGTCGGCGTACTTTTTCGGTTCGGGCGGGTAGTCTGGCAGCGGCACGTCCAGAGCTGTGGCGATGCTGGCATCCAGATCGATCACCCCGTCCTGCGCCAGCTGTGCGACCAGGTGGCCGAAGGCCATCTTGGTGAGCGATGCGGCATACATCACGGTGTCGGTGCGCAGCGGCTCGCCTGCGGCGTTGCGTTCACCGTAGGCGGCCACATGCACCACCTTGCCGTCATCGATCACCGCCAGCGCCATCCCGCGCGCATGGGCCGCCTGCATCAGCCGCCGTGCTTCGGCATCGATGCGAGTGGGCGAGGGCACGGGTGGCGGCGCGGCCAGTACCGCCAGCGGGAGCAGCGTCAGCAACATCAGGGTGGCACGGCACATGCGTGGAACTCCTGGTGGGGCGCACGGTGATGCTACGCCGGGCTGCCGCTGGCGTCATCGCCAGATGTCAGCCGGCCTGCGGCCGGCGCAGGCAGATCCGCGCCGCGCCGGCACCGATGTCCACCTGGCCGCCGCGCATTGCATCGGCACCGAGGATCAGCGCCGGCCGGCCCTCCAGGCCGATCGCCTTGAACACCGGCAGTTCGCTGATGCGGACCTCCATCGACGGGTGCTGCCAGCCGCCGCCGGTCATGCCGGGCAGGGTGTACAGCCAGGTTGCCTGCTTGCCGCCGCCCAGGCCTTCGGTGCCCTTTTCACGCACCCGCACCCGCGCGTCGCTGCCGTCGGTGCGCAGCCCCAGTGCGCGGGCGGCTTCGGCGTTGAGGACGGTCTGTGCGGCACCGGTGTCGACCACGGCGATGGCGTCCACCGCAGGCGCGCCCAGTGCAAGCGTGATGAAGCCGAACTGGCGCAGGCCGCCAGTGCGGCCGGGCAGCGCATTGGGCTGGCAACCCGGTCCTTCCAGGTTCAATCCGCCGGGTGTCCACAGCGCCAGTTGATTGCGGCCGAAGTCCCAACGGGTGTCCCAGCGCCCGGTCAGATCGTTGCCGATCAAGCCGTCGATGGCTGGATCATCATCCTTCGGCAACGATGACAGATCGACGTTCATGGCTTCGGCCTGCAGCTGCCAGCTGCCCAGCTGCCAGGACGTGCTGCGCATGCGCTGCAACCGCGCCGAAGCTGCACTCGCCCCTTGCGCCTGTGATACCTCTGCATCCGCATCCTCCAGGCCATAGCGCCGCACGACGCGGGCATCGACCAGCGTTGCCCCGGCGGCACTGTCGACCACGAAGCGCAGCGGTTCGGCGCGCCCGTCCAGCGAGACGGCCACCGCCGGATGACCGCCCTGCATCCACATCGGCAGGATGTGCGCGGCGGCGTTGGAGGCGAGCGCAGGCAAGGGAGCGGCGAACAGGGGCAACAGGAAGAGGCGCAAGGGAAGACTCCGCAGTGATCGTGGGTGACCATTGGCGCACGGCGGCGTATCGCCGGAATATCGGCGTTGATACCGTCCTGATACACAGGTGCTGGATACTGTCCGAATGAGTACTCCCATCCGTGTCATCGTCGTCGACGACGATGCCAGCATCCGCGACGCCATCGCCGACCACCTGCTGCTGCACGGCTACCAGGTACGCCTGGCGGCGGATGCGGCGGCACTGGACGTGCTGCTGCAGGCCGAACGACCGGACCTGATCATCCTCGACTGGATGATGCCCGGTGAGGATGGGCTGTCGGTCTGCCGCAGGCTGCAGGCGAGGGCGATCCCGATCCTGATGCTGTCGGCGATGGGGGCTGCACCGGACCGCGTGATCGGCCTGGAGATGGGCGCGGACGACTACCTGGCCAAACCCTTTGATCCGCGTGAACTGCTGGCGCGGGTACGCGCACTGCTGCGCCGTCAGGACAAGCTGCGCACGCAGGTGGCCAGCGAACTGCGGTTTGATGGCTGGCGATTGCTGCCCGACCAGCGTCGCCTGTTCGCACCGGACGGTGCCGAGCTGGTGCTGAGTCGTGGCGAGTTTTCCCTGTTGCTGGCGCTGGCCGAACGTCCCGGGCGGGTGCTGGGGCGTGAGCAGCTGCTGCAGTTGAGTCGCGGAGAAGCCAGTGACAGCGTGGACCGTGCCATTGACCTCGCGATCAGCCGCCTGCGCCGCAAGCTCGGGCAGGCCGCGTCCGGGGCAGAAGCCCTCGTGCAGACACTGCGCGGGGAAGGGTATCGCTTCGACGCTGAGGTACAGGTGCTGTGAGCAGCCGGTGGTCGACCACTCGCTGGATCGCGATGCTGGCGCTGGCCAGCCTGCTGCTGGCAACCCTGGCCAGCGTTGCAGTGGTGGGTTGGATGCCCCGGCCCGCGCCGCCACCGATGCGGCTGGACCATGCGATGCAGGTACTGCGTGGGGAACAGGCGCCGGCGTCACTGGGATTGCGCAGGGCGACGCAGGACGCGCCCCCCCAAGGTAGCGCCAGCGACTGGCTCGCGCAGCTGGCGGCCGCGCAGATGGGCATGCCGGCCGAGGATGTACGCCTGGCATGGACGGGGCAGGGCAGGGCGCCCGATGTGCAGGTCATCGAGGGTGGCGCGGTACTGGACGCCTCCGGTCGTGCTGGCGTGCTGAAATCACAGGCCGCGCTGCTGACCGCGATGCAGTGGCCGCCGTTTGAACTGGGGATGCGCCAGGCCGACGGCCGCTGGCGGGTGGTCGGCAGCGACCATAGTGACCTGGCGGCCTGGCGCCGCCAGGTGATGCTCGCCCTGTTGGGCGGTGCGATCCTGCTGGCGCCGTTGGCGGCGTGGGCGTCGATCCGGTTGGGGCGCCCGCTGCGGCGCCTGGCCGAAGCGAGCGCACGCGTCGACCTGCAGGCCGAGTCGCCATTGCCCGACGATGGCCCACGCGAAGTGCAGATGCTGGCCGCCGCGATCAGCACCGGTCGCGAACGCCTGCGGGTCCAGGCACAGGACATGACCCATATGCTGGCGGCAGTGGCGCATGACCTGCGCACGCCCCTGACCGGCCTGCGCCTGCGCGCCGAGTTCGCTCCCGCACCACAGGCCGCCCGGATGGTGGCGGACATCGAACGCATGGACGCGATGATCGAGCAGGTGCTGGACTATGCACGCGGCGAGCTGCAGCCCTTGCAGATGCGCTCGCTGGATCTGGCTGCCCTGCTGCAGGAATGCCTGCAAGGGGCGCTGCTGCGCGGGGTCGACATTTCGCTTCAGTGCCCGGATACGCTGCCGTGGCATGGCGATGCGCTGCTGCTCCGGCGCGCGGTCGACAATCTCATCGACAACGCCGAGCGTTACGCGGGCGCCGTGGAGCTGCATGTCGCCGTGTGGGGACATGGGGTGCAGCTGGATGTGATGGATCGCGGGCCGGGCATCGCCGAAGCTGATCGTGTCCGCCTGCTGCAACCGTTCCAGCGCAGCGAAAGCTCGCGCAGTCGCGCTACCGGTGGGACCGGGCTGGGACTGGCCATGGCCGCCAACGTGGCCAGGCGTCACGCAGGCGAACTGCAGCTGCTGCACCGCGAGGGTGGCGGGCTGATCGCGCGCCTGCTGCTGGGAAAGCTCCCCTGATATCGGCTGTGATTTACAGGTAGCGGCTATCCGGTGATATGATTAGGCGCCTAACCATATCGCGTTCGTGAGATGATCGAAGCCAAGCATCAGGCCCTTCTGGAGGAATCGCAGCGACGCGGCCACGCCAACATCGCGCAACTGCGCCTGTGCTTCCAGCTGCTCTCGTTGTCCTCGTCGATCGATCGCGACTGCGCCGCGCGGCTGGCACCGCATGGGCTCAGCGAGGGCCGCTTCGTCGTGCTGTTCCTGCTGCACGGGGCCGGTGGCACGCTGCCGCCGCACCTGCTGGCCGAGCGTGCCGGCGTGACCCGTGCCACCATCAGCGGCCTGCTCGATGGCCTGCAGCGTGAAGGCCTGCTGCAGCGTCGCAGCGATGACGGGGATGGCCGCCGTCTGCAGATCGTATTGACCGCACCGGGAAAGCGCTTGGCCGAGTCGTTGTTCGAGCAGCACACGCAATGGATCAGCGGCCTGTTCGACGGCCTGGATGCGGGTGAACAGCAGCAGCTGTCGCAGCTGCTGCACAAGGTCTGGCAGCACACGGACGGCGGGCGGGAATCGGCAGCATGAGCACGCCCGTTCCTGCGCAAAGGCTGCATGCACTCAACAGTGGCAGCGCTGCTGCCACCCATCTGGCCGAATGCCTGGCCGTGGATTTCACCGCGCTGCTGCAGGTGGTGGCGCCTGCCCTTGAGCCGGAATCGCTGCAATGCATGCGCGATGCCTCAGGCAAGGGCATCACCCAGCGCATGGCGCTGGCGGCGCGGTTGCTGCACGAAGCCGGACAGGGGGAGCCTGCGCGCTGGCAGGCGCATGCGTCAGACACGGTGCGTGGCTGGGCCTGCTACCTGATCGGCGGCGACGCCGACGCGACGCTGCCGGCCAAGCTGCAGGCGATGCGGCCACTGGCTGACGACCCGCACTTCGGCGTGCGCGAATGGGCGTGGCTGGCGCTGCGTGCCGACATTGTTGCCGCACCACTGCAGGCGCTGGAGTACCTGCAACCATGGACGCAGGAAGGATCGCCGTACCTGCGCCGCTTCGCCTGCGAAGCGCTGCGCCCGCGCGGCGTGTGGGCCACACATGTCGCGCTGTTCAAGCGGCAGCCGGAACTTGCAGAGGCGATGCTGGAAGCACTCGCCGACGACCCGGAGCGCTATGTGCAGGACTCGGTCGGCAACTGGCTCAATGATGCCGGCAAGACACAGCCGCAGTGGCTGCGTGCGCTGTGCGCGCGCTGGCAACAGCAGCACCCTGGTGATGCCAATGCCTACATCCGCAAACGCGCCATGCGCTCGCTCCGGTAGTGCCGGCCGCTGGCCGGCAACCCCCCAAACCTTCAAGGAAGAAGCAGCATGTCGCACACCTTCATCGAGCTCTATACCGCCACCCCCGCCTGGACCACGCTCCAGCCCGAGCAGCGGAATGCCTTCTTCGCCCGTATCGGTGCAGGCATGCAGCAGTTCGATCCGGTCCGCATCACACTGCTGGCGATGGGCCGCATTGCCAGGGGCGTACAGCACGGCAGCGATGAGCAGTTCTATGCGGTCTGGCGCTGTGCAAGCCGCGCGGACGCCGATGCGCTGGTGGCCGGCATTGCCGCCACCGGTTGGCATCAGTACTTCGCCACCGTCAACGCCGTCGGCGCAGACGATGGGATGGGGCAGCACCTTGCCGACCTGGCCGCCTTGTAGCAGCGTCTCCGTACGCGCATGGCACATGCGCCTGTCACCCGGACGCGGTAAACAGGACATTGCCCATGTCCATCCGCAGGGAAGTTGATCATGCAGAGCACGCTCCAGGTCACGCTGTTCGGCCCGCTTGGCGACAGCCCGGCATTGCAGTTGCCGGGGCGGGAAGGGCCGTCGGTGGCCATCCCGGAGGCGGCCCTGCGGCGGTTGGTCTCCGACCTCTACACCGCCCGTTCCCTGCTCAATCCCGAGCAGCTGGACGAGGCCAGGCAGGAGCTGGACCGCGTGCTGGAGCGCTGGGCCGACATCCACGAAGGCCTGTTGCTGGACGTGGAAGTGCATGGCAAATGAGCGGCTTTGCGTGGCTGCTGCCGCGTGGGCAGCGCCGGCGCGCGCCTCGCTGAACCGCACCCGCGGTTGCGGATGAAACATTTTGCACTGCGCAAAAGCTGTGCTATCAATACACCCCATGAACGCAGCCGCCACCCGCTTTTACTGGTATTACTTTCCGAAGCCACTGGCGGAGGAAGGACTGCGCTCATCCTGAAGAAAGCTTCAGACGCATTCCCGAAAGCCGCCAGCGAACCTGGCGGCTTTTTTCATGCCGCCACGCTGGGGACCCCAACGTTCCGGAGATCTCCTGCAATGCCCCCGCACACCGACGACCTGCGCATCCGCACCATCGAACCGCTGACACCGCCTGCCCAGCTGCTGGCGATGCTGCCCTGTGACGATGAAGCCTCCGACACCGTCAGCGCCTCGCGCGCGGCCCTGCACCAGATCCTGCACGGCCGTGACGACCGCCTGGCAGTGGTGGTGGGCCCGTGCTCGATCCACGACCCGAAGGCCGCCATCGAATACGCCCAGCGCCTGAAGCCGCTGCGCGACGCGCTGGCCGGCGAACTGGAAATCGTCATGCGTGTGTACTTCGAGAAGCCGCGCACCACGGTGGGCTGGAAGGGCCTGATCAACGACCCGGACCTGGACGGCAGCTTCAGGATCGACAAGGGCCTGCGCATCGCACGCGGCCTGCTGCGCGACATCAACAAGCTCGGCCTGCCGGCCGGTGTCGAATTCCTCGATGTGATCTCGCCGCAGTACATCGCCGACCTGGTGGCGTGGGGCGCGATCGGCGCGCGTACCACCGAAAGCCAGGTGCATCGTGAGCTGGCCTCGGGGCTGTCGTGCCCGGTCGGCTTCAAGAACGGCACCGATGGCAACGTCAAGATCGCCGCTGACGCGGTGGGTGCGGCGTCCAACCCGCATCACTTCCTGTCGGTCACCAAGCAGGGCGGCACCGCCATCGTGTCGACCACCGGCAATCCGGATTGCCATGTGATCCTGCGTGGCGGCAAGCAGCCGAACTACGACGCCGGCAGCGTCGCCGACGCCTGCCAGGTGCTGGCCAAGGCCAAGCTGCCGACGCGCCTGATGATCGACGCCAGCCACGCCAACAGCCTGAAAAACCCCGAGAACCAGCCGAAGGTGATCGAAGACATTGTTGTTCAGCTGGAAGACGGCGAACAGCGCATCGTTGGCGTGATGATCGAGAGCCATCTGGTCGGTGGCCGCCAGGAACTGGTGGAAGGCCAGCCGCTGGTTTACGGGCAGAGCATCACCGATGGCTGCATCGACTGGGACACCACCGTGACGGTGCTGGAGCGTCTGGCTGCGGCCGTGCGCGCCCGTCGCGACGTGAAGGTGTCCGAAGCAGCCTGATCGAAGCCGCCTGAGTGCGGCACGTGTGTGGATGGCGGCCAGCGCCTGCGGGGGTGCGGCCGCGATCAGGGCCGGTCGGAGTTGGAGGCCGGCCCATCTGCACCGGCGATGCGCCTGGCGCTGCGCATGAGCGACAGCGCCAGGTACATCGCCGGGGTGGTGATACCGCTTCCTGTAGCGTCGAGCCATGCCCGACCTGCGCGCGAAGCGCGTTGGTTTCCTGCAAAGAGCAGTCGAGCATGGCTCGACTTTACGAAGAGGCTCAATGCACTTCGTCGTGGTACACGAACTTCGGCATTTCCCAGCGGTAGTGGATCGCCAGCAGGCGCAACGCGAAGCCGCCGCCGAGGCAGCACAGGATCGCGGTGGCATCGGCCACGCCCCAGTGCAGCAGCAACAGATAGGCCGCGCCGGTCAGCAGCGCGATGATCGCGTACAGCTCCTTCTGGAAGATGAGTGGCACCTCGTTGCAGAGGATGTCGCGCAGCACCCCGCCGAACGCGCCGGTCAGCATGCCGGCGATCAGCACGATCGGCATTGCATGGCCGGCTTCGCGCGCGATCGAGCAGCCGATCAGGGTGAAGGCGATCAGGCCCAGCCCGTCGAGCACCAGGAAGGTGCGGCGGAAGTGGTGCATCCAGCGCGCCACCCAGGTGGCGATCAGCGCCGCGCACACGGTGAAGCCCAGGTACTCGGGGTGCTTCACCCAGCCCAGCGGGTAGTGGCCGAGCAGGATGTCGCGCAGTGAACCACCCCCGAGGGCGGTGACGCAGGCGATCATGACCACGCCGAACAGGTCCATGCGGCGGCGGCCGGCGGACAGTGCGCCGGTCATGGCTTCGGCGGAAATGGCGATCAGGTAGATGATGGACAGCAGCATGGGACAGGCTCCGGGCGCGGTGGGGCCGGCCATGCGCGACCACCGCCACTGCCTGCGCAATGACGGGATGACGATGACCGGTGCCGCTCCCGCTGTCCTTTTGCCTGAGAGTTCAGCGGCATGGGCCGCGTGCCCCTTCGGCGGATCGCCCCGGGCATGCCCGGTGACCTCTCTCCAGCTCGGCGAGTCGAATGCATGGTTGGTGGGATTCCAGCCCACCGGCCTGAGCGATCATGGGAGCCTGCGCCTTCGGCGGGCGCCAGCGCGGCGCCTCTCTCCTGCATTCGGGTGCCAGTATATCCGCTGCAGTGCAGCACGGCATAATCCAGGCATGGCCTCGTCCGTCCGCCCGTGGTTCCTGTACCTGCTCGAATGCCGCGATGGCAGCTATTACGCCGGCATCAGCACCGATGTGGAGGCGCGTTTCGCCGCCCACCAGGCCGGCAAGGGCGCGCGCTACACCCGGGCCCGGCCGCCGCTGCGCGTGCTGGCCGTGCGCGAATACCCGGACCGGGCCGCCGCCTCGCGGGCCGAGTGGCAACTCAAGCAGCAGCCCCGCGAACGCAAGCTGGCCTGGCTGCAGGCAACGGATCCTGCGCTTCTGTAGAGCCGAGCCCACGCTCGGCTGTTGTTCCGTCTGCCCGATGCGGGAGCCGAGCACGGGCTCGGCTCTACAGTAGATCCACGCCCTGCGTGGATGGGCTACCCGGTCCATGCGATGATCGCCCCGCGCCCAGAGCTGGAGACCCGGATGTCCACGATCGCCCTGCTATTCGCTCTCTCCGCAGCAACGAGCCCTGCCGCCGACCCCGCCACGATCGCGGCCATCGAAGCCACCTGCCACGACCACGTCGATGGCCAGCTGGAGGCCGATCCGCAGCGCGTCGCCCGTTCGCTGCACCCGGACCTGGCCAAGCGCGCGGTCCTCGGCGATACACCCGACGAGCGCCTGGGCCTGCGCCGGATGTCGAAGGAAGAGCTGGTCTCGTTGACGAAACAGGGCGCGCTGAAGACCCCGAAGGATCAATGGGATCGCCGCTGCACGGTGCTGGACGTGACCGGCAACGCGGCCTCGGTGCGGCTGGAAACCCCGTGGTTCGTCGACTACTTCCACATGGGGCGTTTCGACCAGCGCTGGGTCATCGTCAACGCACTGTGGTACCCGAAACCGAAGGCGCACTGAGCGATGCGTGCCGCCGGCAACGCATGGATCTCCGTCGTCGTGCTGGTCGCCGGCATCGCGCTGCTGCCTGGCCTGCTGTATCTGCTCGGGCTGGCATTGGTGGACGGTCGGCCGAAGCCGGCCGACCGCGCGCCCAGTGGTGTGGCTGCGTGCAGCGGTGAGCCACGGGCGGGATACCAGCCGATGAACCCCTGGCGCTTCACCGCCCAGTTCTTCGACAAGGACGGGATGAAGAACAAGGTGCCTGAAGTGGAGCGGGAGGCCTTCTGGATTGCCCGGCGCCACCTGTGGCGGCAACCTCGGCGCGGCATGCTGCGCTGGCATCTCAGCAGCACCGCGTTGGCGATCTGGATCACCCGGCATTGGAGTACCGCGCAGATTGCGGACACCGCGAGGAAGGAGGACTTCTGCCGGAAGTAGATCCACGCCATGCGTGGATGGCGCTCCATGTTTGTTGACGGGGTCAGAGCCCTTTCCCGCGGAAAGGGATCCGACCCCTGTTGCGTGCGGCCTTACCGCCTCGGCCGCCGGTCGTCCTGATCATCACCGAAGATGATGCGCGCGCTGCGCTGGTAGCTCCAGTACGCGACCGCCCAGTTCAGCAGCACCACGATGCGGTTGCGGAAGCCGATCAGGAAGAACACGTGCGCGGCCAGCCAGAACCACCAGGCCAGCACGCCGGAGAGCTGCAGCCGGCCCAGGTGCACGATCGCGGCCATGCGGCCAATGGTGGCGAGGTTGCCGTAGTCGGCGTACTTGAACGGCCCCGGTGCCGCCTTGCCATGCAGGCGCGCGCGGACCACCTCGGCCACGTACTTGCCCATCTGCTTGGCCGCGGGCGCCACGCCGGGAACCGGCTTGCCGTCGGCCTGGCTCAGTGCGGCCAGGTCGCCGGCCACGAACAGCTCCGGGTGATCGGGCAGGGTCAGGTCCGGCTGCACCTGCACGCGGCCGGCGCGGTCCAGCGGCACGTCCAGCGTGCGCGCCAGTGGTGAAGCGGCCACGCCGGCGGCCCAGACCACGGTGCGGGCCGGCACGAACTGCTCACCGAGCTTGAAGCCCTGGCTGTCGATGTCGCTCACCGGGGTACCGGTCAGCACTTCCACGCCCAGCTTTTCCAGCTGGCGGCGCGCCTTCAGCGAAAGCACTTCCGGGAACGAGGACAGCACGCGCGGCCCAGCCTCGACCAAGCGCACCTTGGCGCTGGCCGGATCGATGTGGCGGAATTCGTTGCGCAGCGTGTGGCGCGCGATCTCGGCCAGCGTGCCGGCCAGTTCGACGCCGGTGGGACCACCACCGACGATGGCGAAACTCAGCCACGCCGCCTTCCTGGTCGGGTCCGGTTCGGCCTCGGCACGCTCGAACGCCAGCAGCAGCTTGCGGCGCAGCGCAATGGCATCGTCCAGCGTTTTCAGGCCGGGGGCATCTTCGGCCCACTGGTCGTTGCCGAAGTAGGCGTGGGTAGCGCCGGTGGCCAGCAGCAGGCTGTCGTAGTCCAGCGTGCTGCCATCGGCCATGCCGATCTGCCGTGCCTGCTTGTCGATGGCCACCACTTCGCCGAGGCGGACTTCCACGTTGCGCTGGTGGCCGAGGATGTGGCGCAGCGGTGCGGCGATATCCGGCGCGGACAGGCCGGCGGTGGCCACCTGGTACAGCAGCGGCTGGAACAGGTGATGGTTGCGGCGGTCGACCAGGGTGATGCGTATGCGCTCGCGGGCCAGGGCACGGGTGGCCCAGAGACCGGCAAAACCGCCGCCGACAACGACCAGGTGGGGAACGCGCTCGCGACTCATCGACTCACTCCAGTGGGGGCATTGGGGGAAGCGCCTGGCATCTTCGCACGGCGGCCACCTGTCACGTCAGCGCCTGGGTGGATCGGCGATACTCGGGTTCAGGCAACCGCCCGCGAGGAATCCATGAGCGAACCGGAAAAGCGCATCGCCCTGTTGATCGATGCCGACAATGCGCCGGCCTCGAAGATCGACGAGGTCCTGGCCGAAGTCGCCCGCTATGGCGTGGCCAACGTGCGCCGTGCCTACGGCAACTGGAAGAGCCCGCGGTTGAAGGGCTGGGAAGCGGTGCTGCACGAATACGCGATCCGCCCGATCCAGCAGTTCGCCTACAGCAAGGGCAAGAATGCGTCGGACATGGCGATGGTGATCGATGCCATGGACCTGCTGTACGCGCGCAACCTTGATGGCTTCGCCATCGTGTCGAGCGATGCCGATTTCACCCCGATGGTGATGCGCCTGCTGACCGACGGCGTGAAGGTGTATGGCTTCGGCGAAAAGAAGACGCCGGAACCGTTCGTCAACGCGTGCTCGAAGTTCACCTACCTGGAAGCGCTGGGCCAGACCCACGCCAGCGTGCCGGATGCCGAGCAGGCATCGAGCGAACAGGCATCGAACGAGCCCGTCGCCAATGATGATGCACGCCCGCGCAAGAGCGGGGCGGAGATGCGCAGCGACACCCGGCTGGTGAAGATGCTGCGCCGCGCGGTGTCCTCGGCCGAGGGCGAGGATGGCTGGTCGCACCTGGGGCCGGTCGGCAGCCAGATCGGCAACCAGGCCTCGTTCGATCCGCGCAACTATGGCTACGGCAAACTCAGCGATCTGCTGGCGGCGATCGGCCTGTTCGAGCTGAAGAAGGACGGCAAGTCGTCCTACGTGCGCGCGCTGCCAAAAAAGAACCGGTAGTGCCGGCCGCCGGCCGGCAGCGCGCAGGCGCCCGATCCCGCATCCTGCACGCACATCTCCACTCCAATCAGGCGTATCGTTGCCGCTCGCATTGCCAGCAAGGAAAACCCGCATGTTGAAGATCTGGGGCCGCCGCAATTCCAGCAACGTCCGCAAGGTGCTGTGGTGTGCCGAGGAGATCGGCCTGCCGTACGAATCCATCGAAGTCGGCGGCAGCCATGGTGGCACGCAGACGCCGGAGTACCAGGCGATGAATCCCAACGGCCTGGTGCCGGTGATCGAGGACCACGGCCTGCCGCTGTGGGAATCGAACACCATCGTGCGTTACCTGAGCGCGCGCTATGCGCTGGGCACGCTGTACGCCGAGGACCCGATGGAGCGCGCGCAGGCCGAAAAGTGGATGGACTGGAGCACCTCGCGGATGGCGCCGCTGTACAGCGACCTGGTCTGGGGCATCATGCGCACCGCGCCGGCCGACCGTGACGAAGCGCGCATCAGCGCGGCCATCGTCCGTGCCGGTGACTACCTGGCGATGGCCGATGCCACCCTGGCCACGCAGCCATGGCTGTCGGGCGGGACGTTCGCGATGGGCGACATTCCGCTCGGCTCGCTGGTGTACGCCTGGTATGAACTGCCGATCCAGCGCCCGGACCTGCCGCACCTGGCCGAGTGGTATGCGCGCCTGCGTGAGCGACCGGCCTACCAGCGCGGCGTGATGTCGCCGCTGACGTAAGCGAAGGCGTCCGGGGTCAGAGCCCTTTTCTGCGAAAAGGGATCCGACCCCAGGGCATCGGGGTCGGATCCCACCCGACGGGTGGGCTCTGACCCCTCAATAAAGATCCGTTGGATCCACATCCAGCGACCAGCGCACCTTGCGTGCTTCCGGCAGCGCGTACAGCTGCGGAACCAGTTGCGAAAGCACGCCATGCAGCGGCGGCCGCTGCACCGCAGACAGCAGCAGCTGCGTGCGCTGGTAACCGGCCCGCCGCGGCATCGGCGCCGGCATCGGCCCGTAGGCCTCGACCACGTTCTGTTCGCCCAGCAGGTGCCGGGCTGCCAGCAGGAATGCATTGGCATGCTCCACCTGCTGCGCTTCGGCGCGCATCAGCGCCAGATGCGCGAAGGGCGGGAATCCGGCCGCCTGGCGCTGGTTCAACTCGGCTTGCGCGAACGGATGGTAGCCACCGCTCACCAGGGTTTCCAGCAGCGGGTGCCCGGGGTGATGGGTCTGCAGCCAGACCTCGCCCGGGTCGCGCGCACGTCCCGCGCGACCGGCCACCTGGATCAGCTGCTGCGCCAGTTTTTCGCTGGCGCGGAAGTCGGCCGAGAACAGGCCCTCATCGATACCCACCACCACCACCAGGGTCAGCTTGGGCAGGTCGTGGCCCTTGGCCAGGATCTGCGTGCCGACCAGGATGCCGGGCTGGTCGCCCAGTTTCGCCAGCTGCTGTTCCAGCGCGTCGCGCCGTGAGGTGGTGCCGCGGTCGATGCGCACCACCGGGAAGTCGGCGAAGGCCGCAGTGAGATGTTCTTCCAGGCGTTCGGTACCGATGCCCTGCGGTTGCAGCGCCAGGCTGCCGCAGGCCGGACATGCCAGCGGCGCCGGTTGCCGCGCGCCGCAGTGGTGGCACTGCAGGCGACGACCGCCACCATGCACGGTCATCGGCGCATCGCAGCGCTGGCATGGCGCGGTCCAGCCGCAGTCGTGGCACAGCAGCACCGGTGCGTAGCCGCGGCGGTTCTTGAACACCAGCACCTGCTGGCCACGCTGCAGATGCTCCCCGATGCCGGCCAGCACATCGGCCGAGAGGCCGTCATGCAGCGGGCGCTTGCGTACATCGAGGATGCGCACGCGCGGTGGCCGCGCATCGCCGGCGCGCTGTTTCAGGCGCAGGTGGGTGTAACGCCCGGCGTAGGCGTTGTGCAGGGTTTCCAGCGAGGGCGTGGCACTGCCCAGCAACACCGGAACGCCCAGCGACTTGGCCCGGACCAGGGCGAAATCGCGCGCGTGGTAACGGATGCCGTCCTGCTGCTTGTAGCTGCCGTCGTGTTCCTCGTCGACGATCAGCAGGCCGGCCTGGGGCAGCGGCGTGAACACCGCTGAGCGGGTGCCGACGATGACGCGCGCTTCGCCGCGTGAGGCCGCTGCCCAGACGCGCGCGCGCTCGTTGTCGTTCAACCCCGAGTGCAGCGCATGCACGGCGATGCCGAGGCGGCCACGGAAGCGTGCCAGGGTCTGCGGGGTCAGGCCGATTTCCGGCACCAGCACCAGCGCCTGCCTGCCCTGCGCCAGGCAATGGATGATCGCCTGCAGGTAGACCTCGGTCTTGCCGCTGCCGGTCACGCCATCCAGCAGGAACGGCTGGAAGCCGTCGGCGGCAGTGATCGCGGCCACCGCCTCGGCCTGGTCCGGGTTGAGCGTGGGACCGGGCAGTGGCTGCGCGTGTTGGGGGGCCACGCTCAACGCAACCCGCTCGGCCAGCCCGCGCTTGGCCAGGCTGCGCGCGGCGGTGCGCCAGTCCTGCATGCGTTCGCCCAGCACGTCCTCATCCACGATGGCTTCGGCCAGCAGCTCGGCCAGTTGCCGTGGACGGCTGCCAGCGCGCAGCTTTTCACGCTGGGCGTGGCCTTCGGTGGTCAGCTGCCAACCCCAGTGGTGTGTGTCGGGCAGGACCTCGCCATGGCGCAGCGGGCCGGGCAGGGCGGTGCTCAGCACCTCGCCCAGTGGCGCATGGGTGTAGCGCGCCAGCCATTGCAGGCTCTGCCACAGCTCCCCCTGCAGCAGCGGCTGCGGGTCGCACCAGGCCAAGGCCTGGCGCAGTCCCTGGCCGTCGTCGGTCTGGCCGTGCCCCACCACCACACCGACCAGCTCCCGGTTGCCGAACGGCACCTTCAGGCGGCAGCCGACCGCGACCGCCGGTGCATCGCCCTCCGGCGACAGGTAGTCGAACAGGCGGGGCAGGGGGACAGGCAGGGCGACCTGCAGGGTCGGAATCGGTGAAAGCATCGGGCCAGTGTAACGGGCCATGCGCGCGCGAACGGCAGCAGCGGGAGCGGCGGGGCGGCGCCCGTTGAATCATAAATGTCACCTAAATATCGGTGTCCATTGGAGATTCAGTCTTATCCACATGTTCTGTGGATAACGTTGTGCGTTAACGGCCATCGGAAACGTAGAAGGCCGATGGCGACGGCCTCACGCTTGGGTTGGTCAAAAAATCGCCACACAACAAAAGACAATAAAATCAATATCTTAAGTGTGAAACAATGCTGAAACAGAGTGAATTCAGCCCGAAACCACAGTTTTCGCCGGAGGGGGCGTGGTGCTGTGCACAACCTGCAGCACGAAGTGCCTGTGGGCGCAAGTCCTACGGGTGTCGATGGCCTGCCGCTATCATGCCGGCAGACCTTTGGAGTGACCGATGACGGCTGTGCCCGCCCCTGTTTCCTCGACCGCGGCCGGCGCGCTGTCGGCGTTCCTGCGTGGCGTCGAGCGCCGTGCCCTGGTGGTCGCTGAACTGCAGTGCGGCGATGCCGCGCGTGCCGAGCAGACCCTGGTGGCGGTGATGCGCGCCTTTGCCGCAGTGGCCAGCGACCTGCCGATGGCGCAGTGGCCGACCCGCTTCTGGACCCTTCTGGGCCAGCGCCAGGCGCTGCGCGAGCCGGTGGGCGGGCAGTGGCTGCCGCCGTTGGCCGTGCTGGGCGCGATGCCGCCGCTGCCGCGCCTTGCGCTGCTGCTGCGGGTGGGGGGCAGCCTGGACGAGGGCATCGCCATGCGCGTGCTCGACCAGGACGAGGCCGGCTACCAGCACCTGCTGGCCGACGCCTGCCCGCGTGATGCCCACGGCCAGCCGGATGCCTCGGCCTGGCGCCAGTTGGCCGAACAGGTGCAGGCGCGTATCCGTGAGTTGCCGGCCGCGCGCCTGCAGCAGCTGCAGCAACCCGCCGCCGCGACCGCCCACAATGAAGCCCCGACCCCGAGCTGGCGCGCACCGCAGCGCGATGAGCGGGCGGCCGCCAATGGCAAGCGCCGTCGCACGAACGCCAAGCCACGTTGGCGCGGTCCGCTGATCCTGCTGGCGACCGTGGCGATACTGTTGGCCGCAGCGCTGGGCTGGCGCCACTGGCAGGGGCATTCCTTCGGCAGTGATGCACCGCTGCCGGAGGGGGTGGTGGGCGAAGCCGGTCCGGTGACGGTGGAAGCCCTGCCACCCAGCAAGGTCAACGCCACGCCGGATGCGACCACGGCCCAGGCCACGGACGACGCAGCGATGCTGGCCGATCGTGACTACCCGCTGGTTGCCGATGCCGACCTGTACGCGTGGACTGCCGCGGGCGGCCCGCTGCCGGTGGATGAATCGCAATCCAGGCCGAGCCGGCCGGAGCCGGCCAGTGCCACGCTGGAAACCGCTGCTGCCGATGAATAAGTCCGTGTTCGCCAGCCTGCTGCTGGCCCTGCCGTTGTCGCTGTCTGCCGCGCCGCAATCGTTGAACGTGCCGTTGCCGCCACCGACGTCGCCGGCCACGCCGGTGGCTTCGCCAGCACCGTCGACGGCAGCACCCTCTGGCTTCGCCCAGCTCGATGCGCAGCAGCAGCGCCAGCGCCGCGCCGACTACGCCGCCTGGCGCGCGCTGCCGGAAGGAGAGCGCGAGCGCATCCGCCAGGCGGCTGCGCGATTCAATGCGCTGCCTGCGGACCAGCAGCAGCGCCTGCGCCAACAGTTCCGCGACCAGGACCAGGCGTTCCGCGACGGGTGGCGGCTGGGCCCGCAACTGGGCCTGGAATTCCCCAAGCTGCATGGCTTGTTCGGCTTCGTGCCGCCGGAACAGCGCGAGACCGCGCTGGCCGTACTGCGCCAGCTCAGCCCGGCGCAGCTGGCCCAGCTGACTCTGGTCGCGCAGCGCACGCCACCGCAGGAACGCGACGCAGTGCGCAGCGCTTTCCTCGCCGTGCCCGCCGCCGAGCGCGACAGCTGGCTCAAGCGCCAGGCCGGCCAGTAAAAAAGGGGACGGAGGGGATTAAGTCGCATCCGGCACTAGCGGGCCTGAAACGACTTAATCCCCTCCGTCCCCTTTTTGTGTGGGGCGGCTGAAACCCAGCATTCACGCCATGTCATGGGAATGCACGCGCCGCCCGCGTAAGATGGGCGCCCGCAACCCGGTGCCTGTGCCCTTCGCGCGCAACCGCAGTTCGCGTCAAGCACCTTATGTCTACTGCAACCTCCACGCCGCGCTTCAGCAAGGAAGTCGGCGCCACCGGTCTGCTCGCCCTGCCGCTTGTGCTGGGCCATGTGTCCACCGGTCTGATCTCCTTCGTCGACAACGTGATTGCCGGCCACCACGCCACGGCCACACTGGCCGCCGTCACCATCGGTACGGCGCTGCTGTGGCTGCCGATGCTGATTCCGATCGGTACCCTGATCTCGCTCACCGCCTCGGTGTCGCAGCTGCATGGCGCCGGCCGCGAGCGCGAGATCGGCCCGCTGTTCCGCCAGGCACTGTGGCTGGCCTTGGGGCTGGGCCTGATCATGTTCACCTTCCTCACCGTGGTGCCGCCGCTGCTGCCGTCGTTCGGCATCGCGCCGGACATCGTGCCGGGGGCGACCGCGTTCCTGCATGCGGTGCGCTGGGGCGGACCTGCGCTGACCCTGTACTTCTGCATGCGCTATCTCAGTGAAGGCATGCACTGGACGCTGCCGACGATGCTGCTCGGCTTCGGTGGCCTGCTGGTGCTGGCACCGATGGGCTATGTGCTGGCCAACGGCAAGCTCGGCTTCCCGGAAATGGGCGCCGAAGGCCTGGGCATCGCCTCGGCGGTGATGATGTGGCTGCAGGCAATCGCCTTCGCCACCTACCTGTGGTTCACCAGGCGCTTCGCCCATCTGCAGCTGTTCTCGCATTTCGAAGGGCCGCGCTGGAAGGCGATCTGGGACTTGCTGCGCACCGGCCTGCCGATCGGCATCACCGTGCTGATGGAGGGCGGCCTGTTCATCGTCACCGCGCTGCTGATCGGCCGCCTTGGTGCCAACGAAGCCGCTGCGCACCAGATCGCGATCAACGTCGCGCAGCTGTGCTTCATGATTCCGATGGGCGTGGCCGAGGCCACCACCGTGCGCGTCGGCCATGCGGTCGGCCGTGGTGACGGCTTCGGCGTGCGGCGTGCGGCCTGGGCCGGTTACGCGATCATCATGGGCACGCAGACGTTGTCGGCGGCGGTGCTGCTGTTCGGCCACGATGCCATCGTCGGTGTGTACACCAACGACCTGGCGGTGGCCGGCCTGGCCTCGACCCTGCTGCTGTACGCGGCCACCTTCCAGTTCCCGGACGGCATCCAGGTGCTGTCGGCCGGCGCGCTGCGCGGCCTGAAGGACACCCGCGTGCCGATGTTCATCGCCATGTTCGCGTACTGGGGCCTGGGCATGCCGCTCGGCGCCGGGCTCGGCCTGGGGCTGGGCATGGGCCCGCAGGGCATGTGGATCGGCCTGATCGTCGGCTTGACCGCCGCTGCCATCCTGATGGGCTGGCGCCTGCGCCGCAGCAGCCAGCGCATCGGGCAATCCGCGCTGTCCTGATCTTCCCGCCCGCCACGTTCACCCGTGACGGGCGATCCCCTGACTTGTGTCCGATGCTGCATCACGCGGCACCGGCTATGCTGGTACCACGGCAAGAAGCCATCCGGAGCGTTCCATGAATCAACCCGTGCCCCCGCTGCCCCCGGCGCGTCGCAACCCCGTCGCCAGTTTCTTCATCGGGCTGTGGGACGTCATGAACTTCACCCGCCGGTTGATCCTCAACCTGGTGTTCTTCGGCCTGCTGTTCCTGCTGCTGGTGATGTTCGTCATCGCCGCCGGCATGGGTGCCGGTGCCAGCAAGTCGCTGCAGGACCGCACGACGCTCGTGATCGCGCCGGAAGGCCGCCTGGTCGAGCAGTTCAGCGCCGACCCGGTCAGCCGCGCGCTGGCCAAGGCGGTGGGTGACAACGGCGCCGAGGAGATCCAGCTGCGCGATCTGCTGCGGGTGATCGAGTCGGCCAAGGAAGACAAGAAGATCGAGCGCGTGGTGCTGGAGCTGGACAAGCTGCAGCCGTCCGGTTTCGCCTCGCTGCGTGAGGTGGCCGCCGCGCTGCAGGACCTGCGCGCCTCCGGCAAGCAGCTGGTGGCCTACAGCGAGAGCATGGGCCAGTCGCAGTACCTGCTGGCCGCGCAGGCCGACGAGGTCTACCTGGACCCGATGGGTTCGGTCGTGCTCGAAGGCCTCGGCCGCTACCGCCAGTACTTCCGCACCGGCCTGCAGGACAAGCTGGGCGTGGACGTGCACCTGTTCAAGGTGGGCGAGTACAAGTCCGCGGCCGAGCCGTACGTGCTCGACGCGGCGTCGCCGGCCTCCAAGGAAGCCGACCTGTTCTGGATGAACGACGTGTGGCAGCGCTACCTGGGCGACATCGCCAAGGCCCGCCGCCTGGATCCGGCACAGCTGGCCGCCGGCATCGACACCCTGCCGGAAGGCATCGCTGCCGCCGGTGGTGACCTGGCCAAGTTCGCCCTGCAGCAGAAGCTGGTGACCGCGCTGAAGACCCGCGAGGAATTCGAGGATCTGATGATCGAGCGCGGCGTGGCCGACGAGGATGCCGACGGTGGTTTCCGCAACGTTGACTTCGGCCGCTACCTGGCCCTACTCGACGCGCGCCGCAACCCGGTGGACTCGCGTCCGCAGGTGGCCGTGGTGGTGGCCGCCGGCGAAATCAGTGGCGGTGACCTGCCGGCCGGCCGCATCGGTGGCGAGTCGACCTCGGCGCTGCTGCGTGCCGCGCGCGACGACGACAACGTGAAGTCGGTGGTGCTGCGGGTGGATTCGCCGGGCGGGGAAGTGTTCGCCTCCGAGCAGATCCGTCGTGAAGTGGTAGCCCTGCAGGCCGCTGGCAAGCCGGTCGTGGTGTCGATGGGTGATCTGGCCGCTTCCGGTGGCTACTGGATCAGCATGAACGCCGATCGCATCTATGCCGATCCGTCGACCATCACCGGTTCGATCGGCATCTTCGGCATGGTGCCGAACTTCAGCCGCGCGCTGGACAAGATCGGCGTGCACACCGACGGTGTCGGCACCACCCGCTTCGCCGGCGCCTTCGATGTCACCCGCCCGATGGACCCGGCCGTGGGCCAGGTCATCCAGACGGTGATCAACAAGGGCTACGCGGACTTCACCGGCCGTGTCGCCGACGCCCGCAAGAAGCCGGTCGAGGCCGTGGACGAGGTCGCCCGTGGCCGCGTGTGGAGCGGTGCACAGGCCAAGGAACGCGGCCTGGTCGATGCCTTCGGTGGCCTGAAGGACGCGGTGGCCGATGCGGCCAGCCGCGCCAAGCTGGGCAAGGCCGATGCCTATCGCGTGCGCTACATCGAGAAGGCGGCCACGCCGTTCGCGCAGTTCGTCAGCGGTTTCGCCGGCAGCCGCGCCGGTGCCTGGATGCTGTCCGATTCGGGGATGGCGCGGATGATGCTGGCACGCACGATGCCGGAAGTGGACACTCAGTTGCGCTTCGTCGAGAACGCGGCCCGCGAGAAGGGCAATGGCGCTCCGGTGAAGGCGCTGGCGTACTGCTTCTGCGGATTCTGATCGGCAACGGTACCGAATGAAAACGCCCGGCTCTGGCCGGGCGTTTTCGTTCATGGGGTCGGATCCCTTGGCAGCACAAAGGTCTCTGACCCCACAGGTCATTGCGTCGCGTCGGCTTCGGCCTTGCGCTCACGCGCAGCGGCATCATCGACGGTTTTCTGCACGTCCTTGGCGCGGTCCAGCGGGTCGTTGATCGCACGTGACATCGCTCGTGGCACCGGTGGCTTCTCCGGGTTCGGCGTGGGCGGCCGCTGGCAGGCCGCCAGCAGCAGGCTGGCCAGCAGCGACGTGGACAGGATCAGGATGCGCATGGCGGCTCTCCGCGGTGGGCGTATGGGCAAGTGTCGCATCCCCGGCCGAGCGCTGCCGTGAGCGCGTATCCTTGCGGCATCGAAACACAGCGGGCGCGGCCCCGGAGGACTCATGACCCAGCAACGGTGGCGCCTGGACGGCCAGACGGCCCTGATCACGGGTGCCAGCGCCGGTATTGGCCTGGCCATTGCGCACGAACTGGCTGGCCTCGGCGCCGACCTGATGATCGTCGGCCGCGACATCGACATGCTGGAAACGGCGCGCGACGAACTGCTGGATGTCTATCCGCAGCACCAGGTGCACGCGCTGGCGGCCGATGTCTCCGATGACGAGGACCGTCGGCAGATCCTGGACTGGGTGGAAGATCACAGCGATGGCCTGCACATCCTGGTCAACAATGCCGGTGGCAACGTCACCAAGGCGGCCACGGAATATTCCGAGGACGAATGGCGCAAGATCTTCGAGACCAACCTGTTCTCGGCCTTCGAGCTGTCGCGCTACGCGCATCCGCTGCTGGCCCGGCACGCGTCGTCTTCGATCGTCAATGTCGGCAGCGTGTCCGGGCTGACCCATGTGCGCAGTGGCGTGGTCTATGGCATGACCAAGGCGGCAATGCACCAGATGACCCGCAACCTGGCCGTCGAGTGGGCGGAGGATGGCATCCGGGTCAACGCGGTGGCGCCCTGGTACATCCGCACGCGGCGCACGTCCGGTCCGTTGTCGGACCCGGACTACTACGAGGAAGTGATCAACCGCACGCCGATGCGCCGCATCGGCGAGCCGGAGGAAGTGGCCGCAGCCGTTGGCTTCCTGTGCCTGCCGGCGGCCAGCTATGTCACCGGCGAATGCATCGCGGTGGATGGCGGCTTCCTGCGCTACGGGTTCTGATCTTCCAAAGGGTAGTGCCGGCCGCTGGCCGGCAACTGGAATCACTTGAAGATCCTGCGATTGCCGGCCAGCGGCCGGCACTACCGGGTGGCTGTCACCCCGGTACCGGGCAGTTGCTGGCCTCCAGCACGCCCTGCAGCCGTTCGCGTTCCCCACGGGCGTTGTCGCGGTTTTCCGGCGAGGCGAACCGCTCACGGCCACGTGCGTCGCGGAAGCGTTGCTGCCAGCTGCTGCAGCGCTGCGCGTCCGGCAGTTCCTCGCAGCGGTCGCGCACCACTTCGCAGCCGGCGGCATTGACCGGCGTGGCGCCGCCCAGTCCCTGCACGGTCATCAGTTCGCAGCGCCCGGGGGCGGCTTCGTATTCGTGCAGGTAGCCACCGCCCTGGCTGTCGGTGCACTGGAAGATCGGTGGCAGCGGCGGCTTCGGCGGCGCATTGCTGTCCGGCGCGGCATCGGCCTGGCGTGGCAGCGATGCACTGTCGAGTATCAGATCGCCGCCTTCGCGTTCGACCATGCCAGCTTCCATGATCGTGCGTCCTTCCCCGGGGCGACGAGGCGCGGGTGCGGGAACGGACGGCGCAGTGGCCGCGGCCGGTCCGGGCGCGGCCGGCACGGGTGCCGCTGAGGCCGGCGCCGGCGGAGCACTGGCCGGCACCCTCACCACCTGCTGCTTGCTGCCGGCAGGGCAGGGCGTGCGTTGCAGGGTGGGCACATCGCTGCTGCTGGAGGTACAACGGTAGATCACCCCGTCGTCGGCCAACGCGTTGCCGGCGAACAGGCCCAGGGCCAGCCAGATCAGGTTCTTCATGCGCACAGCGTACATGCCCCGGCAGGCATCGCGCTCAGCGTTCGCAGTCCCGCGACAGGCGCGCGTCGATGCCGCGCTGTTCATTGCTGATGGCGGTGCGCTCACTCTGCAGCGCGCTGTTGTAACGGCGGTCCAGTTCCCAGCGGCGGTCACGCAGGCGCGCACAGACGTCCTGCGGCGGCAGCGCATGGCAGCTGTCACGGACCAGCACGCTGCCGGCCGGCACCTGCACGCCGACGCCCACCGCAGGCGGCCGGTAGCCTGTGCCTTCACCGATTGGCGCACCGACCGGCGTGCCGAAGCCCGGGCGTGGACCGGGGTGGACCGCGCCGTGGTGCCCGTGCGGGAGCCACACGCTGGTCCACAACGGGACCCAGCGCGGATTGCCCTCGTTGCTGTCGCTGGTGTAGCGGCGACCGTCGTCGCTCACGCACTCGTACAACGGTTGTGGCGGCTGGATGTAGACGTGGCGGACTTCGCGATCGCGCATCACCGGAACCTCGCTGGGCGCCGCGGGAGGGGCGTCACTGCGCACCACCCGGGGTGCCGGATCGCGCGGGCGCTGCAGGTCACGCACCTCCTGCCGGCCGCTGCTGCAGGGCCTGTCCTGCAGGGCCACGGCGCCATTGCTGGCGACGCAGCGGTAGACGCGCACGTCCTCGGCGGCCGGTGCGGTCCATGGCAGCAGCAGGCACAGGCCCAGGGCGGTGCGCAGCAGGTTCATGGCGGCAGGGTGCGTGATTGTGCGTGGCAGTGCAATCGTCCGCTCAGGAGCGCAGCACGTTGCCGCTGAGCGCGTCGCGGATCGGGGTGGGCTGGGACAGGCCGCCGGTTTCGCCATCGAGGATGCCATCGAGCAGGCGCAGCAGGCGTGGATCCAGCTCGGCACGGCTGCGTGCCGGTGGTTCACCGGCCAGGTTGGCGCTGGTGGAGACGAGGGGCCCCCCCCAGGCGCGGCACAGGGCGGCGACCAGCGGGTGCGCGCTGATGCGCACGGCGATGCCGCTGTGCTCGCCGGTAATCCAGGGCTGGGCGCGCGGACCGGCCGGCAGGATCCAGGTGTTGGCACCCGGCCAGCTGGCCAGCACCGCGCGCTGTCGGGCATCGGGCAACGCCTGCAGGCGCACCCAGCCCTCCAGCTGCGACAATTCGGCGGCGACCAGGATCATGCCCTTCTCGATCGGGCGCTGCTTCAGCCGCAGCACCATGTGCACCGCCGCCTCATGCGAGGGATCACAGCCCAGGCCCCAGACCGCTTCGGTCGGATAGGCGATCACGCCGCCGGCGCGGAGCGTGGCGACAGCAGAGTCCAGGGTGAGTTCTTTCATGGCGGCGACCGGCCCGACGTGGGCCCCCATTATCCCCCTGCGGCGTGCAGAAGGGGTGGACCCTGGCCCGGTAGTGCCGGCCGCTGGCCGGCATCGGGTGCTTCTGGATGTTGCCGGCCAGCGGCCGGCACTACCCCTTATCCACGCATGGCGTGAATCTACTTCGCGGCCTTCTTGACGGCCTTCTTCGCAGGTGCCTTCTTTGCAGCGGCCTTCTTTACCACGGCCTTCTTCGCCGCCTTCTTGGCAGGCGCTTTCTTGGCTGCGGCCTTCTTCGGCGCCGCTTCCTTCTTCACCGCCGCCTTCTTGGCCGGTGCCTTCTTCGCGGCAGCCTTCTTGGCGCCGAAGCCCTTGCGCACGGGCTTGCCGGTTTCTTCCATCAGCTGCTGCACTTCGGCCAGGGTCAGCGATGCCGGCTCGCGATCCTTGGGGATCTTGCCGTTCATCCTGCCGTCGCTGATGTACGGGCCGAAGCGGCCGTTCAGCACCTGGATGTCGCTGCCCTCGAACTCCTTGATGATCCGGTTGCGCGCGATCTCTTCCTTCTCTTCGATCAGGAACACGGCGCGGGCCAGGTCGATGGTGTACGGGTCGTCTTCCTTCTTCAGCGAGGCATAGGTGCTGCCGCGCTTGGCGAACGGGCCGAAGCGGCCGATGCCGACGCTGACCGGCTCGCCGTTGTCCTCGCCCAGCGCGCGTGGCATCAGGAACAGTTCCAGCGCGTCTTCCAAGGATATGGTGTGCATCGACTGGCCGGGGCGCAGCGAGGCGAATTTCGGCTTCTCCTCGGCGTCCTCGGCGGTGCTGCCGATGGCGGCGTAAGGCCCGAAGCGGCCGAGGCGCACGCTGACCGGCTTGCCGGTCTTCGGGTCGGTGCCGAGCTCGCGCGCGCCACTGGCCTCGGCGCGGTCCACCGATTCCTTCTTGTCTTCCACCAGCTCCTTGAACGGCTCCCAGAAGCGGGCCATCAGCGGGATCCACTCTTCTTCGCCACGCGAGACGGCGTCGAGCTCGTCTTCGAGCTTGGCGGTGAAGTCGTAGTCCACGTACTGGGTGAAGTGGCTGGACAGGAACTTGGACACCGCGCGGCCGACGTCGGACGGGCGGAAGCTGCGGCCTTCCATTTCCACGTACTTGCGGAACAGCAGGGTCTGGATGATCGAGGCGTAGGTCGACGGACGGCCGATGCCGTACTCTTCCAGCGCCTTCACCAGCGCCGCTTCGGTGTAGCGCGGCGGCGGCTGGGTGAAATGCTGCTCGGCCTGGATGCGTTCCAGCGGCACGCGGTCGCCCGGCTTCATCGCCGGCAGCTTGCGGCCTTCGTCCTCGTCTTCGGCGCTCTTGTTGTCCTTGCCTTCCTCGTACACGGCCAGGAAGCCGGGCACCACCACGGTGGTACCGCTGGCACGGAACACGTGCTCGCTGCCAGCGGACAGGTCGACGCTGACGGTATTGAGCGTGGCCGGGATCATCTGGCAGGCGACGGCGCGCTTCCAGATCAGTTCGTACAGGCGGCGCTCGTCGTCGGTCAGGAAGCGCGCCACCTGGGCCGGGGTGCGCAGGGCCGAGGTCGGGCGCACCGCCTCGTGCGCTTCCTGGGCGTTCTTGGACTTGGTCTGGTACGTGTTCGGCTGGTCCGGCAGCGAGGCGATACCGTAATCACGGGCGATCACGTCGCGGATCTCGGCCAGCGCGTCCTGCGACAGGTTCACCGAGTCGGTACGCATGTACGAGATGAGGCCGACGGTGCCTTCGTCACCGATCGCCACGCCTTCATACAGCTTCTGCGCCACCTGCATGGTCTTGCGGGTGGTGAAACCGAGCTTGCGCGAGGCTTCCTGCTGCAGGGTGGAGGTGGTGAACGGCGGCGCCGGGCGGCGCTTGCGCTCCTTGCTGGCCACGTCGGTGACATGCAGCGAGCCCTGCGCGGCCTGCTGGATGCGCAGGCGGGCGGCTTCGGCGGTGTCGCCGTCGGTGATGGTGAACTGCTCGAATTTCTGCCCGTCCAGCTTGACCAGCTTGGCGTTGAAGTGCTGCGACGGGTGTGCGCACTCGGCGGCGATCGACCAGTACTCGCGGGCGATGAAGGCTTCGATCTCCTCCTCGCGCTCGACGATCATGCGCAGCGCCGGGCTCTGCACGCGGCCGGCGGACAGGCCGCGCTGGACCTTTCGCCACAGCACCGGCGACAGGTTGAAGCCGACCAGGTAGTCCAGCGCGCGGCGCGCCTGCTGGGCATCGACCAGGTCGCTGGCGATCGCGCGCGGCTGGCTGATCGCTTCCTTGATGGCGCGCGGGGTGATCTCGGTGAACACCACGCGCTGCATCGGCTTGTCCTTGACCAGCCCGCGTTCCTTCAGGATCTCGGCGATATGCCAGCTGATCGCTTCACCTTCGCGATCCGGGTCGGTCGCCAGAAGGATGTCGTCGGCGCCCTTGGCGGCCTTGGCGATCGCGTCGACATGTTTTTCGTTCTTGTCGATCACGTCGTAGTGCATGGCGAACCCGTTGTCCGGGTCGACCGCGCCTTCCTTCGGAATCAGGTCACGCACATGCCCATACGAGGCCAGGACGGTGTAGTCCTTGCCGAGGTATTTGTTGATCGTCTTGGCCTTGGCCGGCGATTCGACGATGAGCAGGTGCTTGGGCATGGCAGCAGTGTCTGTGGGGCGAGCCGCAGGGGAGGGGCCGCTAGGGTGGAGCAAACGGCCGCATTAGTGAAGCGGCCACGGACAAATCAATACGCTGAACGCCCGGTAGTGTGCCGGGCGTTCAGGTTTCACCTTATTAGAGGAATCACGCCCGGCCAGCCCCTGTCAAGCAGCCAGACGTGAGGATGGCCGTTCATGAGGCCATCTTGGCGATGAAGCCGACCGCGGCCACCAGCACCACCAGGCCCGCCAGCACCAGCAGGCCGGTGAGCACCAGGATCACGATGGTGACCGTGCCCAGCTCATGGCGCTGCAGGTGCGGCTGGTCGGTGTAGGCCCAGCGGTCGACCACCAGGGTGTCGCAGATCATGTCGTGCAGGCCCTGCTTGCGCTCGGTGAAGGCGGCCATCAGGAAGCCGATGCCGAGGGTGAAGCTGCTCAGCAGCATGGCCCAGTAGCGGCCGAAGGCGCGGCCCTTGGTCAGGCGATCGCCGTTGCTGCGCACGACCTTGATGCCGACCGCCATCTTGCCCAGCGTGGCGCCACCCTGCGAGGAATGGAACCAGGTGTAGTAGGCAACGCCGATGGCCATGTTGATCAGCGCGCTGGCCACCTGCGCGACGATTTCGATGGAGGTCTCGCCGCTGCCCACCGCGCCCATGCTGGCGCCAAGCACCACGCCGATGATGGCGCCGATGATGCCGCCCGGAATGGCCAGCACGAAGTAGTCGATCATGTACGCCGCTACGCGCTTCCAGAAGCCTGCGTAGACCACCTCGCCGCCGATCACCGGCTGCGGGCCACCGGCACCGGAAGCGGCCGGGGCGCTGTAGGGCGAGCTGCTGAGCGCGCCCGTGCCAGGCAGCGGTGCAGTGCCGTTGTCGATGGCGGCGTAGTCGCCGCGCAGGTCGAAGCCGCCGCTGGCGGTGGCCGTGCTGGCATCGGCCAGTGTCTGCAGGCCGAGCTCATCGACCACCTGGCGCAGTGCAGCCCACTGGGCCATGCCTTCGCGCCAGACCAGGGTGTCCAGGTTCAGTTCGCCCCGCTGGAAGCGCTGGCGGATTTCCTGGACCGGCAGCGGGCCCTGGCGTTGCTGTCCTTCGGCGTAGTACCACTCGGTCATTGCATGTTCCCTGTTGGATCGTCCTTGGAGGTGCTGCCGTGCGCGTGGCTCAGCCGCGGCACGACGGCGGCAGGTACTTGTCGTCGCTTTCACCGCTGCATTCCCAGCGGCCGCTGTCGCGATCATATTCCAGCCACAGCAGGTCGCCATCGAGGCTCTTGCCGGGCACGGCCAGCGTTGCTTCGATGCCGCAGTGGCCGTTGTTGAAGCGGCCGATGTTCACCGCCGACAGGCCGGCCTGGGTGAAATCACCCGGCGCCGGGAAACCGGCATCGTTGGCACCGGGGCAGCGGCCTTCGTCGTCGGCGAAGTGCTGCACCTGCTGTTTCAGCGGCTGCAGGGCATTGACCGCGGTGGCAACCTTGGCACGCACGGTGTAGTCGTTGTAGGCAGGCAGGGCGATCGCCGCGAGGATGGCCATGACCGGCACCAGCACCAGCAGCAGGCCGCCGCCGCCGATGATCGCGGTCAGGGCGCAGCCGGAGAGCTTCTTTTTCGGCGGCGGCAGCACCCCGGCCGGGGTCTGCGTGGCATAGGGCGTGGACGGTGGCAGCACCGGTGGTTGCGGCGGCGGCGGCGCAACCGGTTCCGGTTCGGGCTCCGGCTCGGGTTCCACGGCCGGCGCGGCGACGTCCAGCGCCGGCACGATCAGGCCCAGCTCATCGACCACGCTGCGCAACGGCTGCCATTGCGGCAGGCCGTCGCGCCAGACCAGGGTGTCCAGGGAGATCTGGTTGTTGCGGAACAACTCGACCAACTGTTCCGCCGGCAGCGGGCCTTGCTGCCGGTTGCCTTCTGCGTGGAACCACTCGCTCACGGGGACGCTCCTGAATGCGCTATGCCCCCAAGTGTACGGTCAGTGCAGGGGTTCTGGCTCGTCCATGAACATCTGCGTCTCCATCCAGGCGTAGGCCGCTTCGGAGCCGGGCTGGTTGAACAGCACCATCAGCACGACCCACTTCAGGTCGTCCAGGTCCAGTTCGTCCTGGTCCAGGGCCATCGCCCGGTCCAGCACCAGCTCGCGCTGGTCGGCGTCGAGGATGCCGTGCTGTTCCAGGTACAGCAGGAAGCCGCGGCATTCCACGTCCAGCTTGTCCAGCTCGGGGCCGTGGTAGATGCGCACGGGGCCATCGACCCGCGCCTGGGCCACGCTCGGCCGCTGCGCGGCCAGGGCATCGAGCCAGTCGAACGCCTTGTTGATCTCGGTGGGGCTGAAACCGGCCTGGATCAGGCCGTTCTGGAGCGAATCGCGGTCACGGATCAGGTCCGCATCTTCGCTGAAATAGTGTTCAAACAGGTACAGCAGTACATCCAGGATGCTCTCTTTCATTGCCCCTCGGCCTGCGTCGCGCGACGCTGTGGAGGTGAAGAAACTAGGGAGTTCGACAGTAGCGGCCGTGTACGCACACCACGATTCCCGCCAGTTCCATGGCCAGCAGCATGGAGGACACCTGTGACGCCGTCAATCCACAACGCGTGATCAGTGAATCCATACCGCTTGGGTTGTGGTCCAGCGCCCGCCACAAGCACTGGTAGTCAGGGTCGTCGGCCCAGCGCGCCGGCAGGAGCGCCGGCGGTGCCTGTTCAGTGGGGGTGGCCAACCGCGATTGCAAGCCCGGCAGCTGCTGGCGAAGGGCGGGGGCGAGCAGTTCCAGGACCTCCTCGGGGCGCTCGACCAGCGCCGCGCCCTCGCGGATCAGGCGATGGCAGCCGGTCGCGCGCGGGTTGAGCACCGACCCGGGCAGGGCACAGACCTCGCGGCCTGCCTCGGCGGCCAGGCGCGCGGTGATCAGCGCGCCCGAGCGCTGCGCGGCCTCGACCACCACGGTGGCCAGCGCCAGTCCGGCCACCAGCCGGTTGCGCGCAGGGAAGTGGCTGGGACGGGCAGCCGTGCCCGGCAGGTACTCGCTGAGCACCACGCCTTCGGCGGCGATCCGCGCCTGCAGCCGCGCGTGGCTGTCCGGATAGGCCCGGTCAGGGCCGGTGCCGATCACTGCCATGGTGCAGCCGCCGGCCTCCAGCGCAGCCTGGTGCGCGGCCGCATCGATGCCTGCGGCCAGGCCGCTGGTCACCGCCAGGCCGGCCTCGACGAAGCAGCCGGCAAAACGCGCGGCCAGTGCACGCCCGCCCGGGGTGGGCGAGCGGCTGCCGACCAGCGCCACCGAAGGGCGCCAGGCCAGGCAGGGATCACCGGCCACGAATAGCGCCAGCGGCGGGTTGGGTACCTCCAGCAGTGATGGCGGAAAGGCCGGATCGGTACACGGCAGCAGGTGATGGTTGTCCTGTTCCAGCCAGCGCCGGGCCGATGTCCAGGCCCGGGTATCGGGGCGTTCCAGGGCGGCGCACTGCTCCGGCGTGCAACCGTGCGCACGCCAGGTCGCAGTGCCTTGCGCGATGGCGGTTTCCGCATCGCCCGCGGCCTGCAGCAGGGCCCGTCGGGACGCCAGTGCGCCTCCCGCCATCAACAGGCGCAGCAGCGCCTCGTATGCATGTGTGGTCATCCCCCACTATCGGCCGCACACAACAAAGGCGCCCTAGGGCGCCTTCGCATGTGGCTGTCAGGTTTTGCCGGAGGTGCCTGCCGGCCCGCGGCCGGCACTCCAGTGGTGGCCGGGGCAGTCCGGCAACCGTTACTTCGCGTCCGGGTGCAGCGCGTTGTAACCCACCTGCACCGGCTTCACGCCCTGCATCACCAGCGCGTAGCTGACGTTGTCGAAGGTGCGGAACACCATCGCATGCGCGGCATATTCATCCGGCAGCGAGACCCGGCCTGCGCCGGTGCTGAGCGAGTCGTCCATGCGCGAGGAGGTCGGGTACTTCATGCGGTGCGCTACATGGCGGCCCGGGCGCCACAGCGAGAACACGGTGCCGTTGTCCACGCCCTGGGCACGGCCGGCCGAAATCGCGATCACGTCGCGTGGGCCACCGGCGGTGAACATGTCGGTGACCGCCAGCACGCGCACGTCCACGCCCTCGACACCCGCAGCGGGTACGTGGGGCACGAACTGCAGGTCGTACGGCCGGGCTTCGACCGGCACCAGGCGGTCGCCGGCGCGCACTTCGCGGCCGCCGACGTTCTTGTCCAGCACCAGCGTGGAGGCCTCGACCTTGCCGCCGGCGATCTGGGTGATGGTGCCGGTGGCGACCTGGGCCAGTTCGTAGCCGAGCACGCCACGACGTGCGTTGGGTGCGTTGTAGGCCTTCCACAGGTTGCCGCTGCCCGGGGTGACGTCGCCATTGGCGGTCAGGTCCTCGGTCGGCTTGGGCTGGGCGTAACGCACGGTCGGGCGTACCACGGCCCAGCGCTGGCCCACCTGGGCATCCGCCAGGCGCACGTAGACGGTGTCGCCACCGGACACGCGCAGGCGGCTGTCCTCCAGGCCGACGACGTAGGGCAGCTGCTTGACGCTGTCGACAACGCTCAGCTGCTTCAGGAACGGCTCGACCTGGGCCAGCGGAATGGCGTCGATCGGGGCCTCCTGGCGCGGACCGGCCTGGGACACGGTCACCCGGTCCAGGTAGGCCAGGCTCAGCACGTCACCTGGATAGATCAGGTGCGGGTTGGCGATCTGCGGATTGGCTTGCCAGATCTCCGGCCACAGCCAAGGCTTCTGCAGGAAACGTGCGGCGATATCCCACAACGTATCCCCTTTTCGGACCACATAGGTGTCCGGGTGCCCGCCATTCACTTCCACGGCGGTAGCATAGGCAGCCACGGTCAGCATCGCCGCGGCGACGACCGTACGAAAACGAAGCAACATAGGTGTGAAGCCCTGATTCCCCAACAGGTCCACGCACTATAGTCCAGAAACCGGGGCGCAAGGCAAGCGTTGGAGCTAGAATCTGCGACGTATGCCGGCGTGCCGGCCCCCTACCCGGAAACAGCCATGGCCCTTCTCCCCATTCTCGAGTTCCCCGATCCGCGCCTGCGTACCAAGGCTGCGTTGATCGACGCCGCCGAAGTCACCACGCCGGCCTTCCAGGAACTGATCGACAACATGTTCCTGACCATGTACGACGCCCCGGGCATCGGCCTGGCCGCCACCCAGGTGGACGTGCACAAGCGCTTCATGGTCATCGATGTCAGCGAAGAGAAGAATGAACCGCATGTGTTCATCAACCCGGAAATCGTCGCCAAGGACGGGGGCCGGGTGTACCAGGAGGGCTGCCTGTCGGTCCCGGGCATCTTCGCCGACGTGACCCGCGCTGACACCATCACCGTGAAGTACCTGGACCGCAACGGCCAGGAGCAGCAGCTGGAGGCCGGTGAAGTGCTGGCCACCTGCATCCAGCACGAGATGGACCACCTGGACGGCAAGCTGTTCATCGACTATCTGTCGCCGCTCAAGCGCGAGATGGTCCGCAAGAAGCTGGCCAAGCAGCGCAAGCACGTGGCGTGATCGCCAATCCGGGCCGCCCTCCGGGTGGCCCGTGCCTGCGCGACGCGCGCGGGCTGTACGGCGCCGGCCGACGGCGCCGTTTTCTTTCCTGCACGAATCCATCCTGCAAGTGGGGTAGCCATGAGGATTGTCTTTGCCGGTACGCCGGAATTCGCGGTGTCGTCGCTGCGCGCCGCGGCGCGCCACCACGAGGTCGTGGCCGTCTATACCCAGCCTGATCGCCCGGCCGGGCGCGGCCGTGGCCTGGCACCGTCGCCGGTCAAGCTCGAAGCCGTGGCCCGTGGCATTCCGGTCTACCAGCCCGAATCGCTGAAGGATGAAGCTGCCCAGCGGCAGCTGCGCGACCTGCAGCCGGACCTGATGGTGGTGGTCGCCTACGGCCTGATCCTGCCCAGGGCGGTACTGGCGATCCCGACCCACGGCTGCTGGAACGTGCATGCCTCGCTGCTGCCGCGCTGGCGCGGTGCCGCGCCGATCCAGCGCGCGATCCAGGCCGGTGACGCAAAGACCGGCGTGTGCCTGATGCAGATGGAAGCCGGCCTGGATACCGGCCCGGTGCTGCTGCACCAGGAGCTGCCGATCGCGGCCACCGATACCGGCGGCCAGCTGCATGACAAGCTGGCCGAACTGGGCGCACAGGTGCTGTCCGACGGCCTGGGCCTGCTGCGTGCCGGCATCAAGCCGATCGCGCGGCCGCAGCCCGAGCAGGGCGTGACCTACGCGCACAAGCTGGACAAGGCCGAAGCCCGCCTGGACTGGGCGCAGGACGCCGATGCACTGGCCCGCACCGTGCGCGCCTTCAATCCGTGGCCGATCGCCGAGGCCACGCTGGCCGGCGAGCGCGTGCGCATCCACGGCGCGGTCGCTCTTGACCTGGCCCACGGCCAGGCGCCGGGGGCGGTGCTGGCGGCCAGCCGCGATGGTATCGACATCGCCTGCGGCCAGGGCGCGCTGCGGCTGCGCACGCTGCAGCGCGAAGGCGGCAAGGCGATCACCGCCGCCGACTACCTCAATGCCCGCCGCGACCTGCACGTGGGGGCATAAGCGGTGTCGAAGCAGAATGATTTCTCCGTCGCCAAGGCGGCGCCGGGCGCGGCCACCCGCATGCTGGCCGCACGCGTACTGGCGCAGGTGTTCACCCGTGGCCGCTCGCTGAAGGCGGAACTGGCCTGGGCACTGCCCAAGCTGGCCGACAGTCGTGATCGGGCCTTGCTGGAAGCGCTGTGCTTTGCAGTCCTGCGCCGCCGCAGTACCTACGACGCTGCCTTGCAGTCGTGGATGCAGAAGCCGCTGTCGGCGCGTGATGCCGACCTGCGCACGTTGCTGATGGTGGGCTTCGCGCAGCTGGACGTGCTGGAACTGCCGGCGCATGCGGCCCTGTCGGCCACGGTCGACGCCGCCCGCGCGCTGGGCCGTGAGCGCCAGGCCGGGCTGGTCAACGCGATCCTGCGCCGCGCGCAGCGCGAGGGGTTCCCGGAGCAGCCTGCGCGTGACGCCTTTCCGGCGTGGCTGGCCGATGCCGTCGAGCGCGACTGGCCGTCCCAGGCCCAGGCGATCTTTGCTGCCAGCCTGCAGCCGGCGCCGCTGTGGCTGCGTGCCAACCGCCAGCAGGGGGGGCGTGACAAGGCGCTGGCCACGCTGGCCGAGGCCGGCATTGCTGCCGAAGCCAGCCCGCTCAGCGCCGACGCGCTGCGCCTGGTGGCGCCCATCGCGGTGAACCAGTTGCCGGGGTTCGCCGACGGTGCGCTGTCGGTGCAGGACCTGTCGGCGCAATGTGCGGCGGACGCGCTGGCACCGGCGTCCGGCGCCCGCGTTCTGGACGCCTGCGCGGCACCGGGTGGCAAGTCGGCGCACCTGCTGGAGCGTGACCCGAGCCTGCGCCTGCTGGCGCTGGATATCGATGCGCGTCGCCTGGCGCGTGCCCGCGATACCTACACCCGCACCGGTGTAGGTGAGGGCGCGCAGACCCGGGTGGCCGATGCCAGCGACCCCGGTGCGTGGTGGGATGGCACCCCGTTCGACGCCATCCTGCTGGATGCGCCGTGTTCGGCCACCGGCGTGATCCGCCGCCAGCCGGACGTGATGTTCCACCGCCGCGCCGAGGATATCGATGCGCTGGTCGGCGTGCAGGCCCGCCTGCTGGAGGCCTGCTGGTCGATGCTGCGTCCGGGCGGCGTGCTGCTGTACGCCACCTGTTCGATCCTGCGCGCCGAGAACATCGATCAGGTGCGGGCCTTCCTGAAGTGGCATCCGGACGCGGTGGCACAGCCGCTGGATGACAGATTCGGCCTGGACTGCGAGGGGATCGCGCGCCAGCGACTGCCGGGTGACAGCGATGCTGACGGATTCTTTTACGCGCGTCTGCTAAAAACGGCCTGACCCCCCGCTGACGTTGCGAGTCCCATGCTGAAATCCCGCGCGTCGCGCGAGACGTGGTTGTTCGTGGTGATGGCCCTGCTGGTGCTGGGGGCCGGGCTGGGCCTTCGTGATCCGTGGCCGTCGGACGAGCCGCGCTTCGCGCTGGTGGCCAAGCAGATGTTCGACAGCGGCCACTGGCTGTTCCCGCACCGCGGGACCGAGCTGTACTCGGACAAGCCGCCGATGCTGATGTGGTGGCAGGCCACGCTGTACAGCCTGGTCGGGCAGTGGCGCGTGGCCTTCCTGCTGCCGTCGCTGCTGGCGGCACTGGGCACGCTGTGGTGCGTGGTCGACCTGGGCCGGCGGCTGTGGACGCGGCGGGTGGGGCTGTATGCCGGCTGGGCGCTGCTGTTCGCGCTGCAGTTCACCTTCCAGGCGAAGAAGGCGCAGATCGATCCCCTGCTGCTGCTGTTCATCACCCTGGCCAACTACGGCCTGCTGCGCCACCTGCTGCTGGGGCCGGCCTGGCGCTGGTGGTGGCTGGGCTGGTTCTTCGCCGGCATCGGCGTGATCACCAAGGGCGTGGGCATGCTGGCGCTGCTGATGATCGTGCCCGCGGCAATCGCCACGGCGCTGCGGTGGCCACGGGTGGGCCTGCACGCGCGCGACGCGCGCTTCTGGCTGGCGCCGCTGGCCTTCCTGCTGGCGGTGTCGTTGTGGCTGGCGCCGATGCTGCTGGCCGGCTTTGCCACCGGCTCGGACGAATATCGCGCCTACATGGACGATATCCTGTTCCAGCAGACGGCGCGGCGCTACACCCATTCCTGGGATCACCACCAGCCCGCCTGGTACTTCCTGGCGACGATGCCGCTGATGTGGATCCCGGCATTCCTGGCCCTGCCCTGGGCGATTCCGGCCTGGCGCCGCCGGCTGCAACGCCGCGACGCGCGCTATCTGCTGCCGCTGGCCTGGTGGCTGATGGTGGTGCTGTTCTTCTCGATTCCCGCCGGCAAGCGCGACGTCTACATCCTGCCGGCGCTGCCGATGTTCTGCCTGGTGCTGGCACCGCTGTTGCCGGGGTTGCTGAAGCGACGCGATGTGCAGGCCGTGGTGGGGCTGTTCACCGGCCTGCTGTCATTGGGCCTGGCCGTGGCTGGCGTGATGGCGGTGCTGGGTGACCCGGCCTTCGAGCTGCGCCTGACCCATAGCCGCGGGCTCGCCCCCGGGGCCGTCGACGCGCTGGCGTGGACGATCCTGGCGATGGGCCTGTGGGGCGGATTGAGCCTGCTGGCCTGTGGCCGTCGCCGGCAGCTTGCGCTGGTGTCGACCCTGGCGGTGGTCTGGGTGCTGTACAGCCTGGTCGGCTACCCGCTGCTGAACGATTCCAGTTCGGCCCGTGGCCTGATGCGCGCGGTCGGTACCCGCCTGGGCCCCGATGCCGAGCTGGGGCTGGTGGCCTGGAAGGAACAGCACCTGCTGCTGGCCGACCGTCCCGCAGCGACCTTCGGTTTCGAGACTGACTGGGACGAGCAGCTGGTGGCGGCCACGCGCTGGCAGCGGCTGGCACCCGGACGCCGTTGGCTGCTGGTCCACGAGTACGCGATGCTGTCGTGCGTCGACCGCAACCGCTCCGAACTGGCCGGCGTGGCCAACCGGCGGCGCTGGTGGCTGGTGCCGGCAGCGGCGGTGACGGTGCCGTGCGTGGTCACTGCCGAGGAGCGGGAACGTGAACGGCGTTTGCAGGAACATGACTAGCCAGCACGATTTCCGCTTGTCCAGTCTGCCCAAGCGGGTCCAAAGGCAGTAAAACAGCAGGCTGGGACGGCCCGCGTTGGCCCGTCCCATTCTTCCAGCAGATTGCAGCGATACTTCCCGACGTGCCAGCTTCACCGGACAACCTGAACCTCATGGCCGGCGACCCGCTGGGCGTTCCCGTCGGTGGGCGTCACGGGGTTGCACACGGGCTGGCCCAGCTGGGGCTGTTCTGCCTGCCGGCACTGGTGCTGACCGTGCCGATCAACCTGTTGCCGTATGGTCTCCTGCTGCTGCTCAGCACCCTGCTGGCGCCGGAGCTGCTGTGGCGCGCGCGGGGCATGGCCGGCCAGCCGGTGAAAGTGCTGGTCTGGCTGATGCTGGCGGTGCTGGCGCTCGGCGTACTGTCGGTGGTGCTGTTCGAACAGGGCCTGCGTGACGTCGACAACCGTTCGCGATTCGTGGTGATCCCATGGATCGCGCTGTGGATCTGCGCGCTGCGTCCCAGCCTGCGGTGGCTCTGGTACGGCTCGTTGACCGGCCTGCTCGCCACCTTCGTGATGTCGCTGTGGCAGGTGCTGGGCGGCGCCCCGCGCGCGGAGCTGTTCACCAACGCCATCGTGCTGGCCGACATCGTGATGGTGTTGATGGTGCTGCTGGTGTTCTGCCGGCCGTCGCGGCGCTGGTCGCTGGTGATCCTCGGCATGGCCGCCGGTTGCGGCACCATCGTGCTGACCGGCAGCCGCGGTGTGTTCGCCGCCTTGCTGGCGCTGCTGGTGGTGCTGGCGCTGAGCCTGCGCTGGCGTACCGGTGCGGCGCGCCTGTCGGTGCTGGCCGGGATGCTGGCGATCGGTGCGACGCTGCTGCTGTCGGTGCCGGAGCTGCGCCACCAGGTCCGCCTGAGCGAGCTGCACAGCGACGTGCAGCGGATGGAGCTGGGCGACAGTGATTCTTCCGCCGGTGCCCGCGTCGAGCGCCTGCAGGTAGCCTGGCAGACCTTCCTCGATCATCCGCTGGTGGGTGTTGGCATCGGTCATTTCGACAGCGCGATGCAGCGCGTGCCGGTCTGCCGGGAGAACCCGGAAGAGTTGCGCTGCCACCTGGGGCATGCCCACAACGACGTGGCCGAATGGGCGGCGACCCAGGGTGTACCGGGCCTGCTGCTGTTGCTGGCGGTGTATGGCATCCCGCTGTGGTTGTTCGTGCGCCTGCATCGCCGCAGCGGACGGGCGACCTTCCGCGGGCCGGCCGCTGCCGGCGTCATGCTGGTGATCACCTACGCGTTGTGCGGGCTGACCCAGTCGATGTTCGCGCACCAGATGACGGCCAGTTTCTACGTGACCCTGGTCGGGCTGCTGACCGGCCTGTCGATCGTCGAAGGCGCGCGCCACCGGGCGATCACCGGCGGCTCGTGATGCGTCGGCGCGCCGGGCGGGCCCCGGCGATCAGGGGTTCGGCGGGTCGGCCACGGGCTGGCCGTTGCCCAGCATCCACAGCATGATGGTCTTCTGCCGCACGTAGTTGGCGCGCACGTAGGCGTAGACCAGGCCGTGCCAGCCGTCGCGGAAGCCGCCACGGAACACGAAGCCGCGCCAGAACCGCCAGGCCGGCGCCAGTACCAGCTTGCCCAGCGTGGCCCGCTTGCCGCGTGCGAACTCGTGCTCGGCCATCATCCGCGCGTACTTCTCGGTCTTGGCCAGCTGCTGCTGCAGGGAGCGGTACGGGTAATGGATCAGGTCGCCGCGCAGGGTGCCGACGCTGCCGTCGACGCTGGCCGCCTCGTGGATCTCGCGCTTGCCGCGCCAGCCGCCGCGGCGGCGGTCGAACAGGCGCATCACCCGGTCCGGGTAGGCGTTGCCATGGCGCAGGAACCTGCCGAAGTACTCCGACAGGCGCGCGAAGCGATAGCCGGCATGGCCGGCGAAGCCACCGTCGCGGGCCCGTTCGATGGCTGCGCGCAGTTCCGGGCTGATCCGCTCATCGGCGTCCAGGCACAGCACCCAGTCGTGGCTTGCCTGCTCGACGCAGTAGGCCTTCTGGCTACGGAAGCCATCGAACGCGCGCTGCAGCACGCGGGCGCCTGCGGCCTCGGCGATGGCCAGGGTGGCATCGGTGGAGTACGAGTCCACGACGATGATTTCGTCGCAGAAGGCCAGCGAGGCCAGGCAGTCGCCGATGCGGCCGGCCTCGTTGAACGCGATAATGCAGGCCGAGATGCGAGGCCGTTCGATGGGAGCGGTCGTGGAGGACATGATGGCCGGGTACCTGTTGTTTGCGACGGAGCGCTATGCGCTGCCTATTCTCGCCCCGTTGGCGCAGGCCTTGCACGCCTCCGGGCAGGAGGTGGCGGCCTGGTTCGAGGACGGCGCTGCCGCCAGCAGCCTGCCGGGCGTGCCCAACATCGGACTGAAACAGGCCCTGGCGATGCGGCCGCGTGCCGTGTTCAGCGCCGCCAACTGGGTGCCGACCTTCCTGTCCGGCGCCAAGGTACAGCTGTTCCATGGCTTCAACGTGGAGAAGCGCGACAGTGCGCGCGGCCACTTCCGGGTGCGCGGCATGTTCGACCTGTACTGCACGCAGGGGCCGGCCACCACCGCTCCGTTCCGTGAGATCGCCGCCCTGCAGGGCCACTTCGCCGTAGCCGAGACCGGCTGGCCGAAGCTCGACCCGCTGTTCCGCGACGACGGTGGCGAGAGCGCCGCGCTGCGCGCAGCGGCGGGCGGGCGCCCGGTGATCCTGTTCGGTTCGACCTTCACCGAGCGCCTGAGCGCAGCGCCCCACCTGCATGCGCAGATCGCCGCCGATATCGCTGGCGGTGAGCGCTACTGGCTGCTGACCCTGCACCCGAAGTGCCCACCGGAACTGTTCGAGCGCTACCGCGCGCTGGCCGGTGCCCATGCCCGCTTCATCGAGCCGGAGCAGGTGATGGCCGCGCAGCGCGCCGCCGATGTGCTGGTGTCGGACACCTCGTCGATCGTTTCGGAGTTCATCGTCCAGCACAAGCCGGTGGTGACCTTCCGCAACCGCGTGCCCAAGCCGCACATGATCGACTTCGACGACCCGGCGCAGCTGCCGGCGATGCTGCAGCGCGCGCTGCATCCCGACGCCGCGCTGCAGGCGGAGATCGTGCGCTACGCCGACGCCATCCATCCGTACCGCGATGGCCTGTCCAGCGAGCGGGTGATCGCCGCCACCGAGGATTTCCTGTCCGGTGAAATGGGCGTGCTGCGGCGCAAGCCCTTCGGCAGCTGGGTGCGCGACCTGCAGATCCGCAAGGACCTGGGATATTGGGGGCCGCCGCAGCGCTGATGCCTCGCCGACCCCGCTCGCGGTAGTGCCGGCCGCTGGCCGGCAACCTCGGGAATGTCTGCGGTTGCCGGCCAGCGGCCGGCACTACCGGTGTTGCTTACCAGCGCAACTTGCGCCGCGCCAGCGCCGCGGCCAGCTGCTCCATCACGTGTTGCGCCTGTGCCTGCGGCAGGTGGCGCAGGGTCAACGCCACATCACCGTGCGCACCGGCCGTATCCAGCTGCAGGCTGCTGGTGCCGAGCAGCTTGTCCAGCGGTGAACGCTGCAGGCGCAGGCCCTGCACCTTGTCCAGCTCGGCCCAGCGCCACCAGCGCTTCCACCAGCCGCCGCGCACGGACACGTAATGGGCATCCAGATACCAGCCCATGCGCGCCATCTGCCGATGTGCCACCAGCAGCGCCACCGGCAGCCAGGCCAGCACGATCAGGCCCCATGATCCCCAGCGCCAGTACGCGGCCGCTGCCAGCAACGGCACCAGCAGCAGCGCGCCCAGGCACAGCCGCCACCAGCCACGCTGCGGAATGGACTGCCATTGCGCTGGCGGCCACTGCAGTTGAGGCAACAGGTGCTGCACCAGCTGGTCGCAGCGCATTGCCGGTGCCAGCGGTGCCAGCTCGCGCAGGGCGCGGTCCTCGTCGCGCGAGGGCCCGCCGGCAGCGCTGTCGATGCGCAGCTGGCGCAGGCCGAACCAGCGATGCAGGGTGGTTTCGCGCAGCGTCCAGGCCTGGATGCGGCGACGCGCGACACTGCTGCGTGTGCGGCTGAGCAGGCCGGCCGAGACGGTCAGGCGGCGGTCCTGCTCGCTGAGGGTGAAGCCGTGATAGCGCAGCAGGGTCAGCACCACCGACAGCGCACGCAGCGCCAGCCAGCCCAGCAGCAAGGCTGCGGCCAGCAGCAGGAAGGCGCCGGCCACGCCGGGATGCAGGTGGCTTGCGTAGCCGAAGGCTTCCCGGCCGCCACGCTGGATGGCCGCGTCCATCACCGGCCGCGGCACGGTCTGGAACAGCACGCCGAAGGCGGCGATCGCCAATGCCCAGCCGCGGTTGGACAGCAGGCCCATGCGCACCACGTCCCAGCTCGACAGGCGCAGCAGCACCTGTTCGGTGTCGGCGTCGGTGATCGAGGGGGCGGCCACGACGTCGGCGGCCTGCGGTGCCTGCCCACGCTGGCGCACCAGTCGTTCCAGCGCCAGCGCCTGGTCCAGCTTCAGCACGCGCATTTCGGCTTCCGGACGCACGCCACCGGCCGATTCCAGGCGCAGCTCGGCCACGCCGAACAGGCGGTGCAGCGGGTTCTGCCGCACTTCCACGTTGTGGATGCGGGCGAACGGGATCTCGCGGCGGTTGCGCGCCAGCAGTCCGCTGCGCACGGTGATCGCGTCGCTGCCGATGCGGTAGCGGTAGCTGAGGTACTGCAGCACCGAGACCAGCACCAGCGCGGCAATCGCCGACAGCGGAATCAGCTGCGCCCACATCGGGTCGCGGTCACCGCGCTGGCCGAACACCAGCAGCGCCACCAGCGGCAGGAAGTAGTGGCGCAGCTGCATCAGCAGCACGAACAGCCACGACCACGGGTGCAGGCGATGGTCCTCGCCACCGGCAGGCAGCGATGCGGGCAGGGGCGGCGGCAGGCTCACAGGGCGTCGGCGTCCTGGTCGAGCTGATGGGACAGGGTGTCACGCAGGCGCTCGGCGTCGGCCTCGTCCAGGCCGCTCACGGTCACTGCGCTCATGCGGGTCCCGGCGGTGTGCACGATCAGCGTGGCCAGGCCGGCACGGCGTTCCAGCGGGCCGCGGCGCAGGTCCAGGTGCTGCACGCGCGAAATGGGGATGCGCGTTTCCAGCTGCCACATCAGGTCGCGGCGCAGGCCCAGCCCTTGGGTATCCAGCCGCCAGCGGGTGCGGGTCAAGCGCCGGTGGCCAAGCCACGCGCCGAAGACGATGCCGATCAGCAGCCCAAGGGCGGCCGTCCACAGGCCGCCGGGCAGCTCGAAGAACCACGCGGCCGCGGCCAGCGGCAGGCCCGGCACGAACAGTCCGCCGAAGGCGCCTTCCAGTGCGGCCAGGCGGGCGGCGCGCTGCGGCAGCGACTGCCAGGCATCGGCAGGCGGGGAGGTCAGGGGAACGTCGATCACGCAGGCTCCGTCAGGTGGCAGGGCGGGCGGTGGCGGCAGGGCCGCACCGCGCAGACGGTAGCAGGTCGACCGCGCTACTGGGCAGCCTGGATCAGCGCGTCCACATCCAGCATGTGGCCGGCACGATCGGCCTTGGTGCGCAGGTAGTGTTCGTTCTCGGCAGTGATCTCGCCGGTGACCGGAATGCAGTCCAGCACCTCGATGCCGGCGTTGCGCAGACGCTGTGCCTTGGTCGGGTTGTTGCTGAGCAGGGCCACGCGCGAAATGCCCAGGCCATGCAGCATCGCCACCGCACTGCCGTAGCGGCGCTCGTCGGCACCGAAGCCCAGCTGTGCATCGGCATCGATGGTGTCCAGGCCGTCGTGCTGGTAGCCGTAGGCGCGCATCTTGGCGGCGATGCCGGTGCCGCGGCCTTCCTGGTCCAGGTACAGCAGCACGCCGCCGCCCAGTTCCTTCAGCTTGCGCAGGCCGCGCCGCAGCTGGTCGCCGCAGTCGCACTTGAGTGAGCCGAACAGGTCGCCGGTCAGGCACGAGGAGTGCACGCGTACCGGCACCACCGCCGACAGGTCCGGTTCGCCGACGATGATCGCGACCTGGTCGCGCTGGGCCACGCCGCCGCGGAACACCGCGAAGGTGGTCATGCCGACGTCGCGCAGCGGTACCGGCGAACGGGCGACCAGTTCGTAATCGTGGGCGGCGTGTGCCGCGCCTTCGGCCAGATCGCAAAGCGCCACTTCAGCAGCACCCTCGAAGGTGCGGTCAGCTGCGTCCAGGCGCACGGCCACCATGGCCGGCAGCAGCAGGCCCAGGCGGGCCAGCTCCACCGCGCCGGCATCGAAGGCGTCGCCGGCCGTCCAGTCGTCCGGCATCGGGCCGGGCTCGCGGAGGTAGCCCAGCGAGGGCAGGGCATCGAAGGCAACCCCCGCCAGCGGCAGGCGTGCGCCTGCCGGTGCCTCCACGCCGAGCACGCGGGCGCGGGTGGCGGTCAGGAACAGGTAATGGCGCTCGCGTGCGGCAGCGGCGAAGGCAGCGAAGCTGCTGGCAGTGGCGCTGTCCAGTGCAATCACCGCCAGCCGCTGGCCCTGCCCATCGTGGAGCAGTACCGGGCGACCGGCACGCAGTTCGGCCACCGCGCGTTCGCAGCGGATCGCGGCGGGGTCGCCGAACAGGGAAGAGGCAGCAGGCATGGCGGGACCGGGGGAGGCGGACATCGCAGTCTCTATGGGGGCGCCGGCGTCGTATTCAACGTGGTGCGGCCGCCGGTCGCAGGGGCCGGATGGGCCTGGGCGTGGGGGCCGTCAGTGCGGATGCTCTTCGGTCGCATACGGATCTTCCTCGCCGCTGCCCGGTGGCCGCAGCGTATAGCGCTTGTAGGTCCACTGGTACTGCGACGGGTCGCGGCGGGCGATGCGCTCGATGCCGGCATTGAGCGCGGTGGCGGCCACCTGCGGGTCCGGATCGGCCACGGCCGGGTCGGTCGGCTCGATGTGCAGGGCGAATTCCATGTCCGGCCCGATGCGCTCGCACCAGCCATACAGCACGGTGGCGCCGGTGCGCTCGGCCAGCCGGTTGACCAGGGTCATGGTCAGCGCCTGCACGCCGAAGAACGGCACGAACACGCCATCGCCGGCCTTGGGCTGCTGGTCGGGCAGGATGCCGGTGGCGCCGCCGTCCTTGAGCACCTTGAACAGCTGGCGCACGGCCGGGCCCTCGGCGCGTACCTGCTGCACGTTCTGGCCGCCGCGCACCAGCTGCAGGAAGGCGTCGCTGGCCTCGTCTTCCGGCGGCTTGTAGACGATGGCGATCTGCCCGCGCGAGGCCAGCCACTGGTTCAGCAGCTCCCAGTTGCCGAAGTGCGGTGCGGCCACGATCACGCCCTTGCCGCTGGCCAGGGCCGCGTCGTACAGGGCTTCGCCGTGGCGCTGCTTCAGGTGCAGCCGCAGGTTGTCGGCCGGCTGCCGGCTCCACAAACGCAGGGTCTCGATGGCCTGCAGCGCAGTGGAGCGCAGCAGGTCGCGGTGCAGGCGGTCGCGTGCAGGACCGTCCAGCTCCGGGTAGGCCAGTTCGAGGTTGCGCCGGGTAACGCGGCTCTCACGGGCATTGACACGAACCCACGTCCACGCCAGGGCGTGTGCGAACCCCCGCAGCAGCGGCCAGGGCAGGCGGGCGAACAGGGTGGTGGCGCGGTAGACCAGCCGGGCTTTGCGTTGCGGATTCATCGGCGCCAGTTTAGCCAAGGGCGCTGCTATCGTGGCCGGCCCCGTTCATTGGAAGCCCACGATGCTCGTCCTGATCCAGCGTGTCAGCCAGGCCGCCGTCCATGTCGACGAGGAGGTGGTGGGGCAGATCGGCCCCGGCTTGCTGGCCCTGGTCGGCATGGAACCGGGGGATAGCGAGGCCCAGCTGCGGCGGATGGCCGAACGCCTGCTGGGTTACCGGGTGTTCGCCGACGAGGCCGGGAAGATGAACCGGTCGCTGCGCGACACCGGTGGCGGCCTGCTGCTGGTCAGCCAGTTCACCCTGGCGGCCGATACCCGTTCGGGCATGCGGCCGAGTTTCACCAGCGCCGCACCGCCGGACGAGGCTGAACGCGGGTTCAATCGATTTGTCGACATCTGCCGTGAAAATCATGCGCCAGGGGTGGAAACGGGCCGGTTTGGTGCCCATATGGTCGTCAGCCTGGTCAACGACGGTCCCGTGACCTTCCTTCTCAGGCCCTAGGCCGCCGGGACCACCGCCCGGCAGGCAGGGCCCCGGGCTGGTATAATGCTACGTTCCCTATTTCTCCCTAGCCGGTGGCGCGAGCACTACATGGCCAACGAACGTCCTGCCCAATCCGAAATCAAGCAACTGATCAGCAAGGGCCTGGAACAGGGCTACCTGACCTACGCCGAAGTCAATGACCATCTGCCGGACGACATGGTCGACCCGGAACAGATCGAAGACATCATCGGCATGATCAACGGCATGGGCATCGATGTCCATGAAGTTGCGCCGGATGTGGAAACCCTGCTTCTCAACGACGGCAACACCGGTAACCGCGAAGTCGATGACACCGCGGCCGAAGAAGCTGCCGCCGCGCTGAGCGCGCTCGACACCGAAGGTGGCCGTACCACCGACCCGGTGCGCATGTACATGCGCGAAATGGGCACGGTCGAGCTGCTGACCCGCGAAGGCGAAATCGCCATCGCCAAGCGCATCGAGGAAGGCCTTTCGCAGGTCCAGGCCGCCCTGGGCCAGTTCCCGGTTTCGGTCGAATCGCTGCTGACCGACTACGAGGCCCACAAGGAAGGCAAGAAGCGCCTGGCCGAAGTGATCGTCGGCTTCAACGACCTGGCCGACGAAGAGCCGGCGCCGCCGGCGGTCGCTGCCGATGACAGCAGCGATGCCGACGCAGAAGGCGACGAGGACGAGGACGATGACGTCGAGGGTGGCGAGGAAGAAGCCGCACCGACCGGTCCGGATCCGGAGGAAGTCGCTGCGCGCATGCAGGCGCTGAGCGATGCTTTCAATGCCTTCAAGAAGGCGGCGACCAAGGGCGACAAGAAGAACCTGCCGCGCCTGCGCGAAGAGATGTCGGCGGTGTTCGTCACCCTGAAGCTGCCGCTGCCGCTGACCGACGTGCTGACCAAGCAGCTGCGCGACACCATGGCGTCGATCAAGGCCCATGAGCGACGCGTGCTGAACCTGGCCACCGTCACCGCGCGCATGCCGCGCAAGGACTTCATCCGCTCCTGGGAAGGCAACCAGACCAACCTGGAGTGGGTGGAAGACGCACTGAAGCGCAAGCAGAAGTGGTCGTCGGCCCTGCGCGAAGTGAAGGACCAGATCATCGCCGAACAGCAGGCGACGATCGACATCGAGAAGCTGACCCAGCTGGACCTGGAAGAGCTGAAGGAAATCAGCCGTGCCATGGCCTACGGTGAAGCCAAGGCGCGCAAGGCCAAGAAGGAAATGGTCGAGGCCAACCTGCGCCTGGTGATCTCGATCGCCAAGAAGTACACCAACCGTGGCCTGCAGTTCCTCGACCTGATCCAGGAAGGCAACATCGGCCTGATGAAGGCCGTGGACAAGTTCGAGTACCGCCGCGGTTACAAGTTCTCGACCTACGCCACCTGGTGGATCCGCCAGGCGATCACCCGCTCGATTGCCGACCAGGCGCGCACCATCCGTATTCCGGTGCACATGATCGAGACGATCAACAAGTTGAACCGCATTTCCCGCCAGATGCTCCAGCAGTACGGCCGCGAGGCTACGCCGGAGGAGCTGGCCAAGGAAATGGACATGCCGGAAGACAAGATCCGCAAGGTGATGAAGATCGCCAAGGAGCCGATCTCGATGGAAACCCCGATCGGCGACGACGAGGATTCCCATCTGGGCGACTTCATCGAGGACACCAACGTGGAGTCCCCGATCGAGAACACCACCAACATCAACCTGTCTGAAACCGTGCGCGACGTGCTGGCCGGCCTCACCCCGAGGGAAGCCAAGGTGCTGCGCATGCGCTTCGGCATCGACATGAACACCGACCACACGCTGGAAGAAGTCGGCAAGCAGTTCGACGTGACCCGCGAGCGCATCCGCCAGATCGAAGCGAAGGCGCTGCGCAAGCTGCGTCACCCGAGCCGCTCGGAGCAGCTGCGCAGCTTCCTGGATATCGATTGATTTCCAGCGGCTGGTGAAGCGTTGAGAGAAACCCCGCCTGGTGCGGGGTTTTTCTTTTTGGGGTGCCTGGACATGCCCGACGGGGCTTGCCGATGACGCATCTGCCGTTTGAATTTTTCCTGCGACGGTCGCACGCTGATCGCGCAGATGCTCAACACATCCCGTAGGCGGGCCGGTCATCACCGGCGCCGATGCAAGCGCGCGGCAGGTCACGTGCAACTCATACGGCCTGCGGCATTGATTCGTCATGCATCTGGAGTCACGCCATGAAGGATGTGGAGCACGATGTTCCCGAGCCCGTGCAAACCGATTTCCCGCCGCTGCTGGACTGGGATGAGGTGATGCGGGATGAGTGCGAGGATCGATTGGGATTTGCACGCCGTACGACGTATGCGCTGCTGACGCTGTCGGAGGCCGGATTGCTTGCCGGCTTCAGCGGCGACAACCAACAGGGACTGGAGCAGATCAGAAGGATGGTTGCGTTGTTCCAGGCATGCCTGAGGCGGCAGGTATGGCTCGCGGAAGCGGCGGAGAGGCGGCTGGGGCGTATTTCGGAGGCGTTTGCCGCCGCCGGGTAGCCGATCGAGCGCGGCCTCCACTACACTGTGACGCTGCGCCGGGCCTATAGCTCAACGGTTAGAGCAGGGGACTCATAATCCATCCCCACCCCGTTTCTCAGCATCGCCGGATTTCGCCTTTCCCCTCAGAAGTCGGCCTTTTTTCAGGCGTTTCCGGTGCATCGCCGTTTCAGCCGATTGCATCGCATATGCCGGTTTTTCCGCCACGGTTACACTGGAATTACACCGAGTTGCGGCAGTCATCACGTTTTTGTATGAATAGGTCGCGCAATGACGCGCATAGACATGCATTAAGGAGTGGCTGTGGCTGTCTACCTCATTGGTTACGACCTCAATAAGACGGGCAAGAACTACGACGGCCTTATCGAGAAGATCAAGGGCATAAGTGCTGGAAACTGGTGGCATCACCTGGATTCGACCTGGCTGATTAGCCACCCTGGCAACTGCGTAGCAATCCGGGATGCTCTAAAGCCATTTCTTGATGCGGACGATGAGCTCTTGGTAGTGCTGCTCACTCGCGGGGAGTGGGCGACTTATGGCGTCAAAGAGTCTGGCGTGACGTGGCTCAAGAATAATCTCTAGGCAAAATAACCCCCGCCGGCGCTCGCGCCAGTGGGGGTTTTTGCAGAATTCCCGATGATTTGCCGCTAATGCCTATTCCCCGCGTAGGGACTTGAACCCCTGCGCGAATGCCTTCCCCAGCTCAAACAGGGCGCTCGTGAACTTCTGTGAGTCATCAGGGGTGCCCGATTGCTTGGGCGCCGAAACCATCTTGGCCAGGGTTAGGCAGAGCGAAAGTGGGATTGCGACGATGGCTACCACGAGGGCGCCAAGAAGGGTGGTGGCGCTCGGGCCAAGCTTCGCGAACTCGATCATTACGGGTTGGGTCTTCTGATCCCACGCAGTACACACGATGTGAAGGAAGAGCCATAAAAATGCGGCACTAAACCCCATCAAGAACACATAGAGAATCCACCGCTGTAGCCGGGCGTCGCGGAAGTCTTTCAGTTGCCTGTCGATGTCAGCCGCAGCCGGAGGGGCTACATTGTCAGTTGTCGCAGGTGCGGCGGGCGGTGGTGTAATGGGTTGAGGTGCCGTTAGGGCAGCGTCTTGCAACGCGCTTTGCGCCGGAGGACGCGCGTCGCCGCTTTGTCGAAACAAGCTGGCAAATGCGCGCTTCATATGCGTGCCAAACGAGTCTTTTGAGATCATGTTTTTTAGCTGATGTAACCCAAGTTTTTGAGTCGAATCTGCATGGCGATCTCTGACACGCCCATTGCTGAAGCCAATTCGGCGATCGACGAAACGCGACGGTCCTCAACCATTACCTTGACGGAATAAGCGGGCATCACAAGTTCGGCTGCAAAACGATTGGCGGAAACCTCAACCGGATCGTAGCTGCCGCCGCTCAAAGTCGCCGACGTATCACGGAAACGCTTGCCGCCGACGGCATGCCCCAGGATGTGATGACCAAGCTCGTGAGCGATGGTGAACCGCTGGCGATTCGGAGAGTCACCAGCGTTAACTCTGATCACGGGGCGATTTCCCTCGTATTCGAACGTGCCGCTCGCGCCAAAGGCAAAGTCATCCTCAAACGGAGAGCAAAAGCGAACCTCTACGCCCATTGCGCGGGCAATGGCGACGGGGTCGACAGGGGTAGGACGAGGGGCCCAGTGCTGTTGAATCAGGTGCTCGGCCCACTGGCGTTCTAGCATAGGAGCCTCCAGCAAGGTCGTTAGGGATGGTTAAACCGAGAAATTATCGCTCAATTCCGGCGCTGTGCATATCCTATTCGCCATCCATATCCTATGCCGCATTAGCTCGAATTTGTCAAGGCTTTGGCCTGGGCATCCCCTCCATCTTGCTGCACGCCACCATGTGGTGGGCTTTTGTTTGGGCCTCAGCCGCTTGTAGTCCCCTGTCGGCGCGCGCCCCAAGCACGCTTACTGCTGGTCCTCTGCGTAGATGCCGCCGCTGATCACCACGGACCCTACCACCATCCCCTTGGTGTCGTGGCCAGCGTAGGCGACGGGCACGGGGTTGCCCTGGGCCTGCACGTTCACGGGTCCGTTCATGCTGTAATTCGGCGCGTTCTCGGCGCTCTCTTTCGCTCCCAGCCCGCGCGGCTGGGGCGACAGCATCTGCGCCACACCGCCGATGGCCAGGCTCCAGCCGGCCGACCGCGCCCCAGAACTTTGCGGCACCGGCGGCTGCCCCTGGGCGGCCGGCGATTGCTGCCACCACGATGAGGACCACGCCGACGACGGTCTGCAGCACGCCGCCGCGCTTGGAGCCGACCAGCACCGGCGCAATGCGGATATCGTCCGCACCTGGCGGGTCCTTCAGCTGTTCTTTGGACAGGTTCTGTCGGCAATGAACGCCGCGAACTCGATGCCCTGGTCCTTGCAGCCGGTCAGGAACTGCCGGAAGCCGGGTAGCAGGATGCTGAGCGCGAAGATGGCCTCGGCGGGGCTGTTCACTGCCAGCTGGAACTTGCGCCCGAACCGCGCGCCGAGACGGCCGTACAGGCGGATTGTGCGTAGACGCTCGGTCATCGTCAGTTCCTCAGATCGGAAGGGGGGAATAGGCCGATTGCGGCGATCTGCGTGACGCGCTGCTCTGAATCGACCACGAGCAGCCGCACCTGGGGATCCGGCGTGTCGGCGTCGGTCGCGAGCATCAGCCGGTGGCCCGCCAGCGAAGCTTCGGCCATCCGTTCGACAGCCTCGGGACTGGTCTCCACTAAGTGGTTGACCAACAAGTTGCGCAGGGGCTGACTTGCTTCCCCGAAGGAGGCGGCAGCTGCGAGCAGGGCGGAGGAAATGGGTGATGTGGACATTTGATTCCTCAGTTGAGGCGGCTGCCAGGCGGTCCGCCTAAGAACTCGCTCCCGCCTTCTTCGTCGCCCGGATCGTGGTTGAACTTCGACTCATCGACAGGAGTGGCGCCCAGCTTGGAGAGCATCGCGCTGAGCGCGTGCGTGGATGACACGCTGAGATCCTAGCCTGTCTCCATGCGAGCGGCCAGGATGCACACCTGGCGCAACAGCAGGCGGTGAGCAGCCTTGAGCCAAGGCATGTTGGCGGCGCACTCCTTCCAGACCCGTGCCTGTGCGGCGGTCATGCCCTTGCAGGGGGGGGGCGATGGGTCGGGATTGGACGGCTCGGAACGATTCTTGTACCGGCCTGAAATTTATATTCTGTGGAAGCGCGAAGAAAAGGGGGCGCGCGTGTCGAGGGGGGAGGCCCTTCAAGTTTCGACCTCCCCCCTCCCGTTGCCTGGTCACGACGCTGAGGACGCTGCCCGCGCTGGCGCCGCCCAGGCTGCCGGTGTTGTCAGGGGCACCGCCGGCTGGCCCCGCCCTTTACTCGGTGTCCGTCACGCCTTCGATGACGGTGAACGCCTTGGGGTAGGCCGATGCCACGTCCAGACGGGTATGGCAGATGAAACCAACCTCGCCAGTCTCGGCATACAGCTCCTTCAGCAGCTGGATCGACACGGACTCGCGCATGTAGATGGTGAACATCTGGAAGCCACCCACGTAGATGGCGGCCGCATTGGTGGCGGTGCCCACATCCTCGTTGGTCGGGATCTGGCTGGTGGTGAGGAACTTCCAGCTGCTCAGGGCTTCCGGCCGGCGCAGCGGCTGGCCAGTGGTGTCCACCAGCAGGCTCATGGTTTCGTCTTCGCGCGGCGACAGGATGGCCACGTCCGGCACCGGGGCGTTGGCCTCGGTGATGAGGCGACGGGCGCGGATGAACTGGCGCCAGTCGGTGATCGGCGCCCCGTTGGTGCCCATCGGCAGCTTGTTGATGCCCGGGATGTTGCGCAGGCCGCGGATCTCCGGCTCGGTGCCGCTGCCCATCAGGGACGCGCGGTCGATCTCCTTGGCGAACGCTTGGGCAATGGCTGTGCGGAGCGCGGCGTCCAGGCCGCCCAGCGAATCGGCCAGCAGCTCGCGAGAGATCTTGAAGCGGAACGCCAGGCTGCGCGGGGTCACCTTGACCGCGCGGAACGCCGGCTCGCTCTCAGCCACTTGGCCGTGTTCCTGGCGCCAGGCTGGGGTGGGGATGGTGTCCACTGCCGCGATGCTGAAGGAGCTGGCCGAGGTATCCAGCACGGCGACGTTGGCGCCTGCGCTGAGAACGGACGAGGCGGGCACCAGGGCGTTGAGGATGCCCGGCATCAGCACGGTCGGCACGGTGTAGCCGCCTGCGGTGTTCGTGCCTTCGCTCAGAGCAGCGCGTACACCGTCGCTGGTGCGCATGTTGGCAACGCCGCGGATGAAGTCCGACAGGCTCACCTGGTCATCGCCATTGTTGAAGCCGCCGCCGTCCGGGCGCATCGCATTCAGGCGCCGCGCGATGGTTGCCTGGTTCTGCAGGTCAGATGCGGTGAGCAGCGTGCCGATCTGGCGGCCTTCGGTGTCGCGCAGGCGCTCGCCCTCGCTCATGGTGCCCAGCGCGTTGGCTGCGGTCAGGTCCATCTGTTCCTGATGATCCATGCCCGCGCTGATCAAGCTGATCGCGTTGTTGATGTACTCCAACGCGTCCATCACGCCGTCGGTGAGGTTTTCGTCCTTCTCCCTGGCGTGGGTCGTTAGCGCATTGGACGCACGGCGCAAGCTGTTGCGATAGGCCAGTGCTTCAGCGCGCGGCAACTGGTCCAGCGGCTTGTCGGTAGTCGGTTCTTCGATGGTGACGCCGAGTTTGCCGAGCTCCGCGCGTGCCGAGAATGCGGCTTTGCGGTTGGCGTGGCGGTCGCGCATCTGCTGGAAATCGTTGTGGTGAGGCATTGGGTGGTCCCTATTTGGGGTCCAGAAACGCACAAGCGCGCCCGGACCATGGTGAAGTGGTCTCAGAGCGCGCTTTGGCGTTGCCTCTGCCGCAGTGTCGGCCCAGTGTCAGGTTTGCCCGTGGGGCAGTCTGTCTTGGACGCGCTCAGTTTATCGCTGTTGTTGCTTGGCGATGCCTGTTTCGTTACGCGGGCTTCAGCGCGCGCCGAATTCGATGTGCCTTCTGTCTGCACGCATCGGTGCAGTAGCGCCGTGGTCGGCCGGTCGCCTGGTCGCGGAGCGGTCCACCACAGACCTCGCACCGAAATTCAAATTCTGCGGAAGCGCGAAGAAAGGGGGGCGCGCGTGTCGGGCTGGAAGTCGCTTCAACTTTTGGCCGCCCCCTACTGCTGTGTGGCATCGGCCGCTCTCCTGGTGGTGAACGTCGTGCACTGGTGAACGTGGTGCATCCGGTGCAGCGGGTGCATGGGGTGCGCCCCGTGCAGTTCGCGCCGTTCGGGCCTGAGGCCTGAAAAGACGTACAGCAACAGCCGGGAGCAACAGCGCCAAAGCGGTGGAGCGGAACAAAAGAAAACGGGCTCCGCCTGGTAATACTTATAAGGACAGCACCGGGCGCTGTACGAACAGCCTCAAAGTGGGGCTGACTACAGCACGGGGCGCTGTAGTCAGGGATTCTTACCGCACGGGGCGCTGTACGTGGTCCGCGACTACAGCACGGGGCGCTGTAGGGTGCAGCACGGGGCGCTGCACTGTTTGCGTTTTTCATACCGCCTCAGCTTCTTCACGTTGCAGCACGGGGCGCTGTACTAATTCCGTTTTTCCAGCGCGCGCTCCCTTGCGCTTGCCTGCACTGCGGACGTAGTCAGGACGCTCGTGCTTCCAGCTATCGGAAGGCTTTGCGGTGGCCGACACGTCGAGCGGCCTGTCCTTCTTCCAGTCGATGCGGCGCCAGGTGAATGCGTAGAGCGTCGCCGCGTTCCGGCCGCCCTGCTTGGTGCGTTCGATGATCCGATAGTGCTCAAGCTCCGCTGCGGCCTTCCTGACGGTGTTCTCGGAGTTCCAATGCGCGTCCTGCATCAGTGCCCAGGATGCGCACAGGTATCCGTTGTTGAAGCCGGTGTACTGTCGTGCAAGGTCCTGCACCAGCTTGTGCGCGAATGGGCTGAGCCGCGTGTAGTTCGGATGCCGCAGTAACGTGTAAGGGATGACGAAGGCCATCCCCCCGTCGATATCCTCCCAGCGGTTCTCCTTCTTGCGCCTAGCCATGGGATGCCTTGGCCGGGCTCTTGAGCAGGTAGTGGCGCCGACGACTTGGTGCTGCTGCCGCCTCTTCAATCCACCCGTGCGCCTCCAGCGCCTTGAATGCCCTCTCCACTGGGCGCTGCGAAACGTTGAGGTGCTTGCGGGCCTCTCGAACGCTGAGGGATACCAAGGAGCTCCCTGTGCCGGCTTCCAGCGCGCGCAGCTGGATCAGGAGCGCACACGCAACTGGCCCCAATGATCGGAAGCTGGTTGATCGCAGCTCTTCCTGCGTCAGCTGAACGTAGAACTCACGATTCATCGCATGCGCTCCCGTGCGGCCACCACCCGGGCGGCGCTCTGCAACAGCTGGCCGACACTGCGGCCCCAATCAGCGCCAGCACGATCTGCACGGCGCTGTATCCACTCATGCACGCGGGCCTCGGCAGGGTTCCCCCGGTGTTGCAGAGCGCAGTCACCGCACAGCACGTAGGGCAGGGATGCCCAGCCGAACTCCCGCTCCACCCGATGGAACGTGCCGAACACCGGCAGCAGCGGCTTGCCGCAGGAGTCGCATGCGATGGGTTCAACCGCAGGACGGCGGCTCATGGCGCGCGCTCCTGTCGGCGTGGTGGGGCGCGATCGATGGCAGCTGCCAGGCGCTCGGCGAGTGCCTGTAGGCGAGCCTCAGACAGCGCGGGAAGCGGCGGAGTCCGTACGATGCGGTGTGCAGGGAAGGGGATGATGGTTGCGCTCATCCGACCCTCCGCGTTGTGGTGGCGTACATGACCATCCCGAGGATCACCAGCAGGTCGGGAGGGATCGGGTAGGCAGCGCCGGGATTACTGCGCGTGTAGACGTGCAAGCCACCGGGGCGGGCTTGGATGAATCGAATCGACTGCTGCCCAGCAATCTCCACCGCATAGCAGGCGTCGCCGGCGAAGTGGTTGCGGTGCAGGTCCACATGCAGGAGGTCGCCCGGCTCATAGCGCGGGGCGTTGAGGTTGTCCTGTACCAGCACCTGGGCCCAGCGCGCGGTGTCAGAAAAGTCCGGCAGCGCATCGGGGAAATGCCCGATTGCGGCCGGCAGGGGTTGGTGTACGATGGGCGTCATGGTCAGTTCGTTCCTTGGTCGGTTCGGACGTGGCTTTCACGGCTCACTCCGGCGGCAACCGGGTGGGCCGTTTCTCTTTCAGCGGGGCAGCGCACGGCTGTCCGCCGTCTCCACAACCGCGGCCTCCAAGTAGGCGTCCAGGTCCACCGGCCGGTAGAAGCAGCGCTTGCCCACCCGCAGGTATCGGGGGCCGCGCCCCTCACATCGCATCTTGTCCAGCGTGCTCTTGCTCAAACCGAGCCAGTCTGCGGCAGCCGTCGTGCTGAGCCGTTCGGCCGGCGCTGTCGTGGGCTGAGGGTTGGTCATGTTCCTTCCGAGGGTACGTAGCAAAAGTGCTACGTAGCAAACGCTACTCCCCGGTTTTGGAATATGCAAGCACTTTTGCTACGTGCTATCGTTCGGCATGGCCAAAAAAGACGATCAGCAAACAAACGTCCGCCTCCCGACCGAATTGAAGGAGCGAATCACCAAGGCTGCACAGGACGCCGGGCGCAGCTTTACCGCTGAACTGGTCTTGCGCCTGGAAGCCAGCTTTGAATCGGTGCTTGAGGCTTCGCTGCTGCAGGCGCGCACGGCCGAGCGCCAAGCGCTTGCAGACGAGATCGCACGCTGTGATCACAAGTTGGCGCAGCTGCGTCGGGAGATAGAGGACCACTCCACTATTGATCCCGTCGACGCCGAGGCGCATGGGATTGCAGACGACATGGCGGCCAACGTGGCTGAGATCATCACTGAGCAGCATCTGATCAAGGCGGAGCGCGCTCGACTTGTTGATTACCTTTCGCGGGTCAACGGCGACATTTCTGTGCTTGCGAACGGCCTGCAGGGGAAGCTGACCCACCTCCGCGCGATGGAATCGAGTCCTTGGCCGCCTTCTTGAAGCTCACCAGGTCGGCGCAGCGCGCGCTGAAGCCCGGCCAGTCGATCAGCGAACACGGGATCACCTACACCCGCACCGCGAATGGCGATGGGCGATGGTCGGTCAACGTGATGGTGGCCAGGCGTCGGCATCACCAGGTGGTGGGCTTGGAGTCGGAGGGGTACACCCGCACGCAAGCGGAGGACGTGGTGGCCACGCTCAAGGCTGCCAAGCGCAGCGCGTCCCACGGGGTGCAGGGGAGCAAGGGCAACGCCTCGCAGACGGTCGCGCAGGCGGCTGACGATTACCTGGACTATCTCCGCCGGCATGACGGCAAGGATATCGACACCAAGGAACGACGGTTCCGCGATCACATCAAGCCACACCTTGGGCGCCGGCCGGTGGCCAGGCTGACCGATGATGACTGGCTCGCCTACGTGGCTACCCGGAAGGGCGAGGGCGCCAGCCCGGGCACGATCAACCGTGAGCGCTCTGCGCTGCTGCACATGCTCAACACGATGCGGCGCCGGAAGATCCTCAACGCTGCGCCGCTGCTGGCCCGCCAGCGCGAGCCGCAGGGAAAGCTGGTGTACCTGACGCCGGAAGAGTCGCAGCGGCTGCTGCTGGCCGCGCAGGAGGACGTGTCGCCATTAGCGCATCGGTTTGTGATGGTGACGCTTTACACCGGCCTGCGGCACAGCGCAGCGCTCAACCTGCGGGCTGGCGACGTGGACGTGCAGCGCAGGATTCTGTGGATCGGCAAGGACAAGGCTGGCCGGCGCGAGCAGCCCATGCCGCAAGTGCTGGCGCAGTACCTTGGCAAGGTCATCAAAGGAATGGAGGCTGAGGCTTACCTATTCCCATCGCAGCGCGCGGGCAGTGGCCGGGCCTATCAGATGAATGCCATATTCGGTCGGTGCGTGCAGCGCGCGGGCATCGCCAAGCATGTGACCCCGCACACGATGCGGCACACCGCCGCGACCAACGCTGCGCATGCTGGGCTCGATGCGGCCACCATCCAAGCAATGGGCGGCTGGAAGACAAGAGCTATGGCCGAAAGGTACACTCACGCGGCTTCGATGCAGGACGCTATGGCGGCCCTACAGAAACAGCTTTCCGGCGACGCGATTACACCGAAATTACAACGGCGACCGCGCAAAACCGCCTGAAACCCTTACAGGGCCTATAGCTCAACGGTTAGAGCAGGGGACTCATAATCCCTTGGTTCCAGGTTCGAATCCTGGTGGGCCCACCATAAGAAGCAGGTGCTTGGGCGTCGGGCCCGATGCCTCTACCGCGTCGGCGGAAAGAACATTGGAAATAATTCTCGGACGCCGATAGGGTTCCACGGGATTTACTGCGCATCGACAGGCAATGGACACTTGTTGCCATGACAAGGAAGGCAGCAAGAAACGAATTGGTTGGTCCTCGCCGGCAGGTGCGCGGAGAGTACACGGAGGCGGCCACGCCGGCTGGCTCTATCGCCAGGACCATATCTCCATGGTAACGCTCGAAAGCGGCAAGATAATGGCCTACAGGGAGTACTGGGATCCTTACGTTGCGCTGAGAGACTTCGGGCTGGTCAGGCCCGGTGTTGCCGCTCGGTAGCCCTGAACAGCACACGGCGTCGTGGCGTGATGCGTGCAGCGTGCCTTGGCAGCACCTGGATCAGCTTTCTGGAAGCTCGATCAGGAATCCCCTCCTTATGTAGTGCGGGATCTTCACGTACTCGGCCCTGACGCGTTCGGCGAACTCCGGATCCAGGTGCCAGTCACTCTTGTCCACCGCGAAATAGTTGACCCACTGCGCGGTAACGATTGGCCCTGGCCAATGACGGGCCAGTGTCATCAGATATCGACGCGCGGAACAGATTTTTCCGATGGCAATGACGCTCCGTCTCTCTTCGAGAGGCAGCATGCGCTCGGCAAGCTCGCGCGAGCGCCATACGTTCTCACCAGTGTTCATGGCGAACGGCTCGATGATGAGCACATGCTCTGGAATTCCCAACTCCATGAGGCGGGTAGCCATGGTTTCGGCTTCTGAATCGTGAAGACCTGCGGTCATGCCACCGGAAACGACTGCCTTCCGGAACATTCTCTTGTGCCACAGGGTGACTACTGCCTGGCAGAAATCCTCCACTCCGTGCCGAGTTCCGAAGATCAGTGCGAGATCTGAGCGTACTGCAGGGCGCTCCGGCATGACGTAGTCGCCTATGCGCTCGATGTCTTCCAGTTGCATGGCTGCTTCCCTCATGGTCAATTTGGCTGGCTTCTAAGTTGACCACTGGAGTATTACGGCCTGTGGGTTCTCGAGTTGGTACGAAGACCCTCTTCGACGCGCAGGTCAGGGGGGCGGCCCACAATCTGGTGGTGCATCTCCTGGATACCCCGCATGACATTCGTCGTGATCGCGTCCGCCAGCGCAGTCGCGAGAAAGGCGCAACGTTCCCCATGGAGGTACCCGCTGCCTTCTTTGAGCTGGCGAGCCAGCATTGGGAACCGATGGACCCAACCGAATGCGAGATCTACGACGTCAGGCAATCACCTGGAATCCAAGGCCCCCTTCTGACTGACAGGGATACCAAGGCCCCAACGCCGCTGCACGCTCCTGATACATGAGGTAGCGCGTCATCGCCCCGCAGCCGCGATGCTGATTCATGGGAGGAGACGGCGGCAGCCGCAATGCGGCTGCCGCTCATGTGGACGTCCTGCTGCTTGCAACTACTTCGGCATCAACACGGTGTCGATCACGTGGATCACGCCATTGGACTGGCCGACGTCGGCGATGCTGATCCCCGCCTTGCCGCCCTTGGCATCGATGACCCACAGCTTGCCGTCATGCAGTGCGACGGTGAGGGATTCACCTTCAACGGTCTTCAGCGTGGCCTTGCCGCCGTGCTTCCTGGCATCGGCCATCAGCTGCGCTGAACTGTAATTGCCTGGCACCACGTGGTAGGTCAGGATCTTGGTCAGTTGTGCCTTGTTTTCAGGTTTCACCAGCGTATCGACCGTACCTGCGGGCAGCTTGCTGAAGGCTGCATTGGTGGGCGCGAAGACGGTGAAGGGGCCGACGCCATTGAGGGTATCGACCAGGCCCGCTGCCTTGACCGCAGCGACCAGGGTCGTGTGGTCCTTGGAGTTGATGGCGTTCTGGACGATGGTCCTGGTGGGATACATCTCCGCTCCGCCGACCATCACGGTACTGGCGGCGAAGCTCATTGAAGTGGCTGAGACGAGTACGGCGAAGCTGACTGTGGCGGCTATCCGCTGAAGGGCTTTCACGGCGCGTTCCTCTATAGGATGCCCGCAAGGCGCGGGCATCCTACATACGCGCTGGCGCGGCCCTTGGATGCAGGCAGATGCATCAGTGCGCGTTGTCGCTTGAAACGTCGCAGCGTTGTAAAAGCCGAGTGAACGACTGCCCCAGCCGGCGGCTACGCAGTACGAACTGCGCGCCGCTCAGCGGCGCGGATGGCGGATGTCGGAAGCGCAGCCAGAAAGGCGCGCGTTGCTGATGGCCTGGCGGACACCACAGCCACGGCATGACAGCACGGTTCCACCGGCAACGTGTTCCATCTCATGCTCGTCCCACACGCTCGTCGATCCGCAGGCGGTGCAGGTGGCGACGATCTGCAGTGCGCGGGCCAGGTCGCCCTGCTCCCCAGCCTTGTAGGTGAGATCGGTGATCTGAAAAATGCCGGTATGACTCATGGGAATGCCGGGGGGTGCTTGTTGACGAACGATAGGGCCCACCGGGTATCGGTCGTGTCGGTGCTGTGTTGATGGATGGTTGAAGTGCAGGCTATTCGTCGCTGCGTCGATTGAGCTCTTCAAGCCGTGCGCGGCTGACTGACTGGTGATTGCCGCAGGTTGGGCAACTGAGGGCAGCCGCACCGTCGAGATCGACAAGGCCATGGTTGGGAATGGCCCTGAACTGCCAGGAACACTTGATGCAGGAGCAATCGATTCGGGTGACCTGCAGCAGGGTGCCGTCTGCCCGCGTCACTCCCTCGACGCTGATTACGTAGAACTGTCCGATGTCACGCATGAAGATGAACGAAATCCCTGAATCCGTAGGGCGCCATCATGCTGTTTTGTGGGCCATCTGGGACAAAGGTGGCTTGGTCGAATTCTGAAGAGTTAAGAATTCGAGTGACGGTGCGGACTCGCAGCGGGACAGGTAATCCAACGCCGCGCGAGTGAGAGTTGGATACGACGACGTGAGCGCCTTCCGCAAGGTGTTCCAGAGCATTGTCGGCACGTCCCCGTCCGCATGCCGGGATCATTTCCGTATCCGGCGGCGTGCACAGGGGGAAGGCCGACCTCGGGGGGCGTGGTTGACGGGATGGTGTCGATCCGTCGCCAGCATGCCCCTGTCACCGCACGGGGTTGTCGACCACAGGCATGCTGGGCGTGCGGATGTTGATTCCGATCCCGACAGGAGATCGCATGATGCGCAGTGCTTGTGCGTTCTTCGTTCTGGCTGCATCGCAATGCGTTCGGGCATTCGCGTCCGACGCTGGCGAATCACCCAGGTCAAGACGCCGGCGCCGATCATCGATGGCCTGCAGTACAAGCGCGCCTTCAACGTGGCCGGACCCTCACGGCCGAGGGTTACGGTGCCATCGAGTTCCTGGATGCACAGGGCAAGGTGATCCACACGCTGGCGCCAGAGGCCGAACTTCGCCGCTAGCGCGTGCACACCTCGAATCGAGGCTTACCCGCGCCGACCGCGCCCGTCGATGCTGTAGCGCCCAGCCCCGGTGCAGGCCAGCAGCAGGAACCCACCGGCCAGCCCCAGGTTCTTCAGGAACATGATCTGCTGGGTCTGGTCGGCGAAGTTGTGGTGGAAGATGAAAGCGGTGACCAGGCTGAAGCCCACCAGCACGATCGACACCAGCCGGGTCTGGAAGCCAAGCAGGATGCACAGGCCACTGCCGATCTCGAAGGCGACCGTTGGCCACAGCAGGATGCCGGGCACGCCCATGGCTTCCATATAGGCCTGGGTGCCGCTGAGATCGCCGAGCTTGCCCAGCCCGGAGACCAGGAACAGCGCCATCAGCAGGATGCGCGCAAGCAGGTAGGCAAGCGAATGCGATGAGGTGCTCACAGGGATGTCCTCGGGGATGGCCGACGAAGGCGATCGGAGCCCACCCGCAGTGAAGCCCGTGTCTACGCGGGGGCAAGCCGCCTTGACAGGCGCCGCGCGGCAGTAGACCTTTCCAGCATGACGATCGATATTGAATCGCTCAGCCTGCGGGAGCTGGGCGCCTTGGTGGTTGCCGCTGAACAGCGGAAGCAGCTGATTTCCAACCGCCGTCCTGCCAGCGCGGTGCGGCGCATGCTGAAAGCCGCCGCAGCGGAAGCGGGATATACCCTCGAAGAACTCTTTGGCGATGAAGCCATCGAAGCGGCCGCACCCAGCCGGAAACCGGCACGGCGCAGAACCGGGAAAGTGGCCGCCAAATACCGAGACCCGGAATACAAGCGGCTGACCTGGTCCGGCCGCGGGCGCATGCCGCGTTGGCTCGCTTCCAGGATCCAGAAGGGCCACAAGGTCACCGACTTCCTGATTCCCGGGTTGGCGCGACCGACGGCGCGCAAGGGCAGCCCGATCGGCAAGCGCACGGTCTTCAAGAAGGATTGAACCTGCCACGCTGCTACCCTGCCGGGGTCTTTGAACGAAGGAGCGCGGGATGGCACACGATGCAGGCAGGACGATCACGCCCACGATGCTGTATACCGCCGCGGCCGCGGCCGTGCTGGTCAGCCTGCTGGCCTGGGCGGTGGAATGGAGCGGGATGGCCTATGTCTGCCCATATTGCCGCGTGCAACGCACGGTCATCGGCGTGTTGGGCCTGCTGACGCTGTTCGCGCGCCCGGGCGGCATCGTGGTGCCCTGGCTGTCGTACAGCGCGGGCGCCTTCGCGTTCGTGGTGGCGGCGATGCAGCACTTCAACGGTTGGAAGCGCATTTCCGCCGGCGACTTCAGTTTCAACGAACAGTGGTACATCGATCCGTGGCTGCTGTCGGGCTGCGCGATGCTGGTCCTGGTGGCGCAGCTGATGCTGGTGCAGGCCGCCTGCCGGCGCAGGTTGCACTGACAGTGTCGTCGCTGCGGGAGAAGTGCCGGGTATGGCAAGCGCTCTCAATCCTTCAAAGTGGTAGTGACATCGCGTGTGGCGCGCGATGCTCATGAAGTATGCCGTCGCACAGGATCCTCTACATACTGAATCCATCGGGCAACATGGCACGAAAGTTCAGCGTCATGCGTGATCGTGAAGGCGGCATCCGTTGCGACAAAATGGAACCCGGCGCGATGGATTGCGAACCCTTCGTCATCATCGACGAGCTCCCGGTCGAGCAACCGGCGATCAACTATCTTCAGTTCAAGCGCATAGTCGCTCAATCGGTGATCAGCCTGTCTGAGCCCGGCTACCCGACCAATGTGTACGATGACATCCAGAATCCGCAGAGAAGGGATGCGGTCAGCCAGCATCTGGGGCAGCGTTTCGAGACTTACATCTACCTGGCTTCCGGCGCGTACTCGCTTGGCATCGATGTCTGGGCGCCGCAGAAGATCCGCTATGCTGACGGGTCTACCGCTTCCTACAACTACAGCATGATCAACCGTCGCTGGGAGCCCAACGCCCTCCTTTACAAGGACAGGTTCGGTAACTCCATTCCGCTTAGCGTTACACAGTTGAGCGAGGGGCGAGGCGGCGTTACGCATCGCTTCGAATTCCCGAATGGGAATGCCACCGATATGGGAAGCTTCGTCAATGCGCTCAACAACATCGGTGTCCCGGTGACGGGGGCGGGCAATCAGTCTGTCACCTGCACCAGCACGATCAGGCTGACCGAGGTCAAGGTGACCTGCAACCGGAACTGATGAGGAATAGATCGATGCGAGTTTCACCAGGCCTGGGTTCCACGGTCATATTCGGTACTTCCTTTGTGGGAGCACTGCTATGCGGGTTCGTGTTTCCATCCATGTCGGCAGGTTCCCCGGAGCTGACCCCTTGGATGTTCAACGGCCTGCTGGCGTGCGGTGCGGTTGCGCTTTTTAGTGCTCCCTTTGGCTGGCGGGGTTACCTGGACTGGAGATCGCGTCGATTGAAGTAACGCATGGGGCCTGCGTGACTGCTGGCCCCTTGTTACCTGGGAGGAGGCGCAGCGCTAGGCGTCCTGGAAAACCGCCAGCTGCGCAGCAAACGCACGCTGGTAGGCGGGCCGCTGCGTGGCCCGGGCCACATAGGTGGCGACCTGTGGGTACTCGTCGAGCAGGCCGCTGCTCTTCAGGCGCAGCAGCACCGAGACCATCATCAGGTCGCCCACGCTGAATTCGCCGTCCAGCCACGTTGTCCTGGCCAACCACGTCGATAGTTGGGCCAGCCGCGTCCGGACCCGCTCATCGAGCATTGGCAGCCGTTGCGCGTACCAGGGTTGCTCGCGCTCAAGCACCCAGGCCATGGAGCGCTCGACGATGGGGGGCTCCACCGTGTTCAGCGCAGCGAACACCCACATGATCGCGCGCATGCGGGCGTCCGGATCGCGCGGCAGCAGGCCGGGGTGCTGTTCGGCCAGGTGCAGGGCGATGGCGCCGGATTCGAACAGGGTCCGGTCGCCCTCCTGCCACGTGGGAATCTGCCCGAACGGATTCCGTGCCAGGTGCGCGGGCTGCTTCAGCTCGGCGAAGCTGAGCAGTTGTACGTCATAGGCCACGGCCAGTTCCTCCAGCGCCCAGCGCACGCGCATGTCACGGGCCAGGCCCTGGCCGCGGTCGGGGGAGGTGGCGAAGGCGGTGAGGATCGGTGGCATTGGAGCGCTCCTGCAGGCCGATGGGCCTGCCTTTCCTGTTCCGACGAGCGACGGGGCGGGAAATCGACAGCCCTCGATGCGGGCCTACACCCGGTCCGATGCTGCTTCCGATACTGATCGGGCGTGCACTGCGCGTGCCGCTTGAACATTTCGGCAAACGCGCTGACGCCTGAATAGCCCAGCTCCCCGGCGATGCGGCTGATCGGCTTGCGTGTGCACAGCGCCTCGGTGGCGCGCACGAACTTCACACGCCCACGCCGGCCGCCGAGTGACATGCCCAGTTCACTGCGCGCCATGCGCTCCAGCGTGCGCACGCTCATGTGAGGCCGCTGCGCGATCTCGGCCACGGATTCGGCCGTGCATTTGCCGCCTGCATCGTGCTGATGCAGCGCCGGAAGATTCCGCTGACGGTGCTGGAGTCACTGTTCCTGCAGGCCACGGCGACGTCGCTGATCCTGCTGCCGGTGCAGCTGCCGGAGTGAACAACCTGACCGCGGTGGGCTGTTTCGGTTTCGCTGCGGTGTGTGCATCGATCCTTGCGCCCCTCAGCTGGATGACCGGTCTTTCGCGGTTGGGCGCGGCGCGCGTTTCGGGATTCTTCAGCCTGGTGCCGATCGTGACCACCGCACTGGCGGTGCTGCTGCTGGGTGAGTCACTCAGCGGATGGGGTGCTGGGTGGCAGCCTGCTGGCGGTGTCGGGTGTGGTACTTGCTGAATATGCCGCCAGGCACGGGTGCGGAAGGCCGATGCGGCCCGATATTCCAGCAAGGTCTGCACGAAACGTGCACCTCACGTCGACGTTGTGCGATGCCGTTGCGCTTCAGTCTGGCAACCCCATTCCCCGCCCGCGCAGGAGCCCATCGATGAATACGCCTGGAAAGCCGAGACCCACCTGGAAGCAATGGCACGTGCTGCTGGTGATCCTGGCAATCGCGCTGCTGGTCACTCTGATCATCGTCACCGCACCGTGGTAACGCGTGCAACGCGCTCAGATTCCGTGAAAGCCGACGATGCTTGAAATGACGAAGTCAGCAGGTGTTTCGCATGGTGATGCGTGCATCAATTCGTGCTCACCTGGTTGGCACACGCGATTGCACACAGTGGGGTCGAAGGCAATGCAGATGCACTGCCATTCTCCACTGACTTTCGAGCACACAGGAGCGACGCCATGAGCACCCAGTCCACCATCGAACATCGCCTCAACGACCTGATCGAAATCGCCCGCGATGGCAAGTCGTTCTATGAAGAAGCGGCCACCAAGGTCAAGGATGCCGAGCTGTCGGCACTGTTCACCCGCATCGCTGGCGTCAAGGGCCGCATCGTGGCGGCGTTGAGCGGCTCAGTGGCCGCCAGCGGTGGCAAGCCGGCCGAACATGGCACCGTGGTCGGTTCGATGCAGCAGTTCTACGGCAAGGTTCGAGCCGCTTTCGGTGACACCAACTATGGCTACGTGGCTGAACTTGAAGAATCCGAGGACCGCCTGCTGGGCGCGTTCAAGGATGTGCTGCAGGACAACGAGCTGCCGCCGGCCGTGCGCCAGGAAGTGACCCAGCTGCTTCCGGAAGTGCAGGAGTGCCACAACGTCATGCGTGCGCGAAAGCACGCAATGAAGGCCGCCTGACCGTAGCGGTCGGCCCAATCAGCGGGACTGGCAGCCGGGGCGGTTTACCGCCCCGGCTGTTGCATTTGCGGCCCGCGCCGATGGCCTTTGATCAGGCCGCGTCGTCGTTCAGCATGTAGCCCAGCCCACGCTTGGACTCGATGCTGACACTGGCCGAGCGCAGGGCACGGCGCAGGCGTGATACGTGCGGATCCAACACGGTGGTACCGCCGTCGGCGCCGGCCAGGTGCACGGCAGCACTCAGCACTTCATGGCGGACGATCCGGCCCTGGCGGGCGCAAAGCGCTTCCAGCAGCAGCAGCTGGCTGCGCGGCAGGCTCAGGGGCGCACCGCCTACCAATGCCATGCGGTTGGAAAAATCGAACGTGAAATTGCCGATTCTCAGAATGTGGCCGGCATCAGCGTCGAGGCGCCGGGTAATCGCGCGCAGCCGCGCGGCCAGTTCGTCGAACTCGAACGGCGTGGGCAGGTAGTCATCGGCACCGGCATCCAGGCAAGCGATGCAGTCGGCAGCGTGGTTGTGGCGCCCCAACAGCAGAATGGGCAGCCAGGTACGCAAGCCGCGCACGATCTGCACCAGCTTCAGTGAATCGCCTTCGGGCAGCCAGCGGTCGAGAATGAGGGCGCGGTACTCCACGGCCTGTACCGCGGCCTTGGCCAGTGACCAGGTTGCCACGAGGTCCACCAGCATGTTGCGGCTCTGCAATACGTTGCGAAGCGCCTGTGCAAGTTCGGCGTCGTCCATGGCCACGAGGATGCGCATGCTGCGTCTTTTCCTGATTGCTGGATCCGGCGGGCGTGCAGGCGCACTGCGTAGCGTCCGTCATGGTGGTGAGGTCGCAGCGGGGCCGAGCAATGGTCACGGCTGCAGCACGTGCTGCAGCTGGCTGATCATCCCCCCCCGGGATGCCTGTCCTGGCATTGGCAGATGCAGGACGCGCAGCGCGGGCAGCGGACGGCTGCCTGCCAAGCGATCTCTACGTCGTATGGAGACCTGCCACGTGGCGGTGCATCACGCTGTGGCAGATATCGAGGTGGTGGGCGCGCACCACCACCTCAGGCAAGCCGGAGAGGCTTAGCCGTTGCAGCAGTTGCTGTCGGAGCTGCTGCAGCTGTTGCCCAGGTTTTCCTGCTGGTTTTCGATCATCAGGCGCTGCAGATTCAGGACGCGATTCATATCAACTCTCCTTAGTCGTACATGGGATCGGGAGGCATGCGTGCCTCCCACGCGTTGCGCAATGAAATGATTCACTGCGCGATTGCACCACGCAATCTCAAAGCCCTGTTGCAGTTGCTGAAGAACCCCGGTCTATACGTGGCGGATGGAAAATGGCATTGCCGATTGGAATGAGTCAAGTCAATTGTGGAATGAGAATCGCCTGCGCAATGTAGCGGCAAGGTACGGTGGCAATCATCGATCTGCAGGGACATTCCGGGCGGCTGCATTGCAGCGATAGCCGGCGGATTTCACGCCGTGCTTACGAATGAAGCAGGCAGGGAATCCGCATTCCGCATTTTGCGATGCCTGCAGGCTGGAGCGCCCGCAATGCATCCATCGCGCATTTGCGAGGCGTTCGCGGATGTGTGCACCGGGCAAACGAGCCGTGGAACCGACCAGGGAGAGACGATGTCAGCGCGTCAACGATCACTGCGTGAAGCACGCCACATGGACAAGGCCGCCTATGTGGGGGGCGACGAGCGGTTCTACGAATTGAGCTACAACCAGTACCGGCCCAGCGAAGATTTCCGCAGTATCGTTGAAGCGGAGATCGAGGCGGCCGGCAGGGCGTGGACGATCCATCGCATCGGAGTCTGGTCGCACCTGGCGACGCATGGCGACCCGGTCGCCGGCAACCTGCCGCCGCAAGGCTGGAAGATCCACGTTTCAGCCACGCAGGAGAACTGCCAGCGGTTGCTGCGCACCGTCACCCGGATGGCCCTGGCCGAGCGCGTGAAGTTCAAGTTCGCCAATGACATGAACACGATGCGCATGATGAGCTCCAAGCGTTGGCCACGCGGTGGCTCGGGCAAGTTCATCACGCTCTATCCGCTGGACCTTGCGGTCTTCACGCGCTTCATCGAGCAGCTGCATGGGGCGCTGAAGGACGAAGATGGCTCGTACATCCTGTCCGATCGACGCTACAAGGACTGCCGCTGCCTGTATTACCGCTATGGCGGCATGCGCCAGGTGTACCGGCTTGATTTCATCGGCCAGAAGGTGCCGATGCTGGTCGCGCCCGACGGCAGCCATGTTCCCGACCTGCGCAATCCCTATTTCGAGGTGCCTGCCTGGGAAACCGACCCGTTCCCCAGCGAGGATGATCCCGGCGAGATGACGTTGAAGGAGGGCCGCTATCAGGTGCAGGCCGCGCTTGGGTTCTCCAACACGGGCGGGGTCTACCTGGCATTGGATCAGGTCACCGGGGAGGAAGTGGTCATCAAGGAGGCGCGGCCCCATGTGGAAATGCACGGGGAAGGGCTCGACGCCACCAGCCGCCTGGCACGCGAACGACGCAATCTGGAACTGCTGGGCCCGGTGGGCGCCTCGCCGCGCTGCCTGGATGCATTCACCGATTGGGAAAACAGCTATCTGGTGGAAGAGCGCCTGGATGCATTCGATCTTCGCGAGCTGATGCTCAAGCATTCGCCGCTGATGAAGGCCCGTCCCAGCGCACGCGATGGTAGTGACTACTACGGGATGTGCGTGACCATCTTCACCGGTCTGCTTCGCGCGGTCGACCGCGCACACAAGGTGGGAGTGGTGATCGGTGACATCTCGCCGTCCAACATCATGGTCGACCGCAGCAACATGCGTGTGCGCCTGATCGATCTGGAGGCCGCGTTCCTGGACGGCAGCGATGAGTGGGATGACATCCACACGCCCGGATTCCGCCGGATCATGAAGGGTCGCAAGCGCGCCAGCTGTTTCAGGGATGACCGCTATGCGACCGCGGTGGTGATGTTCTACTGCCTGTTCCCGCTGATGGCCATGGCCTACATCCGTACCGACCTGTTCCAGAAGGTGCTGCCGGTGATGATGGAGGATATCGGCTGGCAGCACACGCCAGTGGCCGAGGTCATCCAGGCGCTGGTGGACGACCGTATCGGCCTGGAAGAGGCCGCACAGCTGCTGCAGCAGCCGGCGACCCTGCAGGCGCCGTTCTCGTCGCCGCAGCGCCCGTTGCCGGCGCCGCGCCAGTGTATCCGGCGGCTGCTCGCGTTCATGGATGCACACAGCCGGCTGCAGCCGGAGCGGACGCTGTTCCCACTTGATCCGTTCTCGCACTCCACCAACACGATGAGCCTTGGTCTGGGGGCGACCGGTGTGATCCACGCCTTCCATGGGGTGGGTCATCAGCCGTCGCCGGCGGTGATGGAGCGCTATGCGCAGGAGCTGCAGGCCCTGGATCGCACATCGCTACCGCCGGGGTTCCTCACCGGCCTTGCCGGCATCGCCTGGTCGGCGCTGCTGCGTGGCGAGGTGGAACTGGCCCGCAGCCTGCTCGACAGCGCTGACGGCAGTGACCTGTTGCATGCGCATCACTCGCTCTATCACGGCATGGCGGGTATCGGAATGGCGCACCTGGCCATGCATCACGCGACCGGCCTGCCCGGGCATCTCGACAGGGCGCTGTCGCTGGCGCGGCGGCTTGCAGACACCGTCCACCACGGAGAGCGGGGTGCCTACTGGCAGGACGAAGGTGGCGTCCGCATCGGCATGGGTTACGGCCAGGCCGGCGTGGCGCTGTTCCTGCTGAGGCTGTCGCAGCTCAGTGGTGATCCGGCATGGCGCGTGCTTGGCGAGCAGGCACTGCGACACGATCTCTCCTACGGCTTCGAGCTGGAGACCGGAGTGACCACCTTCCCCAGCTCACCGGAAGAGGTCAACACCTATGAACCCTATCTGGAGCAGGGGACTGCGGGCATCGCCAAGGTCGCGATCCGTTACGGCCTGTGGCAGGACGTGAATCGGCTGGTGGATGACTTCCATCGCAAGTATTCCGGCTTCTGCGGCCTGTTGTATGGCCTGTCGGGCATGCTGGATGTGTTTGTCGACGCCCATCTCTACTCCGGTGACCCTAGGTACCTGCAGATGGCGGAGCGACCGTACCAGGGCATCGTCGATCTGTATCTGTTCGAGGAGGAGGAGGGAATGGCGGCGGTGCCGGGCGAGAATCTGTTCCGCATTTCCTTCGACCACGGTACCGGCATCGCCGGAGTGATCCGCGCCCTGCATCGGTACGACACGCTGGCGCCGGATGAGTTCTTCCTGGATGCACTCGATGTGCATGGCGCGGTGGTACGGGAAGTGGACGGAGCCGGGGTGGGGCAGGCGGCGGTTGCATGAATGCGCGCCCGCACCCGGCCGGACAGCCACTTCAGCGCGAGCAGACCGCGCAGCGGCACAGTGTGCGCGCCATCCTCGCCAGCTTCGCGATCCTGCTCGGCCCCCTCCGCGGGCGCTACCTTGCGGTGGCCGCCACCACCGCGATGTTCGGCGGACTGGGCGGGCTGCTGCATCCGCTGCTGATCCGCGCGATCTTCGACGAGGCCGCCAGCCGGCAGGATTTCAATCGCTTCCTGCTGCTTACCGGTGCATATCTGCTGCTGTGCCTGGTGACCAACCTGGGCAACTACAGCTGCGCGCTGTGGCAGCAGCGCGTGGATAACCGCATCGTGGAGCGGATCGGGACCTCGTTGCTGACCGCCTACTATGGCCGCAGTTATGACGAGGTGGTGCAGAAGGGGGCTGGCTACTATGTGGCGCGGATCCGCTCGGACGTGAAGGATGGCGTGGTGCCGATGCTGTCGGTCGCACGCACCACCCTGACCCAGGCGGTGACATTCGTCGCCTTGATCGCAGCCCTGCTGATCATCTCCTGGCGTGCGTTCCTGGTGCTGATGGCCATCATTCCCATCGCCACCACGGTCAGCGTGCTGGTTGGCCGACGCATCCGCGAGCTGACCGTGGTGGAGCGTGACCGCGAGGCCGAACTGGTTTCTTTGCTGACCCGGGCCGTGTCTGCCTTCAAGATGGTCTGTACGTTCGGCCTGGGCCCCAGGACGGTGCAGGCCCATGACCGCAGCCTGCGCGAGGTGCTGGATTCGACCTACCAGCGCTTCAGGGTGGTGAGGACCCTGCAGGGTGCGAGCGACCTGACGATGGTGATCTCGGATGTCTGCTCGATCTTCGTCGGCGCACTGTTCGTGTTCCGCCAACAGATGACACTGGGTTCGTTCATCGCCTTCATGAACGCCTTCTGGCGCTCAGCCACGACGCTCATCGGCATCTTCAAGAACATTGCCGAGATGCACAGCCACGGTGTGGTGGTGGTGCGGGTGGCGGAGTTCATGACCGCGCCGGCAGCCGCGGCGTCGGCCACGCACATCGAGGGTGGTCTGCTGGCGACGTCGATCGGCTACGGGTACGGCGCCACTCCCGTGTTTTCGGATTTCACCCTGGCCCTTTCACCCGGTGAACGTGCACTGGTGATTGGCGACAATGGCAGCGGCAAGACGACCCTGGCCAACGTCCTGGCCGGGTACTTCCAGCCCGTCGCCGGCCAGCTGCTGCAACCGGCGCGTATCCGCGCCATCACGCTTCCTCTGCAGTTCCCTCCGCTGAAGGTGCGCGACCTCGGCGCCGATCCGGTGCTGCTGGCGCGACTGGGGATGGACGGCGACGGGATCGCCGACAGCCTGCCGGAAACCCTGTCGGCAGGGCAGCAGCAGAAGATCGCCCTGGCGATGGTGCTGGGCGAGGACGCCGACCTCTACATTCTTGATGAGCCGGTCGCCAACCTCGATAGGGCCAGCCGCGAGATTGCGATGGACGCGATCTTCGCACGCAGCCATGGCCGCATGCTGGTGATGATCATGCACGGCGCCGAGGCCTACCGCGCCCGATTCGATCACGTACACGAACTTGGCAGGTCCATGTGGCAACCGGCACGGGTCACGCCCGTGCACGTCCGGGGAGAGGCATGACATGAAGTCGATACAGGGTGCAGAAAAGGGTGCGGGCATGCGCAGACTGGTCTACTGCGCGCAGGTGGCGCTGCACAATACACTGCGGAGCAAGGCCATCACCGCCCTGATGGTGCTGGCCATCGCGGTGGGAATTGGAGCCAGCATGACCACCTTGACCGTGGTCTACCTGCTGTCCGGCGATCCCTTGCCCGGGCGCAGCGGTGACCTCTACTACCCCCAGCTGGATGCCAATCCGAACTCGAAGGGCCGCGAGCCGTACGACGTGCTGGACTATCGCTCGGCCTTCGACCTGTGGTCGTCCGGGCGCGCGGACCAGCAGACACTGGTGGTTGCCAATCCGGTCAAGCTGCGGCCCGATCAGGGCAGCGCGCCACCGGTCATCCGCTCATCGATCTCCACCACCACCGACTTCGCGACGATGTTCGCGGTGCCGCTGGCGCATGGACGCTGGTGGTCGCGCGAGGAGGATGACGCGCGCGCACGTGTGGTGGTGATCTCGTCGGAGCTCAACGAGCAGATGTTCGGTGGGGGCGACAGTGTGGGGCAGACACTGCGGGTCAAGGACACCGCGATGCGCATCGTGGGCGTGCTCGCGCCCTGGCGACCCTCGCCGCTGTTCTACAAGGTGCGGGGCGGCCGCTTCAGCGGCGGCAACACGTCGGGCTTCTTCGCCTCGGCCGATGATCTGTTCATGCCGCTGACCTCCAGCCTGGAGATCAATGACGGCGACTTCGTGCCGTTCACCTGCTGGTCCACGCCGGAGGAGCGCGGCCGGCTGCAGACCGCGCCGTGTGTCTGGGTACACCTGTGGGTCAAGCTGGACAGCGCCGCCAAGGTGGCCGCCTATCAGCGGTTCCTGCAGAACTATGCCGCTGAGCAGAAGGCCCTGGGCCGGATCAGCCACGCCGACAACACGCGGCTGCGCTCATTGATGCAGTGGCTCGACTTCAACCAGGTGGTACCCAGCGACGTGAAGCTGCAGGCCATCCTGGCCTTCGCCTTCCTCGGGATCTGCATTGCCAATGTGGTCGGTCTGCTGCTGGCGAAGTTCCTGCGCTACAGCGGCGAGATCGGCTTGCGTCGCGCACTGGGCGCAAGCCGCGCGGCGATCTTCCTGCAGTGCGTGGTCGAGGCCGCGCTGGTGGGGGCACTGGGTGGCACGCTGGGCCTGTTGCTGACCTGGCTCGGCCTGAGCGCGGTGCGCAGCCAGCCGGTGGCCTATGCGGACCTGGCGCGGCTTGATACCACCATGCTGCTGTTCACCCTGGCGCTGTCGGTGCTGGCCAGCCTGCTGGCGAGCCTGATTCCCGCGATCCGTGCCAGTGCGGTCCAGCCCATCGCCCAACTGAAGCTTCTGTAGAGGAACCACCATGCAGATCGGCATCGTACTTTCGGCCCTGCGCCGGCACCGCCTGGCGACCTTCCTCATCGCGATGGAGATCGCATTGGCCTGCGCCGTGCTGTGCAACGCGATCTTCCTGATGATCGAGCGGAACGCTGCAATGCAGCTGGTCAGTGGCCTGGACGAGTCACGGCTGGGGGTGATCCAGCTCGACGGCATCGATGCCGAGCGCGCCAACGATGTCAACGCGCGGGTCGTTGGTGCATTGCGGGGGCTGAGCGGCGTGACGGCGGCCGGGCTGGTCAGTGCCATGCCGTTCGGCAGCCCGGGCATACGCGCCGGCGTCAACCTGGACGAGGACCAGCAGGTGCCCGGCGGTGTTCTGGATTTCTACCTGGCCGATGCCGTGGCCCTGGACGCGCTGCAGTTGCACCTGGTGGGGGGGCGCATGCCCGGTGCGGACGAGTTCGCACCGACCGATGAACTGGTGCCGGCCAATCCCCCGGCGCTGGTCACCCAGGAGCTGGCCCAACGTTACTGGCCCGGTGAAAACGCCGTGGGCAAGAGCCTGTGGGCGATGGATACCCGGCTGCGGGTGATCGGCGTGGTCGAGCACATGGCCGTATCCCGCCCCGGCCGCGGTGAAGCCAAGGGCTCGGACTGGTCGGTGATCGTGCCCGCATCGCAGGGGCCGCGCCTGACCGGCCGCTATCTGGTGCGCGCCGAGGCCGGCGACATGAACCGCGTAATGCGCGATGCGCAGCAGGCAATCCGCCGTGTCGCGCCGGACGTGGTGTTCGATGTCGAGGGCAGCCGGCGGATCTCCGAACTGCGCGAGCGGCATTTCGAAGGTGACCGGGTCATGATGGGGCTGCTGGGCGGTGTCATCATCGCACTGCTGGCTGCCACTGCCCTGGGCATTGTCGGACTGGCCAGTTACTGGGTGGAGCAACGTCGCAAGCAGATCGGCATCCGCCGCGCGCTGGGGGCCACGCGCACCGATGTGATGCGCTATTTCCAGATCGAGAACCTGCTGATTGTCTCCATCGGCATCGCGGCCGGGGCTCTGCTGGCCTACGCGATGAACCTGACCCTGATGCGCTTCTACGAACTGCCGCGCCTGCCACTGCTGTACCTGCCGGTGAGTGCGGTGATCCTGCTGCTGCTGGGCCAGGCGGTGGTACTGCTGCCGGCGCTGCGTGCCGCGGCCATCGCGCCGGTGTCGGCCATCCGTTCGTTGTGAGTCCCGCAGCGGCCTTGGCCGGTCGCTGCTTCCATCTGCAAGCGAGAATTCCCATGCTCAGGATGCAAGGCGTCAGCAAAGTGTTCCAGGTGGGTGAAGTCATGACCCATGCATTGCGCTCCATCGACCTGTCGGTGCAGGAGGGCGATTTCCTCTCGATTACCGGCCCTTCCGGCTCCGGCAAGTCCACACTGCTGAACATCCTCGGTCTGCTCGAGGGCTTTTCCGGCGGCCACTACGCGATCGGTGGCGTGGATGTTGGCGGCATGCGCGACGCGGCGCTCAGCGCGCTGCGCAACGAGAAGATCGGCTTCGTGTTCCAGGCGTTCAACCTGATTCCGGATCTGACCATCCAGGCCAATGTGGAGGTGCCCCTGCGCTACCGTGGCATGGCGGCAGCCGAATGCAGGCAGCGTGTGGTCTCGGCACTGGCCCAGGTCGGACTGGGCAGCCGCATGTCGCACTATCCCGGCGAACTGTCGGGCGGGCAGCAGCAGCGCGTGGCGATCGCCCGCGCCATCGCGGGTACGCCGGCCCTGCTGCTGGCTGACGAGCCGACCGGAAACCTGGACTCGCAGATGTCGCAAGGGGTCATGGAGATTCTGCGTGAGCTCAACCAGGGCGGCATGACCATCATCATGGTGACGCATGACAAGGAGCTGGCGGCGTGCGCGGGTCGCAGCGTCCACATCGTGGATGGGCAGATCGTCGAGGTCACAGCGCAGGCCATGCAGGCGCTGTGCGCCTGAGCTGAAAGAGCGTCATCCGCAAGCAGAAGGGGCGGCCGATCGGCCGCCCCTCCTGTTTTCATCGCATTGCAGGCACAGATCAGAAACGCACGGACCAGCGTGCATTCGCACCATGGTCACGGCTCTCGCTGCCGAACTGGCCGCTGTAGCCCAGCTCCAGCTGCTGGCGCGAGGTGAGCCACGCCGACAGGCCCAGTTCGGCCACCACCGCGTTGTCGGCGATCGGCGCGCCGTTGACCGCGAACGTGGAGCTGCCATTGGCAAACGCAAGGTTGGCGACCTGGCTGCGATCCCCCGAGGCACGACGATAGCCGACGCCCCCGCGCAGGTGCAGCCAGCTGTCCTGCTGGAACGAAGCCTTCAGCCCCTTGTCGAAGCGCACGCCGGCGGTGGCGATCGTGGTTCCGGTGTCGTCCACCTTGCCCTGCAGCGCCGCTGCTCCACCGCGTTCGCTGATGCGCTTGAGGTCCACTTCCACGCGCGCCACCTGCAGGTACGGCTCCAGCCCGGCTTCGGGGCCACCGAAGCGATAACCAGCTTCGATGAAGGCCTGGCGGGTGCGGGCGTCGTAACGCGCGCTCAGGCTGTCACTGAAACCTGCGAAGGCGACTTCACGCGTGCTCTTCACCTCGTGCTTGCTCCACGCCACACCACCGCGCAGGCCGAAGCCGCCCCAGGTGTGGCTGGCATAGGCACCGAAGTGCGTGTTGTCGATCTTCGACTTGGCGCGGCGGTCCTGCTGCTTGACGTCGGTACGGCCGGTACCGGCCAGCACGCCGACCTGCCAGCCGGAGAACTCGCGGTCGATGCCGACCAGCAGGCCGTTGCTGTTGGCCTCGGTGCGGGCGGTGTTGACGTCACCGTCCAGCCTGCTGTTGCCACCGATGGCCTGCACCCATGCACCCGTCGCATCACCCACGTCGCTGCCGGGCGCGGTGGCGCCGGCACGGCGTGACAACGCGGCATCGCGCACGTAGCGGCTGCCCTCGACCAGGGCGATGGCCGTGGCCGGATGCAGCTCGCCGCTGAGGCCATCGAGCACGCCACCGACCTGCTGCGGGAACAGCTGGGTCAGCGGCTTGGGCAGGCCCTGGGCGATCGGCAGCAGGTCGGCGGCGGCCGCCACCGCACGCTGGTTGGGCGTGTTGGCAGCCGTGGCCAGCGAAGCGCCACGGGCAACGTCGATGCGCGTGCCATTGGCACCGTAGGCCAGGCTGAACTGCAGGAAAGGCGAGAACGCACTGAAGTCGGTCTTGGCGAACTGGCCGCTGATGCCACCGTCGGCACGCAGGACGTTGAACTGTTCGCCGAGGTAATACACGCCCGGTTCCGGCAGGGCGACCAGGGTGCCGCCGAGGGTCGCGGTGCCGGTCACGTGCAGCTGGTCACTGCGACTACCCGGTGCCAGCTCCGCCGCATACACGCCGGTGGCGCCCTGCACGTAGTTGCCGTTGATGGTCAGCGTGCCGATCGAGTTGCCCGGCGCGATGATGCCGTCCACGCGGGTGTTGCCGAGCGTGCCGACGCCCTTCAGCAGGCCATTGGCGCCGACGGTGGTGGTGCCACCGGTCTGCGTGCCGTTGAAGGACACCACGCCGCCGTTGACTACCAGGTTGCTGTTATCCAGCACGCCGCTGGTGCTGACCGTGCTGACGCCACCGGTGGTGGTCAGGGCGGTGGAGACCAGCCTGCCGTTGAGCAGCAGCCGGCCACCCTGGACCTCGACCGCCGAGGTGAGCGTGTTGGCGCCGTTCAACTCCAGCATGCCGTCCTGCACCACGGCGCCGTTGAAGCTGTTGTTGCCGCTCAGGCGCAGCCAACCGATACCGGATTTGGTCAGCTTGCCGGGGCCGCCGATGTCGTTGGTCCAGTTGTCCCACGCATCGCCTTCCCAGACCTTCAGGCCGCCGGCCCTCTGGTTCATCACCACGTTGGTGTCCACGCGCAGCGAGCCATAGCCCTCGATGGCCTTGCGCAGGTCGACTATGCCCCAGCCGTAGATTGCATCGATGCCTGGCGCGCCGAGATCGCGTGCGGTGGTCAACAGCACGTCGCGGACCTGGGCGTTGTCCAGGTACGGGAAGCGCTCCATCAGCAGGCCGAGGGCGCCGGTGATATGGGGGGCGGCCATCGACGTGCCGGTCTTGGTGCCGTAGACGTAGCTGGTGTTCTCGCTGTCGATGATCAGCCGCACGTAGGCGGAGGTGTTCTCGATGCGGCCCTGGATATCGCCGGAGACGATGGTGCTGACGATATCGGTACCGGGGGCCGAGATGCACCAGTTGGCGGCAACCCCGCAGATGCTGGAACTGCCATCGATCACGTAGTCGGTTTCACCTGCGGCGGCGTCGGGCCGGCGGACATTGGCGACCGCCAGCCAGTACGGTTCCAGTTCGGGCTTCCAGCGCGGCATCGAGGCGGTGATGCCGGCAACCGCACCGCTGCCGTTGCCAGCCGACCACACCTGGATGAGAGTGGAGCCTGGGGCATTGCCGTTGTTGGCGTAGATGCTGCCGTACACGCCGTAGTCGGCACCAATGCTGGCGTACTGCTGGTCCAGCGCGGCGGCGGTCATGTTGCGCGTGGAAATGCCCCAGCTGTGATTGATGGCGCGTACACCCTGCGCCTGGATCTGCGCATACATGTCCAGCGTGGCGGCATCATCCGGATCGGTGCGGTACACCGCGCGCGGACGATAGAACCTGTCCGGGTCCAGGCGCCACTCGTAGTAGGTGTCACCGAACACGCGGGCGGCAGTGAGATCCGCACCAAAGGCCACGCCATGCATGCCGGTGCCATTGCGGTTGGCGCCGATGGTGCCAAGCACATGCGTGCCGTGATCGGCGTAGCTGAAGCCATAGGGCTGGCCGGCGGCGATCAGGCGTGCCGCCAGTGAGGCCGGAACGCCGGCGCCCAGTCCGTAGTAGTTGTAGCCGGGCTGTTCGCCGCGGGTCTGCCCGCAGGCGCCGGCCCCTGCGACCACGCCCGGCGTCGCACAGTCGGCACCGATGGTGATGCTGGAGGTATTGCGTCCTGCAAACTCCGGATGCGCCAGTGCGGAGCCCGAGTCGAACAGCGCCAGGCGTACGCCCTTGCCGGTCAGGCCGCGCGCATAGGCGTAGTCCGCGCCCATCGCGCCCAGGCCCCAATCGGCGTTGAATTCGTCGCTGCGCCAGCTGGCCGGATCGCCGGGATTGCCAAGAACGGCGGTGCTGCTGGCGGCAGCTGCCGTGGCCGTGGTTGCAGGTGCGGTGCTGGCAGCGGGCTGCGCCCACGCGGCCTGCAGCTGGCGCTGCTGCTGCCAGGCCTCGAGTGATTCGCTGGCCATGGCTGGCAGTGCGGTGGCCAGCAGCAGCGAGCTGGCGACGGCAAGCGCCAGCGGGCGATGCGACAGGGAGCGGGACGAACGGCCGTACAGCGGGTGATTCATCGGACAACTTCCTTGGTTGACGGACAACAAGGCCGTTAACGCCAAGGCATGGCGATATCCCCCAGTAATGTGAAGGGAATTTTATGAACGTGTTAATGTTTTGTGATCGGTGCATGGTGCGGCTCCAGCGGGCAGGGCACCGTGACCCTTCCTTCCGAGGCTTCGGAACCGCCCATGCGTACCGCATTCCGTAAACCACCGTTGGCGATATTGGGCGGTGCCGATCCTGGCAGCGACGCGTTCGAGCGCGCAGCTGGTGGCCAGGTGCCCAGCGTCATCCCGGAAGGCAGCATGCCGCCGGCCGACTGGCCGGCCACGGTGGTGGTGCCCTGTGGCATGGGGGATGCGCGCAACCTGATCATGGCCCTTGCCGGTGATGCCTGCATCGTCAGCGGTGGGCGCGCCTGCACGATCTCGGAGGTTTGGCTGCACAAGCGGCCGCTGCTGCCGCTTGCAGGGGCAGGTGGCGGGTCCGACGCGCTGCCGGACACCCCGCCGGACGAGCGCGGCAATTCGCCGATCCTGCCGTGGCGCAACAGTGATGAGCTGGCCGGGCAACTGCGTGTCCTGGGAATGCTGCAACACTGAGTCCAGCCGCATCCGCCTTCACCCAACGTCCCGGGTGCAGCGCTAAGGTGGCCCGGCCTGGGCTCACCAGGCTTATCAAGGAGTGATGTCGATGCGTACTTTCAGGAAAGTGATCGCCGGTGCTGTGTTCGCGTTGGCCTGCAGTGGGTCGGTGGCCGTGGCCGGACCGGTCCAGCCCTGCGATTTTCCCTGCTGGAAGGCCTACCAGGCGTGTGTAGCCGGTGGGGGTGATGCCATGGAATGCCAGTACGAATACGATCGATGCGTCATGGAGCGCTGCGGCGCGGTGTAAGCCCAGCCATGATCGGCTGATGACGGGCCCCGTCCATGACGGGGCTCTTCTGTTTGTGCGCAGGGTCGGGCACTCTCGGCGCATTCTTCCTGGTGGAGTGGAACATGGCCGTCATGCGTGTCGTCGCCAACATCGCCACGTCTGATCCCGCCCGCGCCGCTGCATTCTATGGCGAGCTGCTCGGCATGCCGGTGGTGATGGACCATGGCTGGATCGTCACCCATGGCGGGCAGGGCAGTGCGCTGGCGCAGGTCAGCTTCGCCAGCGAAGGGGGTTCCGGCGCACCGGTGCCGGACCTGTCTATCGAAGTGGACAACCTGCAGGAGGTGCTGGAACGCATGCACGCGGCTGGCATCGCGCTGGACTATGGGCCGGCCGACGAGCCCTGGGGCGTGCGGCGCTTCTTCGTCCGTGACCCGTTCGGCCGGCTGTTGAACATCCTCGCCCACGCCTGAGCGACGGTGGGCGCTTCAGCGACGGGTGCCGCCACGCTTCGGCGCCGGCGACACGCCGACCATGCGCAGGCAATCGGCCACCACCGCCGCAATGAAGGTGTCGGCGTCCTGCGTGGGCGCAGCGATCAGGTCATCGGTGGCGCCATGTACGCCGGCATAGATCAGCGAGGCCGTGATCTGCGGTGCCGGCAGCTGCCACAGGCCTGCACGGGTGCCCGCCTCGAGGATGTCGAGCAGCTGCTGCTGGATGGCGTTGCGCTCGGCATTGCCGCGCTGGTGGTGGTGATGGTTGGCGTAGACGACGTCGTGCAGTGCGTGCGTGCGCACATAGGTCTCGATGTTGGCGCGGATCCAGGCGCACAGTCGCGCCACGCCATCGTGGGCAGGCTGCTGCTGAACGGCATGGTCGACCTCGGCCATGAACTGCAGCGTGTAGCGCTGCGCCAGCGCCTGCAGGATCTCGGTGCGCGAGGCGAAGTAGGTATAGAACGTGCCCTTGGCCACGTCGGCGGCGGCCACGATGTCACTGATGGTGGTCGCTTCCACGCCCTGTGACAGGAACAGCGCCAGCGCGGCGTCCATCAGCTCTTCCTGGCGGGTTTCAGCGGGTTTGGTGCGGGGCCTGGCGACGGCGGGAATCTGCATGGGGCGGGGTCCGGGTGCGACGGTCGCCATTCTAGCTTCCTCCGGCAATGACTGACCGCCGGTCATTGACTGACGGTCAGTCAGCAAACTACGATGCGCGCACGCTCCCTCCCGGCATCCGCACATGCAACGCTTCCGACGGCCGGCCCTGGTGCTGGCGGCCTACCTGGGCACCTTCCTCGCCTCGCTGGACATCAGCATCGTCAACGTCGCGCTGCCGACGCTGCAGCAGGCACTGCACACCGACATGGCCGGGCTGCAGTGGGTGATCAACGCCTATGCCATCGCCCTGTCCGCAGTGATGCTGTCGGCGGGGCCGCTGGGTGACCGCTATGGCCACCGCCGCATGTGGCTGCTCAGCGCGGCGACCTTCACCGTGGGCTCGCTGCTGTGTGCCTGCGCAGGCAGTCTTTCCGCACTGGTGGCGGGGCGGGCGGTGCAGGGGGTGGCCGGCGCCCTGCTGATCCCGAGTGCGATGCCGATCCTCAGCCATGCATTCCCTGATCCGCGCCAGCGTGCACGCGCGATCGGGGGCTGGTCGGCGTTCAGCGCGCTGGCGCTGGTGCTGGGGCCGCTGCTGGGAGGCGAACTGGTGCAGCGCGCAGGTTGGCCCAGCATCTTCCTGATCAACCTGCCGCTGGGCCTGCTTGCACTCGCGCTGGGGGCCTGGGGCATTCCTGAGCGACGGCATCCGCAGCACGCCGCGCTGGACCCGGCCGGGCAGCTGCTCAGCATCGTCGCGCTGGGTGCACTCAGTTACGGCCTGATCGCGATCGGCGAGCACGGCCTGCTGGCACCTTCGACCCTGCTGGCGCTCGGCATCGCAGCATCCGGCCTGGCGCTGTTTGCGTGGGTCGAGCGCCGCGTGGCGCGGCCGCTGCTGCCGCTGGACCTGTTGGCGAAGCCGGGTTTCGGCATGCTCAACCTGGCCTCGTTCGTGCTTGGATTCACCGCTTATGCGAGCCTGTTCTTCCTGTCGCTGTTCTTCCAGCAGGCGCAGGGACATGGGGCTGCGCAGGCCGGTGCGCAGCTGGTACCGCAGTTCGTGCTGATGGCGGTGGTGTCGCTGCTGTTCGGCCGTCTGGCGGCGTGGTTCGGGCTGCATGCCGCGCTGGTGACGGGCTATGCAATGACAGGCATGGCGCTGTGTGCGATTGCCACGTTCGAGCCGACTACAGCGCACGGCCAGGCCAGCGCACTGCTGATGCTGCTCGGCACTGGCATGGGACTGGCGGTACCTGCGACCGGCATGGCAGTGATGTCATGCGTACCGGCCGAGCGTGCCGGCATTGCGTCGGCCACGATGAACGCGCTGCGCCAGGCGGGCATGAGCCTTGGCATCGCGCTGCTGGGCAGCCTGATGGGCCTGCGCGCGGTACGCCAGTTCACTGCGACCGCGCAGGCGGCAGGGCAGCCCGCAGTGGCCGCACAGGCGCGCACGCTGATCCTGCAGCCGTCGTCACTGCTGCCGGGGACGCAGATACTGGCCTGGTACCGCGGCGCGATGGCCAGCGGTTTCGGCTGGGCGATGGCTGTCGCCGGCGTGCTGGCCCTGTTGGCGGCGCTCGCCCTGTACCGCCAGTGCAGGCGCGCCTGAGCACGCTGCGGTCAGCCCTGCTGGCGTTGCGGCCCTTCCTTCGTCGGCGCGGGTTCGGCCGCGTGCTGCCGCTGTTGCCGTGCATTGGCGTGGCGCGCGTGCCCGCCTTCGCGGCCGATCGCTGCCATGTGCTGGCGATTGCGGCTGATCGCCTCGCCGCCCTTGCGGCCCGCCACGCGTGCCTCGGCCGGGCTGAACTCATGTGCATTGCCGGACGCATGCGCGGCGCGTCCACCCTTTGCGGCAATCGCGCGCTGCTTGTCCCGGTCCATCGAAGCGAAGCCGCGATGGGAGGTGCCGTGATGCTGGTCAGCCATGTGAAGGCTCCCGGTGCATGGAAGGGGAGCTCATCCTTGCGTGTGCCCGGCTAAGGCAGTGTCCGCACCGGCGGTGCTGCCCTCACGCCACGCCGCACCGGCTTTCACGGCGCAACTACGCCGCTGCGCGATGAGCGCCGCTTGGCTAGGATAGACCGGCATGGCGGATGACCGCCCAGACAGGAAAGGACGCCATGGACAGATTCGGATGGCTTGTACTGCTGGCCTGCGCTGCACCGGCCCATGCGGACACTGCGCTGCTGAGCGGCAGTTTCGTTCACTTCGGTTACTCGTCCACCGATGAGCAGCTGCCAGCGGCGCAGCTGCCGCTGTTCCTCAACGAACTGCGGGACCTGGGCAACGACACGCTCATCATCGGCCAGACCCGCGCCACCCGTGCCGGCGTGGGCTGCGCCAGCAGCGCGCAGGATTTCGAATGGATCGCCGGCTTCCCGGCCAAGCTGGGCACGGTGCTGGACGCGGCCGCAGCGCGTGGGATGAAGGTCGTGGTCGGCACCACCTACAGTTCGGGCCAGTGTGCGGCATTCTGGCAGGGCTCTAACGCTGCAGCGGTGGCGCAGGACGCAGCGCAGTCGATGGCGCAGCTGGCCCAGCAGTACGCGATGCATCCGGCATTCGCCGGCTGGTACATCACCGATGAGCCCGCGCAGGTACCGGCCGAGCGTGCGTCGTTCTATCGTTCAATCGTTTCCACACTGAAAGCGGCGACGCCATCCAGGCCGGTGATGGTGGCGCCCTATCTGGCATCCTCCAGCGTCGACCCGGCCAGCGTGGCCAGTGCTGCGCTACGGTTTCGCTCTGCCACGGGGGTCGACGTGCAGATCTGGCAGGACGGCATCGGCGCGGCGTCGCACGCGAAACTGTTCCAGTGGGATCGACCGGGCTATTCCACCGAGCAGTACTACCAGGCGTTGTCGGCGCAGCTGGGCGCCAGCGCTGTGTGGGCCGACATCGAGCTGTTCAACCATGGCAGCCCGCTGTTCCTTGATACCGGTAACGGCCTGTCCGGTGCATACCGGTCGGCGTCGGTGCAGCGCATCAACCAGCAGTTGTGGAGCGCGCGTTCGGCTGGCAAGCGCGTTGCCTGGCTCAACCAGTACCACATGTCCGAAGTGGTCGGCCCCGGCCAGGGCTACGGCGAGGCGCCGCGGATGATGAACACCTATCGCGGGTTGTACGGGTTGGGTGCCTCGTACATCGTCGATCCGGTGCAGACCACCTATCACTACAGCGTGGCGCCGGCGACCAGCTATCCCGACGGCAGCGGCCATGAGCTGTTCGACCGCCGTGTAGGCGACCCGCGCAATCCGATGGACGCGGGTTGGGTAGGCGTGCACGGCAACGTCAGCATCACCATCGACCTGGGCCAGCGCCGACGGGTGGACTGGATCGGCCTGCACACGATGACCCGCCCGGCCTGGGGCATCGTCACGCCGATGTCGGTGGAGGTGATGTGCGCCGAGCCCGGAACTGCCGCCGTAACGATCGGCACGCTGTCGGCACCCTTCACCCAGTCCGGCGTGATGGGCTCGACCGAAGAGGAGTACGTGCTCGGCAATGCAGCCCCCCTGGCTGCGCAATGCCGCACGCTGGAGCTGCGCGTGGCCAACGGCCGCTGGACCTTCCTCAGCGAGATCGAGATGGCTGCAGAGCAGTAACGCCTCAGCGCCGGCGGGCGTCCTGCAGGCGCTGTGCGAAGGGCCGTTGTTCGAGCGCCACCAGTGCTTTGCGCAGCACCTGCTCCAACGACTGCCCCAGATCGGCATCGAGGCTGCGTGCCGCCACTGCGGTGGCCTGCCATTGCGCATGCAGCACGGGCATCGCGCGCTGCGCGCGCGGGCTCAACTGCAGGATGCGTTCGCGCCCGTCGTCACCATTGGCAGTGTGCAGCCAACCATCGCGCACCATCGCCGCCACGGTCTGGCTGAGCGCCGAATGGCTGAGCCCGCAGGCCAGCGCGAGGTCCTTGATCCGGCAGGGGCCCTGCGCCATCAGCGTGCGCAGCACCGGCGTGTAGCGCGGCCGGTAGTCCAGTTGCAGGTGCCGGTAGGCCTGCTCGACGGCCGGGTCCAGCTGGTCCAGCAGTGCGCGCAGCAGGGTACCCAGCGTGGCGTGTTGGAGATCCATGAGTGGGATGATATATAAGCGCTTATATATCCTCAATGCGGGGTGGATGATGGCGGTCTCCTGGATGCTCGGCGCGCTGCTGGCGACGGCCTGCCCGGCGCAGGATGCGGTGCTGCAGGCGGCCGCCAGCGCCGTGCAGGCGCAGTACCTGGACGAGGCGGAGGCCGCCCGCATCGCCGATGCCCTGCGCAGCTGGTCGGCGCAGCAGCGGTATGCGGGCAGCTGTTCGGATCCTGCTGCGTTCAGCGCACGCCTGAACCAGGACCTGGACATGTTCGATGGCCACTTCCACGTTGAGCGCGTGGACGCAGCTGCCGGCCAGGACGACTGGTTGATGGCCTGGCGTGCCGATGCCCGCAGCAATGGTGCCGGTGTGCGCGAGGTGCGGGTGCTGGAAGGCAACATTGGCTACCTGCGGTTGAGTACTTTTTACCCGCTGGATCTGGCGCGGCCGAAGTTCGCTGCGGCCTTCACGCTGCTGGCCGACACCGATGGCCTGGTGCTGGATCTGCGCCAGAACGGGGGAGGCGACGATGCAAGTGCCGACCTGCTGGTGCGCACGCTGCTGGACGCGAAGATCGGCGCGGTGCAGCAGCTGGACCAGCGTGGCCGGCGCACGCCGGTACCGCTGCCGCCTGCCAGCCTGCCTGTGTACCTGAAGCCGCTGGTGGTGCTGATCGACCGGCGTACCGGTTCGGCGGCCGAGTTCGTCGCCTATTCGCTGCAGGCCCTGGGCCGCGCGCGCATTGTCGGCACGCGCAGTGGCGGTGCCGCGCATATGTTTGGTGATCCTGTGCTGCTGCCCGATGGCTATCAGATCAGCATTCCCGACCGGCAACCGATCAATCTGCGCACCGGCGGCAACTGGGAAGGCACCGGCGTGAGGCCTGATGTGGCCGGCGGCGACGATCCGCTGTTCATCGCGCGGCAACTGCTGGCGCCTGAGAAGTCGTCAAGATGAACGCACGATTGCATGGCTGTCCTATCGCAGATGCGCGAATGCATGCCTAGAATCGAAGCATCCCGGTAGTTCCCGGGCGCTTCGAGTGAATGGACTCAATGAAGATTCTGTTGACCGGCAGTTCCGGGCGCATCGGGCGCGCGATCTTCGGTGCGTTGGCGGCCGCCCACGAAGTGGTGGGGCTGGACCGCAGCCCGTTCGCCACCACGCGCATCATTGCCGATGTCACCGATCGCCAGGCGGTCACGCGTGCGGTGCAGGGCGTGGACGCGGTCATCCATACCGCGGCCCTGCATGCTCCGCATGTCGGCCTGGTGCCGGACGCGGTATTCCAGCAGATCAACGTGGAGGCAACCGCGCACCTGCTGCAGGCCGCACGCGAAGCCGGCGCACGGCGTTTCGTGCTGACCAGCACCACCGCGCTGTACGGCCATGCCGTGGTAGCCGGTGGCTGCCGTTGGATCGACGAAGACACCGAGCCACTGCCGCGCACGATCTACCATCGCACCAAGCTGCAGGCCGAGACCCTGGCTGAAGCTGCCGCCACGCCGGGCTTCAGCGTTCGCGTGCTGCGCATGGGCCGGTGCTTCCCGGAACCGCCCGAGCGCATGGCGATGTTCCGCCTGCATCGCGGCATCGACGCCCGCGATGTGGCCAGCGCACACGCTGCACTGCTGCTCGACGAAGGCGCCCGATTCGCCCGCTATCTCGCCTGCGCACCGACGCCGTTCCGGCGCGAGGACTGCCTGGAACTGGCCACCCACCCGCGCAGCGTGCTGGCCCGTCGCGCGCCGCAGCTGCTGGCCGAGTTCGAACGCCGTGGCTGGCCGCTGCCATTGAGCATCGACCGTGTCTACGACAGTGCCCGCCTGCGCAGTGAGCTGGGCTGGCAACCGTGCTTCGGGCCGGACGACGTGCTGCAGCAGTATGCCGTCGGCAGCATCGAGGTACTGCCGCGCGCGCAGTGGATCAAGGACCGCGTGGCCGAGTGAGGCCATCGCGACGGACGGGTGGCTGACCCGACCCTGAGCAGATTCAGGAATGTGCAGGCCGGTCGCCTCAACCTCGTTGGCGGGCGGCCGCTAACCCGGTGCGCTTCCAGCGCCGGGCCCGCCCGGCGGCCGGTGGCCTGCGCGACGGATCGCGCGCCTGCGCGGTGCCTTCGTGGTGCCGGTCGTCCTGAACTGCCTTGCGGACCCTCCCATGCCTTCTTCCCGTTCCGCCGCTGCCCGCCGCCCGGGCAGCATCGCCCACAAGCTGATGCTGGGCACCGCTGCGATCGCGCTGCTGTGCTTCGGCCTGACCGCGTTCCTGATCTACCGACAGGCCAGCGCCAGCCTTATCAGCGCCTCGCGCCAGACCATGACCAGCGAGGCGACCGCTGAGGCGCGCCAGGTGGCGGCCGATCTGGGCACCGCCTTTGCCAGCAACGATGCCATGGTTGAAGGCGTGCTGGCCCAGCGCGCCCGTGGTGACGTGCCCGACCGCGCCAGCCTGGCGGCGGTGCTGGGCGAGCAGCTGCGCGCCCATCCCGAATGGCTGGGCAAGAGCACCATGTGGGAGCCCGATGCCTTCGACGGCAAGGATGCCGAGTTCGTCAACACCGAGGCGCACGATGCCACCGGCCGCTACATGAGCTACTGGGCCTGGCAGGAGGGCAAGCCGCAGCAGTCGGTGATGACCGATTACACCGAGACCGCCAGCGGTTCCGGTGACTGGTACATGGTGCCCAGCCGCGACAAGCTGCCGAAAGTGAGCGAACCGTATGCCTATGACATCGCCGGGCAGCAGGTGCTGATGAGTACGCTGAGCACGCCGATCATCGAGAACGACAGGTTCCTCGGTGTCTTCACCGTCGACTTCTCGCTGGCAGCGTTGCAGAAGCACCTGGCCACGCTGAAGCCGATGGGGGCCGGCCGCGTCGAACTGCTGTCGCCGAAGGGCGTGGTGCTGGCCTCGGCCAATGCCGCCGAAATCGGCAAGCCTCGCAACGACGCACTGACCCGCAGCATGCTGGCCGAGATCGCCGCCGACCGCCCCTTCGAGGCCTTCAGCCCCGATGCGGCCGGCAACGTGCGCGTGTATGTGCCGCTGCGCGTGGGCGATGCCCCGCAGCGCTTCGCGCTGGGCGTGGTGATGCCGCATGCGGTGATCGTGGCCGAAGCGCGCCAGCTGCTGTGGCTGACCCTGCTGGTCGGCGTGATCGCCGCGCTGACCCTCAGCGCCGGTGTCTACATACTGCTGCGCCGCCTGGCGATCCGCCCGCTGGCCGAAGCGGTGCGCGTGGCCGGTGACGTCGCCGCCGGCAAGCTGGACAGCACCCTGCCGGCGCGCAGCAACGACGAAGTGGGGCGCCTGCTGGACGCGATGCAGGGCATGCGCGGCCAGCTGCAGGCGGTGATGGCTGCGCAGGCCGAAATGGCGCGCCGCCACGATGCCGGTGAACTCAGCTACCGCATGGATGCCGCGGCGTTCCCGGGCGAGTACGGCCGCATGGTGGCCGACAGCAACCAGCTGGTGGCCTCCAGCAACGCGGTCACCCAGCGCCTGGTTGAAGTGATGCAGCGCTATGCCGTCGGCGACCTCAGCGTGGACATGGAAGCACTGCCGGGCGAGAAGGCGGTGTTCACCGCTGCGATGGCGACCACCAAGCGCAACCTGGCCGCGATCAACGAGCAGATCCAGCAGCTTGCCGCTGCGGCCGCCGCCGGTGACTTCGCCGTGCGCGGTGATGCACTGCGCTTCGACCACGATTTCCGCCGCATGGTGGAGACCCTCAACACCATGATGGAAGTCAGCGACCACAACCTGGCCGCACTGTCGACGCTGCTGCGCGCGATCGCCGGCGGTGACCTCAGTACCCGCATGCAGGGTGACTTCCATGGGGTGTTTGCGGTGATGCGCGACGATGCCAACAGCACCGTGCAGCACCTGACCCAGATCGTCGGCCAGATCCAGCAGTCGGCAGCCAGCATCCGCCTGGCCGCCGGTGAGATCGCTGCCGGCAACAGCGACCTGTCGCGCCGTACCGAACAGCAGGCTGCCAACCTGGAAGAAACCGCCGCGTCGATGGAAGAACTGACCTCCACCGTGCGCCAGAACGCCGACCACGCGCTGCAGGCCAACGCGCTGGCCGGTTCCGCGGCGGGCGTGGCCAGCGAAGGCGGCCAGGTGGTCAGCCAGGTGGTGCACACCATGGAGCAGATCGAGGCGTCTTCGCAGCGCATCGCCGAGATCATCTCGGTGATCGATGGCATTGCGTTCCAGACCAACATCCTGGCGTTGAACGCAGCAGTGGAAGCGGCGCGCGCCGGTGAGCAGGGCCGTGGCTTCGCCGTGGTTGCCAGTGAAGTGCGCGCGTTGGCGCAGCGTTCGGCGGGTGCTGCGAAGGAGATCAAGGAGCTGATCGACGCCTCGGTGGCCCAGGTCGGTGCCGGTGCGCAGCTGGTGCACGGCGCGGGGCGCACCATGCAGGACATCGTCGGTCAGGTCGGTCGGGTCAACGAGATCATGGCCGAGATCTCGGCCGCGTCGCGCGAACAATCGGCCGGCATCGAGCAGGTCAACCAGACTGTGGTGCAGATGGACGAAACCACCCAGCAGAACGCCGCGCTGGTGGAGGAAGCCAGTGCCGCCGCGCGCGCGATGGAGGAGCAGGCCGAGCAGCTGGCAGTGGCGGTGTCGCGCTTCCGCCTGCAGGCCGAGCCGGCGGCCGTGGCACGCCGCGCGGCCTGATCGCGCAAATGAAGACGCCCGGCGGGGGCCGGGCGTCGGTTGCGTCCTTGCCGCGCATCCCTGCGCCGGTCTGATGGCTTAGAACATTCCTTCAAACGGGTTCCAGCTGGCGCGACCTTCCACCTTCTCCAGGTAGTAGCTGTAGTTGGTGCTGGAGGCGACCAGCAGATTCATCGCGATGAACAGCATGCGCCCGACGACGTCGGGAAGGAACATGCTGACGATGGCCAGCGCGATGTTGATGCCGATGACCACCAGCGCCTTGCGCCACATGCCCAGGATCAACAGGTAGATCGCACCGAAGAACAACGCGAAGAAGTTCAGGTTGATCTTCAGGCGGTCACCGAACGACAGCGCCTTCCAGGCCTGCTTGAAACCGGGATTCTTGGGCGCGCCATGCTGGCGGAAGAAGTTGAAGCGGAACTGCCACTTCGGGCTGAACTGAGACAGGTCAGTGGTATTCATTTGGGGGAAACATCCCTGTGAGAAAACGTTTTCATGATAAGGCAAGTCCTATTCAGGATCCAAGGGCTGCCGTCAAAAATGTGACGCGTGCCGTGTTCCACGTGCTGCGGCCGGGTGCCGCACCGTCACCCGCCCGCCTTGTTTTTAGGATAGGGTGCGCAGTTCCGCTGCCGCCCCGGTTGGACCCGTGCGGCGGCGGGATGTCCATGGAGGTTGCATGACCACACCTGCTACACCGGAAAACGCACCGGGACCGGTGCTCCTGCCGACACCTGAAGTGGTGCAGGCACAACAACTGCTCGCACGCCAGCAACTGGCGGTGGCGATGGACCGTGCGCGCACGGCCGCCACGCGGGACGCGGCACCGGCCGCGCTGGAAAGCGAGTAACCCGCAATACCGTCGATCGCGCTGGCATGTCGCCAGCGCGATCACGGCGCGTGCCGCCGGTCAGAAGCGCGCGGTCATGCTGAGGAAGTAGCTGCGCCCGGCGACGAAGTAGTCGGTGGAGCCTTCCGCATACAGCTTCTTGTCGGCCAGGTTGCTGACGCCACCGCGCAGGGTCAGCACCTCGTTGACGTTCCATGCCACGGTCAGGTCATACAGGGTGTAGGCCTTGAGGAAGGTCGTGGCGGTGCCGGTCTGCTTGCCGGTGTACTGCGCCGACAGGCTGCCGGAGAACACCGTATCCGGCGTCCAGTCCAGCGACGAGTAGCCGGAGAATTCCGGCGTATCGATCAGGTTGCGGCCGGTGGTCAGGTTCCTGGCTTCCTTCATCCAGGTCGCCGAGGTGCGCCAGCGCCACTGCTCGCCGAAGCGGACGTTGAAGTTGCCTTCCATGCCGCTGGTGCGCGCGCGCTGCACGTTGCTCATGCGCGTCCACCAGATGCCGTTGAAGCGGCCCAGCGGTGCGTATTCGATCTTGTTCCGGAAGTCGGTGTGGAAGTAGGTCACGCCAACATCGATCAGGTCATTGTCGAAGCTGATGCCGATCTCGCGGTTGGTGCTGGTTTCCGGATCCAGGTCCGGGTTGCCGGCCATGTAGCACCCGCCGCGGGTATACCCCAGCGGGATCAGCGAGGTGCAGCCACGGCCGCCGGACTGGGTGGCAGCGGTGGCCGAATTCTCGGTCAGGCTGGGCGCACGGAACCCCTTGGAGACGCCACCGCGGATGGTCCACTGTTCGGCCGGATGCCAGACCAGGTACGCACGCGGGCTGACGTGGCCGCCGAACTTCTCATGGTGGTCCAGGCGCGCGCCCACGGTCAGGGCCAGGGTGCGGTGCAGCTTCAGTTCGTCTTCGACAAACAGCGCCCAGGTATCCACTTCCAGGCTGGAGCCGCTGACGGCGTTGCCGGCGTAGTCGATCGGCGCGCGGCCGATGGTATCGGTGTTGGTCAGTTCCTGGCGCTTCCACTGCCCACCCACGGCAAACTGGTGTTCAACGCCCAGAGTGAACGGCGTGGTCAGGCTGCCTTCGATGATCGTGTCGGTGGCCTCTGAGCGGCCGGTGGCGCCGATGTCGTTCTTGTATTCGGTCCAGTACGCGCTGAGCCTGGAGGTGCCGAAGCTCCACGTGCCATCGTGGTTGAGCGCCAGCGAGCTGCGCTTGAGCTCACTGGCTCCCCAGGCGCCTTCGTCCTGCTTTTCCAGCGACGCATCGATGAAGGCCTGCTGCACGCCATGGCCGGCTTCCAGCGACAGTTCCTGTGCGTCGCTCAGCTTCCACTGCAGCAGCGCATCGACAGTGCGGTCCTTCTCGCCGGCGTAGGCATTGCCGTAGACACCGTGGTTGGACTGGTCCGAATCACGGCGCATGCTGTTGGCACCGATGCGCAGGCCGAAGCGTTCGCCCAGCGGGCCGGAGAAGGTCGCGCCGATCTGCTGGGTATCGCCGCGCTTGCCATCACCGGGACGGGTGTAGCTGTGGGTGGCGCTGCCGTTCCATTCGTCGCCGATGCGCCGGGTGATGATGTTGATCACCCCGCCCATGGCGTCGGAGCCGTACAGCGAGGACATCGGCCCACGCACCACTTCGATGCGTTCGATCTGGTCGGGCGAGATCCAGTTCAGGTCCTGGCGGCCGAGGTCGGGGCGGTAGTTGGTCGCGGCCGAGCTGCCCATGCGCTTGCCGTCCACCAGCACCAGCGTGTAGTTGGACGGCATGCCGCGCAGCTTGATCTTGGACTGTTCGCCGACGGCGCTGAGGCCGCCGGTCACGCCCGGCACGCGGCTGAGCAGGGTGGCCAGGTCGGGAACCGGCTGGCGTTCGATGTCCTCACGGCTGATCACGCTGATGCTGGCCGGGGCATCCTTGATCCATTGCTGGCTGCCCGAGGCGGTGACCACCACGGTATCCAGATCCTTGGTGGAGGCATCGGCGCCGGCCTCTGCAGCGGCCAGGCCTGGCAGGGCCAGCAGGCAGGCGGAGGCCAGGGCAGGGGCCAGGCGGGTGCGCGGCAGGCGCGCGGAACGGGAACGGGACGATGGGGACATGGCGGCTTCCATGGGAGGTGGGGTGACCCGGTGGAAGCAGCAGGCGCAGGCAGACAGCAGGCAGCCACCCTTCCGTGGGTCGTCGGTGCGCGCGGTGTGGACCGGCGCAGCTGGGTGGGTCGCGGCCGTGCGGGAAGACGGTGACCTGCCTGGTTAATGAAATGATAACCGTTCGCGTTTGATACGATCCAGTACCCGGGGCGATGCAATGACATCTGGCCATCCCCCGACGTGATCGCCTGCTATTTGCTGAATGGGGATAAATCCCGGCGTAGGCCTTCGCACCCGGCTTACATTCAGCGCCCTAGACTGGGCCGCATTTTCGATTCCGCCCCGTTGGAGATCGTGTGGGTTCCGGTAGTGACAGACATCGACTGTGCGGCCTGAAGCCGACACAGTCTGGACAAGTGCGGGCGCCGGGAAAGCGCGCCGGGAACCTTGGTGCATGCAGCCCGGCCGGGATGGCCGGCCGTGCCGACGGCGCGGAGTAGGCGGCGATGGGGGTGCAGACCATCCATGCGGAAGCAGAAACGCCCCGGCTCGACGCCGGCTGGGCGCTGCTGCCCGCTGAATCGCCGTTGCAGATGCCCGAACAGACTCTGCGCGAAGGTGCACTGAAGGTCCGGCGGCATCGCACGTCGCCGCGCCTGATCGGCCTGCGCCGGCTGTACATCTTCGGTGGCACGCTCGGCATGACCGCCGTGGCCACGCGGATGATGTGGCGGGTGCTGTCGGCCAATGGCATCAGCGTGCTCGAAGCCTGCCTGCTGGTGCTGTTCGTTGGCCTGTTTGCCTGGATCGCGCTGTCTTTCGCCAGCGCCCTGGCCGGCTTCCTGACCGCCGTGTTCGACCGTGGCTATCGCCTCGGCATCGACCCGGACAAGCCGCTGCCGACCGTGCACAGCCGCACCGCGCTGCTGATGCCGACCTACAACGAAGACCCGCGCCGCCTGCTGGCGGGCCTGCAGGCGATCTACGAGTCGGTGGCGGCCACCGGCCAGCTCGGCCGATTCGATTTCTTCGTGCTCAGCGATACCCGTCGCGAGGACATCGCCGCTGCCGAGGAGCGGGTGTTCGGCGAGCTGCGCGAGCGGGTGCCGGACGGGCAGATCCGCCTGTTCTACCGCCGCCGTGGTGACAACAGCGGGCGCAAGGCCGGCAACATCGCCGACTGGGTCCGTCGCTTCGGCGGTGCCTACCCGCAGATGCTGATCCTCGACGCCGACAGCCTGATGACCGGCGACAGCATCGTGCGCCTGGTGGCCGGCATGGAGCACAACGCCGACGTCGGCCTGATCCAGACCCTGCCGTCGGTGATCGGCGGCCGCACCCTGTTCGCACGCATGCAGCAGTTCGGTGGCCGCGTGTACGGGCCGGTGATCGCCCGTGGCGTGGCCTGGTGGCATGGCGCCGAGAGCAACTACTGGGGCCACAACGCCATCATCCGTACCCGCGCCTTCGCCGACCACGCCGGCCTGCCGGCGCTGCCGGGGCGCAAGCCGTTCGGCGGCCACGTGCTCAGCCATGACTTCGTCGAAGCAGCGTTGATGCGTCGTGGCGGCTGGGCCGCGCACATGGTGCCCTACCTCGGTGGCAGCTATGAAGAGGGCCCGCCGACGCTGACCGATCTGCTGGTACGCGACCGCCGCTGGTGCCAGGGCAACCTGCAGCACGGCAAGGTCGTGGGCAGCCGCGGCCTGCACTGGATCAGCCGCACGCACATGCTGATCGGCATCGGCCACTATTTCACCGCACCGATGTGGGCAATGCTGATGCTGATCGGCATCGCCATCCCGCTGTTCCAGGAGGGCATCGACTTCAATGCCCTGCTGCACCTGTCGCCCAGCGTGTACTGGCGCGCACAGGACGAAGAGCAGGTGGTGCGCCTGTTCGCCGCCACGATGGCGGTACTGCTGCTGCCCAAGGTGCTCGGTTACCTGGCGATGCTGCTGGACCCGGTCGACCGCCGTGGCTGCGGCGGTGCGATCCGTGCCTTCGTGTCGATGCTGGTGGAAACCGTGCTGGCCGCGCTGATGGCGCCGGTGGTGATGTACGTGCAGTCGCGGGGCGTGGCCGAAGTGTTGTCCGGCCGCGATTCCGGCTGGGATGCGCAGCAGCGTGACGACGGCGGCATCTCGTGGCTGGCACTGATCCGCGGCTACGGTGGCCTGGGTGTGTTCGGCGCCTTCATGGGCGTGCTGGCCTGGGCCGTGTCGCCGTCGCTGGCGGCGTGGATGGCGCCGGTGGTGATCGGCATGGTGTTGGCCATTCCGGTGGTGGCGCTGACCTCCTCGCGTGGTCCGGGCGCCTTCCTGCATCGCCTGGGCCTGCTGGACATTCCCGAAGAGAACATCCCGCCACCGGTACTGGTCCGCGCCGCGCAGCTGCGGCGCGAAGCGGCCGAGCAACCGCCGCTGTACTGATTGCCCCACGCCAGCGGCATAATGCGGCTCGAACTTGAAGGAGCCGCATCATGCTGCAAACGGTGGAACAGGAAACCGGCGCCTCGCCGCGGTGGTCGGTGATCTGGCTCCACGGCCTCGGCGCCGATGGCCATGATTTCGCGCCGATCGTGCCGGAGCTGGTGCGGCCGCACTGGCCGGCGCTGCGCTTCGTGTTCCCGCACGCACCGGTGCGGCCGATCACGATCAACAACGGCGTGCCCATGCGCGGCTGGTACGACATCGTCGGCATGGACTTCCGGTCGCGTGCCGACATGGCCGGCGTGCAGGAATCGGTGGTGCAGCTGGACGCGCTGATCGCGCGCGAGATCGAGCGTGGCGTCGCGGCGGAGAAGATCTTCCTGGCCGGCTTCTCGCAGGGCGGGGCGATCATCCTGACCGCCGCGCTGGCGCGCACCGCGCCACTGGCCGGCCTGATCGCCCTGTCCACCTATCTGCCCGAGGCCGACAGTGCCCGTCGTGCTGAAGGTGCCGTGCAGGTGCCGGTGTTCATGGCCCATGGCAGTGGCGACCCGGTGATCCCGCAGGCCGTCGCCGCCCACAGCGCACAGGCGCTGCGTACGCTGGGCCTGGACGTGGCGTGGCACAGCTACCCGATGGCCCACCAGGTCTGTGCCGAGGAAATCCAGGCACTGGGTGACTGGCTGCAGGAACGGCTGGGCGCGGCCTGAGCCATGCCCCTGGCCAGCCCATCGCCGTGGATGCCGGAACTGTGCCGCCTGCCGCGGCTGGCGGCGATGCTGGGCCTGGCCGAGCTGGTGGTGGTGGTGCTGGCCCTGGCCCCGGATGGCAGCCGCCACTGGACCGTTGGCGAGCTGCTGTCGGCCAGCGGCTTCGCGCTGTGGCTGGCGCTGGCCGTGACCGCCAGCCTGTGCCTGCTGCGGCAGGCGCTGTCCAGGCTGCCGCAGGTGATGGGGGCGGTCGCTGCCATCGCACTGGCGGCCCTGATCGCGGTGGTCTGCGCCGGCATCGTGCACGCGCTGTACGCGGTGCTGGGTGACAGTTTCGCCAACGGCATCAGCTTCTGGCGCTTCACCCTCGGCAGCGCCGCCACCACCGCGCTGATCAGCGCGCTGGCGCTGCGCTACTTCTATGTCAGCGACCGCTGGGCGGCCCAGGTGCAGGCCAATGCGCGCGCGCAGGCCGATGCGCTGCAGGCGCGCATCCGCCCGCATTTCCTGTTCAACAGCATGAACCTCATCGCCAGCCTGCTGCATCGGGACCCGGCGGTGGCCGAGCGTGCCGTGCTCGACCTGTCCGATCTGTTCCGTGCTGCGCTCGGTGCAGGCGAGGGCGATTCCACCCTGCGCGACGAATGCGAACTGGCCGAGCGCTACCTGTCGATCGAATCGCTGCGCCTGGGCGAACGCCTGCAGGTGCGCTGGCAGCGTGACGAGCCGCTGCCGTGGGACCTGCCACTGCCAAGGCTGGTACTGCAGCCGCTGGTGGAAAACGCCGTGCTGCATGGCATTTCGCGCCTGCCCGAGGGCGGCACCATCGAGCTGCAGCTGCTGCGCGAGGGCAACGATCTGCAGATCCGCGTGCGCAATCCCGCGCCTGATCCGCAGGCGCCCGGGCTGGCCCTGGCGCGGGGGGCTGGCCATGCCCAGCACAGCATCGGCCATCGGCTGGCCTGGCGCTTTGGCAGTGCCGCGCGGATGACGGCTGGCTGGAGCGAGGGCTACTATGCCTGCCAGGTGACAGTGCCGATCCAGTGAGGGGACGATCGTGAGGGTAGTCATCGCCGATGACGAACCACTGGCGCGTGAGCGCCTGCGCAGCCTGTTGGCCGCACAGGACGGCGTGGACGTGGTGGCCGAGGCCGGCAACGGCGAGCAGGCCCTGCACGCGTGCGCGGAGCTGCAGCCGGACCTGGTCCTGCTGGACATCGCAATGCCTGGGCTGGACGGCCTGGAAGCAGCCCGCCACCTGGCCAGCTTCGAACCGCGGCCGGCGGTGGTGTTCTGCACTGCCTACGATGCGCATGCGCTGTCGGCCTTCGAAGCGGCAGCCATCGATTACCTGATGAAGCCGGTGCGCGCCGAACGCCTGGCAGCGGCGATTGCACGGGCACGCACGTTCCTGGCCGGTCGCGATGGCCAGCCGCAGGCGCACAGCGGGCAGCAGGCACGCAGCGTACTGTGCGCACGCCTGCGCGGCAGCCTGCGGCTGATTCCGCTGGACGACATCCACTACCTGCAGGCCGAAGAGAAGTACGTGGTGGTGCACCACGCGCGCGGCGAGGACCTGATCGAGGAATCGCTGAAGTCGCTGGAGGAAGAGTTCGCCAGCCGTTTCATCCGTATCCATCGCAACTGCCTGGTGGCGCGGCACGAGCTGGTGGAGCTGCGCCGCGGCTCCGGCGGGCAGGTGCAGGCGGTGCTGCGGCATGGCAGGCAGCCGCTGGAAGTCAGCCGCCGCTGTGTGGCGACGCTGAAGCAGGAACTGCGGCATCTGTGAGTGGTCCCGCGCGGCCTGCGGCCGCGACTGCTTACAGATCAACATCAACATCAAGATCAACAGCAGGTTGGCCGGCTCGTTGTTCTTACGTGCTGGGTCGGGCCGGGGTGGGGTGGCGGGACACGCCGTAGACCCATCCCTGGGGGCTCGATGGCGCCATCCATGGCGCCAACGGTCCCGCCACCCCACCCCGGCTCAACCCTCTCGTTTTTCCCGCGTCGGACGGCAAAGGCATTGTTGTTATCGGGTGGGGGAAGAGGGGTCAGATCCCTTTTCCTGCGGAAAAGGGATCTGACCCCGGAAGCCGTGACCCCGGAAGCCGTCGGCTGTTGCCTTTGCTTCTGCACTCTTTTTTTTGATCTTCCGTGGCTGGCGCACACGGAAACTGTCAGGGGCCGGGGCGGTGGGGTCATGCGGGGTGTCCGCGGCATGGATGCCGCGGCCAAGCCCCCAGGGATGGGTTCACGGCGTCCCCGCATGACCCCACCGCCCCGGCCAAGCACGGCTTCTGCTTTGATAGCACCAGCCACGAGGGGCTCCGCCGTTGGCCGTATCCGCGCCGAAGGCGCGATAATGACCGGATGGAAACCGTCCGCATCGCCACCCGCAAGAGCCCGCTCGCCCTCTGGCAAAGCGAACACGTCGCCAACCGCCTGCGCCAGGCCCATCCCGGGCTGCATGTGGAACTGGTGCCGATGAGCACCCGCGGTGACGAGGTGCTCGACCGCTCGCTGGCCGCCATCGGTGGCAAGGGCCTGTTCCTGAAGGAGCTGGAGCTGGCCATGCTGCGCGGTGAGGCCGACTGCGCCGTGCACTCGCTGAAGGATGTGCCGATGGAACTGGACGAACCCTTCGCGCTGCCGGCGATGCTGACCCGCCACGATCCAGCCGATGGTTTCGTCTCCAACCTGTACGCCTCGCTGGACGCGCTGCCGATCGGTGCGCGGGTCGGCACCTCATCGCTGCGCCGCCAGGCCCAGCTGCGCGCGCTGCGCCCGGATCTGGAATTGCTGGACCTGCGCGGCAACGTCAACACCCGCCTGGCCAAGCTCGACAATGGTGGCTACGACGCCATCGTGCTGGCCGTGGCCGGCCTGGAGCGCCTGGGCCTGGGCGGGCGCATCGTCGCGCGCCTGCAGCCGCCGCAGTGGCTGCCGGCACCGGCGCAGGGCGCGGTGGCGGTGGAGTGCGACGGTGGCAATACGCGCCTGATGGCGCTGTTCGCCACGCTTGATGACGCCGCTACGCGCGCCTGCGTGGAAGCCGAGCGGGCGATGAACCGCGCGTTGCATGGCAGCTGCCACGTGCCGGTGGCGGCCATCGCGCAGTGGCAGGGCGACGACCTGCACCTGCAGGGCCTGGTCGGCAGTGCCAGCGATGGTCGTGCGGTGCGCGCCGAGGCGGTGGGCCCGGCCCGGGATCCGGAGGCGCTGGGCCAGCGCGTGGCGAAGATGCTGCTGGAAGCCGGTGCCGGCGAACTGCTGAACGTCTGAGCTACCGCCGGTAGTGCCGGCCGCTGGCCGGCAACCGCGTGCCACCACTTGAACGCAGTTGCCGGCCAGCGGCCGGCACTACCGGAAGAAGAACGGGCGCCCTGGCACCCGTTCTGCTTACTTGAACTTGTAGACCACGTTCATCGTGGTCAGCGTATCGGTCTTGCGCTTGTCCTCGGCCACGTCACTGTTGTAGCGCGCCTGCCAGCCGGCCTTCAGTGCCAGGTGCTCGTTCATGCTCACCGAGACACCGAAGTCGTTCTGGCCGAAGGTGTTGTACGAACCGGATTCGACCAGCAGCGTGTTGACCAGGTCGGTGTTGTCAGTCAGCGAATACTTCATGTCGAACAGGCCACGGCCGATCAGGCCGGTGCGGGTGCGGTCGTCCTCGGTGCTGTGGGTGCGGCGCACACCGGGGCCGATCTGCGCGTCGAACGAGAAGCGCTCGGTGTTCCACAGGCGGGTGCCGTAACCCAGACCGAACGAGCTCTGGCGGTCGTAGGTGGCGAAGTCGTCGCGTTCCGTACGCACCGTCGCGGTCAGCTGGCGGTGTTCGCCCAGCTGCAGCGCGCTGCCGGCACTGCCGGTGTAGCGGTTGGCGGTGGTGTTGTTGCGGCGGGTGGTGGTGCCGTCGTCGTTGGTTTCGGTCACCTTGGAGCTGGAGCGCAGGCCGAACAGATCCATGCTGTGCACCCAGTCACCGTCGGTGTAGCGCAGGCGCAGACGGCCGTTGAAGCTCTCGGTGCTGCTGTTGCCGCGTGCCGAGGCAAAGCCGAGCTCGCCGCCGCTGCCGCTCCACGGCGAGGACATCGCCGCCAGCTCGGAGGCATCCTGCGCGTATGCGAGTGGCGCACACAGCAGCAGGGGGATCAGCAGGGACACGCGCAGGGACATCGAGGCTTCTCCGGAACGGTTGACAGCCGGTGATGATACTGGAAGCGTGATGGCGGTCCGAATCGATCCAATGCGCGCTTCAGCGAACGTTGGCGCGGTCGCCTATTCAGGGCAGATCGACGCGCACCTCAGGGTCGTTGAAGCGCGAATAGCGCAGGCGCAGCTGGAAGCTGCGGCCATTGCTGCTGCCGCTGCGTACGATCTGGCGTGGCAGGCCCTGGGCATCCACCCAGTACTCCAGGCGTTCCCCGGGCTGGGTGCCGCGCAGCCGGTAGTGCCGGGTCTGCACCCCGTCCAGCGACTGGCTGCCGAGATCTTCGGCCTTCAGATCGGCGGGCAGGGCATCGGCGGGCAGCGGGTTGCGCCACTGCTCGAGCAGGCCGGGCGGGGTCGGCACCTGGCGGATCGCGCCGTCGGCCTGCAGGAACATGGTGTCGCCGATGATGGTCTGCGGCCCCGCCGGCGTCTCCACCCGGAAACGATCGGGCGCGACGAAGTCCATGCCGCTGCGTACCGGCTGCGGCGCGCCCAGCACCTCCAGTTCGGCGTGGAAGCTGCGCAGGGCCGCGAAACGCTGGCTGGCGCCCAGCACCGCCTGCGTCGGATCGGCGACGGGTACCGGGGGCTCGGCGCCGGCCGGCGCCGGCGCGCGATCACAGGCGGCCAGCAGCAGGCAGGCCAGCAGGGACAGGGCAGGCAACCGGCGCATCGGGCATTCCATGGGGGTGGGGCCGACCACGATAGCCCAAACGTCCCACACAAGACCCGCGACTCGGACATAATCGGGGGTATGGACCGATACGAACGCATCACCGCCCTGCATCGTCTGCTCAAGTCCGCGCGCTATCCGGTGACGGTGGCGACCCTGCAGGACAAGCTCGGTTGTTCCCGCGCCACCGTCTACCGCGACCTGGCCTTCCTGCGCGATGCGCTGATGGCACCGATCGAGGGCGACGGCGAGGCGGGCTTCCGCTACCAGGCTGACGAGAGCGACCGTTTCGAGCTGCCCGGCCTGTGGCTCAGCTCGGAGGAGCTGCATGCCCTGCTGGCCTCGCAGCACCTGCTGGCGCGGACCGGCGGTGGTGTGCTGTCGTCGGTGCTGGCACCGCTGCAGCAACGCATCGAGAGCCTGCTGGCGGCCCAGGCCGGCGTGTCCAGCTGGCCGGTCGACCGCGTGCGGGTGATTCCGCACCGTGGCCGCAAGTTTGACGAAGGCAGCTTCCGCAGCGTCGCATCGGCCGTGCTGGAGCGCCGCCAGCTGGCGTTCGAGTACCGTGCCCGTTCCACCGACGAGCCGACCAAGCGCACCGTCTCGCCGCAGCGCCTGACCCACTATCGCGACAACTGGTACCTGGATGCCTGGGACCATGACCGCGACGCCCTGCGCAGTTTCGCGGTCGACCGCATCCACAAGGCGCGGGTGGTCGACAGCACCGCGCGCGACGTCGCCGACAGCGAGCTGGACGAGCAGCTCGGCGCCAGCTACGGCATCTTCTCTGGCGCGCCGAAGGGCTGGGCGACCATCCTGTTCAGCGCCAAGGCCGCGCGCTGGGTGGCCGACGAGCACTGGCATTCCAAGCAGCAGGGCCGCTTCCTGGCCGACGGCCGCTATGAGCTGAAGGTGCCGTACAGCGTCTCGCGCGAGCTGCTGATGGATGTGCTGCATTACGGCTCGGATGCCGAGATCGTCGAGCCCATGATGCTGCGCGAGCAGGCCAAGGCGTTGCTTGAGCTGGCCCTGAGCAACTACGAAAACTCCTGACACTCCCCCGAGAATTCAATCCCCCATGAAAAAGACCCTGTTGCTGCCCCTGCTCGCCGCTGCGCTGGCCCTGACCGCCTGCGGCAAGTCCGGCGAGCCCTCGCAGAAGCTGGTGGTGGCCGCCACGGCCGTGCCGCATGCCGAGATCCTCGAGGTGGTCAAGCCGATCCTCAAGCAGGAAGGCGTGGACCTGGACGTGCGGGTGTTCAATGACTACGTGCAGCCCAACGACCAGCTGGTGCAGAAGCAGGTGGATGCGAACTACTTCCAGACCGAGCCCTACCTGGATGCCTACAACCGCGACCGCAAGACCGACCTGGTGAAGGTGATCGGCGTGCACATCGAGCCGTTCGGTGCGTACTCGCGCAAGGTCAAGTCGCTGGCCGAGCTGCGCGAAGGCGCCGACGTGGTGATCCCGAACGATCCGAGCAACAACAGCCGCGCGCTGATCCTGCTGCACAAGGCCGGCGTGATCGAGCTGAAGGACCCGACCAACGCACTGGCGACCCAGCGCGACATCATCGCCAATCCGAAGAACCTGAAGTTCCGCGAGCTGGACTCGGCGATGCTGCCGCGCGTGCTGGACCAGGTCGACCTGGCCCTGATCAATACCAACTACGCGCTGGACGCAGGCCTCAACCCGACCCAGGATGCGCTGGCGATCGAGAGCAAGGACTCGCCGTACGTGAATTTCCTGGTCGCGCGCCCGGACAACAAGGACGACGCCCGCGTGCAGAAGCTGGCCAAGGCCCTGACCAGCCCGCAGGTGAAGGCGTTCATCGAGACCAAGTACAAGGGCGCGGTGCTGCCGGCGTTCTGACGCCAGCGCCCATTCGCCTGTAGAGCCGAGCCTATGCTCGGCTCTGCTTTTTGCGGTATCCCGCCAGCAGCAGCCGAGCATGGCTCGGCTCTACAGTGTCACTCCACGTGCCGCAGCAGGGCAGGGCATTGCCGTTTCAATCGACGTGGAAGGCGAGGGTCGCGGCCACCGCCTGCTGCCATCCCGCATACAGTTTCTCGCGCCGGGCCACCTCCATCCGTGGCTCGAAGCGCCGGTCCAGGCCCCATTGCGCGGCGATCTGTTCGCGGCTGTTCCAGAACCCCACTGCCAGGCCGGCCAGATAGGCCGCACCCAGCGCGGTGGTCTCGGTCAGTCGCGGCCGCAGCAGCGGCACACCGAGAATGTCGGCCTGGAAACCGGCCAGGAAGTCGTTGCCGATCGCACCGCCATCAGCGCGCAGCTCGGTCAGCGCGATACCCGCATCGGACTGCATCGCATCGAGTACATCGCGGGTCTGGTAGGCCATCGCTTCCAGCGCGGCGCGCACGAAGTGCGCCTTGCGGGTGCCACGGGTCAGGCCGAACATCGCACCGCGCACATCACTGCGCCAATAGGGCGCGCCGAGGCCGACGAACGCCGGCACCAGGTAGGCGCCGCCACTGTCGGGCACCTGCGCAGCCAGCGCCTGGCTGTCGCTGGCGCGTTCGATCATGCGTAGTCCATCGCGCAGCCACTGCACCACCGAGCCGGCGATGAAGATCGAACCCTCCAGCGCGTACTCCACGCGCCCGTCCAGGCCCCAGGCAATGGTGGTCAGCAGGCCGTTGCGCGACCGCACCGCCTGCGCGCCGGTGTGCATCAACATGAAGCAACCGGTGCCATAGGTGTTCTTGACCATGCCCGGCTGGAAACAAGCCTGGCCGAACAGCGCCGCCTGCTGGTCACCGGCGATGCCGGCGATGGGGATCGGGTGGTCGAAGAAGAACTGCGGCCGGGTGTGTGCGTACACCGCGCTGGAGTCGCGCACCTGCGGCAGCATCGCGCGCGGAATGTCGAGCAGGGCCAGCAGGTCGTCATCCCAGTCCAGCGTGTGGATGTTGAACAGCAGCGTGCGTGCCGCATTGCTGTAGTCAGTCACATGTGCCTGGCCACCGCTGAGGTTCCACACCAGCCAGCTGTCGATGGTGCCGAACAGCAGCTCACCACGTTCGGCGCGCTGCTGCGCACCATCCACGTGGTCGAGGATCCAGCGCACCTTGGTCGCGGAGAAATAGGCGTCGATCAGCAGCCCGGTCCGCTCGCGGATCAGTGCTTCATGCCCGTCGGACTTCAGCCGCTCGCAGATGGCGTGGCTCTGCCGCGATTGCCAGACGATGGCGTTGTGGATCGGCTGGCCGGTGGCACGGTCCCAGACCACGGTGGTTTCGCGCTGGTTGGTGATGCCCAGCGCGGCGATATGGCGTGGGTCGATCTGCCCGCGGCTGAGCAGTTCGGTCAATGTGGCATAGACGCTGGTAAGGATCTCGCGCGGGTCATGCTCGACCCAGCCGGGCTGCGGGAAGATCTGCGCGAACTCGCGCTGCGCGCTGCCGACGATGTCGCCGGCGCGGTCGAACAGGATCGCGCGCGAGCTGGTGGTGCCCTGGTCGATGGCCAGCACGTAGCGGGGCGTCATGCAGCGTCTCCAATGGCGATGGGGAAATCCTAATGCATCGATCGCGTCGCGCGCGGCTGCCCTGGTAGCTGCCAACCTGGGTTGGCACACGTGGCATCACGGGGGTCAGAGCCCTTTCCGTGGGAAAGGGATCCGACCCTCCATCCACGCCTGCAGCCGTGCCACCTGCGCAGCATCCAGCCGCAACCCCAGCTTGCTCCGGCGCCACAGGATATCGTCGGTGTCACACGCCCACTCGCGTTCGCGCAGGAAGTCCACTTCGCGTGCATGCAGGCCACCGCCGAAGTCCTCGCCCAGATCGTGCAGGCCCTGTACACCCTGCAGCAGTTCCGCGCTGCGACTGCCATAGGCCCCGGCCCAGCGTCGCGCGATACCTGCGGGCAACCACGGTGCCAGCGCCAGCAGGCGCGAGCACGCCTGTGCGGCGTCGCCCCAGTCGCTGCCCGGCAGCGGGTCTCCGCGCGCCGTCCAGGCCGGTCCCATCTGTGGCAGGGCAGGGCGCAGCAGGTCCAGTGCCTCCTCGGCCAGCACCCGGTAGGTGGTCAGCTTGCCGCCCAGTACATGCAGCGCCGGTGCCGGGTCCACCTGCACCTGCAGGCGGTAGTCGCGGCTCAGCTGCGCTGCGCGCGGATCCGGGTCGGCCAGCAATGGACGGACACCGGCGAACGCCCAGACCACCTCGTCCGGGGCGATGGGGTCACGCAGGTAGCGATTGGCCGCTTCGCACAGGTAGATCACCTCGGAAGGCAGCACGCTGCAGCGCGCCGGGTCACCGCGATAGTCGATATCGGTGGTGCCCACCAGCAGGTGGTCGTGGGCGAAAGGCAGCAGGAACACCACCCGTCCGTCGGGCTGCTGCAGCAGGCAGGCGCTGTCATCGGGCCAGGGCCTGCGCAGCACGATGTGGCTGCCCTGCACCAGGCGCAGCGCAGGGGCGCCGCTGCGCGTCTGCATCCGTTCCAGCAGGCCCCCGGCCCACGGGCCCGCCGCATTGACCACGGCGCGGGCATTCACGGGGTGCCGCTGGCCATCGGCGGATTCCAGAACGGCCCGCCACCGGCCCTGCACGGGGTGCAGGTCGATGCAGCGGCTGCGCACCTGCACCTGTGCGCCCCGCTGCGCGGCATCCAGGGCGTTGAGCAGTACCAGCCGCGCGTCATCGACCTGCGCATCGGCGTAGCTGAAGGCCTGCCGCAGCGCCGGGGAGAGCCACTGGCCGAGCGGATCGTGCTGCAGTTCCAGTGCGCGTGACGCGGGGAAGGCGGGGCTGCGCCGGCCCAGATGGTCGTACAGCCACAGCCCCGCGCGCAGCATCCAGCGTGGGCGCAGGTGCGGTTCCCACGGCAGGACGAAGCGCAGCGGATGGACCAGATGGGGCGCCTGCCGGCGCACCACCTCGCGTTCGCCCAGCGCCTTGCGCACCAGCCCGAACTCGCCCTGCTCCAGGTAGCGCAGGCCGCCGTGGATCAGCTTGCTGCTGGCGCTGGAGGTGTGCGCGGCCAGGTCATGCTGTTCGCACAGCAGCACGCGCAGGCCGCGACCGCTGGCGTCACGGGCGATGCCGGCGCCATTGATGCCGCCACCGATCACCAGCAGGTCGACGTCGTCCATCGTGTCTCCGCGTCCTGTGTCTGTAGAGCCGAGCCGCGCCACCCTTGACCGTGGGCGCCATTGAACGTAACGCATCGCAATGCGCGCGGAGCCCGCCGCTCGACTCGGGATAGGGGGCTTGGCTCGACTCTACAAAAAAGCAGCCGAGCATGGGCTCGGCTCTACACGCGGAACGCGGGTGACGGAAACGACGACGGGCCCCGAAGGGCCCGTCGCGTTGCATCAGTGAAGCAGGTGCTGCCTGGATCAGAAGCGGGCGCCGATGCCGAAGCCGACGGTCCACGGATCCATCTTGGCTTCGCCGATCTTCTCGCCGCCGACCTTGATGTCCGGGCGGGCGCGCATGTAGCGGGCGTCAGCGCGGGCGAACCAGGTGGAGTTGATGTTCATGTCGACGCCGACGGTGCCGATCACGCCCTTGGCATCCTTGAAGCGGATGTCGGTGTCAGCGCCGTTGCCCAGCTTCTCGTTGCTGAAGCTCGACTGGTAGTAGCCCACGCCCACGAACGGGCGGAACACGTTGTCGGCCTGCCCGAAGTGGTACTGGCCGCTCAGCGCGACCGGCTGCTGCTCGACCGAACCCAGGCGGGCGTTGTTCGGGCCCTTGAACTTGTTGTCGAACTTGTCGGCAGCGCCCCACAGCTCAACGGCCCAGTTGTCGTTGATGTAGTAGCTGAAGCTGACGGTCGGCGCCGGGCCACCGTCGGTCTTCTTCACGCCGGTGATCGGGTCGTTCTTCGGCTCCAGCAGCGAGATGCCGCCAACAACGGCAAAATGCTTGCCCGAAGCGGTATCGGTGGTGCTGCTGTCCTGGGCGAAAGCGGCCGGCGCGAAGGCGGCGGAGGTCAGCAGGGCGAGACTCAGGATACGGATGGAGCGCATGGGGGTATCTCCTAATGTTTCTTGTTTTGGGCCCCCGGTTGCGGGGCGAGCACACCGTAGTCGCCCCAACATGAATCGAATCCGACGCACGTTAAAAAATAGTTTTCCTTGTTCAGCGACGGGTGCGGAATGCCTTTATTCATGGCGTTTTCTGCTCTCGCCGACATTCATGCAGTTGGAGAAGATGTGAGCACGGCAACGTTGTGCATTGGCCTGCCAGCGCAGGTGAACGTGGGATGCCGGGTGCTGCTGCTGGGCTCGATGCCAGGCGTGGCATCCCTGCAGGAGCAGCGCTACTACGCGCATCCTCGCAACCGCTTCTGGCCGCTGATGGCCGATATCTGCGGTTTCGACGCGGATCTGCCCTATGCGCAACGGCTGCAGGCGTTGAAGGCCGCAGGCATCGGCCTGTGGGATGTGATCGGGCGCTGCGAGCGGCGCGGCAGCCTGGATGCGGACATCGTGCGTGGCACGGAAGTGGCCAATGCACTGCCGGAACTGATCGCCACGTTGCCTGAGCTGACGCTGATCGGCTGCAATGGCGGCGCGTCATTGCAGGCATTCCAGCGCTGGGTGTTGCCGCGGCTGGAGGCCCCGCCGAAGGTGGTCGCGCTGCCGTCGACCAGCCCTGCCAATGCGGCGTGGTCGTTGCCGCGCCTGCGCCAGGCCTGGCAGCCGGTGGCCGACGCGCGGGCGACATGAAGCGGACATCGCCTGGACAATACGCTACCGACTGGTCGCGCACCCGACCCATGGGCAACAGCCTGTCCCGGCTGCGTGCGTACTGAAAACACCTGTAACGGTTGGCGCTGGACCCCGCTGGCCGCACAATAGACGTTTCCCTACACCAGATTGCCGGAGTTATCCCCATGGCCGAAATCAAGGAAGCACTTGTCCCCGATATCGGTGACTACAGCGATATCCCGGTAATCGAGGTGCTTGTCGCCGTCGGCGACACGGTCAAGAAGGACCAGGGCCTGGTGACGCTGGAAAGCGACAAGGCGACCATGGAAGTGCCGTCCTCGGTGGCGGGCGTGGTCAAGGAGCTCAAGGTCAAAGTGGGCGACAGCCTGTCCGAAGGCAAGGTCGTGGCCCTGATCGAAGTGGCCGAAGGCGAAGCCGAAGCCGCCAAGCCGGCCGCACCGGCACCGGCACCGGCCAAGGCCGCTGCCCCGGCTGCCGCCACCCAGAGCGCGCCGGCCGCAGCTGCGCCGGCCGCTCCGGCTGCCAGCGGTGGTGCGGTTGAAGCCCTGGTGCCGGACATCGGCGACTACGCCGGCATTCCGGTCATCGAAGTGCTGGTCGCCGTGGGCGATACGGTCAAGAAGGACCAGGGCCTGGTCACGCTGGAAAGCGACAAGGCCACCATGGAAGTGCCGTCGTCTGTGGCCGGCGTGGTCAAGGAGATCAAGGTCAAGGTGGGCGACAATCTGTCGCAAGGCGACGTGGTTGCCATCATCGAAGCCGAGGGCGCTGCCGCGCCGGCGCCGACCAAGGCCGCTGCTGCTGCCGCTCCGGCTGCCGCAGAGACCGCCACCAAGGTCGAGCCGGTTGCTGTGCCGGCGCAGCCGGACAAGCTGGCGGCCCGCGAGATCGCCTCGGCCGGTGCCCCGTCCAGCCCGCCGGTGCAGTTCAATGCCGATGGCGTGCTGCCGGCCAAGGTGCCGTACGCCACCCCGGCGGTGCGCGTGTTCGCCCGCGAGCTGGGCGTGGACCTGCTGCAGATCAACGGCACCGAGAAGGGTGGCCGCATCACCAAGGGTGACGTACAGAAGTTCGTCAAGGCCGCGCTCAGCGGTGGCGTGCCGGCCGCTGCCGGTGGCGCCGTCGCCGCTGGTGGTGGCCTGAACCTGCTGCCGTGGCCGAAGGTCGACTTCAGCAAGTTCGGCGAGACCGAAGTCCAGCCGCTGTCGCGCATCAAGAAGATCTCCGGTGCGAACCTGGCCCGCAACTGGGCCATGATCCCGCACGTCACCCAGTTCGAGCAGGCCGACATCACCGACCTGGAAGGCCTGCGCGTGGCGTTGAACAAGGAGAACGAGAAGGCCGGCATCAAGCTGACCATGCTCGCCTTCCTGATCAAGGCCAGCGCCGCGGCGCTGAAGAAGTTCCCGGAATTCAACGCCTCGCTCGATGCCAGCGGTGAAAACCTGACCCTGAAGAAGTACTTCCACATCGGTTTCGCCGCCGACACGCCGAACGGCCTGGTCGTGCCGGTCATCCGCGACGTGGACAAGAAGGGTGTGGTGCAGATCGCCCAGGAAACCGGCGAACTGGCCAAGAAGGCACGCGACGGCAAGCTGGGCCCGGCGGACATGAGCGGCGGCTGCTTCTCGATCAGCTCGTTGGGCGGCATCGGCGGCACCGCGTTCACCCCGATCGTCAACGCACCGGAAGTGGCCATCCTCGGCGTCTCCAAGTCGTCCATCCAGCCGGTCTGGAACGGCAAGGAATTCGCACCGAAGCTGATGCTGCCGCTGTCGCTGAGCTACGACCACCGCGTCATCGACGGCGCACTGGCCGCACGCTTCACCACGTACCTGTCGCAGGTACTGGCCGACATGCGCCGCGTGCTGCTGTAAGGCACCGCTTCGCCCCCACCGTGCGGCCGCAGCCCCTGGCGCGGCCGCGTGAACAGATGCAGTGACAGCCCGCCGGCGCCGCCGGGCGGGCACGAGGAAAACCCACCATGGCCACGATTGAAGTCAAGGTTCCCGACATCGGCGATTACAGCGATGTGCCGGTGATCGAAGTGTTGGTCGCCGTTGGCGACACGGTGAAGAAGGATCAGGGTCTGGTGACCCTGGAGTCGGACAAGGCCACCCTGGAAGTGCCGTCCTCGGCAGCTGGTGTGGTCAAGGAAATCAAGGTCAAGCTGGGCGATACCCTGTCCGAAGGCGCCGTGGTCGTGGTGCTGGATGCTGAAGGTGCCGCCGAAGCCCCGGCCAAGGCCGTTGCGCCGGCGCCCGCTGCGGCCGCCCCGGCCAGCAAGCCGCCGGTGACCCCGTCGCACCGTGCCCCGGCCGAACCGGCTGCGCCGAAGCCGGCGCTGTCCAGTGGCAAGCCGGCCGATATCGAGTGCGAAATGGTCGTGCTGGGCTCGGGCCCGGGCGGCTACACGGCTGCGTTCCGCGCCGCCGACGTCGGCCTGGATACGGTGCTGGTCGAACGTTACGCCAGCCTCGGCGGCGTCTGCCTCAACGTGGGCTGCATTCCGTCCAAGGCGCTGCTGCACGCCGCAGCGGTCATCGACGAGGTTGCCCACGCCGGTGATTTCGGCGTCGAGTTCGGCAAGCCGACCATCACCCTGGACAAGCTGCGCGCGTACAAGGAAAAGGTCGTCAACCAGCTGACCAAGGGCCTGGCCGGCATGGCCAAGCAACGCAAGGTCCGCAACGTGCAGGGCGTCGGCAGGTTTGTTTCGGCCAACGAGCTGGAAATCACCGCGGCTGACGGCAGCACCCAGCTGCTGCGCTTCCAGAAGTGCATCATCGCCGCCGGTTCGCAGGCGGTGAAGCTGCCGAACTTCCCGTGGGACGACAAGCGCGTGATGGATTCCACCGATGCGCTGGAGCTGGCCGAAGTGCCGGGCTCGCTGCTGGTCGTCGGCGGCGGCATCATCGGCCTGGAAATGGCCACCGTGTACAGCGCGCTGGGCAGCAAGGTCACCGTGGTCGAGTTCATGGACCAGCTGATGCCCGGCGCCGACAAGGACCTGGTCAAGCCGCTGGCCGACCGCCTGAAGAAGCAGGGCATCGACGTGCACCTGAAGACCAAGGCCTCGGGCGTCACCGCCGATGCCAAGGGCATCACCGTGACCTTCGAAGCCGCCGAGGAAGGCCAGGCGCCTGCGCTGGCGCAGGGCACCTTCGACCGCGTGCTGGTGGCCGTGGGCCGCTCGCCGAACGGCAAGAAGATCGATGCCGAGAAGGCCGGCGTGCAGGTCACCGACCGCGGCTTCATCCCGGTCGATCGGCAGATGCGTACCAACGTGCCGCACATCTTTGCCATCGGCGACATCGTCGGCAACCCGATGCTGGCCCACAAGGCCACGCACGAGGGCAAGCTGGCCGCTGAAGTGGCAGCCGGCCACAAGAAGGAGTGGGTCGCCCGCGTGATTCCGTCGGTGGCCTACACCAACCCGGAAATCGCCTGGGTCGGCGTGACCGAGACCGAAGCCAAGGCCAAGGGCCTGAAGGTCGGCGTGGCCAAGTTCCCGTGGGCCGCCAGTGGCCGCGCGATCGGCATCGGTCGCACCGAGGGCTTCACCAAGCTGATCTTCGACGAAGAGACCCACCGCATCATCGGTGGCGCGATCGTCGGCGTGCATGCCGGCGACCTGCTGGCCGAGATCGGCCTGGCGATCGAGATGGGTGCGGAAGCGGAAGACATCGGCCACACCATCCATGCGCATCCGACGCTGAGCGAGTCGGTGGCGATGGCCTCGGAAATCTACGACGGCACGATCACCGATCTGTACATGCCGAAGAAGAAGTAAGGCGTCCGCGCCGTTCCGAACGAAAAGCCCTGGCATCTGCCGGGGCTTTTTTTCTTCGATCAGTGCTGCAGCAAAGGGTGGGGCCGCTGCGCGGGTGGCAGGCATTTCGACAAATGTCCCCCGTCGCCCGCCTGCGGCGGTCGCCTCCTCCTTTACTTTGTCGAAATGCCCGCCACCCGCGCAGCGGCTCGGCTTGCGGATAGTCGAGAGCCACAGCCTGGCCCGCCTGGATGCCTGACACGCGGGGGAAGAGGGGCTTGTGTGCGAAGTAAAGGAGGAGGTGACGGCCGTAGGCCGGCGCCGGGGGACATTCGCACGCAAGCCCCTCTTCCCCCAGCGCTCGACCACGCATGCGTCTACGGCAATTGCCACCCGTGCAGCGGCTCGGCTTGCAGATAGTCGAGAGCCAGTGCCTGGGCCGCCGGGATGCCTGACACGCGGAGGGAGCGGGGGTTGTGTGCGAAGTAAAGGAGGAGGCGTCGGCCGCAGGCCGGCGCCGGGGGACATTCGCACGCAGCCCCCGCTCCCTCCAGCGCTCGACCAACCCCGCTTCTGCTCTCTGCCAGCAACCCACAAAAAACGCGGCCCCGATGTTCCGGAGGCCGCGCCAGGAGAGAAGATGCCGTGGAAGGGGCAGGGGATCAGAACACGAAGCTGATACCGGCCACCGGGCCCTTGAATTCCTGCTTCAGGCCGACCGTGCCGTCGCTGCCCTTCTTGTCCACGTCCAGCTTGAACCAGTCGTAGCCCGCGAACACACCGAAGTTCTTGGTGAAGCGGTAATCGACGATCGCATTGGCGCGGCTCAGGTCACCCTTGTAGTCATCGAAACTGCCCCAGCGCGTGTTCAGGTACTGGCCCTGCAGCGTGATCATCCAGCGCTCGGACGGAGTGAAGGTCATGCGCGCACCCACCACCGGTGCCACGCCATCGGCCTTCTCGTTGAGGAACTGGCCTTCATACACCGTGCCCAGGTCCGCGTAGCCCTTGGTGCTGACCTTGGCGTACTCGCCACCGATCTGCAGGCCCAGGTCGAAGGTGTCGGTATCGACGACCGAGTAGTCATAGACCAGGCTGGCCACCTGGTACTTCAGCTCGCCCTTCACGAAGCTGCCGGCCGGCACGCTCTCACCGCCGAAGGAAATGCCCTGGTCAAGCGTCTCGCGACGGTCCTTGTCGTACTTGAAGTAGTTGAACAGCAGGCGCTGACGGTTGCTGATGCGGAACATGCCGTCGATGCGCGGCTCCCATTCCTTGCCACCCAGCTTGAAGTCCTGGTCCAGGGAAATGTCCTGGCCGGCCACGGTGGTGCTGCCACGCAGCGTGTTGTCCGAATCGATGTTCATCGCACCCAGACGGATGGCGAAGCGGTCGTCGCCTTCGGCGGCGTGGGCGGCATTGGCGAACGAGGCGCCGGCAGCGAGCAGGGAAAGGGCGAGCAGGGTGGGTACGGGGCGCATCGAAGAGTCCTTGCAGTGGTTCATCAGAATGAAGACCACTGTGCCGGACGCCGCCGTCCACCATCCGTGAACGTATGGTCCACGGAGTGTGCACGGTTCAGCCCTGTCGCGACGACGCAAAAAGATGGCCCCGGAGCCGGGCTTCGGGGCCATCGTGGGACCTGCGGGGCGGAGCGTCGACGAGGTTGCTGCAGGCAGGTCGAAAGATCGGACCGGCGCATCCGGCGAAAGTTCCGCGCCTGCGACCAAAGTTCAATACTGCAGTGCAGCATCACGCGGACGTCATTGTCCCCCGGGTGGCACGCAAAAATGTAACCGTTACCGCAACTTGCGGCTTCCAGGGATGAACAGGCAGCGGTTGTCTCGCAAATTGTCCCATTGCTATAATTTGGCGGCTCGATGAGGCCCCCCTGCTGTAGCCGCCTCAGCCCTCCACTTGCAACCACGCGGGACGTCCTGTGCTGAACTCCGTTGATGCGGGTCGGCGACTGATGCTGCGCGCCGCGGTCTACCCGCTGGCCGCGGTGGCTGTCCTGGCCCTGGCCTTCCTGCTGGTAGGTCCGAAGTATGCCCTCGGCGCGCTGGCGTCCGGTGTGGCCATTTCGGCCGGCGGCTGGGTTGCGGCACGGATGGCTCTGGGCGGTGGTGCGGTGGCCGCAGGATCGGCGATGGCTCGCCTGATCATTGCGATCGTGGCCAAGTGGGTCGTGGTTTTCGGCGTCCTGCTGGTGGGGTTCCTGGTCTTCAAGCTGCCTGCATTGGCGCTGTTGGCCGGTATCGCCGTCGGCTTGATGTTCCAGGTCCTGGCCATGGCCAGGCGTTGACAGAATTCAATTAACTGAAGGTTCCGGACACATGGCGGGCGAGGCTCTAACCCCTACCAGCTACATCCAGCATCACCTGCACAACCTGACCGCACCGGTCGGCAAGGGTGAGGGTATGTTCTGGCATATCCACGTCGATACCTTCCTCACCGCCGTCCTGATGGGCCTGGTGATCGTTGTCGCGTTCTGGCTGGGGACCCGCAAGGCCACCGCCGGCGTGCCGGGCAAGTGGCAGGCCTTCGTCGAGATCTGCCTGGAGTTCGTCGACCGCCAGGCCAAGGACACCTACCACGGCAAGAGCAAGCTGGTCACGCCGATCGCCATCACGATCTTCTTCTGGATCCTGTTGATGAATCTGCTGAAGATGATCCCGGCCGATTTCATCGCCAAGCCGCTGGAATGGGTGGGCGTGCACTACTGGAAGCCGGTGCCGACCGCTGACGTCAATGCCACCCTCGGCATGGCCATCAGCGTGTTCTTCCTGATGCTGTTCTTCGCGCTCAAGTCCAAGGGCCTGGTCGGCTTCGTCAAGGAATTCCTGACGGCGCCGTTCGGCAAGTGGATGATGCCGTTCAACCTGATCCTCAACATCGTCGAGTGGCTGAGCAAGCCGATCTCGCTGGCGATGCGACTGTTCGGCAACATGTTCGGCGGCGAAATCGTGTTCCTGCTGATCTGGGTGCTGGGTGGTGCCGGTTTCTTCGGCGCCATCGCGGGTGGTGTGTTCGGCCTCGGCTGGATGCTGTTCCACCTGCTGGTGATCCCGCTGCAGGCCTTCATCTTCATGATGCTGTCGATCGTGTACCTGAGCCTGTCGGAAGACGCTCACTGAGTTTCAAGCTTCAACGCGTTTCAACCTTCATCCGTTTCATCACCCTTAGCAACTTAAGTTCCTGGAGATAACCATGTACTTCGCCGTCCTGACCAACTTCGCGCAGATTCAGAGCTCCACCGCCCTTGCCGTCGGCATCATGATCGGCCTGGCCGCGCTGGGCGCCGGTCTGGGTCTGGCCATCATGGCTGGTAAGTTCCTGGAGTCGGCCGCGCGCCAGCCGGAACTGATCCCGGTCCTGCAGGTCCGCATGTTCATCACCGCCGGCCTGATCGACGCCGCGTTCATCATCTCGGTCGCCGTTGGCCTGCTGCTGGCCTTCGCCAACCCGCTGTCGGCTGCCTTTGCTGGCGCCGTCACCAAGGCTCTGGCCGGCTGATACAGCGGTTTGAGACGACCGGGTGCTGATGCACCCGGTTTCGGATGAAGGCCGGATGTGCCGCTTCGGCGGCACGTCCACCCCGAAACCAGCGATCGAGCTAACCATGAATATCAATTTCACCCTTCTTGCGCAGGCGCTGGCCTTCGCTGGTCTGATCTGGATCATCGCGACCAAGATCTGGCCGCCGCTGATGAACGCGATCGAAGAGCGCCAGCAGAAGATTGCTGAAGGCCTCGCTGCTGCCGACCGCAGCCAGAAAGATCTGGCCCAGGCGCAGGAGAAGGTCAACGAAGCGCTGAAGGAAGCCCGCACCAAGGCCAACGAGATCATCGATCAGGCCCACGCGCGTGCCAACCAGATCGTTGATGCAGCCCGTAACGAAGCGATCACCGAAGCCACCCGTCAGAAGGAACTGGCCCAGGCTGAAATCGACGCCGCCGCCAACCGTGCCCGTGAAGATCTGCGCAAGCAGGTGTCCGCGCTGGCCGTGACCGGTGCCGAAAAGCTGCTCAAGCGCGAAATCGACGCCAACGCCCACAAGGCGCTGCTCGACGAGCTGGCCTCGGAGATCTAAGGATGAGCCAGGCCCTCACGCTTGCCCGCCCGTACGCCCGCGCCGCGTTCGCGACCGCGCGCGACGAAGGTGCGTTCGCGCCGTGGTCGGACGCCCTGGCGTTCTCCGCCCACGTCGCCGCCGACCCGCGCGTGGCGGCCCTGCTCGCCAACCCGGAGCTGGGTCGTGACGACGCCGTCGCCCTGCTGGCGCCGGTCTCGCACGGCGAGACCTACTCGCGCTTCCTGGCCATCCTGGCCGAATCGCATCGTCTGCCGCTGCTGCCGGAAATCTCCGGCATGTTCGACGCCCTGCGCGCCGAAGCCGAGCACGTGGTCAAGACCACGGTGACCTCGGCTTCCGAGCTGTCGGCCGGCGAGCTGGACGCGATCAAGGCTGCGCTGCGCAAGCGCTTCAACCGCGAGGTCGACGTGACCACCGCGGTCGATGCTTCGCTGATCGGCGGCGCCGTGATCGACGCCGGCGACGTGGTCATCGATGGTTCGCTGAAGGGCAAGCTGGCCCGTCTGCAGACCGCGCTCGCTAACTGAATTCATTTAACGTCCGGCCCCGCTGCCGGCACTAGGACTTGACGATGGCAACCACGCTCAACCCCTCCGAAATCAGCGAACTGATCAAGAACCGCATCGAGAAGGTCAAGCTGGCCGCGGAATCGCGCAACGAAGGCACCGTGACCAGCGTGTCCGACGGCATCGTGCGCATCTTCGGTCTGGCCGACGTGATGCAGGGCGAAATGATCGAACTGCCGAACAACACCTTCGCCCTGGCCCTGAACCTGGAGCGCGACTCGGTCGGCGCCGTGGTCCTGGGTGACTACGAGCACCTGCGCGAAGGCGACGTCGCCAAGACCACCGGCCGCATCCTGGAAGTGCCGGTCGGCCCGGAACTGCTGGGCCGCGTCGTGAACGCGCTGGGCGAGCCGATCGACGGCAAGGGCCCGCTGGGCACCGACCTGACCGCTCCGGTGGAGCGTGTTGCGCCGGGCGTGATCTGGCGCAAGTCGGTCGACCAGCCGGTGCAGACCGGTTACAAGTCGGTCGACTCGATGATCCCGATCGGCCGTGGCCAGCGCGAGCTGATCATCGGTGACCGCCAGACCGGCAAGACCGCCATGGCGATCGATGCGGTGATCAACCAGAAGGGCACCGGCATCAAGTGCGTGTACGTTGCGATCGGCCAGAAGGCGTCGACCATCGCCAACATCGTGCGCAAGCTGGAAGAGAACGGCGCGCTGGCCCACACCATCGTGGTGGCCGCGACCGCTTCCGAATCGGCTGCCATGCAGTACATCAGCGCCTACTCGGGCTGCACCATGGGTGAGTACTTCATGGACCGCGGCGAAGACGCGCTGATCGTGTACGACGATCTGTCCAAGCAGGCCGTTGCCTACCGCCAGATCTCGCTGCTGCTGAAGCGTCCGCCGGGCCGTGAAGCCTACCCGGGTGACGTGTTCTACCTGCACTCCCGTCTGCTCGAGCGCGCTGCCCGCGTGTCCGAGGAATACGTCGAGAAGTTCACCGAAGGCAAGGTCACCGGCAAGACCGGTTCGCTGACCGCGCTGCCGATCATCGAGACCCAGGCCGGCGACGTGTCCGCCTTCGTTCCGACCAACGTGATCTCGATCACCGACGGCCAGATCTTCCTGGAAACCGACCTGTTCAACGCCGGCATCCGCCCGGCCGTGAACGCCGGTATCTCGGTGTCGCGCGTCGGTGGCTCGGCCCAGACCAAGATCATCAAGAAGCTGTCGGGCGGCATCCGCATCTCGCTGGCCCAGTACCGTGAGCTGGCTGCGTTCGCGCAGTTCGCCTCGGACCTGGACGAAGCGACCCGCAAGCAGCTGGAGCGTGGCCAGCGCGTCACCGAGCTGATGAAGCAGAAGCAGTATGCGCCGATGTCGATCGCCAACCAGGCGCTGTCGATCTACGCCGTCAACGAGGGTTACCTCGACGACGTGCCGGTCAACAAGCTGCTGGCGTTCGAAGAAGGCCTGCACGCCCACTTCGCCAACACCCAGGGCGAGCTGATCAGCAAGGTCAACGCCACCGGCGGTTGGGACAACGACATCGAAGGTGCCTTCAAGAAGGGCATCGCCGAGTTCAAGACCACCGGCAGCTGGTAATCGCGGTCCTGTAGAGCGGAGCCGCTGGCTCCGCTGGACCAGATGACAAACGGTTGAACAACGCGGGGCATCAGCCCCGCGCCACGGGAAACAAGAGATGGCAAGCGGACGCGAAATCAAAACCAAGATCAAGAGCGTGCAGAACACCCGCAAGGTGACGCGCGCCCTGGAAATGGTCTCGGCCTCCAAGATCCGCAAGGCGCAGGATCGGATGAAGACCTCGCGTCCGTACGCGCAGGCGATGAAGCAGGTGATCGGTCATCTGGCCCAGGCCAGCACCGACTACCAGCATCCGTTCCTGGTCGAGCGCGAGCAGGTCAAGCGGGTCGGTTTCATCGTGATCTCCTCCGATCGCGGCCTGGCCGGCGGCCTGAACAACAACCTGTTCCGCAAGATGCTGGGCGAAGCCAAGGCATGGCAGGACAAGGGTGCCGAAGTGGACCTGGTGACCATCGGCCAGAAGGCTTCGACCTTCTTCCGCCGCGTGAAGGTCAACATGGTCGGCAGCGTGACCCACATCGGCGACGTGCCGAAGCTGGATTCGCTGATCGGTGTGATCAAGGTCATGCTCGACGCCTTCACCGAAGGCAGGATCGACCGCGTGTACCTGGTCTACAACCGCTTCGTGAACACCATGGTGCAGAAGGCCAGCTTCGATCAGCTGCTGCCGCTGCCGCCGGCTGAGAAGCAGGTCGCTCACCACGACTGGGACTACCTGTACGAACCCGATGCCGCGACCGTGCTCGAGCACGTGATGACGCGTTACATCGAGTCGCTGGTGTACCAGGCACTGCTGGAAAACGTCGCCTCCGAGCATGCGGCACGCATGGTTGCGATGAAGGCAGCGAGCGACAACGCCAACAAGCTGATCGGCACCCTGCAGCTCGTCTACAACAAGGCGCGCCAGGCAGCGATCACCCAGGAAATCTCCGAAATCGTCGGCGGCGCGGCAGCAGTCTGACCGCGTTCGTTCAAAGCACACATTAGAGGATGCAGCAATGAGTCAGGGCAAGATCGTTCAGATCATCGGCGCGGTCGTCGACGTCGAATTCCCGCGTGAATCGGTGCCGAAGGTGTACGACGCACTGAAGGTGGAAAACACCGAGATCACCCTCGAAGTCCAGCAGCAGCTGGGCGACGGCGTGGTGCGTACCATCGCCCTCGGTTCCACCGACGGCCTGAAGCGCAACCTGGTTGCCGTCAACACCGGCCGTGGCATCTCGGTGCCGGTCGGCGCCGGCACCCTGGGCCGCATCATGGACGTGCTTGGCCGTCCGATCGACGAAGCCGGCCCGGTCGCTGCCAGCGACAACTGGGAAATCCACCGCGCTGCGCCGTCGTATGAAGACCAGTCCCCGGCCACCGAGCTGCTGGAAACCGGCATCAAGGTCATCGACCTGATGTGCCCGTTCGCCAAGGGCGGCAAGGTCGGCCTGTTCGGCGGCGCCGGCGTCGGCAAGACCGTCAACATGATGGAACTGATCAACAACATCGCCAAGGCGCACAGCGGTCTGTCCGTGTTCGCCGGCGTGGGTGAGCGTACCCGTGAGGGCAACGACTTCTACCACGAAATGAAGGACTCCAACGTCCTGGACAAGGTGGCGATGGTGTACGGCCAGATGAACGAGCCGCCGGGCAACCGTCTGCGCGTCGCCTTGACCGGCCTGACCATGGCCGAGTACTTCCGCGACGAGAAGGACGAAAACGGCAAGGGTAAGGACGTCCTGCTGTTCGTCGACAACATCTACCGTTACACCCTGGCCGGTACCGAAGTGTCGGCACTGCTGGGCCGCATGCCGTCCGCCGTGGGTTACCAGCCGACCCTGGCCGAGGAAATGGGCGTCCTGCAGGAGCGCATCACCTCGACCAAGAACGGTTCGATCACCTCGATCCAGGCCGTCTACGTTCCCGCGGACGACCTGACCGACCCGTCGCCGGCGACCACCTTCGCCCACCTGGACTCGACCGTGACCCTGTCGCGTTCGATCGCCTCGCTGGGTATCTACCCGGCCGTCGATCCGCTGGACTCCACCAGCCGCCAGATGGATCCGCTGGTCATCGGCCACGAGCACTACGACACCGCCCAGCGCGTCCAGCAGACCCTGCAGAAGTACAAGGAACTGAAGGACATCATCGCCATCCTGGGCATGGACGAACTGTCCGAAGAAGACAAGCAGGCGGTGTCGCGCGCCCGCAAGATCGAGCGCTTCTTCAGCCAGCCGTTCCACGTGGCCGAAGTGTTCACCGGTTCGCCGGGCAAGTACGTGCCGCTGAAGGACACCATCCGTGGCTTCAAGGCCATCGTCGATGGCGAGTACGACCACCTGCCGGAGCAGGCGTTCTACATGGTCGGCGGCATCGAAGAAGCGGTCGAGAAGGCCAAGAAGATGGCCGAGAAGGCCTGATCCGGGACGGGCGGGAGCGATCCTGCCTGACCTGACGCCGGCGCCGGGCAACCGCCCGCGCCGGTGGACCCCCACGGCGGCATTGCGCCGCCGCGAACAGCGAAGAGATTTGCATGAGCACGATCCGTTGCGACATCGTCAGCGCCGAGCAGGAAATCTTCCGTGGCGAAGCGACCCTGGTCGTGGCCACCGGTGAGCTGGGCGAACTGGGCATCGCGCCCAAGCACGCGCCGCTGATCACCCGCCTGAAGCCGGGCAAGGTGGTGGTGACCACGCCGAACGGCGAGCAGCTGGATTTCGCCATTTCCGGCGGCATCCTGGAAGTGCAGCCGCAGGTGGTGACCGTGCTGGCCGACACCGCGATCCGCGCGCAGGACATCGACGAAGCCTCGGTCCGCAAGGCCAAGGAAGAAGCCGAGCGCATCCTGGCCAACCGCGGCGAAGCGATGGAAGTGGCTGAAGCCCAGCAGAAGCTGGCCGAAGCCGTCGTCCAGCTGCAGGCGCTGGAGCGCCTGCGCAAGAATCTCAAGCACTGAGGTTCGCGCGTCATCAAGCACAAGCGCCGGCTAGCTGCCGGCGTTTTTGTTTGTTCGCCACAGGAGCAGGGAATGCAGCACCACTCGACAGCGATTGAAGGCGGCAGCTGGCAGCGGCCGTGGCGCACACCGGCAGGCGTGTTCCTGATTGCGTGGATCGTTCTGTGCCTGCCATGGCTCAGTGGCATCAAGACCATTCCCTTTGATGCCGTGCAGCAGTTCTTCCCGGCGGTCAGTTTCAGTGCCGAGCAGTTGCGTCACCTGCAGGCCCCCTGGTGGAATCCGTATCTCTACGGTGGCTACCCGCAGGTGGCCGATCCGCAGATGATGACGCTGCAGCCGACGATGCTGCTGCCGATGCTGCTGGCGCCGGGCTCCCTGCACCTGTTCACGGTGGTGGTGCTGCTGCATGTGCTGGCAGGCGGCCTGGGTGCACTGCGGTTGAGCCGCGTGCAGGGCATGCCGCCGCCGGCGCAGCTGCTGTTCGCGCTCACGCTGATGTTTGGTGGCGTGGCCGCGTCGCGCCTGCAGCACACGCCGATGATCATCAGCTACTGCCTGCTGCCCTGGCTGTGGCTGGGCCTGGAGCAGGTCCGCCGGCGGGGACGGATGCGCGACATCCTGCTGGCCGGTGTGGCCGGCGGGATGTGTGCGCTTCAACTGACCCAGGTCACCTATTTCATCATCCTCGCGTGCGTGATCTACGCCGTGGCTGCTGTCGTGCTGGCACAGGGGCAGCGCATGCGCCTGCTGTGGCAGCTGGGCGTGGTGGCCATTCTCGCCGGTGGTGTCAGTGCGCCGCAGTGGCTGTCCACGCTGGCCTGGCTGGACCAGACCAATCGCAATGGCCTGACGCTGGAAGCCGCGCTGCCGGGTGCCATCCACTGGCAGACACTGGTGACACTGCTGTCGGGCAACGTGTTCTCGCAGGGGCGCGGCGACAGCTGGGCCTTCGGTGATATCAGCGCCGATTACCTCTATGTGGGGGCAGTGCCGCTGGCGCTGTGGCTGCTCTGGGGCGGTGAGGTGCTGCGGCGCAAGCCGGCGGCGACGCGCGTCGCGCTGTGTGCGCTGACGCTGGCGATCATGGTCGCGGTGGGTGGCGCCACGCCGCTGTTCCCCTGGTTGTTCGGCTGGCTTCCGGGGCTGGACCTGTTCCGGCGCCCGTCCGATGCGCTGTTCCTTACCGTGCCTGCGGCGGCGTGGCTGGGTGCCAGTGCCCTGCAGGTTGCCCTGCAGCGGCAGCCATTGCGATTGCATCGGGTGTCCGTGGCGGTCGTCGCAGTGCTGGGCGCGTGCGCTGCGTGGCTGGCGATCGATCATGGTCATCCGCTCGCTTTCGCCTGGCTTGCGGTCAGCGCCGCGCTGGGCGTAGCCGCGGTGTGGGTGCTGCGCCGCCACCAGTCACCTGCGCGCTGGGTGCTGGCGCTGGTGCTGTTGGACCTGCTGCTGTTCAACGTCGGCACCAGGTTCAACGCGGGCAGCGGCACAAAGTCGGTGCTCACCGCCGATCGTGCGGGTCCTGCGCAGCGCGCCTATGCGCTGCTGGCGGCAGAGCGGCATATCGGCATACCCGAGCGCGCGGTGGTCTTCGGCATCGGCGGACTCACCAACGGCGCGGCGGTGCATGCCATTGCGCTGGCAAACGGCTACAACCCGCTGCTGGCAAGCGACTATCTGCAGATGACCGGGATGCCGGGCGAGCCGGTGGATACCTTCCAGCAGAAGGTCCCCACTGCCTGGATGCCAGACACCGCTGCTCCCCTGTACGACCTGCTGGGCGTGCGTTGGCTGCTGGCCCAGGAGCCGTTCCCGGGCTCCAGCGCGCAGGGCGACCAGGTGGAACTTGCGCGGCGTGACAGCGTGCTGCCACGGGTGCTGAATCCGCGGCAGGTGCGCCGCCATGAGGAGCGTCTACCGCCTGCGCCGCTGTTCAACCAGACCGATTTCAACCGGCAGCTATGGCTGCCGGCAGCCGCCAGCAGCCACTGTGCCGAACAGGATGCCGGCGAGGCCACGGTACAGGTGCTGCGCTACCAGCCGGGACGCATCGAGCTGACGGTGGTGGCCGACCATGCAGCATGGGTGGTGATCAACGAAACCACCGGTCGTGGCTGGCAGGCGCAGCTCGAGGATGGCCAGGTACTGCCGCTGCTGCGCGGCAATGGCCTCTTCCATGCGTTGTGCGTGCCGGCCGGGCAGCATCAGGTGCGGTTGCGCTACAGCGCGCTGCAGCTGTGGCGTGAGGGACTGGGAGCGCGCCTGCGCCGTGACGGTGATCGCTGACCGCTGACCGCGATCAGCGGTACACCACATGGCGCATCAACAGGAACGACACGCACGCCAGCCCGCCTTCCACCAGTGGCTTGGCCAGCCAGGTGTACTGCAGGCCCAGCGCGTGGTCGACCAGGCTCACCAGCAACGTGCTTGCCGCAGTCAGCAGCAGCCACAGCCCGAAGAAGCGTGCAAAGCGCTTCCAGCCCAGCTTGTGGGTGCCGGCCTCGGCAAAGGTGTAGCGGCCGTTGAGCCAGAAGCCCAGCAGCATGCCGGCCAGGCGCCCGGCGACGTTGGCCGGTGCGACCGGCATGCCAAGCGCGGTGGCGACCACGAACACCAGCCAATCGACCAGCAGCTGCACGAGCCCGATCACGAGGTAGGCGCTTCCCTGGCGGACAAGGCTCATCGGCATGGTGAAGGAGGAGGGATGCCCATGTTAACGGCGTACGCTCTAGAATCGTCGGCAACGAACCACGGACTGCCGTTCCCATGACCCAAGCCTTGCACGTCATCATCCTCGCCGCCGGCGCCGGCAAGCGCATGAGGTCGGTGCTGCCGAAGGTGCTGCAGCCGATCGCCGGCCAACCGATGCTGGCGCACGTGATCGATGCGGCCCGCGAACTGCAACCGGCGGCCATCCATGTGGTCTACGGCCATGGCGGTGAGGCGGTGCGGCAACAGTTCGCCGACCAGCCCGACCTGCAGTGGGCTGAACAGGTGCAGCAGCTGGGTACGGGCCACGCGGTGGCGCAGGCGATGCCGCAGGTGCCGGATGCCGTGCAGGTGCTGGTGCTGTACGGCGATGTACCGCTGATCCGCGCGCAGACCCTGCGCGATCTGCTGGCGCAGCCGGGGCGGTTGGCGGTGCTGGTCGCCGAGGTTGATGACCCGACCGGTTACGGCCGCGTGCTGCGCGATGCCGAAGGCAAGGTGGGAGCGATCGTCGAGCAGAAGGACGCGACCGACGACCAGCTGCGCGTGCGCACGATCAACACCGGCATCATCGCCGCGGAGTCGACCGCGCTGCGCCGCTGGCTGTCGCAGCTGTCCAACCGCAATGCGCAGGGCGAGTACTACCTGACCGACGTGTTCGCATTTGCCGCGCATGAGTACACCCCGGCCGAAATGGCGCTGGTGGCCGACGCGCAGGAAGCCGAGGGGGCAAACGATCCCTGGCAGCTGTCGCAGCTGGAGCGTGCCTGGCAGCATCGCGCCGTGCGTGCGCTGTGCGCACAGGGTGCACGCGTGCGCGACCCGGCACGACTCGACATCCGTGGCACCGTCACCGTGGGCAGTGACGTGCTGATCGATGTCGATGTCGTTCTCGAAGGCAACATCGTGCTCGGCGACGGCGTTACCATCGGTCCGTTCAACCGCCTGAAGGACGTTACTCTCGGCCCCGGTACCGAAGTACGCGCGCACTGTGATCTGGAGGGTGTGGTCACCGAAGGCGCGGCGCTGGTCGGTCCGTTCGCGCGCCTCCGCCCAGGTACCGTGCTGGCCGATGGCGTGCACGTCGGCAACTTCGTCGAAACCAAGAAGGTCACCCTCGGCGTCGGCAGCAAGGCCAACCACCTCACCTATCTGGGTGATGCGGTGATCGGCAGCAAGGTGAACATCGGTGCCGGCACCATCACCTGCAACTACGACGGCGTGAACAAGTCGACCACCACCATCGGCGACAACGCGTTCATCGGTTCCAACAGTTCGCTGGTGGCGCCGCTGACGATCGGCGAGGGCGCGACCATCGCTGCCGGTTCGGTCATCACCCGCACCGCCCCGGACGGCAAGCTGACACTGGCCCGCGCACGACAGGAAACCATCGATGGCTGGAAGCGCCCGGTCAAGAAGTCCTGAGCCACGTATTCCGCATGCCGACGAGCTCGGCGTGCTGCCGGCAATTGAACAGCGTGCCGGCGAACTGCTGAAGGATCACGAAGCCCATCCGGTATTTGCCGGCCACGGCCTGGATCTGCCGACGCTGCAGGACGGCCTTCAGCGGGGCCAGCTGTGGGTTGTGGATGGCCCCGGCGGCGACATTGCCGGCTACCTGCTGGGCGGCGAGCTGGGTGGCGAGTTCCATGTCCTGCAGATGGATGTGGACCCGGCGCACGCGCGTCGTGGCCATGGCCGTGCATTGCTGCGGCACGCCTTGGCGCAGGCCAGGGCCACCGGCTTTGCTGCAGCGGTGCTGACCACCTTGAGCGATGTGCCATGGAATGCAGCCTTCTATGCCAGCGAAGGGTTCGACGTAGTGCCTGAGGCTGAGTGGAACGACGGCCTGCGCGCCGTCATGGCCGAAGAGGCTGCGCTCGGGTTTCCGATGCACCTGCGGGTGGCGATGCGGCGGACCTGGTAGGTGCCGGCCCTGGTCGGCACATCCGCGCATGGCGTGGAGCTACCCGATCGGCCCGCTCAACCCACCGGCAACAGGATCGACACGCACAACCCGCCATCGCCGCGGTTCTGCAGCGACACGCGGCCACCGTGCGCTTCCACGATCTCGCGCGTCAGTGCCAACCCCAGGCCGGTGCCGTTGCGCTTGGTCGAATAGAACGGCATCAAGGCGTTCTGCAGCACCTGCTCGTTCATGCCCTTGCCGCGATCCAGTACGTCCAGGCGCAGCCATTGCGGCAGCCGCGTGAGTTGCACCTGTACGTCATCGTTGGGCGGATCGGCCTCGGCGCAGGCTTCATGCGCGTTCTTCAGAAGATTCAGCAATGCCTGCCCGAACTGCGCGATGTCGATGCGGCTGCTGAGGTCCTCGTCCGGCTCGCGTTCCATGGTGAACGGGATCTGCTGGCGCAGGCTGGACAGGAACGGCGCCCAGTGCACGGTCTGCAGTTGCGGCTGCGGCAGCTTTGCGAAGCGTGCATAGCCACGGATGAAGCCTTCCAGGTGGCGTGCGCGGTCCTCGATGGTGGTGAAGATCTCCGGCAACCGGTCGAAGCGTTCGCGCTGCACCAGCACGCCACCGGAGTGGGCCAGCGAGGCGATCGGTGCCAGTGAGTTGTTGAGCTCGTGGCTGATCACCCGGATCACCTTCTTCCACGTCTGCACTTCCTGGCGGCGCAGTTCGGCGGTGAGCAGGCGTACCAGCAGCAGGTCGTGCGGACGGCCGTTGAGCTGGAAGGCGCGGCGCGACAGGTGGTAGACCTGCTCGTCATCCTCGTCGCCGTCCTCGCCCTCGGCATGCACCGCGAACAGGCTGTCGCCGCCACGGGCAATGGCATCGCGCAGCTCTACCGGCACCTGTTCCAGCACCTCTTCCAGACGCTGGCCTTCCAGCTTCCAGCCGCCATGCAGCAGCTTGCGCGCAGCCAGGTTGGAGAACACCACGCGGGCGATGCCATCGCCGCCGGAGGCAATCAGCAGCATGGCCACCGGCGTGTTCTGCACCATGGTGTCCAGCAGCAGTTCGCGCTGCACCAGGCCCTGCCGCTGTTCGCGCAGCACATCGCCCAGCTCGCGGTGCGCCTGCACCAGGTCGCCCAGTTCGTCGTTGCCCGGCCAGTACACGCCGAAGTTGTACTCGCCGTCGCGGTAGCTGCTGGTGGTGCCGGACAGTGCACGCATCAGCGAGCGCACCGGTGCGGTGGCACGGCGCAGGGTCCACCACATCAACGCCAGCAGGATCACGGCCGACGCCGTGGTCACCACCCAGCCATGGTTCATCCAGTACGCCAGCAGCCACGGCAGCGCAGCGGCCAGCGCCAGCACCGGCAGCAGGCGCAGGAACAGGCGGAAGGTGAACGAGCGCCGTTTCATTCGCGTGGGATGCCGTGGCGGTCCATGCGCCGGTACAGGGCCTGGCGGCTCAGGCCGAGTTCGGCAGCCGCCTGGGCGATGACGCCGTGGTTGCGTGCCAGCACGTCCTCGATGCGCTCGCGGTCGGGATCGTTGCCAGCGCTCGGTGCGGGGCGTGGCGCCGGTGCGGTGCGCGGCAGGTTCAGGTCGGCCACCTCGATGCGGTTGCCGGTCGCCAGCAGTTCGGCACGCTGGATCACGTTGCGCAGTTCGCGCACGTTGCCCGGCCACGGGTGCCGTTGCAGGGCGGCACTGGCGGCACTGGACAGCGGCTTGCCGGCCGTCAGGAAACGCTCGGCCAGTGGCACGATGTCGCCCGCGCGCTCGGCCAACGGCGGTAGTACCAGTTCCACTGTATTGAGGCGGTAATAGAGATCTTCGCGGAACGTGCCGTCGCGGATCATCGCCGGCAGGTCGGCATTGGTCGCGCTGACCACGCGGACTTTGACCTGGCGTTCGCGATTGGAACCCAGGCGCTCGAAGCGGCCGGTTTCCAGCACGCGCAACAGCTTCATCTGCCCGCCCAGCGACAGGTTGCCGATCTCATCCAGGAACAGCGTGCCTCCGTCGGCGGCTTCGAACTTGCCCTCGCGTGCCTTGTTGGCGCCGGTGTAGGCGCCGGCCTCGGCGCCGAACAGTTCGGCCTCGATCAGCTCCGACGGCAACGCGCCGCAGTTGACCGTGATGAACGGGCCCTTGGCCACCAGTGAATTGGCCTGGATGATCTGCGCGATCTTCTCCTTGCCGGCACCATTGGGACCGGTGATCAGCACCGGCAGCTCGGAGCGCGCGACCTGGCAGGCCAGGGCGATGACGCGCTCGCTGGCCGGATCGGCGAAGACCGCACCGCACAGGTCGTACTTTTCTTCCAGCGCATTGCGCTGGCGCAGCTCGCGGCTGCGGCGGCGGTCCAGTTCGCGCCGCGCCTCGGACAGCTCCAGCAGGTTGTTGACCGTGGTCAGCAGCTTGCGGTCGTCCCAGGGCTTGGCCAGGTAGTCGGCGGCGCCGGCCTTGACCAGGTCCACCGCGCTGCTCAGGTGGGTCCAGGCCGTCAGCAGGATCACCGGCAGGTCCGGATGGCGTGCGCGGATCTGTGCGAACAGCGCTTCGCCCTCCTCGCCGGAGGTGGTGTCCTCGCTGAAGTTCATGTCCTGGATCACCAGGTCGACCGGCTGCGACTCGAGCAGGGCCAGCCCCTCGGCCGGGCTCTGCGCCTGCAAGGTGTCGATGTCGTGCAGGGAGAACAGCACGTCCAGTGCAGTGCCCACACTGGCGTTGTCGTCGATGATCAGGATCGAAGGCATCAAGCGGTTCTGCAGAAAGGGATGGGCGGCGCCGATGGAGCCGTGTTCGTGTCCATACGCCGGGAGAGCCCGGCGCCACCCATCAAGCATAGCCAAACCCGTAGCCGTCGGGGCGGCGGGCTCAGCGTCGGGGCGGCGGCGGTGGCGGTGCTGGCGGAGGCGGAGCGACCAGCGCCCTGCGCCAGGCAGCGGCGTCCACCGCGACCGTCAGTTCCTGCCTGTCGCGCTGCAGCAGGAGATAGGCCCTGGCGGCGCTTGAACGCCGCAGGGCCTCGGCAAGATGCTCGATCCTGCGTACGGTGGTGTCATCCACCCGCAGGATGCGATCGCCGCTGCGCACGCCGAAGCGGGCTTCCGGGCCGGCGGCTTCCACGCGCACCTGGCCTTCGCTCGAACGCAATGCCAGGCGCGCATCGTCCTGGCGCCACTCCAGTGTCTGCGAGCTGCCACCGCCGGCCAGTGCCGGCAGTGGCAGGAGCATCATCATCAGCATCCAGCGGATACGCATCTCATGCGCCCCGCGTGGCAACCGCAGGCGGTACCGCTGCCGCGCGCCGGGCCGGCCCGAACACCGCGATCTGGCCAAGCACCCACAGCAGCAGTGCGCCCAGCGGCAGGTAGTGCAGCGGCATGCGCGGCAGCTCGTACATGTTCATCAGTGCCAGGTTGATCGCATAGGCGGCCAGCATGCCCAGCACGATGCCCAGCGTGGCCAGCAGGAAGTTCTCGGTCTGGAAGTAGCGCAGGATCTGCCCACGCGTCGCGCCGAGCGCGCGACGGATACCAATCTGCTTGCTGCGCTGCTGCACCCAGAAGCTGGCCAGGCCGATGATGCCCAGTGCGGTGACCACCAGCAGCGAGATGCACACCGTGATCAGCAGCCCGACCATGGCCCTGTCGTTCTTGAAGTAGTCATTGCGCTGCGCCTCATAGGTCAGCTTCTCGCGCACCAGCCGGTTGGGGTCGTTGCGTTCAAGCGCGGCGATCGCGCCCTTGAGTACTTCCTCGCGCCGTTCCGGAGCGGTGCGCAGGACGTACGGGCCCTGGGTGAAATCGGTCCGCACAGGCAGCACCATCGACAGCGTGGTGTTGTTGTTGTAATCGGTGGGCGTGGCCAATGACGCGACAATACCCACCACGTGCAGTGGCTGCTTGCCCATGTAGAACGTCTTGCCCAGTGCGTTCTCGCCGGGGTACAGCCTGTCGGCGAGCGTGCGGCTGATGATCACCGAGGAGGCGGTATTGGTGGAGGCGTTCTTCTGTGCATCCTCGACGTTGCTGTATTCACTGGGCTGGAAGTCGCGGCCGGCGGTCAGCTGCAGTCCAAGCGTGGACAGTCCACCTTCGCCGAACATGTACATGGTGACGAAGGCGGTCGGACGTTCCTGTTCCTGCTTCAGCGAAACGCTGGTATTGGAGGAGTTCGGGCGGAACGGCAGCTGGTTGACCTTCGCGGCGGCGGTGACCCCGGGAACGGCGCGCAGGGCGGACAGGTCCTCCTGGGTGCGGGCCTGGCCATTGGTCTGCTTGCCGATGCCGCTGACCCGGACGAACACCAGCTCGTTCTCGGCCAGGCCGCTGGTCTGGCTGATCCGTTCAACGCGCTGGGTGACCAGGAACAGGGCATTGCAGACGATGGCGCAGGTCAGGGCGACTTCCAGCACGATCAGGGCGGCGGCTGTCTTGTGCCGGCGCAGGGTGCTGAGGATGGGGCGGATATCCATGGGAGGTCCTCGTACTCGTGCTTACTGCGACTTGAGCTGGATGGCCGGGGTAACCTGCATCGCGCGCCAGGCGGGCAGGAAACCAGCGGCGAGGCTGGCGAACAGGGTCAGGCCAATGGCCAGCAGCAGCATGCTGCCGTCCAGGTGGGCCAGGCTCGCGTAGTCCACGGGTTGCTGGCGCACCGCATACAGGCCGAGCAGGGCCAGGCCGATGCCGAGCACGCCGCCGGCAACGCCGATCGCACCGGCTTCAACCAGGCATTGCAGGAAGATCTGCCCACGGCTGGCACCGAGGGCGCGGCGCACGCCGATCTCGCCGCTGCGGCGCAGGAACTTCGCCAGCAGCAGGCCCACCGTGTTGACCAGGCAGACGCCGAGAAAGCCCAATGCCAGCCACATCTGCAGGCGCACGTCGCTGGGCACGGCATTCTTGAACGTCAACCACTCCATCACCGGGCGCAGGCGCACGTTGGTAGGGCGCTCGAAACGGCCCGCTGCGCGCTGCTGGTCCGAGTAGTTGGCCAGGTAGCTGCGGTAGTCCTCGACCTTGGCCGGATCCAGCTCCACCCAGTACTGGATCCAGCTGCAGGGCGCGTTGATCGAGTTGCTGCTGCCATCCGGATTCTCGCCGAAGCAGTTCATGTTGCCGTTGCTGCCGAACTCCAGGTCCATCGCAGTGGAAAACGGCACCAGCAGGTCTTCATCCTTGCCGTAGTTGCCGGTGGTCAGATCGAAGAAGTGGGGTTCGGGATTCCACTTCTTCATCACGCCGATCACCCGCAGTGAATGGCCACTCAGGCGGATCTCGCGACCGGTGCTGTCGGCACCCTGGAACAGCTTGTCGTTGATCGCTTTCGACAGCACCACCACCCGGCTGCGATTGTCATCATCGCTGCTGTTCCAGGCACGCCCGTACTGCATCGGCACGTCGAACATCGGGAAGAAATCGGCCGACGTCCAGCGCGTATCCACCGAGAACGGCTTGAGCGTGCTGAGCTCCGGTTCCACCGTGCCGCCGCCCGCGCTCATCATCGCCTGGCGGATGCCGCGCTTCTCGCGCAGCAGGGTCTCGGCGTCGCGCCGTGTCATCTGTTCCTCAGGCTCCTCACCCGGGGTATAGCCGCCGCGCGGGCGCGGATCGATCTGCACGTAGAACAGCTGGTCGCTCTTGCCGGGAATCGGGTCGCCGGACAGCACGTGGAACACCGTCAGCGTGGTCATCGAGGCACCGATGCCGAGCGCGATGGCGACCACCATCAGTGCGGTCAGGATCTTGTTGCGGCGGAAGCTGCGTACCGCCAATCGGGTGTAGTAGGCGAACATGGGAGTGCCCTCACTCGTTGACGGCAACGATGTGGCGCGGCGGGGTAGCCAGCACCGGTTCGCGCACCAGGTCGGTCACCTGGCCATCGACGATGTGCACGTTGCGCTGCGCGCGCGCGGCCAGTTCCGGGTCGTGGGTGACCATCACGATGGTGGTGCCGGCGGCATTGATCTCCTCCAGCAGTTCCATCACGCCGCGGGCCATCTGCGTATCCAGGTTGCCGGTCGGTTCGTCGGCCAGCAGCAGGCGCGGGCTGCCGGCCAGCGCACGCGCGATCGCCGCACGCTGCTGCTGGCCGCCGGACAGTTCGTTCGGGTAGTGCTTCATGCGTGAGCCCAGGCCGACCTGGGTGAGCGCCTTCTCGATGCGTTCGCGGCGCTCGTTGGCACTCATCTTCCGGTAGCGCAGCGGCACGTCGACGTTGTCGAACAGGTTCAGGTCGGGAATCAGGTTGAAGCCCTGGAAGATGAAGCCGATCTTCTGGTTGCGCAGGCGGCTGCGGGCGTCATCGCCCAGCGTGCTCACGTCCTGGCCGTCAAGCAGGTAGGTGCCGCTGGTGAAGGTTTCCAGCAGGCCGGCGATGTTGAGGAAGGTGGTCTTGCCGGAGCCGGACGGGCCGGTGACCGCGACGAACTCGCCTTCCTTGACCTGCAGTTCCAGCGAGCGCAACGCGTGGGTTTCCACCTGTTCGGTGCGGAAGACCTTGGCGACCGAACGCATTTCGAGCATGTACATGGGGTGTCCTCTCTCCAGGATTCAGGTATCAGGTATCAGTTGACGGAGACGCGTTCGGCGTCCTTGAACAGGTCGCTGCCGGAGACCACGATGCGGTCGCCCGGCTGCACACCCGACTTGATTTCCACTTCGCCCAGGCTGCTGACGCCCAGTTCCACCGGACGCCGCACCGCGGTGCGGCCATCCATCACGTAGGCCACGCCATTGCCCTGTTCGACGAACGGGCCGCGCTCGACCTTCAGCACGTCCTTGCGGGTATCGAGCAGCACGCGCACCGACATCCGCTGGCTCTGGCGCAGGCCTTCCGGCTGCGCGCTGGCGAAGCGCACGCGGGCGTTGACCTCGCCGTTGACCACTTCCGGCGACACCGCGCTGATCTCGCCCGGGAACGGCTTGCCATTGCCGCCGGTCAGCTGCGCCGGCATGCCGATCGCCAGGTCGCGGGCGAAGCTCTCCGGCACCTTGATCTCGACCTCGAACTTGGACAGGTCGACCACGCCCAGCACCGGCGCGTTGGCAGCCAGGTTGGTGGACTGGACCGCCTGCACCTGGCCGACCTGGCCGTCAAACGGTGCGCGCAGGGTCAGTGCGTCGACCTGGCGCTGCACTTCGGCCACCACGGCCTTCTGGCGGTCGGCCAGCAGCCGCTTGTTGCGGGCATCCAGGTCGGCGCCCTGGCTCTGCAGGCGCGCATCGGTGGTGGCGTTGGCCAGGGTGATGTCGGCCTTCTTCAGCGAGTCCTTGGCCTTGGCCAGGTCGATCTGTGGCACCGCACCGCCGTCGTAGCCGCGCTGGAAGCGCTGCAGGTCGCGGTCGGCGGCCTGGCGCTCGATGGTGGCCTGGTCGGTTTCCTTGCGCGACTTGGCGCGGGCCAGGGTGGCGTCCAGCGCGGCACGGCTGGCCTCGGCTTCCAGGCCGGCCAGGGTGGCCTGTTCCTGGGCCAGCTTGCTGCGCAGTTCCGGGCTGTCGATGACCGCCAGTTCCTGGCCCTTCTTCACCACGTCACCGGCGACCACTTTCAGGTCCACGGTGCCGGCCGAGATGGCGTACAGGATCGGGCTGTTGGCGGCGATCACCCGGCCGTCGGCGGCGATGTCGCGGACCAGGTCGCCGCGCTTCACTTCGGCGATGCGCACCCGGCTGCTGTCGAAGGAGCGGCTGGCATTGGACCAGGCATGCACGGCCCAGCCGATGCCGGCCAGCAGCACGATGGCGCCCAGCGCCGGCCAGCGGTAGCGCTGCCAGTTGACGCGGGTGGCGCCGGCGGGGGCGGAGGAAACGATCTGGTCCTGTGCGGAAGTGTCGCGGATCATCGGGTGCGTGCCTGACGGTGGTAGCCAGTACCAAGCACGTAGCGTGCCAACTTTATTTCCTTTCAGTTCAACAGGTTGGGCGGGCCGCTGGAGTGTCCGGGTGTCCGCGGACACCTTTCCGGACACTTTCATTAAGCGGACAGGAGGGGGAAGCCGGACACGCGGGCTAGAATGCGCCGATCGTCTTCAAGGAAACGCGTGACATGTGTGGAATCGTGGGTGCAATCGCCGATCGCGACGTGGTGCCGGTGCTGATCGAAGGCCTGAAGCGGCTTGAGTACCGTGGTTACGACTCCTCGGGCATCGCGGTGATCGATCACGCCGAGCGCCCCGAAGTACGTCGTGTCCGCCGCACCGGTCGCGTGTCGGAAATGGCCACGGCGGCCGAGGCCGAAGGGTTCAATGCGGTGCTGGGTATCGGCCACACCCGCTGGGCCACCCACGGCGGCGTCACCGAGGCCAACGCGCATCCGCACATCAGCCACGGCGTGGCGCTGGTGCACAACGGCATCATCGAGAACCACGAAGAGCAGCGCGAGAAGCTGCGCGCGCTGGGCTACACCTTCGAGTCGCAGACCGACACCGAAGTCATCGCGCACCTGATCCATCATCACCTGAAGGGCGGCGATGACCTGCTGGTGGCGCTGCAGCACACGGTGAAGGAGCTGACCGGCGCCTACGCGCTGGCCGTGGTCAGCCGCGCCGAGCCGGAGCGCTTCGTCTGCGCGCGCATGGGCTGCCCGCTGCTGGTGGGCCTGGGCGAGGGCGAGAACTTCGTCGCCTCCGACGTCTCGGCGGTGATCTCGGCCACCCGCAAGGTGATCTTCCTGGAAGAGGGCGACACCGCCGAGATCCGTCGCGATGGCGTGCGCATCTTCGATGAGCATGACCGGCCGGTCGACCGCGATGTGCACCTGTCCGACGTGTCGCTGGCATCGCTGGAGCTTGGCCCGTACCGCCACTTCATGCAGAAGGAAATCCACGAGCAGCCGCGTGCGCTGGGCGACACCATCGAGGCGGCGATCGACGCCGGTGGTTTCCCGGCCGAGCTGTTCGGCAAGAACGCCGAAGCGGTGCTGTCGGGCATCGAGGGCGTGCAGATCATTGCCTGCGGCACCAGCTACTACGCCGGCCTGACCGCGCGCTACTGGATCGAAGCCATCGCCGGCCTGCCGTGCAGCGTGGAGATTGCCAGCGAGTACCGCTACCGCGCCGCGTATGCCAACCCGAAGCACCTGATCGTCACCATCTCCCAGTCCGGCGAAACGCTGGATACGATGGAGGCGCTGAAGTACGCCAAGGCGCTTGGCCACAAGCACACGCTGTCGATCTGCAACGTGCCGGAAAGCGCGATTCCGCGCGCCAGCGAGCTGGTCTGCTACACCCGCGCGGGCGCGGAGATCGGCGTAGCTTCGACCAAGGCCTTCACCACCCAGCTGGCCGCGCTGTTCCAGTTGACCGTGGTGCTGGGCAAGCTGCATGGCCGCATCGACGCGGCGCAGGAAGCGGATTACCTGGAACAGCTGCGCTTCCTGCCGGGCAGCGTGCAGCACGCGCTGAACCTGGAACCGCAGATCGCGGCGTGGGCCGAACGCTTCGCGCGCAAGTCCAATGCGCTGTTCCTGGGCCGTGGCCTGCATTACCCGATCGCGCTGGAAGGCTCGCTCAAGCTCAAGGAGATTTCCTACATCCACGCCGAGGCCTACCCGGCGGGCGAGCTGAAGCATGGCCCGCTGGCGCTGGTGGACGAGGACATGCCGGTGGTGGTGATCGCCCCCAATGACAGCCTGCTGGAGAAGGTGAAGTCGAACATGCAGGAAGTGCGCGCCCGTGGTGGCGAGCTGTTCGTGTTCGCCGACCAGGACAGCAACTTCAATGAGTCCGAAGGCGTGCACGTGATCCGCACGCCGCGCCATGCCGGCGTGCTCAGCCCGATCGTGCACACCATTCCGGTGCAGCTGCTGGCCTACCACACCGCGCTGGCACGCGGCACCGACGTGGACAAGCCGCGCAACCTGGCCAAGAGCGTGACGGTGGAGTAACACTCCCGGATCCGTCGAATGCTGCATGCGAAAAGGGGCCCGCGTGGCCCCTTTCGTTTGCGTGGTCGGCCATGCCAAGTGGGACAGCCACCGGGTGTTCTGTCCGCCGTCGGCAGCAGGCAATCATTCTTTAATGCGCGGCATCGGCTGTATTCAGCGGCGGTTTCAGCCGCGGTGCCATTCTCTGGATCGTCGGTTGGTTCCCACGACGAACTGTCCTATCGATGCCGGTAGTGACCGATGGTCGCAGTCGTAGAATCGATTTGACCGAGGTCCGGGTTGAGCGGTTGAGCCCACCTCGTTCGCGTTGCAGCACATCGCCTGCCGATCCATTCCACGCGGCGGGCGGGTGCGCCAGACGTGCGCTGAAAGGTCTGTTCCCGGGGAGGGGGCGTATCGGAAGAGCACACTTTTTTGACTTCAGTGACCTGCACCAGGAAACAAGAATGAACGTCCGCGAACTTCTGCAATCCAAGAAAGAAGCTGTCATCACCATCGACGCCGAGGACACCATCGGTGCCGCCGCCCACAAGATGAGCGCGAACAGGATCGCTGCGCTGGTGGTGATGAAGGACGATGCCCCGGTCGGCATCATTTCCGAGAAGGACATCGTGCGTACCCTGGCCGACGACGGCCCGCAGGCCGGCCGCCGGGTGATCTCCAGCCTGCCGTCCACCGGCCTGGAAGGCATTGCGCCGGACGCGACGCTGAAGCAGGCCATGTCGTTGATGACGTACTCGCGGCGCCGTCATCTGATGGTGACCGACGGCAACCAGCTGGTCGGCATCCTCAGCCTGGGCGATATCGTGAAGAACCTGCTGGGCGAGCTGGAACTGGAAAAGGCCGTGCTTCAGGACATCTACATGGCCGCCCACTGAGGGCTGCAGCGCTGGAAGCAGGGAAGCCGGGCATTGCCCGGCTTCTTCGTTCACGGCTTCGGTGATATCAGAACGTGACCTTCACCGAGTCGGCGCTGTAGTTCGCAGGACCGTGATAGACCACTTCGATGTTGTTGCCGTCCGGGTCGAGCACGAAGGCGCCGTAGTAGCCCGGGTGGTAGGGGCGTTCGCCCGGCGCGCCGTTATCGGTGCCGCCGGCGGCGATCGCGGCGGTATGGAAGGCATCGACGGTGGCGCTGTCGCGGGCCTGGAAGGCCAGATGGTGCCGGCCGGTCAGCTGGCCGGCGGCGGCCTCGCTGCTGGCGCTGGAAATGAACAGCTCATCGGCCCAGAAGTAATCATCGCCTTCGCCGGCGATTGGGATGCCGATGGTGTCGAACACCGCCTGGTAGAAGCGGCGGCTGGCCGCCAGGTCACGCACCACCAGCTGGATGTGGTCGATCAGGCGGCCGCGGTGCAGTTCCATCGTTTCCATACGAACCTCGCAAAAAAGGGGACGGAGGGGATTAAGTCGCTTCCGGCCAATAGTGCCTGATACGACTTAATCCCTTCCATCCCCTTTTTGTCAGTTGGCGATGATTTCGACCCAGTAGCCGTCCGGGTCCTTGATGAAGGCCAGATTCTTCATGCGGCCGTCGGTCAGGCGTTTCTGGAAGGTCACGCCGAGGTCCTCGAAGCGCTGGCAGGCGGCCTCGATGTCCGGCACCGACACGCAGATGTGGCCGAAGCCGCGCGGGTCGCTGTTACCGTCGTGGTACACCGCACCGGCCTGGGTTTCGGTACCGTGGTTGTGGGTCAGTTCCAGCACGCCCGGCAGGCCGGCCATCCACAGGCGGCGCTGGCTGTCGTCTTCTGGCACCACTGCGCCGGCCGGCACGTAGGCCAGGAAGTACAGGCTGAACTGGGCGTCCGGGAAGTCGCGCTTGTCGATCAGCTGGTAACCCAGCACGCGGGTGTAGAAGTCCAGCGAGGCGGTGATGTCCTTCACCCGCAGCATGGTGTGGTTGAACACGAAGCCGCTGGTTTCGGCCGGGGCCTGGGCGGCGACGCCGGGGACATCGCGCAGGGCGGGAATGGTCATGGGGGAGGTCCTTCAGACGGGGCCGTTGCCGGCCGGATGGCGCCATTCTACCGGCCCGCACCTGACGGCACCGCGACGTACAATGGCCGGATCGCACCGTTCCGTCCTGATAACGATTGCCCGCCATGTCGCAGCGTGAATGGGTGGCCGCCGCCATCCGCAAGATCGAAGCCGATTTCAACCGTTCCGCCGATACCCATCTGATCCCGCTGGCGCTGCCCGGGTTCGAGGGCATCGACCTGTACCTGAAGGACGAGTCGAGCCATCCCACCGGCAGCCTCAAGCACCGGCTGGCGCGCTCGCTGTTCCTGTACGCGCTGGCCAACGGTTGGTTGCGCGAGGGCCGGCCGGTGATCGAGGCCTCCAGTGGCTCGACCGCCGTGTCCGAAGCCTATTTCGCGCGCCTGCTGGGCCTGCCGTTCATTGCGGTGATCCCGGCCACCACCTCGCCGGAAAAGATCGCGGCGATCGAGTTCCACGGGGGCCGCTGCCACCTGGTCGAGCGCGCCTGCGACCTCAACTGTGATTCGGAAAAGCTGGCCCGCGAAACCGGCGGCCACTTCATGGACCAGTTCACCTATGCCGAGCGGGCGACCGACTGGCGTGCCAACAACAACATCGCCGAATCCATCTTCAAGCAGATGGCCGAAGAGCCCAGCCCGGTTCCGGAATGGATCGTGTGCAGCCCGGGTACCGGCGGTACCGCCGCCACGCTGGGCCGTTATGTCAGCTACCGCCGGCATGACACCCGCATCCTGTGCGCGGACCCGGAAGTGTCGGTGTTCTTCGACGGCTACAAGGCTGCCGTGGCCGGTGAACAGGACTGGCGTGGACTGACCTGTAGCGGTGGCTCGCGCGTGGAAGGCATCGGCCGGCCACGGGTGGAGCCGAGTTTCATCCCGACCAGTGTCGATGCGATGGTGAAGGTGCCCGATGCGCTGAGCCTGGCCGCGATGCGCCATGTCAGCCGCCAGCTCGGCCGCCGTGTCGGTGGCTCCACCGGCACCAACTTCATCGGCGTGCTGCAGGCCGCGCAATGGATGCGTGAGGCGGGCCACCAGGGCAGCATCGTCAGCATCCTGTGCGACAGTGGCGAGCGCTATGCGCAGAGCTATTACGACCCGGCGTGGTATGGGCGGCAGGGGATCGATGTCGACGGCGCCGATGCGCAGCTGGCGGCGGCGGTGGCCGGGCAGGGGTTGCCCGAACTGCCGTGGTGCAGCCTGGAAGCGTTGTAACGCGGCAACGCACGCCCGGCTGTGCATCGGCTGGGTAGCGTCTACTGTTGGTCGACCGCTCCACGTTCAGGTCGCCAGAATCCCGCGCTGCGCGCGAAAGTCGACCCACAGTCGACTCCACCCGGTCGCCGGGGCGTCTCAATACCCCGCTGCGGTGAACGCATCCAGCACCGCATCGCGCAGCGCATCAGGCAACGCCTCGATGTCCATCGCGCGGTCATCCAGGTGCAGGCTGGGGTCCAGGATGCTGGCGCGTCCCTGGGCCAATGCCTGCAGCCACAGCAGCACGCAGATCACGAACTCGCGCTCGTGGCCCAGCTGCAACTGGCTGGCGCCGCGCTCGATCACCTCGAACGGGTACCACTCCTGGGCATCGTTGAACGTGCCGCCCTGCTGCAATACCGCCTGCAGCTGCTCCAAATGGCGGGGGGCGTCGTCGCCGGCATCGCACAGCGCGGCGATCCAGGCCAGTTCTGCCGGGCTGGCGGACAGCGCCAGCGAGCGCGCCGGTGAGATGGATGCCACTGCAGCCAGACCTTCCATGTAGGGCCTCGTTCGGTAAGTACCGCTGCGGACTCCCCCGCAGCCAGAGCTTCGGTGCGCGGCCGTCAGGCCGACGTGAACGCCGGCGCATGCCCCCTTGTCAGCCGCGCCTGTCAGCGCCATATCTGGGAAGCTGCCCGCCCGCCGGGCCCGTTCCCTGGAGATCTGCCGTGACCGTTGCCAACCCCCTGCTCGACTTTTCCGGACTGCCGCGCTTTGACGCGATCCGCCCCGAGCACGTCGCGCCGGCGCTGGATGTGCTGCTGGCCGAGGCCGAAGCTGCCGTCAGCGCAGCCGAGCGGGTGCAGCCGGTGCGTTGGGACACCTTCGTCACCCCGCTGGATGACGCCACCGAGCGCCTGTGGCGTGCCTGGGGCCTGGTCGGCCACCTGCAGGGGGTGGTCAACACCCCGGAACTGCGTGAGGCCTACAACGGCAACCTGCCGCGGGTGACCCGTTTCGCCAGCGCGCTGGGCCAGAACCTGGCGCTGTATCGCCAGTACCAGGCACTGGCCGCCAGCCCGGAGGCCGCGCATTTCAATGAAGCCCAGCGCAAGGTGCTGGACAACACGCTGCGTGACTTCCGCCTGGGCGGTGCCGAGCTGGCACCTGAGGCGCAGCAGCGCTTTGCGGCGATCAAGGAGGAACTGTCGGCGCTGTCGGCGAAGTTCTCGCAGAACGTGCTCGACGCCACCGATGCATGGTCGCTGTACATCGAGGACGAAGCGCGACTGCTGGGCCTGCCGGAAGACGTGAAGGCTGCCGCGCGCGCTGCGGCAGAGAAGGACGGCAGGACCGGCTGGAAACTGACCCTGCAGATGCCGTGCTACCTGCCGGTGCAGACCTGGGCTGAAGACCGCGACCTGCGCGAGATCCTGTACCGTGCCAGCGCGCAGCGTGCATCGGAGTTCGGCGATGACGCGCTGGACAACAGTGGCAACATCGACCGTATCCTTGCCCTGCGCGCCGAACTGGCCGCGTTGCTCGGCTTCGATTCGTACGGCCATTACTCGGTGGCGACCAAGATGGCGCAGGACCCGGCCGAAGTACTGGGTTTCCTGCGTGACCTTGCCGCGCGAGCCAAGCCGTTCGCGGCCAAGGACCGCGCCGAGCTGGAGCAGTTCGCACGCGAGCAGCTGGGCATCGATGCCCTGCAGGCCTGGGACCTGGCGTTCGCCGCCGACCGCCTGAAGCAGGCGCGTTACAGCTATTCCGAGCAGGAAGTGAAGCAGTATTTCACCGAACCGAAGGTACTGGGCGGCCTGTTCTCGGTGATCGAGCAGCTGTATGGCCTGCATGTGCAGGAAGACAGCGCACCGGTGTGGCACGAAGACGTGCGCTTCTTCCGCCTGGTCGATGCGCAGGGCGCGCTGGTCGGCCAGTTCTACCTGGACCTGTACGCACGCGAGGGCAAGCGCGGCGGTGCGTGGATGGACGATTGCCGCAACCGTCGCGTGCGTGGCGACGGCAGCGTGCAGACGCCACTGGTCTACCTGGTGTGCAACTTTGGCCGGGGCGCCAACGGCAGGCCGGCGACCTTCAGCCACAATGAAGTGACCACGCTGTTCCATGAGATGGGCCACGGGCTGCACCAGCTGCTGACCCGCATCGGCGAACTGGGCGTGGCCGGCATCAACGGCGTGGAATGGGACGCGGTGGAGCTGCCCAGCCAGTTCATGGAGAACTTCTGCTGGGAATGGGACCACCTGCAGGGCATGACCGCGCACGTGGACAGTGGCGAGCCGCTGCCGCGCGCGCTGTACGAGCGCATGCTGGCGGCGCGCAATTTCCATAGCGGCATGGCCACGGTGCGCCAGCTGGAGTTCGGCCTGTTCGACATGCTGCTGCACAGCCAGTTCGAACCGGCGCAGGACAGCGTGCTGGCACTGCTGGACCGAGTGCGCGCGGAAGTGGCCGTGAACCACCCGCCGGTCTGGAACCGCTTCCCGCACCAGTTCAGCCACATCTTCGCTGGTGGTTACGCCGCGGGTTACTACAGCTACAAGTGGGCCGAAGTGCTCAGCGCCGATGCCTACGCCGCGTTCGAGGAAGCGCCGCAGGCACTGGCTGAAACCGGTGCACGCTTCCGCGATGAGATCCTGTCGCGTGGTGGCAGCCGCCCGGCGGCGGAGAACTTCAAGGCCTTCCGCGGCCGCGCGCCGCAGATCGACGCGCTGCTGCGGCACTCGGGCATGGCGTAAGCGAAAAAAAGGGGGGACGGAGGGGATTAAGTCGTTTGTGCACAAACGACTTAATCCCCTCCGTCCCCTTTTTCTATTCGGCGTAGATCATCTTCCGGGTCATGCCGCCGTCGACGATGAAGTCCTGGCCGGTGCTGAAGCCGGACAGCGACGACAGCAGGTACACCGCCAGCGCGCCGATGTCCTCGGGGCGGCCGACCCGGCCGACCGGGTGCTGTGCCTGGTCGATGGCGGAGTACTCCGGTGCGTGTCGCCGCGAGGGGGCCTGCCAGGCCGTGGTGCCGATCCAGCCCGGACTGATGCTGTTGACCCGCACCGTTGGGCCGGCACTGATCGCCAGCGAATGGGTGAACGCCACCAGCCCGCCTTTGGCCGCAGCATAGGCCTCGCTGTGCGCTTCGGATTGCCAGGCGCGGGTCGAGGCGATGTTGATGATTGCGCCGGCGGCGCTGGCCGTCAGCGCCGGTAGTGCGTGCTTGCTGCACAGGAAGGCGCCGTGCAGCGAGGACAGGCGGCGCTGCCACTCGTCCCAGTCCATGTCCTGCAGCTGCGTGCCATGCGGTCCGGCGATGCCCGCGTTGTTGACCAGCCCGTCGATACGGCTGAAACGCCGCAGGGCCACGGCGATGAAGTCGCGCACGCTGGCTTCGTCGGTGATGTCCAGGCGCTGGAATGCGGCCTCGCCACTACGCTGCCATTCCGCCAGGCACGCCTCGCCGGCCTCCACGTCCAGGTCGCCGATCAGCACGCGTCCGCCGGCACCGAGCACGGCCTGTGCGATGCCACGGCCGATGCCGTTGGCGCCGCCGGTGACCAGCACCACCTTGCCCGACAGCGGCGCGGCCGGCCATGCGGCAATCGGCGGCACCGTGCTCACGTCAGGTCTTCGCCACGCAGGCGGCGATGCCAGCCGTCCACGCCGATGCGGTCCAGGGTCTGGATGTTGCGCTCGACGATCACGTCCGGGTCCGGATAGACATCCACTGCGCGCGCCACGCTGTCTTCGCGCAGCAGGTGCAGGGTGGGGAAGGGCGCGCGATTGGTGTAGTTGCTGGCGTCGTCCGCTGCCACGCCGTCGAACTGGTAGTCCGGGTGGAAGCTGGCCACCTGCAGGATGCCCTGCAGGTCCAGTGCCTCGATCGCGGCGTCGGCGTTGTCGAGGAAATCGTTGTAGTCGAGGAAGTCCGTCAGCACCTGCGGATGCACGATCAGCGTGGTATCGATCTGCTCGGCCGGCGTATCGCGCAACAGCACCAGTTCCTCGGCCAGCTGCTCAACCAGCGCTTCCGGCGTGGTCGCATCACTGAGCACGATGCGGACCTGGTCCTTCACATACACCGCCTTGGCGAACGGGCACAGATTCAGGCCGATGACGATGCGCTCCAGCCACAGGCGGGTGGCAGCGATCGGGTCATCGGTGGGCAGGGGGGAATCGGTCATGGCGGGCACGTCGGCTGGCGGGGCCGCCATTGTAGGCGCGTCGTTGGCAACGCGCCGTCGTGCCTGCCGCTGGCAGCGCCGGGGCATGCCCGGCGGATGCCTCAGTCGCGGAAGTTGTTGAACTGCAGCGGCAGCTCGAACTTGCCGGCCTTGAGCACGGCGATGGCGTCCTGCAGGTCGTCGCGCTTCTTGCCCTGCACGCGCAGCTTGTCGCCGTTGATCTGGCTTTCCACCTTCAGCTTGGCATCCTTCAGCGCCGCCGCGATCTTCTTGGCGATCTTCTGCTCGATGCCCTGCTTGACGGTGATCTTCTGCCGGGCCTGGGCCAGGTTGGTCTCGATGTCGCCGAACTCCAGGCTGAGCACGTCGATGCCGCGTGCGGCCAGGCGAGCACGCAGGATGTCGTTCATCTGCTTGAGCTGGAACTCGGTCGGCGCGGTCTGGTTGATGACATCGCCGTCGCGCTCGAACTTTGCGTCCACGCCCTTGAAGTCGAAGCGGGTGGCCAGTTCGCGGTTGGCCTGGTCGATGGCGTTGGTCAGCTCGTGGGTGTCGACTTCGGACACGACGTCGAAGGAAGGCATGGGCGGTGCTCCGCAGGTTTCAGTGGCGATCATTCTATCGCGAGGGCCCGCATGCCCGTCCCCTGTAGAGCCGAGCCCACGCTCGGCGGCTTTGTGAAGAGCAGCCGAGCGTGGGCTCGGCTCTACAGAAAGCGACGACCGGGCGATAATGGGCCATGAACGTGCAACGCTCCCCTTCGCGTGCGGTGGCCTGGATGGTCGCTGCGGTCGCCTGTTTCTCGCTGATGGACGCTGGCATGAAGCAGCTGTCGGCCAGCTATCCGACCCTGGAAGTGACCTTCCTGCGCGGCGCGGCCTCGTTGCCGTTCGTGCTGGTCTGGGTGTTGGCCAGCGCCGGCCCGCGCTCGCTGGTGCCGCGTCGCTGGGGCCTGCACCTGCTGCGTGGCGCGCTGGGCATGGCGATGATCGGCTGCTTCGTGTTCGCCCTGCGCGACCTGCCGCTGTCCACCGCCTACACCATCTATTTCGTCGCCCCGCTGCTGATCGCCGCCTTGTCGGTACCGCTGCTGGGCGAGCGGGTCGGGCCACGGCGCTGGGTCGCCATCGGCATCGGCCTGGTCGGCGTGCTGGTGGTGCTGCGGCCGGGCGTGGACGGTTTCATCTCGGTGCCCGGCCTGATGGTGCTGGCTGCGGCCACCGCCTATGCCGTGGCGGCGATCACGGTCAGCCTGCTGACCCGCACCGATACCTCGCAGTCGATGGTGGTCTGGTTCCTGGTGATCATGGCCATCGGTGCCGGCCTGCTGTCCCTTCCCGGCTGGGTGCCGCTGCAGCTGGCGCATGCGCCGCTGATCGCCGGCATGGGCCTGGCCGGGGCGCTGGGCCAGATCGCCCTGACCAAGGCGTTCCAGCTGGGAGAGGCCTCGATGATCGCGCCCTTGGAATACAGTGGCCTGGTCTGGGTGATCGGTTGGGATCTGGCCTTCTGGGGCCAGCTGCCTGATGGCTATACCTGGGTGGGCGCCGCGATCATCGTGGCTTCGGGGCTGTACCTGCTGCATCGTGAGCGCCTGAACCGGGTGCAGCCACCTAAGCCGCTGGACCATCCCTGAGCCGGTTGGGCCTGGGAATGGGGTCAGAGCCCCTGCGGGGATCCGACCCCGGGGTCGGATCCCCGCAGGGGCTCTGACCCCAGCCAACACGTCGGCGCGGGCGGCTTAGAACCAAAAGGAATAACATTCTGGCCCATGGCGCGGGCGCGCGACCGCCTGCGCTGGTAGGCTGCACGCCCCCTTCCGTCACCCAGCCGGTGAGCCACGCCCGTGATCGAGTTCCAGCGCCTGCACAAATCCTATGCCGTTGCCGGCCGCGAAGTCAGCGCGCTGCAACCGCTGGACCTGACCATCGAGGCCGGTGAGGTATTCGGCATCATCGGCCATTCCGGCGCCGGCAAGTCGACCCTGATCCGCATGATCAACCGCCTGGAAGAACCCAGCGGTGGCCGGCTGCTGATCGGTGGCGAGGATGTCACCGCACTGGACGCGGACGGCCTGCGCACGCTGCGCCGGCGCATCGGCATGATCTTCCAGCACTTCAACCTGCTGTCGTCGCGCACGGTGGCTGGCAATGTCGCCTTCCCGCTGGAACTGGCCGGCACGCCGCAGGCGGAGATCGACGCGCGCGTGGCCGAGCTGCTGCAGACCGTGGGCCTGGAAGCGCATGCGCAGAAGTATCCGGCGCAGCTGTCCGGCGGCCAGAAGCAGCGTGTCGGCATCGCCCGTGCGCTGGCGACCCGCCCGCAGATCCTGCTGTGCGACGAGGCCACCAGCGCGCTGGATCCGCAGACCACCGCCTCGGTGCTGTCGCTGTTGTCGAAGATCAACCGCGAGCTGGGCCTGACCATCGTGCTGATCACCCACGAGATGGACGTGATCCGCCGTGTCTGCGACCGCGTGGCCGTGCTCGATGCTGGCCAGATGGTCGAGACCGGTCCGGTTACCCGGGTGTTCCTGCATCCGCAGCACCCGACCACGCGGCGGTTCGTCAGCGAATCGGAGCACGTGGACGAAGGGGCGTTGCACCGCGATTTCGACGTGGTGGGCGGGCGCATCGTGCGCCTGACCTTCCTCGGCGGCGACACCTACGAACCCCTGCTGGGCAGCGTCGCGCGCCAGACCGGGGTCGACTACAACATCCTGTCCGGCCGTATCGACCGGATCAAGGACACCCCCTATGGCCAGCTGGTGGTCGCCCTGGTGGGCGGTGACCAGTCCGCCGCGCAGGCTGCCTTCGTGGCTGCCGGCGTGCATGTCGAGGAGCTGCGTCGATGATCATCGCCACTGCCGGCGGTTTCTTCCGTCACCTGGATGCGGGCAAGTGGGCCGACATCGGCCAGGCCACCCTCGACACCCTGCTGATGCTGCTCGGTTCGCTGCCGCTGACTCTGGCCATCGGCCTGCCGCTGGGTGTGCTGCTGTACCTGTTCGGGGCGCCGCAGATGAAGCGCCGGCCGTTTGCCTATGGCGTGCTGGCTCTGGTGGTGAACCTGCTGCGCTCGGTGCCTTTCATCATCCTGATGATCGTGCTGATCCCGGTCACGCTGTTCCTGATGGGTACCTCGCTGGGCGTGCGCGGCGCGATCGTGCCGCTGGTGATCGGCGCGGCGCCGTTCTACGCGCGCCTTGTCGAGACCGCGCTGCGCGAAGTGGATCGTGGCGTGATCGAGGCGACCCAGGCGATGGGCGCCACCACCTGGCAGCTGGTCACCCGGGTGCTGCTGCCGGAAGCACGACCGGGGCTGATCGCCGGGGCGACGGTCACCACCGTGGCCCTGATCGGCTTCACCGCGATGGGCGGTGCGATCGGTTCCGGTGGCCTCGGCGACCTGGCGTTCCGCGATGGTTACCAGCGTTCGCACACCGACGTGGCGCTGGTCACCGTGGTCCTGTTGCTGGTCCTGGTGCAGCTGCTGCAGATGCTCGGCGACCGCCTGGTCGCGCATTACAGCCGCAAGTAACAGAATGCCGGGCGGCAGCCGGCCAGCGGCCGGCTCTACCCGATTGCCGGGAAAAAAACGGTAGTGCCGGCCGCTGGCCGGCAATTCCACGTGCGGTCAACGCGCGTTCGGTACTTCGTAGCCCAGCTTCCCGACCTGTTCCGGATGCTGAGGCACGCGCTTGAGCTTGTCGGTGTTCACGCCGTACTCGTCGCGCAGGCGCTCGGCCAGCTCCTTGTACAGGGCTTTGTCCATGTCCGGCTTGCGCGCGAAGATCCAGGCCATTTCGCGGCCCGGATAACCGATCAGTGCCCATGAATAGTCCGGGGCCACTTCCAGTACCCGCGAGTGGGTCGGCACCACGCGATAGAACCAGGTTCGCCAGCCATGGTTGCCGCTGTCCGGATCGACGCTGGCACGTGCGCGAATTTCCTGCAGTGGTTCGCCGAAACCATCACGGTAGCGGTAGGTGATGGCGACCTTGTGCTCGTCGCGCAGCTCGTACTCGTTGACGCTGGCGACATGCCCGCGTTCGATGAAGTTCGGCACGCGGCCGATCACATACCAGGTGCCCATGAAGCGCTTCAGGTCGATCGGCGCCCCCGGGTCGGCCGCGTCGGTGGCGCTGGCGCGGGGCGACGGCGGCTCACTGGCGGCCATGGCAGGACCTGCCAGGGACAGAGCCAGCAGCACGGCGCAGAACGGGCGGATCGAAGTCATGCGGGAGCGGGCTCCAGTGGGCTTGCACGCGCATGGTCGACTGTGTGCACGCGATCCGTCAATGGTGTCGCATCCTGTGAGAAGGGGCTTGCCCAAGCTGTGTTGCATTGTCTACCGGAGAAGCCCCCATGAACGCTCGTTCCGTCCGTCGCCCTGCAACTGAACGCGTCATCGAACGCGCCGACCCACGCCTGCTGCGCGGCGTGCGGCAACTGGCGCTGGCCGGGCTGGCGCTGATCCTGGTCTGGCCGGCGGCACGCGGCAGCAGCGCGTGGCTGGGCTGGCTGCCGATGTGGCTGGTGGGCATGCCGCTCGCCGCCTGGTGGGCGCTGCTGCGCTTTCCGCTGCCGCACCCGTCATGGCGATGGCGGGCGCGGCGTACCGGTGGACAGGCGCGCCGTCGGCCGGCTTCCGCCGCACGCGGCCGGCGCGGTCCGGCGGCCACGGCCTGACCTTCGACACGGGGGAGGCCGCGACATTCCGTGCTAGCGTTCCCCGGCTTATGACTGCCTGGAGCTGCAATGTCACGACTCGCTTCCGCCTGCCTGCTGGCCGGCATGATGACCGCTGCCTCGGTGGGGACCGCCGTGGCCGCTGAAGACACCGATCGCTACGCCTGGCTGGAGGACGTCACCGGCGACAAGCCACTGTCCTGGGTCAAGGAACAGAATGCCAGGTCCGAGGCGCGCCTGGCGCAGACCCCGGCCTTCAAGCAGATGGAGACCAGCATCCGCGAGGTGCTCGACTCCGACGCCAAGATTCCCGGCGTGCAGAAGATCGGTGACTACTACTACAACTTCTGGAAGGACCAGCAGCACGAGCGCGGCCTGTGGCGCCGCACCACCCTGGCCGAGTACCGCAAGGCCTCGCCGCAGTGGGAGACCGTGCTCGACCTGGATGCACTGAACAAGGCCGAGGGCGAGAACTGGGTCTGGCACGGCGCCGACTGCCTGCGCCCGGATTACAGCCGCTGCCTGATCGCGCTGTCGCGCGGCGGCGCCGACGCCGACGTCACCCGTGAGTTCGACCTGGCCAACAAGACCTGGATCAAGGACGGCTTCTTCCGTCCGGAGTCGAAGGGCGGCCTCAACTGGGTCGATCGCGACACCGTGTTCGTCTACACCGACTTCGGTGCCGGCTCGATGACCACCTCCGGCTACCCGCGCGTGGCCAAGCTGTGGAAGCGCGGCACGCCGATGGCCTCGGCCACCGTGGTGTACGAAGGCAAGCCGGAGGACATGTACATCGCGGCGATGCACGATGACACCCCGGGCTTCGAACGCAACCTGGTCAGCCGCACCCTGGCGTTCTACAACAACGAGCTCTACCTGCGTGGCGATGACGGCACGCTGACCAAGATCGACGCGCCGAACTCGGCCGAGAAGGGGTTGCACAAGCAGTGGCTGACCCTGGAACTGCGCGATCCGTGGACCGTGGGCGGCAAGACCTACGCGTCCGGTTCGCTGCTGGCGACGAAGCTGGACGACTTCCTGGCCGGCAAGCGCGACTTCGACGTGCTGTTCACCCCGACCGCGACCACCTCGCTGGCCAGTGCCAGCTGGACCAAGAGCCATCTGGTGCTGAATGTGCTGGACGACGTCAAGAACCGCCTGTCGGTGCTGACCCCGGGCGCCGACGGCTGGCAGACCAGCCGCTTCGTCGGCGCCCCGGCCTTCGGCACGCTGGGCGTGGCTGCGGTGGACAGCAATGACAGCGACGCGGTGTGGCTGACCGCCACCGATTACCTGACGCCGACCACGCTGGCCCTGGCCGAGATCGGCCAGGCACCGGAAACGCTGAAGACCATGCCGGCCTTCTTCGATGCCAAGGGCAAGGTGATCGAGCAGCACTTCGCCACCAGCAAGGACGGCACCCGCGTGCCGTATTTCGTGGTGCACGACAGGGCGATGAAGCTCGATGGCTCCAACCCGACCCTGCTGTATGGCTACGGTGGTTTCGAGATCTCGCTGACCCCGAGCTATTCCGGTGGCATGGGCCGCGCCTGGCTGGAGAAGGGCGGCGTGTACGTGGTCGCCAACATCCGCGGCGGCGGCGAGTACGGCCCGCGCTGGCACCAGGCGGCGCTGAAGCAGAACCGTCACAAGGCCTATGAAGACATGGCCGCGGTGGCGCGGGACCTGGTCAAGCGCAAGATCACCAGCGCCAAGCACCTGGGCGTGCAGGGCGGCAGCAACGGTGGCCTGCTGACCGGCAACATGCTGACCCAGTACCCGGAGCTGTTCGGTGCGGTGGTGGTGCAGGTGCCGCTGCTGGACATGAAGCGCTACAGCCACCTGTTGGCCGGCGCCTCGTGGATGGCCGAGTACGGCAACCCGGATACCAGCGACTGGGAATTCATCAAGACCTTCTCGCCGTACCACCTGTTCAACGCGAAGAAGAACTACCCGCCGGTGCTGTTCACGACCTCCACCCGCGATGACCGCGTGCACCCGGGCCACGCCCGCAAGATGGCGGCGAAGATGATCGACGCCGGCAAGGACGTGACCTACTACGAGAACATCGAAGGGGGCCACGGCGGCGCAGCCAACAATGCACAGGCCGCGCATATGTCCGCGCTGGCCTACAGCTTCCTGTGGGAGCGGTTGGGCGGCAAGTAAGCAGAACGGAAAACGCCGCCCCAGGGCGGCGTTTTTCTTTACCGGTAGTGCCGGCCGCTGGCCGGCAACCGCATCATTCAGGCATTCCCGGGTTGCCGGCCAGCGGCCGGCACAACCCTCAACGTGATCCCTGCCAACGCTTCAACCCGCGTGCGATCCGCGCCACCGCCTCCTGCAAACGCGGTACCTGCTGGGTATACGCCAGCCGCACATGCTGGTTGGCGCGATGGAAGCCGAAATCCAGGCCCGGGGTGAACGCCACGTGCTCGGTTTCCAGGAAGTGCGCGCAGAACGCCTGCGCGTCGTCGGTGAACGCGCTGACATCGGCGTACAGGTAGAACGCGCCCTGCGGTTCGACTTCAATGCGGAAGCCGAGCTCACGCAACGCGGGCAGCAGGAAGTCGCGGCGTTGGCGGAACGCTTCACGGCGCTGTTCGAAGATCGCCATTGATTCCTCGCTGAAGCAGGCGAGCGCGGCGTGCTGGGCGATGCTGGAGGCGCTGATGTACAGGTTCTGCGCCAGCTTTTCCAGGTCCGGTACCGCTGCAGGCGGTGCCACCAGCCAGCCCAGCCGCCAGCCGGTCATGCCGAAGTACTTGGAAAAACTGTTCAGCACGAACGCGCTGTCGTCCACCTGCAGCACGCTGGGCGCATCCAGGCCGTAGGTCAGGCCGTGGTAGATCTCGTCCACCACCAGGTGGCCGCCCCGCGCGTGCAGGGCCTGCGACAGTGCCGCCAGTTCGTCGGCGGACAGCACGGTGCCGGTCGGATTGGCCGGTGAGGCGACCAGCGCGCCGACGCTGTCGTCATTCCAGTGCTGTTCCACCAGCGAAGGGGTCAGCTGGTAGGCGGTGTCCGGGCCGACCGGCACCAGCTGCGCGCCGCCCTCGACGAGGCGCAGGAAGTGGCGGTTGCAGGGGTAGCCGGGGTCGGCCAGCAGCCAGTGGCGGCCGGGATCGACCAGCAGGCTGCTGGCCAGCAGCAGCGCACCGGACCCACCCGGGGTGACCAGGATGCGTTCGGGATCGACATCCAGCCCATAGTGGCTGCGGTAGAAACCGCTGATCGCCTGGCGCAGCGCCGGCAGGCCGCGCGCGGCGGTGTAGCGGGTGTGGCCGGCGGCCAGTGCGGCCTGGCCGGCACGCACGACGGGTTCGGCGGTAGTGAAGTCCGGTTCGCCGATTTCCAGGTGGATCACATCGTGGCCTGCCTGTTCCAGCGCCTGCGCGCGGGCCAGCAGGGACATCACGTGGAACGGAGCGATTTCATGGCTGCGCCGGCTGTAGCCCGGCGTGTGGGGCGGGGTGCTCATGTGCCCATGGTACGCCGGCCGGCGCAACCCATGACGTTCCGCAGGGTTGCCGCATTGCCGAGATTGGGGTCAGATCCCTTTTCGGGAAAAGGGATCTGACCCCGTCGAAGACCATTGCATTGATGCGCCAGGAGCCTTATCTCATGAAGTCCACCCTCTGCCTGTTGCTCGCCAGCCTGATGACCACGACTGCTACCGCCGCCACGCCGCCCGTTCCGCCGGATGCCGCCAAGCATCCGCATGTGGTCAAGGCGCCGTTCGGCGCGACCCGCAACGATGACTATTACTGGCTGCGCGACGACAAGCGCGAGAACAAGGACATGCTGGCCTACCTGCAGGCAGAGAATGCCTACGCCGACCAGCTGCTGGCACCGCTGAAGCCACTGGAAGACACCCTGTACAAGGAGATCGTCGGCCGCATCAAGCAGGATGATTCCAGCGTGCCGGCGCGCGAGCGCGGCTACTGGTACTACAGCCGCTTCGAGACCGGCCAGGATTACCCCATCCACGCGCGCCGCAAGGGCAGCATGGAGGCGGCCGAGGAAATCCTGCTGGACGTCAACGCAATGGCCGCCGGCAAGGGCTACTTCAGCGTCGGCTCGATGGAAGTCAGCCAGGACAACCAGCTGCTGGCCTGGGCCGACGATGACGTCGGCCGCCGCCAGTACACGATCCGCTTCAAGGACCTGGCCACCGGCACGGTGCTGCCCGATGTGATCACCGGCAGCTCCGGCGACCTGGTCTGGGCCGACGACAACCGCACCGTGCTGTATGTCGAGAACGATCCGGAAACGCTGCTGACCGTGCGCGTGAAGAAGCACGTGCTGGGCACCCCGGCCAGCGCCGACACCGTCGTCTACGAAGAGAAGGACGACAGCTTCTACATGGGCATCGGCCGCACCCGCGACGATCGCTTCATCACCATCGGCGTGCACAGCACCGTGTCCTCGGAAGAGCGCTACGCGCCGGCCAGCGACCCGACCACCTTCACCGTGCTGGCGCCGCGCCAGCGCGATGTCGAGTACGACGCCGACCACCATGACGGCCGCTGGGTGATCCGCACCAACGACGGTGCGAAGAACTTCAAGCTGGTCACCGCGCCGACCGATGCCACCTCGCGCGCGCAATGGAAGGATTGGATCGCGCACGACGATGCGGTGTTCATCGAAGGCTTCGAACTGTTCGACACGTACACCGCCATCGCCGAACGTTCCGAGGGCCTGGAGCGCATCCGCCTGCTGTTCAAGGACGGGCGCAGCGACTACGTGAAGGCCGACGAGCCGGCCTATTCGATGGGCCTGGGCGACAACACCGAGGCCGATACGCCGTGGCTGCGCTACGTCTACACCTCGATGACCACCCCGACCACCGTGTTCGAGCTGAACACCGCCACCGGCGAGCGTCGCCAGCTGAAGGTGCAGCCGGTGATCGGCTATGACGCCTCGAAGTACGAGACCGACCGCGTCTGGATCACCGCGCGCGATGGCGTGAAGGTGCCGGTGTCGCTGGTCTACCGCAAGGGCTACCGGAAGGACGGCAAGGGCGCGCTGTTCCAGTACGCCTACGGCAGCTACGGCATGTCGATGGATCCGTACTTCAACCAGACCGCGGTCAGCCTGCTTGATCGTGGCGTGGTGTATGCCATCGCCCACATCCGTGGCGGCCAGGAGATGGGGCGCGACTGGTACGAGAACGGCAAGCTGCTGCACAAGCAGAACACCTTCAACGACTTCATCGACGTCACCCGTGGCCTGGTAGCACAGGGCTGGGCGGCGAAGGATCGCGTGGCCGCGTCCGGTGGCAGCGCCGGCGGCCTGCTGATGGGCGCGGTGGCCAACCAGGCGCCGCAGGATTACCGGGTGATGGTGGCGCAGGTGCCGTTCGTCGACGTGGTCACCACCATGCTCGACCCGACCATTCCGTTGACCACCAACGAATACGACGAGTGGGGCAACCCGGAGCAGAAGCCGTATTACGACTACATGCTGTCCTACTCGCCCTATGACAACGTGAAGCAGCAGGCGTACCCGGCGCTGTACGTGGGTACCGGCCTGTGGGATTCGCAGGTGCAGTACTGGGAGCCCGCCAAATGGGTGGCCAAGCTGCGTGATGACAACACCGGCCACTACCCGATCCTGTTCCGCACCAACATGGAAGCTGGCCACGGCGGCAAGTCGGGGCGCTTCCAGCGCTACCGCGAACTGTCCGAGTCGTACGCGTTCGTGCTGCAGCAGCTGGGCATCGCCCAGCCGTAACGGCGAAGGGGCGCCGGGCGCTGCCTGGCACCCCGAACCGGTATCCTTGCGGCCATGAGCCAGCCCGAGCCATCTGCACCCCGCGATAGCGCCACGCCGCCGCGCGTGGTGCGTTTCCGCTGGGCATGGTGGCTGCTGGCGTACGTCAGCCTGGGCACCGGCATCGTCGGCATCTTCGTTCCGGGGCTGCCGACCACCGTATTCATCCTGATCTCGGCCTGGGCCGCCTCGCGCGGTTCGGAGCGCCTGCATACCTGGCTGCTGCAGCATCCGCGTTTCGGCCCGGCCATCGCCAACTGGCAGGCACACGGGGCGGTCAGCCGCTACGGCAAGTGGATGGCCACGATCACCATGGCGGTATGCGCCGGCATCATGCTGTGGTGCGTGCCGATCGCCTGGGTGAAGTGGTTCTCGATCGGCAGCATGACCGTGGTCGCAATCTGGCTGTGGACGCGGCCGCTGCCACCACGGCCCGCGGATTGAGCGCCGGCGGTAGTGCCGGCCGCTGGCCGGCCACCCGATTCCCTGCACCAACCGCTCAGCCGCCAATGGCTATACTCGGGGCATGAAGATCCCCCATCGAAACGCCATCCTGATTCCGCTGGCAGCGGCCTCGCTGCTGCTCCTCGCCGCCTGCGGCAACAAGGGCCCGCTGGTACTGCCGCAGAAGCCGGTGCCGGTGGAAGAAACCGTCGAACCCGCTGCCGAGCCCGCCACCGAGGCGACCGCGCCGCAGACCCAGGGCAGCGGCACCCCGGCCACGACCGTGGAGCCGGCCGCACCGGCCACCCAGCCGGCGCCAACGCCCGCGAAGAAGGCGGGCAGCGGGAATGAGTAAGGCCGGTTCCAGGGCCCTGCGTTTCAGCAAGATGCATGGCGCGGGCAATGATTTCGTAGTGATCGACCTGCGTGACGGCACCGCACCGCCCACGCCCGAGCTGGCCGCGCGCCTGGCCGACCGCCACACCGGCGTTGGCTGCGACCAGATCCTGACCATCGAGGCACCGCGTGCGGACGGTTCGGTGGCCTCGTACCGCATCTGGAATGCCGACGGCTCCAATTCCGAGCAGTGCGGCAACGGCGCGCGCTGCATCGCCGCCTGGCTGGTGCGCGAGGGCAGTGCGCAGGGCGGTGCATTCGTCATCGACAGCCCGCTGGCCAGCCATGAAGTGAAGGTGCTGGGCGAAGGGCAGTTTGCGGTGACGATGGGCGTGCCCGCCTTCGAGCCGGCCAACGTGCCGCTGATGGGCTTTGCGCACGCGCGCGAGGAATACCTGCTGCCGCTGCAGGGCGAGAGCGTACGCTTCGCCGCGGTGTCGATGGGCAACCCGCATGCGGTGATCGAAGTGGGCCTGGTCGATGCTGCACCGGTCGAGCGCGTCGGTGCGCTGCTGCAGCAGCATGCGTCGTTCCCGCGCTCGGTGAACGTGGGCTTCGCCCAGGTGATGAGCCCGGCCCACGCCCGCCTGCGCGTGTTCGAGCGCGGTGTCGGCGAGACCCTGGCCTGCGGCAGTGGTGCCTGTGCCGCCGCGGTGACCCTGATGCAGCGCGGTCGCCTGCAGCGCGATGCCCGCATCAGCCTGCCCGGTGGCGACCTGCGCATCCAGTGGCCGGGCGATGGCCAGCCGGTGGTGATGGCGGGCCCGACCGCATTCGTCTTCGAAGGGGAGTGGATCGCATGACCGAAACCGTCGACAAGCTCGGGGCCCATGAAGTCGCTGCCTGGTTGCGGCGTCATCCCGGCTTCCTCAAGCAGTTCCCGGACCTGGCCCTGACCCTGGTGGTGCCGCGTGACGACGGCCCGACCGCGTCGCTGGCCAGCTACCAGCTGGAAGTGCTGCGCGAGAAGAACCGCGAGCTGGCACGACGGTTGGCCGATCTGGGCGCGACCGCCCAGGTCAATGAGCGCCTGGCGGTGCGCACGCACCAGCTGACCCTGGCGCTGATGAAGCAGGACAACGCGGCTGACACCCTGCGCGCGATGGCCGCCTCGCTGCAGGAAGACTTCGCCGGCGACCTTGTGCGGCTGGTGGTGCACACGCCAGTGGCCGGGCTGGAACAGGCCGACTGGCTGCAGGTGATTGCCGCGGATGATCCGCAGCTGGGCCCGTTCCGCGATTGCCTGAACGATGGCGAGCCGATCTGCGGCCGCCTGCAGCCGGAAAAGAATGCCGTGCTGTACGGCGTGCGCAGCGAGGAAGTGCAGACCACCGCGCTGCTGCCGCTACCGGGCGTGGGCCTGATCGCGGTCGGCAGCCACGACCCGAACCGCTTCTACCCGGGCATGGGGACGTTGTTCCTGCGCATGATGGGCGACGCGCTGGTCACTGGCCTGAAGCGCTTCCCGGGCTGAGCAGGTTGCGACGACGATGAGCGCGGTACAGGCCTTCCTGCAGCACCTGCAGGTGGAGCGGCGGATGTCGGCGCATACGCTCGACGCCTACCGCCGCGACCTGGACGCGCTGTCGGCCTGGGCCGAGCCGCGTGGCGTGGCGGTGGAGGCACTGGATGCCGAGGCCGTGCGCCAGTTCGTTGCCGACGAGCACCGGCGTGGCCTGTCGGCCAAGAGCCTGCAGCGCCGCCTGTCGGCCTGCCGAAGCTTCTATGCCTGGCTGCTCAAGCACGGGCGCATCGAGGTCAGCCCGGCAGCGACGCTGAAGGCACCGCGCGCACCGCGCCGCTTGCCACAGGTCCTCGACGCCGATGAGGCGGTGCAGCTGGTCGAGCTGGAGCCGGAGGGTGAGCTCGGCCGCCGTGACCGCGCGTTGCTGGAACTGTTCTATTCCTCTGGCCTGCGCCTGAGCGAAGTCTGCGCGCTGACCTGGCGCGATCTGGATTTCGACAGCGGGTTGGTGAACGTGCTGGGCAAGGGCAACCGCCAGCGCCGGGTGCCGTTCGGCCGGCCCGCGCGCGAAGCCCTGCAGGCGTGGCGCACGGAAAGTGGGGGAGGTCCGGCCTCGCCGGTGTTCCCCGGCCGCAACGGGCCGATCAGCCAGCGTGCAGTGCAGATCCGCATCCGCCAGCTGGCGCAGCGCCAGGGCCTGTTCAAGCACGTGCACCCGCACATGCTGCGGCACAGTTTCGCCAGCCACATCCTGGAATCGTCCGGCGACCTGCGCGGTGTGCAGGAGCTGCTGGGCCACGCCGACATCGCCACCACGCAGATCTATACCCACCTCGATTTCCAGCACCTGGCCAAGGTCTACGACGCCGCGCATCCGCGCGCGAAGCGTCGACGCAGCAACGAGGGCAGCGGAGAAAGCTGAACGTTGCCCCTGCGGCAGCCGGTCGCGGGTGGCTTGAAGGGCGCAGCGCAGTCCCCACCTCTGGTTCTGTCACCCCGGAGGCATCATGGACCCCAGTCAGAACCCCAACGTTTTCCACGCCACCACCATCGTCTGCGTCCGTCGCGGCGAGCACGTGGCCATTGCCGGCGACGGCCAGGTCACGCTGGGCCACACCGTGATGAAGGGCAACGCGCGCAAGGTGCGCCGCCTTGGTCGTGATGGCCAGGTGCTGGCCGGCTTCGCCGGTGCCGCCGCCGATGCCTTCACCCTGTTCGAGCTGTTCGAGGCCAAGCTGGAAAAGCATGGCCAGCTGCAGCGTGCTGCGGTCGAACTGGCCAAGGATTGGCGCACCGAGCGCCGCCTCGGCAAGCTGGAAGCCCTGTTGGCGGTGGCCGACAAGGAAACCTCGCTGATCATCAGCGGCACCGGCGATGTGATCGAGCCGGAGGACGGCATCATCGCCATCGGCTCGGGTGGCTCGTATGCACTGTCGGCCGCACGCGCCTTGATGGCGCACACCGAACTGGATGCGCGCACCATCGCCAGCGAAGCGATCGGCATCGCCGGCGACATCTGCATCTACACCAACCGCAACGTGGTGGTCGAGGAGCTGTGAGGGTAGCGTCGGCCGCTGGCCGGCAACCTCATGATCCCCCGCACGCGTGCCTGGTTGCCGGCCAGCGGCCGGCACTACCGACAAAGAATCCGTGAGCACATCCATGTCGAAGATCGAAGTTTCCTCCGCCACCATGACCCCGCGCGAGATCGTGCAGGAACTGGACCGGCACATCGTCGGCCAGCACGACGCCAAGCGCGCCGTGGCCATCGCCCTGCGCAACCGCTGGCGCCGCATGCAGCTGGTGCCCGAGCTGCGCAATGAAGTGATGCCGAAGAACATCCTGATGATCGGCCCGACCGGCGTCGGCAAGACCGAGATCGCGCGTCGCCTGGCCACGCTGGCCAACGCGCCGTTCGTGAAGGTCGAAGCCACCCGCTTCACCGAAGTCGGCTACGTCGGCAAGGACGTCGAGCAGATCATCCGCGACCTGGCCGATACCGCGGTCAAGCTCTATCGCGAACAGGCCAAGGTGCGCGTACGCACCCAGGCCGAAGAGCGTGCCGAAGACCGCATCCTGGATGCGCTGCTGCCGCGCCGCAGCGGTGGCATCGGCTTCGATCCGGAAGTCGCCCGCAACGAGCCGTCGGCGCAGGACAACGAGACCCGCATCAAGTTCCGCAAGATGCTGCGCAACGGTGAGCTGGACGAGCGCGAGATCGAACTCGACTTGGCCGCCAACGTCAGCATGGACATCATGACCCCGCCGGGCATGGAGGAAATGGGCCAGCAGCTGAAGTCGATGTTCGCCAACCTCGGCGGCGGCGCCAAGGCGCACAAGCGCACGCTGACCATCAAGGCCGCGCGCCCGCTGCTGATCGAGGAAGAAGCGGGCAAGCTGGTCAACGAGGACGACATCCGCACCGCCGCGATCGAGGCCTGCGAGCAGCACGGCATCGTCTTCATCGACGAGATCGACAAGGTCGCCAAGCGTGGCGACAACGTGGGTGGTGGTGACGTGTCGCGCGAAGGCGTGCAGCGCGACCTGCTGCCGCTGGTGGAAGGCTCCAACGTGTCCACCAAGTACGGCACGATCAAGACCGACCACATCCTGTTCATCGCGTCGGGCGCGTTCCATCTGGCCAAGCCCAGCGACCTGATTCCGGAGCTGCAGGGCCGCTTCCCGATCCGCGTGGAGCTGGGTGCGCTGAGCAAGAACGATTTCGTGCGCATCCTGACCGAACCGAAGGCCGCGCTGACCAAGCAGTACGAAGCACTGCTGGCCACCGAAGGCGTCAAGGTCAGCTTCACTGCCGATGCCATTGATCGTCTGGCCGAGATCGCTTTCCAGGTGAACGAACGCCAGGAAAACATCGGCGCGCGTCGCCTGCATACGGTGCTGGAGCGCCTGCTGGATTCGCTCAGCTACGAGGCACCGGACCGCGACGGCGAAACCCTGGCCATCGACAGCGCCTACGTGGACAAGCACCTGGGTGAGCTGGTGCAGGACCCGGACCTGAGCCGCTACATCCTGTAATGCCCGGTGGGGTCGGATCCCTCGCCGTGGCGAGGGCGCTGACCCCGCCCACTGCAGCAGAAAAGGCCGCCGCAAGGTGGCCTTTTTGCTGTGCGGTCAGTGCGATTGCCGGGTGCGGTAGTCCCGCAGCACCTGGTCGATCACTGCACTGGTGCGGGCGGCGCTGATGCCGTTCGAGGGCGAGTGCCCGTTGCCGCGCAGTTCGTCCACGAGGGAGGCGATCAACGGCTGCTGGATCGACGACGGGTTCGGGATGTCGAAGGCCTGCACGCCCGCTTCGGTTTCCAGCTCCACCGGAACGTCCTCGAAGGTGGCAAAGCGCAGCTGGCCACGGTCGCCGGTGATCTCGATCTGATCCTGGCGGCGGAACGCGCAGAAGCTCCATTGCGCGATGCCGTGCGTCCCCGTCCCGGTGCGGAAGCACATCGAGACGCTGTCCTCGGCGGCGTAGGCGCCGGTCAACGAGCTGGCCAGGCCACGCACATCGCTCAGCGGCCCCAGCAGATGGTCGAGCAGGTCCAGGGTATGCGAGCCCAGGTCGACGAACAGCCCGCCGCCGGCGATCGCGGGGTTGGTCCGCCAGAAGTCAGGCGATGCGGCATCCACTGAATGCGGCCGGTGCAGGGTGGCGCGCACGGCGCGCACTGTGCCGATCGCGCCGTCGTCCAGCAGCTGCTTCACCTGTGCGAAGCGGGGCAGGGCACGGCGGTAGTAGGCCACGAACACGGGCACGCCGCTGCGGGCGCTGGCCGCGATGATGCGCTGGCACTCGTCGTCGTCCATGGCCATCGGCTTTTCGATGTAGACCGGCTTGCCCGCAGCAATCGCCTGCAATGCGTAGTGCATGTGCGTGGAGGGCGGTGTTGCAACGTAGACCGCGTTCACCTCCGGATCGGCGATGAGTGCATCGGCGTCCGCGTACCAGCGCGGAATCGCGTGGCGGCGTGCATAGTCTTCGGCCAATGCGGCATTGCGGCGCATGACCGCCACCACCCGTGAGCCCGGCGTGTTGGCCAGGGCCGGTCCGCTCTTCTTCTCGGTGACGCTGCCACACCCGATGAAGCCCCACACCACGTTGTCCAGGATCATCGATCTGCCCTTGCAGGGGGGGCCGCAGTGATGGGAGCAGCCTCGTTCACGCCTCGGGCAGCGGCTCGGGGACGGTGCCGGGAACGAACACACCATCCTTCACGTAGGCGGCCAGGGTCATGTCCAGCGCGAGCATGCCGTCGCGCTTGAGGTCCATCAGTTCCGGTTCGACCATCGCGCCGTGCAGCACGCCCAGCACGGTGGCGTGCAGCATGCGCGCGGCGATTTTCGGGTCGGCGCCTTCGCGCAGCTGGCCCAGATCGCGGGCGCGGCGCAGGGCACGCTCCATCCGGTCCAGCGCATCGCGGAATCCGGCCTGCTGCATTTCGGTCAGCACCCTGGTGTCCGCCGACGCATCGCTGCGCAGCATGATCTCCATGGTCTTGCGCAGGCGCTCGTCCTCGGACAGCTCGATGAACGAGTGGACCATTACCGCGCGCAGGTCGTGCACCGGGGTGTCGCGCTGGTCGGTGGAGGTGCGCTCCAGTTCCTGCATGAAGGGCAGGTGCACGCGCTCGACGATGGCGGCCAGCACCTCGCTCTTGTTCTTGAAGTGCCAGTAGACCGCGCCACGGGTGTAGCCGGCGCGGGCACCGATCATCTCCAGCGTGGTACGGGCCACGCCGTGTTCATGGAAGCAGGCTTCGGCGGCGTCAAGGATGCCTTCCCGGGTTGCCTGGGTGTCCTCTTTGGTCTTGCGGGCCATGGGTGTGGGTACGAGTGCGGGTGAAACGTGGCTGAATTGTACCGGTTTACAAACAAACAAGCATGTATGTATATTTCGCACCCATCATTCCCGTCGTGTGCGTGGCAGGCCGGTCCGGCGCCCACTCCACCCGGGTGGGCGCGATCTGCGGGCTTTCACCGGAAGGGGAACGTCCATCGATATCAGCTCCCTCTGAGATTCCTTCCTCCAAGAGCCTTTCCGTCATGTTGCTGAGCCGAATCCGACCCTTTGCACTGTCGCTGGCAATCGCCGCGACCGTGGCTGCCTGCGGCGGCCAACCCCAGGCCCCCGAGCAGGGCCCGGGTGACGTCACCGTGGTCACGCTGAAGTCCGAGACCGTGGGCTTGACCCGCGAACTGCCGGGCCGTACCAATGCCTTCCTGGTCGCCGAAGTGCGCCCGCAGGTCAATGGCATCGTGGCCAAGCGCCTGTTTACCGAGGGCGGCATGGTCAAGGCCGGCGAGCCGCTGTACCAGCTCGACGATGCCAGCTACCGGGCCCAGGCCAACAACGCCCGCGCCCAGCTGGCCCGCGCCGAAGCCACCGCCAATGCCGCGCGCCTGAGTGCCAAGCGCATCACCGAGCTGGCCAAGGTCGATGCGGTCAGCCAGCAGGACCTGGAGAACGCCGTCGCCGCGCAGAAGCAGGCCGAGGCCGACGTCGGTGCCGCCAAGGCCTCGCTGGATGCGGCCAACGTCACCCTGGGCTACGCCCGCATCACCGCGCCGATCAGCGGCCGCATCGGCAAGTCCAGCGTCACCCAGGGTGCGCTGGTCAGCGCCGGCCAGGCCAACGCACTGGCCACCGTGCAGCAGCTGGACCCGATCTATGTCGACCTGACCCAGTCCTCGGCCGAGCTGCTGCAGCTGCGCCGCGAACTGGCCGCCGGCCGCCTGCAGGACAACCAGACCCTGCCGGTCAGCATCCTGATGGAAGACGGCAGCACCTTCGAGCACAAGGGCACGCTGGAGTTCTCCGAAGTCAGCGTCGATCCGACCACCGGCAGCTTCGGCCTGCGCGTGAAGGTGGACAACCCGGACGGCCTGCTGATGCCGGGCATGTACGTGCGTGCGGTGATCGGCGGCGGCGTGCGCAGCGATGCGGTGCTGGTGCCGATGCAGGGCATCGCCCGCGACCCGAAGGGCGACACCACCGCGATGGTGGTCGGCAAGGACAACAAGGTCGAAGTGCGCCCGGTCAAGGTCAGCCGCACGGTCGGCGACAAGTGGCTGGTCGAGGACGGCCTGAAGGCCGGTGACAAGGTCATCGTCGAAGGCCTGCAGAAGATCGGCCCCGGCATGCCGGTCAAGGCCACCGAGAAGGGCGACGCACCGGCCAAGCCGGCGGCAGCCGCCCAGCCTGCCGCCCCGGCCGGCGACGCGAAGTAAGCGGAGAACCCCATGGCACGCTTTTTCATCGATCGACCCATCTTTGCGTGGGTGATCGCCATCATCATCATGCTCGCCGGCGGCCTGGCGCTGTTCAAGCTGCCGGTCTCGATGTACCCCAACGTCGCACCGCCGGCGGTGGAAATCAGTGCCACCTACCCGGGTGCATCGGCCAAGGTGGTCGAGGACTCGGTGACGCAGATCATCGAGCAGAACATGAAGGGCCTTGATGGCCTGATCTACTTCTCCTCCAACAGCTCGTCCAACGGCCAGGCCACCATCACCCTGACCTTCGAGAGCGGCACCAACCCGGATATCGCCCAGGTGCAGGTGCAGAACAAGCTGCAGCTGGCCATGCCGCTGCTGCCGCAGGAAGTGCAGCGGCAGGGCATCAACGTGGCCAAGTCCAGCTCGGGCTTCCTGAACGTCATCGCGTTCGTGTCCGAGAACGGCAGCATGGACGCCAACGACATCGCCGACTACGTCGGTTCCAATGTCGTCGACCGCCTGAGCCGCGTGCCGGGCGTGGGCAACATCCAGGTGTTCGGTGGCAAGTACGCCATGCGCATCTGGCTGGACCCGAACAAGCTGCATACCTATGGCCTGTCGGTGCCGGAAGTGACCGCCGCGATCAAGGCGCAGAACGCCCAGGTGGCGATCGGCCAGCTCGGCGGTGCGCCGTCGGTGAAGGGCCAGCAGCTCAACGCCACCATCAACGCGCAGTCGCGCCTGCAGACCCCGGAACAGTTCCGAAACATCATCGTGCGCGGTGCGCAGGACGGTGCCGAGCTGCGCCTGGGTGATGTCGCCCGCGTCGAGCTGGGTGCCGAGTCCTACGACTTCGTCACCCGCTACAACGGCCAGCCGGCCAGTGGCCTGGCGGTCACCCTGGCCACCGGCGCCAACGCGCTGGATACCGCGGCCGGTGTGGATGCCGCGCTGGAAGACATGAAGGGCTTCTTCCCGGCCGGCCTGAAGGCCGAGATCCCGTACGACACCACCCCGTTCGTGCGCGTGTCGATCAAGGGCGTGGTGCAGACCCTGATCGAAGCGATCGTGCTGGTGTTCGTGGTGATGTACCTGTTCCTGCAGAACTTCCGCGCCACCCTGATCCCGACCATCGCCGTGCCGGTGGTGCTGCTGGGTACCTTCGGCGTGCTGGCGATGCTGGGCTTCTCGGTGAACATGCTGACCATGTTCGCGATGGTGCTGGCGATCGGCCTGCTGGTGGACGATGCCATCGTGGTGGTGGAGAACGTCGAGCGCATCATGTCCGAGGAAGGGCTGTCGCCGCTCGAAGCGACCCGCAAGTCGATGGGCCAGATCACCGGTGCGCTGGTGGGTATCGGCCTGGTGCTGTCGGCGGTGTTCGTGCCGATGGCCTTCATGAGCGGCTCCACCGGCGTGATCTATCGGCAGTTCTCGGCCACGATTGTCTCTGCGATGGCGTTGTCGGTGCTGGTGGCGATCGTGCTGACCCCGGCACTGTGCGCGACCATGCTCAAGCCGCTGAAGAAGGGTGAGCACCACGTCGCCCACCGTGGCCTGGCCGGTCGCTTCTTCAATGGCTTCAACCGTGGCTTCGATCGCACCAGCGAAAGCTACCAGCGCGGCGTGCGCGGCATCATCCACCGTCCGTGGCGCTTCATGGGCATCGTGGCGGCCTTGTTCGTGCTGATGGGCGTGCTGTTCGTGCGCCTGCCCAGCTCGTTCCTGCCCAACGAAGACCAGGGCGTGCTGATGGCGCTGGTGCAGGCGCCGGTCGGTGCCACCCAGGAACGCACGCTGGAATCGATCGCGGCACTGGAAAACCACTTCCTGCAGAACGAGAAGGATGCGGTGGACTCGGTGTTTTCCGTGCAGGGATTCAGCTTCGCCGGCATGGGCCAGAACGCGGGCATGGCGTTCGTCAAGCTGAAGGACTGGAGCGAGCGTGACGCCGACAATGGCGTGATGCCGATCACCGGCCGTGCGATGGCGGCCCTGGGCCAGATCAAGGATGCCTTCATCTTCGCCTTCCCGCCGCCGGCCATTCCGGAGCTGGGGACCGCCTCGGGCTACACCTTCTTCCTGAAGGACAACAGCGGCCAGGGCCACGAGGCACTGGTGGCCGCGCGCAACCAGCTGCTCGGCCTGGCCGCAGGCAGCAAGAAGCTGGCCAACGTACGCCCGAACGGCCAGGAAGACACGCCGCAGTTCCGCATCGACATCGACGCGGCCAAGGCGACCTCGCTGGGACTGTCGATCGACCAGATCAACGGCACGCTGGCAGCCGCGTGGGGCAGCTCGTACATCGATGACTTCGTCGATCGTGGCCGCGTCAAGCGTGTGTTCGTGCAGGCCGACCAGGCGTTCCGCATGGTGCCGGAGGACTTCGATCTCTGGTCCGTGAAGAACGACAAGGGTGAGATGGTGCCGTTCAGCGCCTTCGCTACCAAGCACTGGGACTACGGTTCGCCGCGCCTGGAACGCTACAACGGTGTGTCGGCAATGGAAATCCAGGGCGAACCGGCCCCGGGTGTCGCCTCCGGTGATGCCATGGCCGAGATCGAACAGCTGGCCAAGCAGCTGCCGGCGGGTTTCGGCATCGAATGGACGGCGATGTCCTACCAGGAACGCCAGGCCGGCTCGCAGACGCCGCTGCTGTATACGCTGTCGCTGATGATCGTGTTCCTGTGCCTGGCCGCGATGTATGAAAGCTGGAGCGTGCCGACCGCGGTGCTGCTGGCGGCCCCGCTGGGTATCCTCGGCGCGGTGCTGGCCAACACCTTCAAGGGCCTGGAGCGCGACATCTACTTCCAGGTGGCGATGCTGACCACGGTGGGCCTGACCAGCAAGAACGCGATCCTGATCGTCGAGTTCGCCAAGGAAAACCTGGAAAAGGGCGCCAGCCTGATCGAGTCGATCATGCACGCCGTGCGCGACCGCCTGCGCCCGATCGTGATGACCTCGCTGGCCTTCGGCATGGGCGTGGTACCGCTGGCGATCTCCACCGGTGCCGGCTCCGGCGCCAAGCAGGCGATCGGCACCGGCGTGCTCGGCGGCATGATCGTCGGCACCGTGCTCGGCGTGTTCTTCGTGCCGCTGTTCTTCGTGGTGGTGCAGCGCGTGTTCAAGCGCAGATCCACGACGTGACCTGAAACGGTCATGCCGGCCTCAGGCTGGCGTTATCGAAACGGTAGTGCCGGCCGCTGGCCGGCACTGCCTCCTGCCATCCGGCAGTACCGATGGAAGTGATCCCCATGAAAAGTGCATCCCTGTTCCTCTCCATTGCCGCCACGCTCGCGCTGGCCGGCTGCTCCACCCTGGCGCCGAAGAACACCGCCGTCGCTCCGGCGATTCCTGCGCAGTGGCCGGCCGAGGCCGCGCAGGGCGAGGTGGCCGATGTCGCCGCCGTCGGCTGGCGCGATTTCTTCACCGATGCGCGCCTGCAGCAGGTGATCGAGCAGTCGCTGCAGAACAACCGCGACCTGCGCGTGGCCGTGCTCAATGTCGAGCGCGCGCGTGGCCAGTACCGCGTGCAGCGCGCCGATCGCGTGCCCGGCGTGGCCGTGACCGGCCAGATGGACCGCCGTGGTACCGATGCCGGTGTCACCGAGCAGTTCAGCGCGGGCGTGGGTGTGGCCGAGTTCGAGCTGGACCTGTTCGGTCGCGTGCGCAACCTCAGCGAGGCGGCGCTGCAGCAGTACTTCGCCGTGGCTGCCAACCGCCGCAACGCGCAGCTGAGCCTGGTGGCCGAGACCGCCACCGCGTGGCTGACCTATGGGGCTGATGCGCAGCGGCTGAAGATCGCCGATGCCACGCTGAAGACCTACGAGGATTCGCTGCGCCTGGCCGAGGCCCGCCACGAACGCGGCGGCAGTTCGGCGCTGGAGCTGACCCAGACCCGTACCCTGGTCGAGACCGCACGCACCGATGCCGCGCGCCTGCGCGGCCAGCTGGCCCAGGACCGCAACGCACTGGCGCTGCTGGCCGGTGGCCAGCTCGATCCGGCACTGTTGCCGGACAGCATCGAACCGCAGCTGCTGGCGCTGGCCCCGCCGCCGGCCGGCCTGCCCAGCGACGTGCTGCTGCAGCGCCCGGACATCATGGCCGCCGAACACCAGCTGCTGGCCGCCAATGCCAACATCGGTGCGGCACGCGCAGCGTTCTTCCCGAGCATCTCGCTGACCGGCAGCATCGGCAGCGGCTCCAGCGAACTGTCCAACCTGTTCGACAGCGGCACCCGTGTGTGGAGCTTCCTGCCGAAGATCACCCTGCCGATCTTCCAGGGCGGCAAGCTGCGCGCCAACCTGGCCATCGCCAACGCGGATCGTGATATCGCACTGGCGCAGTACGAGAAGTCGATCCAGGTGGGATTCCGCGAAACGGCCGATGCGCTGGCGTTGAATGTCAGCCTGGATGAGCAGGTGAGTTCACAGCAGCGCCTGGTGGAAGCGGCCGAACAGGCCAATCGCCTGTCGCAGGCACGCTACGACGCGGGGCTGGACAGCTTTGTCACCCTGCTTGACGCGCGGCGTACCGCCTACAACGCGCAGCAGACCCAGCTGCAGGCGCAGCTGGCGCAGCAGGCCAACCGCATCACCCTGTACAAGGTGCTGGGCGGCGGCTGGCACGAGCGCGGGTAAGCAGTGCTTCTGGTAGGTGCCAACCTTGGTTGGCACGGATGCGTCAGCGCAGGCGGCTGGCCCTGTGCCAACCAAGGTTGGCACCTACCTGGAGATCGAGGGTAGTGCCGGCCGTTGGCCGGCATTGTCATTCGGAGGCCTGCTATACCGCTTCATCGTCGCGCCGCGCCGCATGGCAGGCGCGAACGCGCGCCAGCGCATCGCCGGCTTCGCGCGCCATCTGCTCGTACTCGGCGCGGATCTCTTCCAGGCGCGCTTCATCCAGTTCTTCCAGATCCAACAGTTCGTTGTTGGCTTCGGCCGTCGCCCGGATCAGCTCGTCCAGCTTGATCTGCATCGCGGCAGTATCCGCGTTCTGCGTGTGCTGGATCAGGAACACCATCAGGAAGGTGATGATGGTGGTGCCGGTGTTGATCACCAGCTGCCAGGTGTCGTTGAAACCGAACACCGGGCCACTGATGCCCCAGATCACCACGATCGCTACTGCAGCCAGGAAGGTCCACGGCGAGCCGGTGGCGGCCGCGGCCTTCTTGGCGATCGTATTGAACAGGTTGCGTGCTTTCATCGTCGTCGTCCCACTCAGGTGACGAGGATGATCGGCAGTGGCCCGTGCAGGGGTTGTGCAGCGGCGGTCAGGCGCGCATGCGCTGCAGTCGTGGCGCCTGCAGGCTGCGCACCGGGCTGCTCTGGTAGACGTGCTGCCAGCAACGGTCGACGAACTCACGGGCCTGGGCTTCGCTCAGCCGCGGCATGATCTGCAGGGCGTATTGGGTCTGGAACATCTCGTCACGTTCGGCCTCGCTGGCGCGCGGCTGGGTGATCAGCGAATCACAGGCGAACTTGATCCACGGCACGTACGAGCCGAACGAGTTGTGCGGCAGTGCGCCTTCGGCATGTTGGCGGCGCCAGTGGTCAAGCTCGGCGTCAACGTTGATGACCGGAGGAATGGTGGGGACTTCAGCGTGCATGACAATCCAGTTCGGTTGAGTGGAAAGGGAGTGGGGGTTCATCCGAGTGTGGCGTATATGGCGGTGCATGCCGCGTCAGCGGGATGTGGAGCCTGCGTTGGGATGGCCGATCGCATGTTCGACCGCACCGAGGTCTTCGGCCAGAGTGGCCATCGCATTGCACAGGCGTTCGTGGTCGAGCGGGTGGCGGCGGACCAGCTCCAGTTGCATGTGCTGATAGGCAGTCCAGAACGGCGCGCCGCGCCGGTGCAGCGCATATTGCTGCCGCAAGCGTTCGCGGATCGGATCGAGGATCGGGTCTGTCGTAGGGCGTACGGCGTGCGCGCACATGGCTGGCTCCGCCGGGGAAAGGATGCCCCGGTGAACCCACCGTAGGCGTGTCAGCCGCGTGGGGTGTTACCGCAATGTGTGCGCGTGGCCTGGCTGACTGTGCGCGCGGTCACGCCGATGCCCGCAAAGGCCGCCGGCGCAAGGGCGCACCGGCGCTGAAGCGTTCATTAAATGTGTTGCAGAGACGAGCGCGCGTGGCTCATTCGCCGATGTCCTCGTTCCAGATGTCGGGATGACGGCTGATGAAATCGCCCAGCAGGTCCACGCATTCCTGGTTGTCCAGGTCGATCACGTTGACGCCGTTTTCGCGCAGCCAGTCGATGCCGCCCTGGAAGGTGCGCGATTCGCCCACCACCACGGTGCCGATGTTGAACTGGCGCACCAGGCCCGAGCAGTACCAGCACGGGGCCAGGGTGGTGACCATGATGGTGTCCTGGTAACGGCGCTGGCGGCCGGCCTTGCGGAAGGCGTCGGTTTCCCCATGTACCGACGGGTCGCCTTCCTGCACGCGGCGGTTGTGGCCGCAGCCGAGCAGGCGGCCGTCGTTGTGGTACAGCGCCGCGCCGATCGGCACGCCGCCCTCGGCCAGGCCCTGGCGGGCTTCGGCGATGGCGGTCTGCAGCAGGGCCTGGTAGTCGGGCGTGGTGATCATGCGGGGCTCCGGTAAGTCGTGGCCCGCCATCATACGGGCAGGGGGTGCCGCTGGCCCCCGGCGGTGCGATAATCGGGGCCATGAGCGAATCCCCCTACAAAGCCGGTACCACCCATTTCGGGTTCCGCGACGTCGCCGCCAAGGACAAGCAGAAGCTGGTCGGCCAGGTGTTCACCTCGGTCGCGCGCAACTACGACCTGATGAACGACCTGATGAGCCTGGGCGTGCACCGGGCGTGGAAGCGCTACTACGTGGCCACCGCGCAGGTGAAGCCGGGCGACCGCGTGCTCGACCTGGCCGGCGGCACCGGCGACATCGCCGCCCTGCTGAAGGAGCGCGTCGGCGCCGAGGGCTCGGTGGTGCTGGGCGACATCAACGCCGGCATGCTGTCGGTCGGCCGTGACCGCCTGACCAACCGCGGCCTCGTGCTCGGCCTGGACTACGTGCAGTGCAACGCCGAAGCCCTGCCGTTCCCGGACAACAGCTTCGATCTGGTCACCATTGCCTTCGGCCTGCGCAACGTGACCGACAAGGACGCTGGCCTGCGCGAGATGTACCGCGTGCTGAAGGTGGGCGGCCAGGCCCGCGTACTGGAATTCTCCGAAGTCACCGCGGACTGGTTCAAGCCGATCTACGACTTCCACTCGTTCAAGATCCTGCCCAAGCTGGGCAAGCTGTTCGCCAACGATTCGGACAGCTACCAGTACCTGGCCGAGAGCATCCGCAAGCACCCGCCGCAGGACGAACTGAAGGCGATGATGGGGCAGGCCGGCTTCGAGCGCTGCCACTACAAGAACCTGACCGGCGGCATCGTCTCGATCCACTCCGGCTACAAGCTGTAAGCCCTGCTCTGGTGGGTGCCAACTTGGTTGGCACTCGCCCGCTGCGGTCATCCGCTCTGGTAGGTGCCGACCTTGGTCGGCACGGGCCTGCCGCGTGCGTTGATGGATCCGTGCCAACCAAGGTGGGCACCTGCCTGTAGATGCCAACCAAGGTTGGCACCTACCTGTAGATGCCAACCTTGGTTGGCATGCGCCGGAGGCGCAGGAACGGCCCCGGCCTGCATTACCCCGCACCGCGCAACGCCTGCGCGGCCGGAGGGAGGTACCATTAGGGTTTGATCCCCGTAACGGTCCCGATTCATGCGTAATCCGCTGATGCTCCTTCCGCTGGCCGTGGCCCTGGCCGCCGGCTGCTCCCAGGAGGCGGCCGCGCCCGCCGCCGCCCCGACTGCCGCAAAGGCCCCCGCCGCCCCCGTGAACGCCGAGAACCGCAGCCACGACGAAAGCTCGTACGCCGAGCCGGACAAGGTCGTCATCAAGGACATCGCACTGGATCTGAAGCTGGACTTCGACCAGAAGCAGATCGGCGGCACCGCCACCTACACCCTGGAATGGAAGCAGAAGGACGCCAGGCAGCTGGTGCTCGACACCCGCGAGCTGACCGTGTCCAAGGTCGAGGCCGTCGGTGCCGATGGCGCGCGCAGCCCGCTGCAGTTCGCGCTGGCCCCGGTCGACAAGGTGTTCGGCAGCAAGCTGACCATCGAGACCCCGGAACAGCCGGCCAAGGTGGAAGTGACCTACCACACCGCACCGACCGCCTCGGGCCTGCAGTGGCTGGCGCCGTCGATGACCGAAGGCAAGAAGCTGCCCTTCATGTTCAGCCAGTCGCAGGCCATCCACGCCCGCTCCTGGGTGCCGCTGCAGGACACCCCGAGCGTGCGTTTCACCTACAGCGCGCACGTGGTCTCGCGCCCGGACGTGATGGTGCTGATGAGCGCCGACAACGATCCGAAGGCCGCGCGTGACGGTGACTACACCTTCAAGATGCCGCAGCCGATTCCGTCCTACCTGCTGGCCATCGCCGCCGGCGACCTGGTGTTCGAGCCGATCTCCGGCCGCTCCGGCGTCTGGGCCGAGCCGACCATGGTCAACAAGGCCGCCAAGGAATTCGAAGACACCGAGAAGATGATCGGTGCCGCCGAGAAGCTCTACGGCGAATACCGCTGGGGCCGCTACGACATGCTGGTGCTGCCGCCGTCGTTCCCGTTCGGCGGCATGGAGAATCCGCGCCTGACCTTCGCCACCCCGACCGTGATCGTCGGTGACAAGTCGCTGGTCTCGCTGGTCGCCCATGAACTGGCGCACAGCTGGTCGGGCAACCTGGTGACCAACGCCAGCTGGAAGGACATCTGGCTCAATGAAGGCTTCACCACCTACGTCCAGGGCCGCATCACCGAAGCCCTGTACGGCAAGGAGATGGCCGAGATGGAGAAGCAGATCGACCAGACCGACCTGCTGGCCGAAGTGAAGGACATGAGCCCGGCCGACCAGGCGCTGGCGCTGCCGCCGCTGAACGAGCGTGACCCCGACGAAGCCCTCAGCCAGGTCGCCTACGTCAAGGGTTCGTGGTTCCTGGAATTCCTGGAGCAGCGCTTCGGCCGCGAGACCTTCGATCCGTTCCTGCGCGGCTGGTTCGATGACCATGCCTTCCAGAGCGCGAACACCGACCAGTTCGTCGCGTACATGAAGAAGAACCTGCTGCCGAAGAATCCCTCGGCAGTGACCGAGGCCGAACTGAAGGCGTGGCTGGACGAGCCGGGCATTCCGGCGTTCGCGGCCAAGGCGCAGTCGCGCAACTTCAGCAGCGTCGATACCGCGCGCATTGCCTTCGCCAGCGCCGGCACCGTGCCGAGCAGCCAGGTCATCGCCGACTGGAGCACGCAGGAATGGGTGCGCTTCATCGACGGCCTGGGTGCGACCCAGCCGCTGGACAAGCTGGCCACGCTGGACAAGGCGTTCCACTTCACCGGCACCCCGAATGGCGAGATCGCCATGCGCTGGTACCCGCTGGCGATCCGCAGCGGCTACGAGCAGGCCAATGAAGGTGCTGCCGCGTTCATCGAGCGCGTCGGCCGTCGCAAGCTGATCCTGCCGATCTACGCCGAACTGGTGAAGACCCCGAAGGAGCTGGAGCTGGCCAAGCAGGCCTTTGAAAAGGCCAAGCCGGGCTACCACCCGATCACCACGGCCTCGGTCCAGGACATGCTGGCCAAGGCTGAAGCCAAGTAACCGGTGGTGCCGGCCGCTGGCCGGCAACCGGTCACTGCTTCACCAGCTACGGCGGGGAAACCCGCCGTTGCTGTATCCGCTTTTCGCTGCCGATAGAATCGGGATGCACTCGCATAGGACCTCCGCCATGAAACGACTGATCCTGCTCACCGCCTGCACCCTGGCCCTGGCCGCCTGCAGCAACCCCGAGGAAGAGCGCAAGGCGCAGGAAGCCGCCGCGGCCGCCGTGCAGGCGCAGAAGGAAGCCAAGGCCGAGGACGTGGCCAAGCAGTACGACATGGCCGTGGCCGCGCAGGACTGGGAACGCGCGCGCCTGCATGGCGCCTCGCTGCTGGACCAGTACAAGGACACCGCCGCCGCCGAGCGCATCGCCGCGGGCTTCGACGAGGTCAAGGCCAAGGGCGATGCCGCGCGCGACCTGCGCCGCATGCAGGCGCTGTGGCAGTACAACCAGATCCCGGTGGGCAACAAGGGCAACCAGGTTTCGGCGCAGATCTACAGCAAGGAACGGGTGGACGTGGATGGCAGCGGCGCCAAGCCGGTGCAGCTGGTGTTCCGCGATCACCCGGAGTGGAAGCGGCACGCTTACCTGGTGCTGCAGGCCGGCGATTTCCGCTGCCCGCAGTGCACGGTGAAGGTGACCGTGGACGATGGCAAGCCGGTGTCGATGGCGGCCTGGCGCCCGAAGACCGATGAAGCCATCGCCCTGTTCATCACCGACCAGAAGGCGTTGTGGAAGCTGGCGCGCAAGGGCAAGTCGATCAGCATCGAGTTCCCGGTCAAGGCTGGCGGCACGCGTACGGCCGTGTTCGAGACCGGCGGTGTCGACGCCAGTCGCATGCCGCAGTGGTGGCAGTGATGATCGCGACGGGCAGCGCAGTGCACGCGTTGTCCGCGATCCGGCACTGGGTCTTCGACATGGATGGCACGCTGACCGTCGCCGTGCATGATTTCGCCGCGATCCGCCGTGCGCTGCAGATCGCGGCCGAGGAGGACATCCTGGACCATATCGCAGCGTTGCCGGATGCGCCGGCGCAGGCCAAGCGTGAGTGGCTGCTGGATCACGAACGTGTGCTGGCCGAGGAGGCGCTGCCGGCGCCGGGTGCGGTGACGCTGCTGCGTGCGCTGGCAGCCGACGGTTGCCGGCTGGGCATCCTGACCCGCAACGATCATGCGCTGGCGAAGCTGACGCTGGACGCGATCGGGGTCGGGGAACTGTTCGATGATGCCGACATCGTCGGCCGTGATGAAGCGGTGCCCAAGCCCTCGCCGGATGGCCTGCAGCAGCACCTGCGGCGCTGGGGCATTGCAGCGAGGGAGGCGGTGATGGTCGGCGACCACGCCTACGACCTGGAGTGCGGCCGCGCCGCGGGCGCCCATACCGTGCTGGTCAACCTGCCGGAAAACCCGTGGCCCGGCCGTGCCGACTGGCATTTCGCCGATTGCCGCGCGCTGTTGGCGGCCTGGCAGGCCGCATGACCGTGTAGAGCCGAGCCCACGCTCGGCTGCCCTGCGGTCAGATCGCGCAGGCGCGCGCAAGCCGAGCATGGGCTCGGCTCTACAGAGCAGGCAACGTGTCGGTCGGAAGTTCCGGTAGTGCCGGCCGCCGGCCGGCAGTGTCGACCCAGGTCGACACCCACCGAGCGATGCGCGGGCAGTTCGGTTTACGCGCCCAGCGCGTAACCGAACTGCTGCTTGAACTGCTCGTTGAACTCGTCGAAGGTGAAGCGCTGGTTCTGCGTGCCTGGGTGCTCGACCTTCAGTGCGCCCATCAGGTTGCCCATGCGGCCGATGGTCAGCCAGTCGTAGCCCTTCTGGATGCCGTAGATCAGGCCGGCGCGGAAGGCGTCGCCACAGCCGGTCGGGTCGACCACGCGGCGCTCGTGCGCCGGCGGGATGTCGTAGCTCTTTTCCGGGGTGTGGATGACCGCGCCCTTCGGGCCGCGGGTGGTGATGTAGGCCTTGACCCGGCTGACGATCTCCTTTTCGTCCCAGCCGGTGCGTTCCTGCAGCAGGTTCGACTCGTAGTCGTTGACCACCACGTAGTCGGCCTGGTCGATGAAGGCGCGCAGCTCGGGGCCGTTGAACAGCGGCATGGCCTGGCCCGGGTCGAAGATGAACGGGATGCCGTCCTCGTGGAATTCCTGCGCGTTCTGGATCATGCCTTCGCGGCCATCCGGGCCGACCAGGCCCAGGGTCACGCCCGGCACGCCGCGCACATGGTTCTCGTAGGAACGCATCATCGCGCCCGGGTGGAAGGCGGTGATCTGGTTGTTGTCGTGGTCGGTGGTGATGAACGCCTGCGGGGTGAACAGCTCATCGATCACGCGCACGCGCGACAGGTCGATGCCCAGGCCTTCGAAATACTCGCGGTACGGGCCGAAGTCCGAACCCACGGTGCCCATCGGGATCGGCTGGCCGCCCAGCAGGTGCAGGTTGTAGGCGATGTTGCCGGCGCAGCCGCCGAACTCGCGGCGCATGCGCGGCACCAGGAAGGACACGTTCAGGATGTGCACCTTGTCCGGCAGGATGTGATTCTTGAACTGGTCCGGAAACACCATGATGGTGTCGAAGGCAAGAGAACCACAGATCAGAGCGGACATCGATGTAAGCCTATGCGGTGAATTTTGGGGTGGGCCAGCCCGGTTCAGCGGGCAAGCAAACGGCGCCCTTGGGCGCCCGACGGCGCAAAGGTTACCCGCTGGTGCCGCTCAGGGCCAGAACCGGGTGATGCCCGATCAGGCCGAAAGCCTGTGAAGACGCGGGTTCAGCTAGTTTTTTCCTTGCTCGGCGGCAGGCGGGTTGCTAGGCTTGTCGGCCTCGATTTCTGCCCATTTTTTCGCCATCCCGCGGCGGGCACGACACCCCTCAGGACTCCTTCCTCAGATGTTCAAGAAACTCCGTGGCATGTTCTCCAACGACCTGTCCATCGACCTGGGCACGGCCAACACCCTCATCTACGTGCGCGGGCAGGGGATCGTGCTGAACGAGCCGTCGGTCGTGGCCGTGCGCCAGGACCGTGCCATCGGTGGCACCCGCTCGGTGGCAGCCGTGGGCGCCGAAGCCAAGCAGATGCTGGGCCGTACCCCGGGTCACATCACCACCATCCGCCCGATGAAGGACGGCGTCATCGCCGACTTCACCTACACCGAGGCGATGCTCAAGCACTTCATCAAGAAGGTGCACAAATCGCGCGTGCTGCGCCCGAGCCCGCGCGTGCTGGTCTGCGTGCCGGCCGGCTCGACCCAGGTCGAGCGCCGCGCGATCAAGGAATCGGCCGAGGAAGCCGGTGCCCGTGACGTGTTCCTGATCGAAGAACCGATGGCGGCCGCGATCGGCGCCGGCATGCCGGTCACCGAGGCCCGTGGCTCGATGGTCATCGACATCGGCGGCGGCACCACCGAAGTGGCGGTGATCTCGCTCAACGGCATCGTCTATTCGGCCTCGGTCCGCATCGGCGGCGACCGCTTCGACGAGTCGATCACCAACTACGTGCGCCGCAACCACGGCATGCTGATCGGTGAAGCCACCGCCGAGCGCATCAAGGTCGAGCTGGGCTGCGCCTACCCGCAGGCGGAAGTGATCGAGATGGAAATCTCCGGCCGCAACCTCGCCGAGGGCGTGCCGAAGATGATCAAGATCAGCTCCAACGAGGTGCTCGAGGCCCTGCACGAGCCGCTGTCGGGCATCGTCAGCGCGGTCAAGCTGGCGCTGGAGCAGACCCCGCCGGAACTGTGCGCCGACGTCGCCGAGCGCGGCATCGTGCTGACCGGTGGTGGCGCCCTGCTGCGCGATCTGGACCGCCTGATCTCCGAGGAAACCGGCCTGCACGTGCAGGTGGCCGACGATCCGCTGACCTGCGTGGCCCGCGGTGGCGGCCGTGCGCTGGAGCTGGTGGACATGCACGGCAACGAGTTCTTTGCGCCGGAATAAGCCGTCCCGGCCGTTCCTGCCCGCCGCGCCCTTCCGGGGTGCGGCCCGCCGTGATGGCGGGCCGGCACCGGCGGGGCGCCCGCGTGTTTCCCTTTCGCCTTCTGCCAGTTGAATCGTTGCCGTGCCGCCCTACGCCGGTCCTCCCGTTGCCTCCCGATCCGGTGATGCCGCCAGCCCCCTGCGGTTGCTGGCCTATCTCGCGTTGGCCATCACCCTGATCGTGCTCGATGACCAGGCCGGCTGGCTGGCGCGCCTGCGCGAGCAGGCCAACAGCCTGGTGCAGCCGGTATGGGCGCTGGCCGGCCTGCCCGGCAAGCTCGGCAACCAGGTCAAGGATTCCGCCGCCAGCCATACCCAGCTGGTGACCGAGAATCGCGAACTGCGCAACCAGCTGCTGCTGGCCAACGCGCGCCTGACCCGCCTGCAGACCGCCGCGCTGGACAATGCCCAGCTGCGCGAACTGCTGAACGTGGCCGAGCGCAGCGGCCTGGACGTGCAGCTGGCGCCGATCCTGGACATCGACCTGGACCCGGTGAAGCAGCGCCTGGTGCTCGACGCCGGCACCCGCGAAGGCGTGCACGTCGGCCAGGCGGTGATCGATGCCGGCGGCTTGATGGGGCAGGTGATCAGCGTCACCGGCGGCACCTCCACCGTGCTGCTGCTGACCGACCCCGACCACGCGGTGCCCGTTACCGTGGCCCGCAACGGCGTGCGCCTGATCGTCTACGGCCGCGGCGACACGCTGGAGCTGCGCGACATTCCGCTCAGCGCCGGCGTGGAAGTGGGCGATGAGATCGTTACCTCCGGCCTCGGCGGGCGCTTCCCGGCCGGCTTCCCGGTCGGCACCATCACCGGCCTGCGCCCGGACGACACCCACGCCTTCCTGGTCGGCGAACTGAAGCCGGCGGCCCAGCTCGACCGCGGCCGCGACGTGCTGCTGCTGCGCCCGGGCGCGGCGATCCGCATTCCGCCGGAACTGCGCCTGCAGCTGGAAGAAACCGCCCCGGGGGGGCCGGCCACCGGCGCCAGCGTGCCTGCGGGAGCCGCGCCAGCGGCAACGACGCCGGCTCCGGCCAGCTCCCCGGTAGTGCCGGCCGCTGGCCGGCAACAGCCCTCGTCGCAAACGAGGACTGTTGCCCCCGCATCCTCCCTTACCCCCGCGCCTTCGGCGCGCCCCCCTCAACAAGAGGGGGGCTCCACCCCAGCCTCCGGCGCTACGGTAGTGCCGGCCGCTGGCCGGCAACCGACCACGCCGGAGGCCCAGCGATGAGCCGCCTGCGCGACAACCCGTGGGTGCTGCCGGCCAGCCTGGTGGTGGCGCTGCTGCTGGGCCTGCTGCCGTTGCCGGCGCTGCTGCAGCCGCTGCGCCCGTACTGGCTGGCGCTGGTGCTGGCGTACTGGGTCATCGAAGCCCCCGAACGCGTCGGCCTGGGCATCGCCTTCGCCAGCGGCGTGGTTGCCGACCTGCTGTACGGCGGCGTGCTGGGCGAACAGGCGCTGCGGCTGGTGATGCTGGCCTTCATCCTGCAGCGCTTCCGCGCCCGCATCCGCTTCTTCCCGATGTCCCAGCAGATGCTGGCCATCGGCGGCCTGCTGTTCAACGACCGCATCGTCAGCGCGCTGGTCCACATCGTGGTGGATGAGCCGACCCTGCCGTGGTCGTACTGGTGGGCACCGCTGCTGGGCATGGGCCTGTGGCCGCTGGTGTTCGTGCTGCTGGACGCGGTGCGCTTCGGCAAGCGCGGGCGCTGAGCCATGATCCCGCGCCGCCAGGTCAAGAACCCGCACGCCGAAGCCGAACAGTTCCGCCGCCGCGCGGCGCTGGGCTTCCTGGGCGTGCTGGTCTGCCTGCTGGGCCTGGGCGGCTGGTACTTCAAGCTGCAGGTGCTGGACCACGACGTCTATGCCACGCGCTCGGAAGCCAACCGCATCAAGCCGCGGCCGGTGGTGCCCGGGCGCGGCATGATCTACGACCGCAATGGCCGCCTGCTGGCCGAGAACGTGCCGGCCTTCCGCCTGGACGTGACCCCGGACAAGGTCAAGGACATGGACGCCACCCTGGAAGGGCTGGCGAAGATCATCAACATCAGCCCGGAAGAGCTGGAAGCGTTCAACAAGTCGCGCAAGGCGCGCCGCAAGTTCCTGCCGGTCACGCTGAAGCTGCGCATGAGCGACGAGGAGATGGCGCGCTTCGCGGTCGACCGCTGGCGCTTCCCCGGCGTCGAGCTGGAGCCCTACCTGACCCGCCGCTACCCCTACGGCGATCTGTTCGCGCACATCATCGGCTACGTTGGCCGCGTTGATGACAAGGATCTGGAGATCCTCGGCGAAGGCAATGCCGCGCTGACCCACATCGGCAAGTCCGGCCTGGAGCGTTACTACGAGCAGCAGCTGCGCGGCAAGGTCGGCTACGAGCAGGTCGAGACCAACGTGCAGGGGCGCGCGATCCGCACCATCGGCCGCGTCGCCGCGCAGTCCGGCGCCGACCTGCGGCTGTCGATCGACGCCGACCTGCAGCGCGCCATGGTGGCCGCCTTCGGCGACCAGGAAGGCTCGGCGGTGGCGATGGACCCGCGCACCGGCGAAGTGCTGGCGATGGTCAGCCTGCCGTCCTACGACCCCAACCTGTTCGTCAACGGCATCTCGCATGCCGACTTCAAGGCGCTGAACGAAAACCCGTCGCGGCCGCAGTTCAACCGCCTGGTGCTCGGTGGCGTCGCCCCCGGTTCCACGCTGAAGCCGCTGATCGGCCTGGCCGGCCTGGATTCGGGCGTTCGACGCCCGGAAGACAAGGTGCTGTCCACCGGCATGTTCTATCTGCCGGGCACTTCCCGCGGCTGGGGTGACGCCCACCGTGGCGGCCATGGCTGGACCGACCTGCGCAAGTCCATCGCCGAATCGGTCAACACCTACTACTACAAGCTGGCGCTGGACCTGGGCATCGAGCGCTTCGACCATTACATGGAGTACTACGGCTTCGGCCAGCCGACCGGCATCGACCTCACCGGCGAGATCGGCGGCATCCTGCCGTCGCCGGCCTACAAGCGGAAGAGCCGCAAGGAAGCCTGGTACCCCGGTGATACGGTCAACATCAGCATCGGCCAGGGTGACTGGAAGGTCACCCCGCTGCAGCTGGCGCGCGGCGTCAGCGGTCTGGCCGATGGCCAGCTGCGCACCCCGCACCTGGTGATCCAGCAGCGCGAGGGTTTCGACAGCGACTGGTCGGCGATGCCGGCTGGCGAGAGCAAGCCGGTCAGCCCCAACCCCGCCAACGTGCAGGCCGTGCGCGAGGGCATGATGGCGACCATGCGGCCCGGCGGCAGCGGCTGGCGCGTGGCGGTGGGTGCGCCGTACGTGATGGCCGGCAAGACCGGTACCGCGCAGGTCATCAGCCGAAAGGGCACGGCGGCAGTGAATCCGAAGAGCCTGCCGATGCACCTGCGCCATCGCGCGCTGTTCGTCGGCTTCGCACCGGTGGAAAACCCGGTGATCGCGATCGCGGTGGCCGTGGAAGGCGGCGGCTATGGTGGTTCGGCGGCCGCGCCGATCGCACGCAAGGTGTTCGACGCCTACCTGCTGGGCAAGATGCCCGAAGGCATGCAGCCACTGGACAGCGAGCGCGGCACCACCGCCATCGGCGCCACCGCGTTCGACAACGAAGATGCCGGCGCGCGCCAGGCTGGCGACCTCGCCGCGGCGCAGCTGGGTGAACATCCGGTGCTGGTCGGCGTGCCGGCGCCGGAACCTGTACCCGCACCGCAGCCGGCGACGCCGGCCGCCGCCGTGTTGCCCGCCACGCCACGCCCGACCGTCGCGGAGCCCGTACGATGAGAGTGTTCCTGCGCTGGGCCGGCGACATGCTGCGCCGCTTCTTCAGCACGCTGGACTGGGTGCTGTGCCTGGCCCTGGGGACGCTGATGGTGATCGGCCTGGCCACCCTGAAGAGCGCCGGTGGCGACAGCCTGGTGATGGCCCAGGGCGCGCGCTTCGCCGTGGGCATGGCCGCGCTGTGGGGCATCTCGCGGGTGCCGATCCTGCGCATCCGCTCGGCTACGCCGATGATCTACGCGATCTCGATGATCCCGTTGCTGGCGGTGTTCGTGCTGGGCACCGGCAAGTACGGCCGGCAGTGGCTGGACCTGAAGTTCTTCTACCTGCAGCCGGCCGAGCTGCTGAAGGTCAGCCTGCCGATGATGGTGGCCTGGTACCTGCACAAGATGCCGCTGCCGCCGCGCTTCAACACCGTGCTCGTGGCCCTGGTCATCATCGGCGTGCCCACCGGCCTGGTGATGCTGCAGCCGGACTTCGGTACTGGTGTGCTGATCGCTGCCAGTGGCGTGTTCGTGCTGTTGTTGGCCGGCCTGCCGTGGTGGTGGGTCGGCCTGGGCGTGGGTGGCGTGGCCGCGGTCGCGCCGGTGGCCTGGTTCTGGTTGCTGCGGCCGTACCAGAAGGACCGCATCATGATGTTCCTGGACCCGGAGATGGATGCGCTGGGGGCCGGGTGGAACATCATCCAGTCGAAGATCGCGATCGGTTCCGGCGGCTTCGATGGCAAGGGCTGGGGCGAGGGCTCGCAGTCGCACCTGAACTTCATTCCCGAACAGACCACCGACTTCGCGTTCTCGGTGCTGAGCGAGGAGTTCGGCTGGATCGGCGTGGCCACCGTGCTGGCGCTGTACCTGGTGGTGATCGGGCGCTGCCTGTGGATCGCCAGCCAGTCGCGCGATTCGTATTCGCGCCTGCTGGCCGGCGCCACCGGCCTGGCGTTCTTCGTCTATGTGCTGGTGAACGGCGGGATGATTTCCGGCCTGCTGCCGGTGGTGGGCGTGCCGATGCCGCTGATCAGCTACGGCGGTACCTCGGCGGTGTCACTGCTGGCCGGCTTCGGATTGGTGATGGCGGTGCGCAGTCACAACCCGGTGCACGGCGGCTACGGCTGAGTACGGCGTCGGGGTCAGATCCCTTTTTCCACAGGGAAAAGGGATCTGACCCCACAGCCCGGCTACGGAGATCAGAAGCACCCTGACAGCTTCACGCAAGCGCCCGTTGCTAGCGTGCTGCGCGTGGAATGGAAACGACTGTTTGGCGGCTGCCGTGAGGCAGTGCGCACGATCGATCTGCCGTTGCTGCTCGCATTGCTGATCCTGATGGGCGCGGGCCTGGCGGTGCTGCACAGTGTGTCCGGGCCGGTGGCCGGGCAGGCGGCGCGCTTTGCGGGTGGACTGCTGGCGATGTGGCTGCTGTCACGTGTTTCGCTGCTGCGCCTGCGCGCGTGGACACCAGCGTTGTACGCGCTGTCGATGCTGCCGCTGATGGCGGTGTATGTGATCGGCACCGGCAAATATGGGCAGCGCTGGCTCAACCTCGGCGTGTTCTACCTGCAACCGTCGGAGCTGCTCAAGCTCAGCCTGCCGTTGATGATGGCCTGGTACCTGCACCGGCAACCGCTGCCGCCGTCGCCGCGCACGGTACTGACCGCCGCGGTGCTGATCGGCGCGCCGGCGGTGTTGATCCTGATGCAGCCCAACCTCGGCACCGCCACGCTGGTCACCGCCAGCGGCGTGTTCGCGTTGTTGCTGGCGGGCCTGCACTGGGGCTGGGTGGCGACCGGCGCGGCGGGGCTGGCAGTGGCCGCGCCGCTGGCGTGGTTCGGTCTGCTGCGTCAGTACCAGAAGGATCGTGTGTTGACCTTCCTCGACCCGGCGGCCGACCCCCTGGGCACCGGCTGGAACATCCTGCAGTCACGCATCGCGATCGGCTCCGGGGGATGGCAGGGACGCGGCTGGGGGCAGGGCACCCAGGCCACGCTGGATTTCCTCCCCGAATACACCACCGACTTCGCGTTTTCGGTGCTGGCCGAAGAGTTCGGCTGGATCGGCGTGGCGACGCTGTTCGCGCTGTACCTGTTCGTGGTCGGGCGTTGCCTGTGGATTGCCGTGCACGCGCGCGACACGCATGCACGGTTGCTGGCCGGCAGCCTGGGGCTGGCGTTCTTCGTCTACGTGCTGGTGAACGGCGGAATGATTTCCGGCCTGCTGCCGGTGGTGGGCATTCCGATGCCGCTGATCAGCTACGGCGGCACATCGGCGGTTTCGCTGTTGGCCGGCATCGGGTTGGTGATGGCGGTACGCGGGCACCGGCCCGTGCACGGGGGATAGGGTTTCCAGCCAACGGCGCAGCCCCTCGTGGGTGACGGCGCAAAGCAGTTCATGGGTGGGGCCGGGTAGATGGGCTGCGCAGGGGGCGCTGCAAGTACGTCCATGTAAGCTCGGTCGCCGCATCCATGCGGCTCACGCCCCTGCGCAGCCCATCTACCCGGCCACGGACAGGTTCCGGGCGTGTCCACCCACGGAGAAGAAAAAGAAGATCAACAGCGGATCGCAGCGCTGCGCTTGCTCGCGTAGAGCCGAGCCCATGCTCGGCTTCGCGGGCCGGCCGGAAAGCAGCCGAGCGCGGGCTCGGCTCTACAGAAAGCGACCTGCCAAGCCGCTTTTGCTTTTGATCTTTTCTTTTCTTCGCCGTGGGTGAACGCGCGCGAAAACTGTCAGAGGACGGTCGGGTTGGGTACGCGGGGGTGTCAGCCGCATGGATGCGGCTGCCAAGCCTCCATGGACGGATTCACGGCGTCCCCCGCGTACCCAACCCGACCGGCCCCACGCGCGGCTTCTGCTTTACGCGACCACCCAGACACCACCCACGAGGGGCTGCGCCGTTGGCTGGAAACTCTCTGACGTTGCGCAGTGCCTGTTGTGGAAGCGTTCTCACAACAATGCGATGCAATACACCCACCGACCAAAGTCCGTAAAAAACGCTAGCTGGTTCACACTTTTACACCGCGTTGATCTTGATCAATGGACTTGTCGTAATCGGCCTGCACAATGGCGGCCCGTTCGGCACGGCGCGCCGTCAATCGTTGCAGCGCGAGGGGGCGTCGGGCGGGAAGCAGTACTGATCCAACGGGTACAGGGAGCGCGGGGCACTGCCACTGGGGAGCGGCAGCCGCGCAGGTACCGACCGGATCCGGTCGCCGGTTGCGTCTGCGGGGATGGGGACGCAACCGGCAACCTCTATCTGAATGGGGAAGGGCGATCACGATGCCTTCACATTTCCCGCTGGTCGCAGGCAAATCGTTGTGATTCATGGTGTTAGGGGTTTTAATTCATCCATGACCTGCTAACCTGCGACGATGATTCGACGCACTCTGGCCTGCATGCTCACCCTCGGCCTGGTCGCCTGCGCGACCCAGCCGAAGTCCCCACCGTCTTCGCCCCAGGCCAGCAGTACGCCGCGCCAGCCCGCCGCCAAGGCCCATGGCCCGGCCGAGGCCGCGCCTGAAGCCACCGCCGCCACCGCGGCGCCGGTCGATCTCACCCCGGTGCCGTTCGAGGTCGCACGGGCCCGCTTCATTGCCGATACCGCCAAGCGCTATGGCCTGAAGCCGGAGCAGATCAGCAGCGTGCTCGACCAGGCGCAGGTGCGCCAGCCGATCATCGCCGCGATGTCGCGCCCGGCCGAACGGGTCAAGCCGTGGAATGAGTACCGGCCGATGTTCATCAGCAAGGCGCGCATCGATGGCGGTCGCGCGTTCCTGGCCGAACACCGCGCCGAACTGGATCGCGTGCAGCAGCGCACCGGCGTGCCGGCCGAAGTGATCGTCGCGATCATCGGTGTGGAAACCAGCTACGGCAGGAATGCTGGCAGCCATCGCGTGCTCGATGCGCTGTACACGCTGGCGTTCTATTACCCGCGCAGCGGCGACCCGGCCAAGCTGGAACGCGAAGTGCGCCGCGAGCTGTTCTTCCGCGATGAGCTGGCCAAGCTGTTCGAGTTGGGCCACGAAGAGAAACTGGATATCACCACGCTCAAGGGCAGTTATGCCGGTGCGATGGGCATGGGCCAGTTCATGCCGTCCAGCTATCTCGACTACGCCGTGGACGGAAACGGTGATGGCCGCCGCGACCTGTTCACCAGCTACGACGACGTATTCTCGTCCATCGCCAACTACTTCGTGAAGAAGGGCGGCTGGGTGCGTGGCGGGCAGGTGGCCGTGCCGGCCACGCTGGCGCCGAACCGCGAGGAGTTCAATCCGACCGAATGGATGCCGACCTGGACGATGGCCGACCTGGCGCAGCGCGGCTACCAGCCGGGCGCGCCGGTGCAGCCGGGCGCCACCGCCACGCCGATCACGCTTGAAGGCAGCACCGGCAAGCAGTACTGGCTGGGCTTCCAGAACTACTACGCGATCACCCGCTACAACCTCTCGAAGATGTACGCGATGGCCGTGTTCCAGTTGTCCCAGGCCATCGCCGGACAGGAGCTGCCCCCGGCATGAACATCAGATGGCTGGTCCCAGGCTTGATCGTCCTCGCGCTGGCTGCCTGCAGCAGCGCGCCGAAGAAGCCGGCCACGGCCGGCCATGGTGGCAAGTCCGGCGGCACGCTGGTGCAGGGGCGTGGCTCGCGCCCGGCACACTGCCCGGAAGGGTCACCGTACGCGGCGGCCAAGGAAGACCTGAGCACCCGCGGCAACTACACTGCCGGTGGCCTGTACAAGCCGGGCGTGCGTGACAGCACGCCGGATTACATTCCCAACGTGGCCTGCATTCCCGAGCCGGAAGTGACCGCCGAGGAGCGCTCGGCGATCGGCAACAAGTCGCCGTACGTGGTGCTGGGGAAGTCGTACAAGGTGCTCGACGATACCCACGACTATGTCGAGCGCGGTACCGCGTCGTACTACGGCGCCAAGTTCCATGGCCGCCTGACCTCCAACCGCGAGGTCTACGACATGTACCAGTTCACCGCCGCGCACAAGACGCTGCCGCTGCCCAGCTTCGCCCGCGTGACCAACCTCGACAATGGCGAGTCGGTGATCGTGCGCGTCAACGACCGCGGCCCGTTCCACGATGGTCGCGTGGTCGATCTCAGTTATGCCGCCGCCGTGCGCCTGGGCATCACCCAGCGCGGTACCGGCAACGTGGAAGTGCGCGCGCTGCAGCCGGGCGAGAGCAACCTGCTGGCGCAGAAGCCGTCCCGCCGCGAGCGTCGTGCCGCCGAAGCGGCAGCTGCGGTGGCCAGTGCACGCCCGGCAGCGACCGCGCGCGCCACTGCCGACAGCGATATCGATCGCCTGGTCAAGCGCCTGCCGGGCGATGGCATGCCGGCACGCGGCCAGCCGGCCACCACCCAGGGCGTGGCCAGCACCGTGCCGGAGGTGGCGGTCAGCAGCCTGCCGCCGAGTGCACCGCTGCGCAGCACCGCACCGGCGCCGGTTGCAGTCGCCAGCGCCGCGCCGCGCGCCGTCGCGCCGGCACCCGTGCGCACCGTCGCCGCCACGCCGGCGGCACCCAGCCTGTCGCAGCAGGTGGTGGGCGCGGTGATGGTGCAGGTCGCCAGCTTCTCCAGTCGCGACAACGCCAACCGCGCGATGGGCCAGCTCAACGCTGCCGGCATCGTCGGCGCGACCATCAGCGACATCGCCGCCGGTGGCCGCACCCTGTTCCGTCTGCGCGTTCCTGCCAACGACCATGCCAGTGCCGCGGAACTTGCCGGCCGCATCGCCGGTCTGGGCCTGGGTTCGCCGCAGATCGTCAAGGATTGATCCGCCCGGGCCGGTCCTGCCGGCCCAGGCTCCCCCGGCCTTACAATGGCCGTTACGTTCCACCCTCCATTCCCGGCCGTCCCCTGGAGCCTGCTGTCCAATGAATTTCCGTTCCGCCGCCACCGCCCTGGCCGCCACCCTGGTGGTGGGCCTGGCTTCCGCCCAGACGCCGCTGCCGACCCCGGCCACGCCGGCGCCTGCCGCCGCCGCCGCCGCCCCGGCCACCGTCGCGACCCCGCCGGCCCCGGCCCCGAGCGTGTCCAAGGCCTGGGTCCTGATGGACTACGCCACCGGCCAGGTGCTGGCCGGCGAGAACATCCACGAGCAGCTGGCCCCGGCCAGCATCACCAAGGTGATGACGTCGTACGTGGTTGCCGCCGAGGTCAAGAACGGCAAGGTCCGTGCAGATGACCAGGTGATGATGAGCGAGCGCGCCTGGCGCGAAGGTGGCGCCGGTACCGACGGCAGCTACAGCGGCTTCCCGGTCAACCAGACCGCACGCCTGGAAGACATGGAAAAGGGCATGGCGATCCAGTCCGGCAATGACGCCGCGATCGCCCTGGCCGAGCATGTGGCCGGCAGCGAAGAGGCCTTTGCGTCGCTGATGAACAGCTACGCCGCCAAGATCGGCATGAAGGACTCGCACTTCGTCAACGCCCACGGCCTGACCGCACAGGGCCACCACAGCACCGCCTACGACCTGGCGCTGCTGGGCCGCGCGATGGTGCGTGATTACCCGGAAACCTACGCGTATAACAAGATCAAGGAATTCCAGGTCGGCAACATCAAGCAGCCGAACCGCAACCTGCTGCTGTGGCGCGATGGCAGCGTGGATGGCATCAAGACCGGCCACACGTCCGAAGCCGGCTACTGCCTGATGAGCTCGGCCCAGCGTGGCGACCAGCGCCTGATCGCCGTAGTGCTGGGTGGTGCGTCGGAGAAGCAGCGTGCCGACGACAGCCTGGCCCTGCTGAACTGGGGCTTCCGCTTCTTCGAGACCCACCGCCTGTACGAACCGGGCAAGGCCGTGGCCGAGCACAAGGTCTGGAAGGGCACCACCGACAAGGTACAGCTGGGCGTGGCCCAGCCGATGCTGGTGAGCGTGCCGCGCGGCCGCTACAACGATCTGAAGCCGAGCATCGACGTGCCCAAGACCCTGGAAGCACCGTTCACCGCCGGCCAGCAGATCGGCACCGTGAAGGTCACGCTGGATGGCAAGGTCATCGCCGAGGCACCGCTGGTGGCCGTGGCCGCCGTCGAGCAGGCCGGCTTCTTCAAGCGCCTGTGGGACAGCTTCTGGATGTGGTGGGAATCGGAATGATCCACGCCTTTGCGTGGTGAACGAAAAGGTCGGCAAATGCCGGCCTTTTCTGTTTCGGAAGGCCGCTTCCCCCCGCACGCGGGGGGTAGAGCCGGCCGCTGGCCGGCTCCGCATGAGCCCATCCGGATGCGGGTCGTGCCGGCCGCTGGCCGGCTCCGCATGAGCCCACCCGGATGCGGGTCGTGCCGGCCGCTGGCCGGCTCCCCAGCAACTCATCCGGAACTGCCGGCAGCCGGCCAGCGGCCGGCACGACCGGCAGCGCCTCACATGCAGCGAGCGATGCAGTAACCGGTGTGCCGACCAACGGTCGGCACCTACCCGCTTCACCCTCAGCCCCTCGCCTACAGCGAGCGGCTGATGGTGAAGCTGCCGAACACCGGCGATTGGCGCTGGCCGTTGAACTCCCGCGTGCTGTGGTAACGCGCAGCGGCGAACTTCCAGCGTCCGTACATCACGGCCACGCCATAGCCGCCGTAGGCCACCACATGGCGCTTGTCCACGCTGTGACTGTTGCGGAACGTGTTGCCATCCAGCGTAATGTCGCGGATCACCCAGGCCGCGTCCGAGGTCGCGAACAGGTGCCAGGACCAGCCATTGGGACGGCCGCTGCGGGTCGGTGCCGTGTTCTCACCGGCCGGGCGCAACGGCGTGCTGCCGAAGTCGTCCGGCAGCTTCCAGCCGAAGCGCACTTCACCGCCGAGGTTGGCCTTGGTTTCCAGGTTGCCGATCGAGCCGCCGTAGTGGCTGATCGCGTCCCAACCCCAGCCGTCGGCATTGATGCTGGCATCACCCGGCCAGCGGCGCATGCGCTCATGGGTCAGCATGAACAGCGGCTCGTTGTGCAGCTGGTTGTCCCAGCCCTTGAATTTCTCGTCGCCCAGCACTTCGTGCACGGCATTCTGCACCTGCTTGCCCTGTGCCCACGGGCCAACTACGCCCAACGTCAGCTGGGTGGTCTGCAGGCGGTCGCCGCTGCGCGCATTGAAACCGAAATTTGCGATCAGTACGCCCGCGTAAGGGCGGTCGTCCTCGATCAGGTCCCTGCGGCTGAAATCGGTCGGGGTGAAGATGCCCTGGCCGATGCTGAAGATCATGTTCTGCTGTTCGAACCTGCCCGGATGCAGGCCTTCCAGGTACTGGTTCACCCAGCGCGCCATGCGTGGAAGGCACGGGTCGTCGGTGTAATCGACCAGATTGGGCGAGACCAGGGTCAACAGCGCACCGTTGGTATAGCCCTGGTCCTGGTGGCGGCCGCCGAACAGGTCGTTGTCGACGCGGAAATTGACCTGCGGCGGGTGATCGCGCATCGCGTCCGGGCCACATTGTTCGGCCGCCTGGGCGGCAAAGGGGAGGGCAGAGGCCAGCAGGCCGGCCAGCCCGAGGGCTGCGACACTATGCATGGATGGAATGCTCATGGGGAAGGGGGCGGTTTTCTGTCGTTTTCTGCAACGCTACGGTACTCGTGCCCGCGCGCCGGAACGAGCACGTTGGGATCACTTGTCTGTTCCGAAAACAACATTGTCCGGCGGACACAATTCGTTACCCGCGCACGCGCCGCAGGCCTGGCGTGAAGGCGACTGCAGGCCGCGCGCATGATGCCCCGGTCAGTGAGGGGCCGAAAGAACCAGTCAGCTGCCGTTGGGCTCTCCGCCCGCGCTTTTGGGCCAGCTGCAACGCAGCAGGCCGCCAGTGCTGTCTTTGACGTTGGTGAATACTCTTGGGTTTGTTGCCCTGCGGCCCGATAATGGGGCCATGGAAATCAAGTCCGACAACCCCGACCACGGCTTCCAGTTCCCCGGCCAGTTCGAGCTCAGCGCCATGGGCCCGGCCAACCGCGGCCTGGAGCATGAGCTTCCCCGTCTGCTGCTGGCTGCCGGCATCGATGTGGTGAACGAACGCATCAGCTGGAAGCATTCGTCCAACGGCAAGTACGTGTCCGTCCGCATCGTGTTCAAGGCCGAGAGCCGCGAGCAGTACGACCTGGCGCACCAGGCACTGCGCGACCACCCGGAAGTGAAGTGGACGCTGTAGCCGACAGCTGCCCGGCCGAAGCCGCCCCGGAAGACCGCGCACCGCGTCTTGCGGTGGTCCGCGACCTCGGCCGCCAGGCGTACGAGCCGGTGTGGCGCGCCATGCAGCGCTTCACCGACCAGCGCAGCGACGCCGACGCCGACGAACTGTGGGTAGTCGAGCACGATCCGGTGTTCACCCTGGGCCAGGCCGGCAAGGATGAGCACGTGCTGGCGCCGGGTGACATCCCCGTGCTGCACGTGGACCGTGGCGGCCAGGTGACCTATCACGGGCCCGGCCAGATCGTGGTCTACCCGCTGTTGCGCCTGCCGCGGCTGGGCATCGGTGTGCGCGACTACGTGTGCCGCATCGAGCAGGCCCTCATCGATACCCTGGCCGAGTGGAACATCGGCGCCGAACGCCGCGAGGGCGCCCCGGGCGTCTACGTCGGTGGCGCCAAGATCGCTGCGCTTGGCATCCGCGTGCGCCGCGGCTGCACCTTCCATGGCCTGGCCTTCAACGTGGCCATGGACCTGGAACCCTTCCACCGCATCAACCCCTGTGGCTATCAGGGGTTGCAGGTGACCTCGGTGGTAGACTTGGGCGGCCCCTCCGGGCTGGATGCCGTCAAGCCGGTGCTGCTGGACCACCTGGCCCGCCAGTTCGGCCTGCTGCTGCAGCACACGCCGGAACTGCCCGATCTTTCTGCGGCCGCCTGACCGCCCCCCGGAACTGCCATGACTGAAACCACCGCCCGTTCCATTCCCCTGCAGATCGTGCAGGGCGACTCTCCGTCCGCCGCGCCGTTGCAGGCCGGGGTCAAGCAGCTGGGCGGTGACAAGATCAACCGTTCGCCGGTGCAGTTCGCCGACGCGCCGGTGCTGCGCAAGCCGTCGTGGATCCGCGTGCGCATTCCCTCGGGCAACGCCGTGCAGAACCTCAAGGCCAAGCTTCGCGAGAACCGCCTGGTGACGGTGTGCGAGGAAGCCAGCTGCCCGAACATCCACGAATGCTTCGGCCATGGCACCGCCACCTTCATGATCCTCGGCGAGGTCTGCACCCGCCGCTGCTCGTTCTGCGACGTGGCCCATGGCCGCCCGAAGCCGCCGGATGCCAACGAACCGGCCAGCCTCGGCCAGACCGTGGCCGACATGGGCCTGAAGTACGTGGTGGTGACCAGCGTCGACCGCGATGACCTGCGTGACGGCGGTGCCCAGCACTTCGTCGACTGCATCACCGCCATCCGCGAAAAGTCGCCGGGTACCCGCATCGAAGTGCTGACCCCGGACTTCCGTGGCAAGGGCCGCATGGAGCGCGCGCTGGAGATCCTGGCGCAGAACCCGCCGGATGTGTTCAACCACAACATCGAGACCGTGCCGGACCTGTACCGCAACGTGCGCCCGGGTGCGGACTACCAGTGGTCGCTGAACCTGCTGAAGAACTTCAAGGCACAGCACCCGGACGTGCCGACCAAGAGCGGCATCATGCTGGGCCTGGGCGAAGACTTCGAACAGATCAAGGCCACGATGCGCGACCTGCGCGCGCACGATGTGGACATGATCACCATCGGCCAGTACCTGCAGCCGACCGCGCATCACCACCCGGTACTGAAGTACTGGACCCCCGAGGACTACAAGGCGCTGGAAGACTACGGCTACGCGCTGGGCTTCAGCCACGTGGCGTCCGGCCCGATGGTGCGCTCGTCGTACCACGCTGACGTGCAGGCCAAGGGCGCCGGCATCTCTTGAGGTGGGTGCGGACCGTTGGTCCGCATACCTCTGCCTGCCGCAGAGCCGAGCCCATGCTCGGCTGCTTGCTGCCGGCCAGCCGAGCATGGGCTCGGCTCTGCATGCATTCACAATTTGCTACACCGGCCCGGCTAGGCTGGTTTTCCACCGAGCGCGGCCGGATGACAAACCCGGCAACTTTCGGCACTGTCGTGGTGTCTGAACACCCTGCAGTCTCCCCCTTGGCAAGGCGCCTTCGAGCACGTCAATGAAATTCAAAGCCCCCGCATTCCTGATGGCCCTGGCGCTGGTCGCGCCGCTGGCGCTGGCGGCCAAGGCCGACTCGCCCGCATTGCCCGCGGCGGCCACCGCCGATCAGGTGACCACCTCCAAGCTGGTGTACGGCCTGTTGTCCGACAGCCGCTACGCCTACCGCCCGCGCGCGCTGGACGAGGCCACCTCCAAAGACGTGTTCAAGCGTTACCTGGAGACCCTGGACGGCGGCAAGCAGTACTTCACCCAGGCCGACGTGGCGCGCTTCGCGCCGTTCGAAGCCAACATCTCTTCGGCCATCCGTGGCGGCGAGCTGGAGCCGGCGTTCCAGGTGTTCGCGGTCTACAAGCAGCGCGTCGGCGAGCGCGTGGCCTATGCGCGCAAGCTGCTCAAGCAGGAGCCGGACTTCACCACCGACGAGCGCTTCGAATACGACCGCAAGAAGGTTCCGTGGGCGGCCAGCAGTGCCGAACTGGATGAGCTGTGGCGCAAGTCGGTGAAGAACGACTGGCTGCGCCTGAAGCTGGCGGGCAAGAAGCCGGACGACATCCGCAAGACGCTGGACAAGCGCTACGCGACGCTGGAGAAGTCGGTCAACGAGCTGAAGGGCGAAGACGTCTTCCAGTTCTTCATGAACGCCTACACCAGCGCGGTTGATCCGCACACTGACTACTTCACCCCGCGCACCGCCGAGAACTTCAACCAGGCGATGTCGCTGTCGCTGGAAGGCATCGGTGCGCAGCTGCAGCGGCAGGACGACATGGTGGTGATCCGCGAGATCATCGCCGGTGGTCCGGCCGCAGTGGACGGCACCCTGAAGCCGGGGGACCGCATCGTCGGCGTTGGCCAGGGCAAGTCCGGCCTGGTCGAGGATGTGATCGGCTGGCGCATCGACGACGTCGTGGCCAAGATCCGCGGTGCCAAGGATACCCAGGTCAAGCTGGAATTCATCCCGGCCGCCGAGGGCGTGGACGGCAAGCACCACACGCTGGTCCTGACCCGCCAGAAGGTGCGCCTGGCCGAACAGGCCGCCAAGGGCGAGACCATGAGCATCCCGGCCGCCAACGGCGAACCGGCGCGCAGGATCGGCGTGATCAAGCTGCCGACCTTCTACCAGGACTTCGAAGGCCGTCGCCGCAATGCCGCTGACTACGCCTCGGCCACCCGCGACGTCGCCAAGCTGCTGGCCGGCTTCAAGAACGACAAGCTGGATGGCGTGGTGCTGGACCTGCGCAACAACGGGGGGGGCTCGCTGGATGAGGCGATCGAACTGACCGGCCTGTTCATTGAACAGGGCCCGGTGGTGCAGGTGCGCGAGTCCGGTGGCCGCGTTACCGTCAACAGCGACCGCAACCAGGGCGTGGCGTGGGATGGCCCGCTGGCGGTGCTGATCAACCGCGGTTCGGCCTCGGCCTCGGAGATCTTCGCCGGTGCCATCCAGGACTACGGCCGTGGCCTGGTGATCGGTGAAACCAGCTTCGGCAAGGGCACCGTGCAGAACATCGTCGACCTCGATCGCTGGCCGAGCGGCGAGACCCAGCGCTTCGGCCAGGTCAAGCTGACCATCGCCCAGTTCTTCCGCATCAGCGGCAGCAGCACCCAGCACAAGGGTGTGGTGCCGGACCTGGCCTTCCCGGCCAGCGTCGATGCCACCGAATTCGGCGAAAGCACCTACGACAACGCCCTGCCGTGGACCCGCATCGCCGCCGTGCCGCACACCCAGTACGGCAACTTCGCGCCGCTGCTGCCGAAGCTGGAGACCCGTCACGACGCGCGCATCGCCACTGACAAGGAATTCCAGTGGTGGAACGAGGACGTGGAGCAGTTCCGCACCGAGGCCGCGAAGAAGTACATCTCGCTCAACGAGGCGACCCGTCGTGCCGAGCGCGAGCGCCAGGACGCCCAGCGCAAGGAGCGCCAGGTGCAGCGCAAGGAACTGGGCCTGGCCCTGGACCCGCTGGCCGACGACAGCAGCGACGATGGCCTGACCGGCAACGAGCGCGACATCGTCAAGGATGCCGCCCGTGAGAAGGCCGCTGAAAAGCGTCCGGACCCGCTGCTGCGCGAGTCGGCCTCGATCCTCGCTGACGCGGTCAATCTGCTGGCCAATGACCGCCCGCTGTCGGCCCAGGTGCTGCCGCAGTCCACCGGCGCGGGGCGCTGGGCGGACTGAGCCGGCCACGGCATGTGACACCTCAGGGGCCGGCATTGCCGGCCCCTCGTCGTAAAAGGGGACGGAGGGAATTAAGTCGTTTGTGGCACAAACGACTTAATTCCCTCCGTCCCCTTTTTCGTGCATGAACCGGGAGCAACGTGGGAGGGTATGTCGACCTGCCGCACACGGGGGTGGGACTACCCTTGGTGCTTCCGTTCTCGCAGGAGTACCCATGCGGGCCTCCCGTCTTTCCAGCGCCGCCGTGGCGCTCACCAGCGCCCTGATCCTCTCGGCCTGCGGTGGCCGTGCCGCCGACAGCACCGTGTTGCGCGAGTCCTTCGATTCCGGCGATACCTTCTCGCGCACGGTCGATGGGCGCCCGGGCGAAGCCTGCGAAGCGGCGCGCCGCACGCTGCTCAGCCAGGGCTATGCCATCGCCCGTTCCGACGATGCACAGGTGGAAGGCAACAAGAACTTCCAGCCGCGCGAGGATGACCATGAGCAGCTGGTGCTGCGCATCTCCTGCGCCCCGCGTGGCGGCCAGACGCTGGTGTTCGTCAGCGCAGTGCAGGATCGCTACGCGCTGAAGAAGAGCCCGACCTCGGCCAGTGTCGGTGTGGGAGCGCTGGGTTCGGTATCGCTGCCCTTCGGCAGCAACGACGACTCGCTGGTGAAGGTGGCCAGCAGCACGGTCACCGATGCCGAGTTCTATCGTCGCTTCTTCCAGCGCCTGCAGCAGTACCTGCCGGCCGCGGCGGGCAAGCCGTCGCCATCGCCGGCGGCAGCACCGGAGCCCGCACCCGCACCGGCGGTCACGGACCAGGGCTGAGCGTGCGCGGCAGGTGGCTGATTGCAGCCCTGCTGCTGGCGCCCGCGTGGGTCGTCGCAGCGCCATCCCCGGACTGTACGCAGGGCCTGCTGCAGCGGTTGGGGTGGCGCTTCGAGGATGCCGGGCTGCGTGCACCGCAGGTACACAAGGGCCCGGTGTGTACGCGTTCCTCGCTCGCCGCGGCACAGGCAGCGGGTGACCTGCGCGTACGCTGGCCGGCGGATCTGCCTGCAGGCGAACGACAGGCACTGCTGCAGCAGCTGCTGGAAGACCCTGCCACGGTCTGCGCCTATGCCTTCGAGCTGGGGGCGGCCACGCGGCGCGCGACCTCGGCATTGCAGGGCAATGCCACGTTCCGTTTCTCCGGCCCGCAACTGGGCTGGATCGGCTTTGGTCTGCGCGGCGCGCCGGCACAGGGCTGGCAGCGTACGCGCAGTTTCGGCCGTGGCTTCGTGCCCAGTGCGGGCAACAGCCATGCGCTGCAGGCGTTCTACAGCGGTGCCGTGCGCGCCGAGTGCGGTGTCGGCCGCCAGGTCGCGCAGCTGGCCACCCAGCGCGAGCTGTATGGCGATGCTGCGTTCGATACGGAGTTCGCAGCGGATGAACTGTCGATCGGCACCTTCCTCGCGCTGCACGCCACCGACAGCATCCTGCTTGGCGCGCACGCGGGCGAGTTCTTCGCCGATGGCAAGGCGGTGCGCACCTCGGCGATGGGGCGGCAGGCGTTCGTGGGTGTGCCCGGCTTCATCGAACATGTGTACGACAACGGTACGCTGGATGACCTGAGCAACCAGGCCGAGAACTTCGTGGTCGTCACTGTGGGCGAGGGCGCTGCGCAGGCCCTGGCGCAGCACGGCGGCCTGGCCTGGTACGACCAGCGCAATGCCGAACTCTGGAAACTGGCGCAGGACATCCCGCGCATCGGCCAGCGCTACTTCGAGCGCCTGCTGTTCGAGCGCGATCCGCAGTTGCGCGCACGGCTGGCGCCGCGCTACCACGACACGCTCGCGCGCATGGACCAGCTGCTGGACGATCCGTTCTACCAGCAGTTCGTGATCTATGTGCATCCACGCGGTATACGTCCCATCGGCTACCACGTCGCCCGCCTGCTCGATCGCAACCCGCGAACCCCGTTTTCAATCGACCTGGCGGTGCACAATCTGCATACCACGCTCTACCGGCGTTGGCGCGAGGCGCAGCTGCGCCACTGCGCGGCTACCGGCAGGCCAGGCAGCCTGACCCTAGACCCCAACTGAAGGTGAAACAATGGATATTGCAATGATCGGCCTCGGCCGCATGGGCGCCAACATGGCCCAGCGCCTGCATCGCGGCGGCCACCGCGTGGTCGGCTACGACCCGGGCGAAGGCGCCCGCCAGCGCGCCGCCGAGGCCGGCCTGGAGGTGGTTGATTCGCTGGCCGCCGCCGTGGCCGCGCTGCCGGTGCCGCGCGTGGTGTGGCTGATGGTACCGGCCGGCGAAACCGTCGACCAGACGCTGGGCCAGCTGACCCCGCACCTGGCCGAGGGTGACATCGTCATCGACGGCGGCAACTCCAACTACCAGGACTCGATCCGCCGCGCCAAGGCGCTGGCCGAGGATGATCTGGGCTACGTCGACTGCGGCACCAGCGGTGGCGTGTGGGGCCTGCAGGAAGGCTACAGCCTGATGGTCGGTGGCGAAGCGTCGGTGGTGGAGCAGATCGCACCGTTGCTGCGCACGCTGGCCCCGGCCGAAGATCGTGGCTGGGGGCGCGTCGGCCCGTCCGGTGCCGGCCACTTCACCAAGATGGTCCACAACGGCATCGAGTACGGAATGATGCAGGCCTATGCCGAAGGCTTCGCGCTGATGGAGCGCAAGCAGGAGATGGAACTGGACCTGGCGCAGGTGGCCGAGGTGTGGCGCCACGGCAGCGTGGTGCGTTCGTGGCTGCTGGACCTGAGCACGGAAGCCCTCAAGCGCAATCCTTCGCTGGATGGCATTGCCCCGTATGTGGAGGATTCCGGCGAAGGCCGCTGGACCGTGGCCGAAGCCATCGCGCTGGATGTGCCGGCGCCGGTGATCACGCTGTCGCTGCTGGAACGCCTGCGCTCGCGCGAATCGAATTCGTTCACCGACCGCCTGCTGTCGGCGATGCGCAATGAATTCGGTGGCCACGCCATCAAGAAGTCGTAAGCACTGCGGTGGCGTCAGAGCCCTTCGGCGTTGCCGAAGGGATCCGGCCCCAGGCAGATCGGGGTCGGATCCCTTTCCGCGGGAACGGGCTCTGACCCCATGCAGCCAATCGAGCATGGCTCGACTCTACAGAAGCCTGCTCCGATCGCTTCCACGTTGACGTGTCGACCAAGGTCGACACCTACCGTCGGGCGCGGATAACTGTCGAAGGCGGGTGGGTCCGCCATCTCACGGGTAGCCGTTTTTTGCCGTTGCTGTTGAGGTTGCCGGCCAGCGGCCGGCACTACCGTTTCTGCGGGTGCAGGGCGCAGCCCTGCCGATCACCCCAACGCGATCCGGCGCCCTTCGCGCGCGCTGTCCATGCCGGCCTGCAGCAACCGCATCAGCTGCAGCGCCTGCACCGGGCTGACCGTGGCTTCGCCCTCGCCGTGCATCGCCGCTGCGAACTGCGCATACAACCGGCGATAGTCGCCGGGCAGGTTGTCGACGGTGCTGCGTTGCACGTTGTCTTCGGTATCGCAGCGCACCAGCTCGCCATGCCGCGGATCGAGGCCCCAGCCTGGTGCGCCCGGCGCCACGCCGCGGCGCAGCTGCGCCTCCTGCACGTCCAGGCCGTGCTTGATCCAGCTGGCGGCGCTGCCATGCACACTGAAGTGCGGCGTCTGCGCTGCCACCAGGGAACCGGCGTGGACGATCGCCCGATGCCGTGGGTAGTGCAGTATCGCGTGGAAGTAATCGATGCCGCCGCCACCTTCGCGCTGCACGGCCAGGTCGGCATCGATTGCCTCGGGCCAGCCGAACAGCACCAGCATCTGGTCCAGCAGGTGCGGACCGAGGTCGTACCACAGGCCACTGCCGGGCCCGTCCTGTTCGCGCCAGCGGTCGCGTACCTGCGGACGGTAACGGTCGAAGTGCGCGTGGCACTCGGCCACGTCGCCCAAGCTGCCTTCGGCCAGCAGCGACTGCAGGGTGAGGAAGTCGGCATCGAAACGCCGGTTCTGGAACACGGTGGCGATGCGCCCGGCATCGCGTGCCGCAGCCAGCACCGTTTCCGCTTCGGCCACATCCAGCGCGAACGGCTTGTCGACCAGCACATGCTTGCCTGCCGCCAGCGCCGCGATGGCCAGTGGCGCGTGCTGTTCGTTCGGCGTGGCGATCACTACGGCATCCACGGCCGGATCATCGAATACCTGCTGCGGCGTGGCACGCACGTGCACATCGCTGAACGTCCGCAGCAGGGTGTCGCGTTGTGAACTGACGATGCTGTGCAGCGCCAGCCCGGGGCTGTGCTGGATCAGCGGTGCATGGAAGACGCGGCCGGCGAAGCCGTAGCCGATCAGGGCCAGTTGCAGGTCGGGGCGCATGGCAGGGCTCCGGCAGTGGGAAGGGCAGGGTAAACGACGGGGACTGGCAGTCCAAAACTGAACGGTTGCCATTGGAAACGTTTCGATTCACGGCGGCATGACCGCAACGCCACGCCTGCTCTACGGTGGGTTGTCCAGACTGGCAGCACATTCCGAAGGAGTACGACACGATGAGCAATACCACCCGCACGCTGATTGCTTCCGCCCTGACCCTGGGCCTGGCGCTGTCCTCCTCGGCCGCATTCGCCAAGGACCCGGCCGCGAAGAGCCCGCCGACCAGCACCCATCCGACGACCCATGCTGATCGTCACGACTCCAATGAGCCGGTGACCGATACCTGGATCACCACCAAGGTGAAGGCCGATCTGCTGGCTAGCAGCAACGTTCCGGGCACCGAGATCAAGGTGGAAACCGTGAACGGCGTGGTCAGCCTGAGCGGTGCCGTCGCTACGCAGGCGGAGAAGGACAAGGCGGTCAACACCGCCAAGGGCATCAAGGGCGTGACCCGCGTCGATGCCGCCGCGCTTAAGGTCAGCGCCGCTGCCAAGCGCTGAGCATCCACCGCGCGTTGAACAGGGTGGGCGCCCCGAAGGGGGCGCCCACTCGCGTATGGGGCCGGCTGCGGGGCCCGTTCAGCCTGCCGCGCTTTGGGCTCCAGAGTTGTGACCGCCTGCGCTATATTGCCGGTTCCGCCGCAGCCGGGCTCGTCCCGGGTCCCGCTCCGCGGCCGTGCTGACGAGGAACTATGGCGCTGGTTTTCAGTGACGACATCTGGGACCGCTGGCGGTTGCCGGCCCTGGCGCTGGCGGCTGCCGCGATCATCGTGGTGCCGTGGTTGACCCTGCGCAAACTGCAGCAGGACAGCGAAGAGGCGATGGCCTGGGTCAACCATACCCAGTCCGTTGGCGTGGCGCTGCAACAGCTGCAGGCCGATGTGCGCGACGTCGAATCCGCCGCCCTGACCCTGTCCAAGGGCGTGGATGCGCCCGGCCTGCGCGAGCGGATGGCCAAGGCCAACGAGATCCCCGGGCGCCTGGCCGAACTGGGCCGGATGACGCGTGACAATCCCGATCAGCTGATCCGCATTGGTCGGATCGAATCGATGCTCGAAGGCCGCATGGCGCTTGCCCGCGAGCTGGCCCGGTCCGAACCGAACTCCGACCAGCGTGAGCTGGTGCAGGACCTGAGCACGCGTTATCCGATCCGTGGCCTGGTGGAGGAGCTGCAGGCCAGCGAGCAGAATCTGCTGGCACTGCGCGCCCAGCAGGCCGCGCGCCAGCGCAAGCAGACCGAACTGGTGTCGTGGAGTTCGCTGGCGATCCAGCTGGCCCTGCTCGGCCTGGTGCTGTGGCTGCTGCAGCGGCAGATCGGCCGCCGCCTGCATGCGGAACGGCAATCGCTGCGCTCGGCCGCACGCGCGGCGTCGGTGCTGCAGACCGTGCGCGAACCGATCGTGCTGCTCGACCGCGACCTGCGCGTGCAGCTGCACAACCCGGCGTTCGCCGAACTGTATGACCTGCAGGACGAGCGCGCCGATGGCCTGCTGCTGGAAAACATCGGCGACGGCGCCTGGCGGGATCCGGTGGTGCGCCAGCGCCTGGCCGATGTGCTGTCGCGTGGCCGCGAACTGTGGGACTTCGAGCATGAGCAGCGTACCGCCGATGGCATGGTGCGCTACATGCTGCTCAACGCACGGCGCATGCCGCTGCCCGACACCGATGACGAAGTGGTGCTGCTGACCATCAGCGACGTCACCATGCAGCGCGCAGTGCAGCTGCGCGTGGAAGAGCTGAACCGCCAGCTGGAGGGCAAGGTTGCGCAGGTGTCCGAGGTCAACCGCGAGCTGGAAGCCTTCAGCTACTCGGTTTCGCATGACCTGCGTGCGCCGCTTCGCCACGTGGCCGGATTCTCCGACAAGCTGTCGCGCCACCTCGGCGACGCCGCCGATGACAAGAGCCGGCATTACCTGGAGGTGATCTCCAGTTCGGCCCGGCGCATGGCGGCGCTGATCGACGACCTGCTGGTCTATTCGCGGCTGGGCCGCGCGGCGATGCGCCAGCAGGCGGTGGACATGCAGTCGCTGGTGGCCGATACCCGCGCCATGCTCGATGCCAACCTGCAGGCCGAGGCCGAGAACAGCGGCCATGCGCACCACGTGGAGTGGAGCATCGCGCCGCTGCCGATCGTGGTGGGCGACGAGAACATGATCCGCCAGGTCTGGCTGAACCTGCTCGGCAACGCGGTGAAGTACTCGGGCAACCGCGAGCCGGCGAAGATCCGCGTGGACTACCAGCCGCAGCCCGATGGCGGCCATCAGTTCACGGTCAGCGACAATGGTGCAGGCTTTGACATGGCCTACGCCGGCAAGCTGTTTGGTGTATTCCAGCGCCTGCACAAGGCCAGCGACTACCCGGGGACCGGCATCGGCCTGGCCAGCGTGCGCCGCGTGCTGACCCGCCATGGCGGCCGTATCTGGGCCGAGGCCGAACCGGACGTCGGCGCCACCTTCCACTTCTACCTGCCTCCCGCGATCGACGCGGACAAACAAGGGCCTTCTGCATGACCACTCTGCGCACCATTCTTCTCGCCGAAGACAGCCCGGCGGATGCCGAAATGGCGATCGATGCCCTGGAAGAGGCGCGTCTGGCCAATCCCATCGTGCACGTCGAAGACGGCGTGGAAGTGATGGACTACCTGCTGCGCCGCGGCGCCTTCGCCAATCGCGAGGAAGGCCTGCCGGCGGTGCTGCTGCTGGACATCAAGATGCCGCGCATGGATGGCCTGGAAGTGCTTCGGCAGATCCGCGAGCATGAAGAACTCAAGCGCCTGCCGGTGGTGATCCTGTCGTCCTCGCGCGAGGAAAGCGATCTGGCCCGCAGCTGGGACATGGGCGTGAACGCCTACGTGGTCAAGCCGGTGGACGTGGACCAGTTCTTCGGCGCGGTGCAGACCCTGGGCAAGTTCTGGGCGTTGATCAACCAGGCACCGGAACTCGAGTGAACCCATGCCCCTGACCGGTCCCGCCCTGGGGGCGCTGCGCATCCTGCTGGTGGAAGACTCACCAGAGGATGCCGAGCTGATGTCCGAACAGATGCTCGACGCGGGCCTGGACGCCCGCTTCGAGCGTGTCGAGAGCGAGGCGGAACTGCGCCAGGCACTGGCTGCGTTCCAGCCGGACATCGTGCTGTCCGACCTGAGCATGCCGGGGTTCTCCGGTGATGACGCGCTGCGCATCGTGCGCGAGACCTCGCCGGACGTGCCCTTCATCTTCGTCTCCGGCACGATGGGTGAGGAGAACGCGGTGGCGGCGCTGCAGAAGGGCGCCAATGACTACATCATCAAGCACCTGCCGGCGCGCCTGCCGTCGGCGGTGGCGCGTGCGATCCGCGATGCACGCAGCGCGGTGGAGCGTGCACGGGTGGAAACCGAGCTGATGCGCGCGCAGCGCCTGGAAAGCCTGTCGCTGCTTGCTGCCGGCCTCAGCCATGACCTGCGCAACATCCTGCAGCCATTGCTGATCATGCCGGACCTGCTGAAGGCGCGCACCGAGGATCCGCAGCTGCACCACCTGGCCGATGTCATCGCCGAGTGCGGTCGCCGTGGCCATGAGATGGCCGAATCGATGCTGTCGTTCGTGCGCGGTTCGCGCAAGCCGAGCGAGCGCATCGAGATCGATGGCTTGTTCGATGCGGTTGCACTGCTGTTGCGCAGCAACGTGCCCGATGCCGTGCGCCTGGAACTGCAGGTGCAGGACGAAGGCCTGGTGGTCGATGCCAACTACACCGAGCTGCAGCAGGTGATGTTGAACCTGGCGCTCAACGCGATCCAGGCGATGCCCAACGGCGGTCGCCTGAGCCTGACCGCCAGCCATGCCGGCCAGCGCGATGGCGTGGACTGGATGCGGATCTGCGTGGCCGATGAAGGCATCGGCATGGATGCAGACACGCTGTCGCACCTGTTCAATCCGTTCTTCACCACCAAGGCCGACGGCACCGGCCTGGGCCTGATTTCCTGCAAGCGCATCGTCGAAGGTGCCGGCGGCAGCATCCATGTCAGCAGCCAGCCGGGGCAGGGCACCTGCTTCGAACTGCACTTGCCGATGCACGAAGCCAGCGACGGCAGTGAGCCGATCGAGCAGCTGGTGGCCCTGGGCAGTGGCCAGTCGATCCTGGTGGTCGATGGCGAGGCCACGCGCTTGTCGTTGCTCGGCAATGCGCTGTCAAGCCAGGGATATCAGCTGCAGCTGGCCTCCGATGGCCCGGCGGCGCTGCGCTGGATGCAGCAGGAGGCAATGCCGGCGCTGGTGATTGCCGACGCCGGCTCGAAGTTGTTGCCGGCCAGCCAGCTGCTGGGCGAGATGGCCACGCTGGGCTATCGCGGCCCGGCGCTGGTGCTGGAAGACGCAGCGGTGGAGGTGGCGGCCGATGCATTTCCCGCTGGCGTGCAGGTGCACGTGCTGCGCAAGCCGCTGCAGATGCAGCAGGTGTTCCGCGCGGTGTCCGAAGCGCTGGGCTGATGTCGCGGTAGTGCCGGCCGCTGGCCGGCATCCCTGTGTGGTGGGATCAACGCGGTTGCCGGCCAGCGGCCGGCACTACCGTCCGTTGGTTTCCCAGGGGAAGCGCGGCAGGGCGTCCACTGCCTGTTCCAGCCGCCGCGACCAGTTCTGGTGGATGTCCGCATACAGCGTGGAATCCGCACCCAGCCGCAGCTGCTGGCCGATGCGCAGTTCGCCGTCGCGCAGCAGCGCCAGGTCGATCGGCAGGCCCACCGACAGGTTGGAACGGATGGTGGAGTCCAACGAGACGATCGCCGTGCGTGCGGCATCCTCCAGGCGCGTGGCCGGGCTGAGGATGCGGTCGAGGATCGGCTTGCCGTACTTGGATTCACCGATCTGCAGGTAGGGCGTCTCCGGCGAGGCGGCGATGGCGTTGCCGAGCGGATAGATCATGTACAGCCCGGGGCGCTCGCCGGCGATCTGCCCGCCGAAGATCAGCGTGGCCTGGGTATTGACCCCATCGTGGCCATGTTCGCTGTGGTTGGTGTGCACCTGGCTGTCCACCAGCAGCTGGCCGACGTACTCGGCGGCTTCGAACAGGTGGGGCATGTCGCGCAGGTTGGGCACGCGCCGCTCTGCGGCGTCGCGGCCCAGACGCGACACCAGCAGCTGGGTGGTGGCCAGGTTGCCAGCCGCCATCAGCACGTAGGCTGCCTGGCCGGGATACTCGAACACGTGCAGCTTGCGATGCACGCGCACATCGTCCAGCGAGGCATTGGTCCGGGTGTCGGCAGCGAAGACCAGGCCCTCGTCCACCTCGATTCCAACGCAATAGGTCATGTCGGTGCCCTATCATGTGCATCCCGGATTGTAGGCAGGCCGCCGTGACGACGGCATGTCCACGCCCCCATTGCTGCCACCTGAACCGCATGACGACCGTGCTCCTGAGCCTGGGCAGCAATGTCCAGCCCCGCCGCTACCTCCACGCCGCGGTGGCGGCCCTGCGCGAGCGCTTCGGCGCGCTGCAGGTATCGCCGGCCTACCGTACCGCCGCGGTCGGCTTCGATGGCCCGGCCTTCCTCAACAATGCGGTGGCGATCGAGACCGATCTGCCGCTGCAGGAGCTGGACGACTGGCTGCACGCGCTGGAAGACGCGCACGGTCGCGACCGCAGCGGGCCGCGCTTCTCCGACCGGACCCTGGACATCGACGTGGTGTTCTATGGCGACCTGGTGCTGGAAGGCCCGGGGCACCTGCGCATCCCGCGGCCGGAGCTGAAGCACGCGTTCGTGCTGAAGCCGCTGGCCGACATCGCGGCGGGCTTCATCGACCCGGTCAGCGGCCAGGACCTGGCCACGCTGTGGCGCGCGCACCCGCAGTTTGGCGAGGCGTTCGAGGTGGTGGATCTGGAGTGACGGGGTCAGATCCCTTTTCCCGCCGGGAAAAGGGATCTGACCCCGTTGTGGACCCCGGCAACCTTTCAGCTGACCGTACGCCCGCCGTCCACGCGCAGGGTGTGGCCGGTGACGAAGCTGGCCTCGGCCACCAGCCAGTACACCGCCTCGGCGATCTCCTCGACGGTGCCGATCCGCGCCAAAGGCGTGCGTGCCAGCAGCGCTTCGCGGGCGAAATCATCCTTGCCCTGTTCCGGCCACAGGATCGCACCCGGTGCTACTGCATTGACCCGCACCTTTGGCGCCAGCTCCAGCGCCAGCGCGCGCGTTGCCATCTCCAGCGCGGCCTTGGCCATGGTGTAGGCGATGTGGTCACGCATCGGGTCGGTGCCGTGCAGGTCGGTGAGGTTGACGATGCAGCCCTGCTGGCGGCGCAGGTAGGGCGCTGCCGCCTGTGACAGCAGCAGCGGCGCGCGTGCATTGACCGCATACAGCGCGTCCATCGCCTCGGCGGTGACCTGGCCGAGCGGGGTGGGGAAGAAGTTGGAGGCGTTGTTGACCAGCGCGTCCAGGCGGCCGAAGTGGGTGACGGCCTGTTCGACCAGATCGGCCAGGGCGTCGGCGTCACGCAGGTCGGCCTGCAGGGCCAGCACGCTGCCCGGGCGCACGTTGTCGAAATCGAACGCAGCCTGCTGCAGCTCGGCGCTGGAGGTGTTGGCGTGCAGCACCACCGACCAGCCACAGGCGTGGAACTGGCGGGCGATGGCCGCACCGATCCGGCGCGCGCTGCCGGTGATCAGGACCACGGGGTGGGTATCGCTCATCGAGGGTCCTCCAAGGCTCGGCTATCCTGTGCACCATTGTCACCGCATTCGAAGACGCCATGCAGCCCACCTTCCCCCTGCCCGAAGCCGATGCCCTGGCCCACAGCGACCAGCTGGCCGCTGCCCTGCGCGCCGAAATCCTTGCGCAGGGCGGGGCAATGCCGTTCTCCCGCTTCATGGAGCTGTGCCTGTACACCCCCGGCTGGGGCTATTACAGCGCCGGCGCCAGCAAATTCGGCGGCAGTGGCGACTTCACCACCGCGCCCGAGCTCGGCAGCCTGTTCGCCGGCAGCGTGGCCAACGCGCTGGCGCCGGTGTTCGCCCAGCTGGGTACGCAGGCGCGGATGCTGGAACTGGGCGGTGGTACCGGCGCCTTCGCCGAAGCGGTGCTGCTGCGCCTGGCCGAGCTGGACGCGCTGCCGTCGCGCTACGCCATCCTCGAACCCAGCGCCGACCTGCGCGAGCGCCAGCAACAGCGCCTGCAGCAGAACCTGCCGGCCGAGCTGGCCGCACGCGTGGACTGGGTCGATCGCCCGTTCGAAGAGGACTGGGAGGGCGTGGTGTTTGCCAACGAAGTGATCGACGCGCTGCCGACGCCGCGCTTCCTGATCCGGGATGGCGAGGTCTACGAGGAAACCGTGGAACTGGACGCCGAAGGCAACTTCATCCGTGGTGCGCAGCCGGCCGACATCCTGCTCAACGGTGCGGTGCGCCACATCGAGCGCTACCTGGAGCGCCCCTTCGCCGAGGGCTACCGTTCCGAGGTGCTGCCGCAGCTGCCGTACTGGTTGCAGGCGGTGGCGGGCGGCCTGCAGCGCGGTGCGATGCTGTTCATCGACTACGGTTACAACCGTGGCGAGTTCTACCAGCACGACCGCGATGAGGGCACCGTACGCGCGTTCTACCGCCACCACGTGCACAACGACGTGCACCGCTGGCCGGGGCTGCAGGACATCACCGCGTCGGTGGATTTCACTGCGATGGCCGAGGCCGGCATGCACGGCGGTTTCGAGCTGGCGGGCTACTGCAGCCAGGCCAGCTTCCTGCTCGGCAACGGCCTGGACCAGGTGCTGTCGCTGGCCGAGGAGCGCACTGATGAGGTCGGCCGCATCCAGCTGCGCGACCAGGTGAAGAAGCTGACCCTGCCGACCGAGATGGGGGAGCGCTTCCAGGCGATCGGCCTGCAGCGCGGCGTCGACTTCGAGCCCGCCTTCGAGCTGGGTGACCTGAGCTGGCGCCTGTGAGCGATGCACTGCCGCTGATCAAGCCGCTGCGGCGGCCGCGGCTGTGGGCCGCACTGTGGTTCAGCGCGGTGCTGCTGGTGATCGTGGTCTGCCTGATCCCACCGCCACCGATTCCGTTGCCGGAAAACGGCGACAAGGGTGAGCACTTCCTCGCCTATTTCATCCTGGCTGGCAGCGCGGTACAGCTGTTCCGGCACGGACGTCCGCTGCTGTGTGTGGGCGTGGGCCTGGTGCTGATGGGGATCGGCATCGAGTTCGCGCAGGGCGCATTGACCGATGACCGCATGGCCGATCCGATGGACGCGCTGGCCAACATGATCGGCGTGCTGGCCGGCCTGGCTACGGCACTGACCCCGCTGCGCGATCTGCTGCTGCGCTGGCGCGGGTAAAGTTCCTGTAGAGCCGACCCATGCTCGGCTTCCTCCCAAAGGCAGCCGAGCATGGGCTCGGCTCTACAGTAGATCCACGCCATGCGTGGATCGATTGCGCCAGGACAGGCTTGGGGTCACTTCCCCAGCGTGACCTCATCCAGCACCCACATCGCCGGGCGCGTGTCGCCGGTGAAGTTGATGCACAGGTCACCGGTGCCCTGGGAGCCCTTCGGCAGCGTCGCACGCAGCGTCACGAAGCCATCGGCATCCGGCGTGGCCGGCAGCGGCACTTCGGCCAGCACCTTGCCGCTGCAGTCGCCGCGACGCACCAGCATCTCGCCATGCGCACGCTTGGCCTTCTCGAAGCGACGCTTGGGCTCGTCGTGGGCCAGCTGGAAGTAGTACGGAATACGCCCCGCGCGGACTTCCACGCTGCCGATGCCGTCCAGCTGTGCCTGTGGCCAGCGCCAGCATGGCTGGAAGATGTCCACGTTGAACACTGCGCGGTTTCCCTCGCGCGGGCCATCGTCTTCCAGGCGCAGCACCAGCCCCTTCTTGCCTACGCAGCTGAGCAGTTCGTCACTGCGGCGGCTGAGCAGCGATTGCGCACTGAAGTCCGCGACCGTCGGCTTCGCCGCCAGCATCTGGCCCTGGTAGAACGCGGCGGCCTGCACCGTGGTCGGCAGCGTACTGGTCAGCGGCTGCCGGTACAGCGGCGACTGCGCCGTCACCGGCTGGCCATCGGTGCTGTAGCGCACTTCATAGCCCAGCGGGTTGGCCAGCGACACGGTCACCGTGTTGGCGGCGCGGTTGTCGGTGTAGTCCACGCCCACTTCGAACGGGGTCTGCGCGTAGGCCAGGCCCCAGGCGCGGTAGCGTTGCAGCTGCGCGGGCAGGCGCGCGAGGAAATCGCGGAAGTCGCGATGTTCCGGCGTGCTCCAGCCGGTCTCGGCCACCGCGGCCAGGCGCGGGAACAGGTTGTGCTGCAGGCGCGCATAGGTGCGCGTGTGTTCGGTGAACATGTTGGCCTGCAGGCCGAGGATGTGCCCGCGCTTGTCAGCGGCCAGCTCGGCCGGCACGGGCTCGAAGTTGTACATCTTGCCGAGGTTGACCTGGGCCGGGCGGCCCGGCGGTTCGTTCGGCGAGGCCGTCTGCAGGTAATCCAGATAGAGGTAGCCCACGGGCGACATGACCACGTCATGGCCAGCACTGGCCGCGGCCAGGCCACCTTCGGTGCCCTGCCAGGACATCACCGTGGCCTGCGGCGGCAGCCCGCCTTCAAGGATTTCATCCCAGCCGATCAGGCGCCGGTCGTGCTCCTCCAGGAAGGTCTCCAGGCGCTTGATGATGTGGCTCTGCATGGCCATTTCATCCTTGATGCCCAGCGCACGCATGCGCTGCTGGACCTGCCTGGAGGCTTCCCACTGGTCCTTGACCGCCTCGTCGCCGCCGACGTGCACGTACTTGGCCGGGAACAGTTCGATCACTTCCTCCAGTACGTTCTCGAGGAAGGTGACAGTACTGTCTTCCACGTTGAACAGGTTCGGGAACACGCCCCATTCGCTGATCGGCTTCAGCGGGGTATCGATCGAACCCAGTTCCGGGTACGCGGCAATCGCCGCGGTCGCGTGCCCCGGCACATCGATTTCCGGAATCACCTGGATATGCAGCTTCGCGGCATAGGCAATCACTTCGCGGATCTGGTCCTGCGTGTAGAAGCCGCAATACGGATGCTCCTTGCCAGTGCCCGGATCGGTGCCACCGTCGCCGGCCGGCAGGCGGCAGCTGCCCACTCCGGTCAGCTTCGGATAGCGCTTGATCTCCATGCGCCAACCCTGGTCATCGGTCAGGTGCCAATGGAAGGTGTTGAGCTTGTGCGCGGCCATTGCGTCGAGCACGCGCTTGATCTCGTCCAGGCTCTGGAAATGCCGCGCCGAGTCGAGCATGAAACCGCGCCAGCTGAAGCGTGGCGCGTCCTGGATCTGCACCGCTGGCAGCACGCCGTTGCTGCCGCCGGTGGCGAGCTGGGCGAGGGTGGTTGCGCCGTAGAACAGGCCGGTTTCGTTGCCGGCCTGTACCACTACGCCCTGTGCGGTGCTTTCCAGCGTGTAGCCCTCGCCGCTGTCGCGGAAGGTGGGCACGATCTGGAAGCGGATGCCACCGGTCCTGGCCGCCGCCTTGCCCTTGGCCAGCCCCAGGCGCGGGCCGCCACTGCGCGCCAGCAGGTCGGCGAACTGGCTGGCGACGCGCTGTGCGGCCTCGCCTTCGGCCTGCAGCACGGTATCGGCGCGCACGGTGATGCCGCTGCCCTGGCCAGGCTGCACATTGCTGGGGGCGGGAATCAGCATCAGGCTGCCGGCACGCAGCTGCGGGCCGGGTGCCTCAGCGGCCGGCATGGGGTCGGCGGCAAGTGCCGGCAGTGCCGGCAACAGGGCGAGCAGGCTGCCCAGCAGCACTGCGCTGCGCATCCGGGCGCGGGAAGGCTTGACCATCGGTACGACTCCTTGGAACGGTGCGATGAACGCTATACATGAAAAACGCCGGGCCCGGAATGACCCAGGCCCGGCGTGCGTGCACGACTCGGCGATGTTGCCGCCGCTGGATCAGTACTTGAAGCGGAAGTTGAGGTAGTACTGGCGACCGTTGCTGTAGAACGAGGTCGGGATGGCCGCGGTCTGGTAGTACTTGTAGGTCGGGTTGTTGAGGTTCAGGCCATCCAGGGTGATGCTCAGCCAGTCGGTGGCCTTGTAGCTCAGCGACGCCGACAGCGTGCCGAAGTCATCCTGGTAGTACGGATTGGTGCCCGACAGGCTGATCAGGAACGAGGAACGGCGGGTATAGCTGACGCGGGCGCCAAAGCGCTCGTTCTCGAAGTAGGCACCCACGTTGTAGGTGTTCTTCGAGGTGCCCAGCAGATTGTGCGAGCCGTCCGACCAGGTGTGCGAGGTGGTGCCGTTGGCGTAGGTGTAATTGGCATTGACGCCGAAGTACTCGCCGATCGGCTGTTCGTAGGCCACTTCCACGCCGGTGACCTTGCCGTCGGCATTGATCGGGGTGGAGATCTGGTAGGTCTCAAGCTGGTTGGTCAGTTCGCTGTACAGCTGGCGCGAGACCACGTCGAAGGCGATGTAGTCCTTCAGGTTCATGTGGTACGCGCCCACCGACAGCAGGCCGCGCGGCATGAAGTACCACTCCAGGTTGGCGTCCAGGTTGGTCGACAGGGTCGGCTTGAGGTTCGGATTGCCACCGCCGCCGGTGCGGTTCAGGTCCGAACCGTACGAGGAGGCACCCAGTGCCGAGTAGTCCGGCAGGGTCTGGGTCTGCGAGGCGGCGACGCGCAGCACCAGCGAGTCGTCCAGGTCGAACTTGATGTTGGCGCTGGGCAATACGCGGTTGCGCTTGTTCTGGAAGGCCAGGCGCTCCCACATGCCGAACAGGCTGCTGACATCGGCATCGGCGGCCTTGCTGACGGCGTTGTAGGTGTCGATGTCCTGCTTGATGTTGACGTAGCGCAGGCCGACGTTGCCGCTCCACCAGTCGCCGCGGAAGTTGGCCTGCACGTAGCCGGCGAAGTTCTTTTCCTTCACCTTCCACTCGGCGCCATAGTTGTGGCGACCGGTCGGGCCATCATTGCCGGCCAGCCAAGTGGAGTTGTTGGTCACCGCGTCCTTCAGCGCGCCCGGGGTGAAGTACCAGAGGTTGCGCGGGAAGGTGCCGCCGATGTCACCGGCAAAGCCGCTGGGATAGTTGGCCGTCGCGCCGTTCTTCAGCGCGCTCCAGATGTCACCCGGGGTTGCACCTTCCGGCGACAGCGCTTCGCGCTTGTGGTCGGCGAAACGCAGGCCGAAGTCGATCGAGCTCAGCACGCCGCCATCGTTGAAGTACTGGTTGAAATCGAGCGTGGCCCACTTCTCCTTGTCTTCAGCGGTGACCTGCTGGTTGCCCCAGGTGCCGAAGCTGGTCACGCCGTTGGGCGAGATGTCGCCGCCGACGTTCCAGTCGATCGGCGAGCCATTGCCGTGGGTAGCCCAGCTGGCGCCGCCGCCGTTGGCCAGGGTGACCTCGGCGATGTACTGGCGCGGCGTCTCGCCGGTACCCTTGGTGCTGCCGGCCTGGAACTTGGCGGTCAGGCTGTCGCTGATCTGCCAGTCGGCATCGAAGGTGACATAGCTCGACTTGGCCTTCGACTCGCGGTAGATCATGTCGTACACCGCATAGTCGGTGCCGGGCACGCCCTTGTAGTTGGCGTTGGTCAGCACGCCGTCCTTGACCACATAGCCCGGATCCGGCGCCTGCGACTTGGCGAAGCTGTTGCCGAACATCATGAAGTTGCGGTTGTAGTTGTTCGCCTTCAGCTCGGAGCTGAAACCATTGAGGCCGAGGGTGAGGCTGTCGCTCGGCTTGAACTGCAGCGAGACCAGGCCGCCCTTGCGCTCGCGGGTCTGTTCGAACAGGGTCGAACCCAGCAGGCCCGGAACGTTGACGCCGATCAGGTCCGGATTGGTCCTGGCGACCGGATCGTTTGCGCCGATCTTGAAGAAGCCACCCGGGATTTCCTGCGCTTCACGGCGCAGTTCGCGCTTCTGGCTGAAGCCCTGCACCATCACGCCGAAGGTGCCTTCGTCGTTCTTGTAGTTGAACAGCGCCGAATATTGCGGGTCGTTCGACTTGGCCTGGTCCGAGCGCACCAGGCCGATCGAGCCTTCCGCGGTGAACGGCTTGGAGAATTCCAGTGGCTTGCGGGTGATGATGTTGACGGTACCGGTGGTGCCGCCGTCCTGCAGCTTGGCCTGCGAGGACTTGTTCACTTCCACCGAGCTGACCAGTTCGGACGGCAGCAGCGAGTAGCTGACGCTGCGGCCGACGTTGTTGCCCTGGCTGAGCACGAACCAGTCGGCCGAACCGACGGTGTGGCCGTTGATCAGGGTCTGGGTCAGGCTCGGGCTGGTGCCGCGCAGGCTGACACGGTCGGCTTCGTCGAAACCGCCTTCATCGGCGCTGGACGAGCTGATGTTGACGCCCGGCAGGCGCTGCAGGGTGTCGGCGACGTTGTGCGCCGGCAGCTTGCCCACGTCCTCGGCGGTGACCACTTCCACGCGCGCATTGGCTTCGCGCTTGGTGTCCAGCGATTTTTCCATCGAACCACGGATGCCGGTAACGGTCACGGTGTCCAGGTCGGTGGCGGTCGGGGCAGCCTGCTGCGCGTGCGCACTGAAGGCGATGCAGCTGACGATGGCGGCCGAAAGCAGGGTCTTGCGGGTATTCATGATGTCTCTCCTCATCACTCGATTGGATGCCGGCGGCGGTGTTCGATAACGGTTGCGATGACATGCGCGGGGCGGCGGCGAAGTCCCGTGCGTTGGCGTGCCACGTACTGCGTGCTGCGATTGCGTTGAAGCCTGTTGCGGTGTCAGGCGGCCGACTGCTGCTGCAGGTACCAGCTGGCAGCGCCGACCACGCCCAGCTGGCCGTGTTCGACGACCTTCACCGGGATGCGTGCCAGTGCTTCGCCCATCGGCCCCTTCTGCAGGTAGCGTTCGACGAAGGTGCTGGCGTGCAGGTATTCGCGGATCTGCGGCAGGATGCCGCCGGCCAGGTAGACGCCACCGTGGGCACCATAGAACAGGGCCATGTCGCCGATGGTGCTGCCGAGCAGGCCGCAGAACACATCCAGCGCCTGGCGCGCATGCGCATCGGTGTCGGCCATGGCGGCGGCGGTGACCGCATCGGGGCTGGCCAGGGTCGGCGCCTGCCCCTGCAGCGCGCAGACCGCGCGGTACAGGTTCATCAGGCCGGGGCCGGAGATCGCATGTTCGATCGACACGTGGGCGCGGTCGCGCTGCATGTGGCGGACGATGGCCATTTCCAGTTCGGTGCTGGCCGCCAGGGTCGGCTGGCCGGCTTCGGTCGGCAGGACCACCGGACCATGCGCAGTGGGGATCCACAGCGCGGCGCCGAGGCCGGTGCCGGGGCCGACCACCAGGGTCGGGCCACGCGTGCCGGTGTCCGGCCCGCACAGGTGCAGCACCCCGCTGGCGTCCACCTGCGCAGCGGCATAGGCCACCGCTTCGAAGTCGTTGACGATGTAGACCCGCTGCAGGCCGACGTCGGCCTCCACCTGGCGCGCCGACAGTGGCCACGGCAGGTTGGCGGTGATCACCGTGCCGTCCTCGCGGGCGTAGCCGGCGCTGGCAACCACGCAATGCGTGGGCCGCGGGCCTTCGCCGAGGAAGTCGGACAGGATCGCGCTGAGGCCGGCATGGTCGGCGTTGCGGTACTTGCGGTATTCCAGCACCTGCACCGGATGGGCGGTGTCACCGCTGGCCTGGACCCGGGCCACGCGCACATGGGTGCCACCGACGTCCGCGGCCAGGAACGAGGGCGCGACGCGGGACAGGACATGCGACGGGGCGGGGTGGCTGGCGGTCACGCGGGCTCCTGCTGCAGGTGGGGCCGGCCCCGGGATCGGGGGCAGCGATTGGGGCGGAGTCTGTAACCGCCCTGACAACGATGTCAACGAGTTCGTGACACTTTCGTTGCTGCGCCGCAACGAATGCGACAGGCAGTAAACGTTTACATGGCGTGAGTGCGGGTTTCACGTGGGAACCGTTGCTGCATGGGGCTCTAGGTCTGGCGCGCATTCAGCGCGGAGCACCGCAATCGACTTGCGCAGTGCAGCACGAGGTTGAAGGGGCGTGCATGGAAGTTGACAAACCGCCGTTGTCCACCGAAAGAATGTGACAACGTTGTTCCCAGCCACTCTCCGACGCCGCGTTCTGCGGCTGTCGCCGCAGGAGCCCTCCTGATGTCCGCCGTCCCCGCTGCAAGCGCGCGCCCGAACGTGGCCACCTCCATCGCCATCGTCGGCGTGTTGTTCTTCCTGATCGGCTTCTTCACCTGGCTCAACGGCCCGTTGATCACCTTCGTCAAGCTCGCCTTCGAGCTCAGCGAGGTCGGCGCCTTCCTGGTGCTGATGGTGTTCTACCTGTCCTACTTCTTCCTGGCGCTGCCCTCGTCGTGGATCCTGCGCCGTACCGGCATGAAGAAGGGCCTGAGCCTGAGCCTGCTGGTGATGGCCGGTGGCGCGGCATTGTTCGGCGAATTCGCCACCCAGCGCTGGTACCCCGGCGCACTGGGCGGCCTGTTCGTGATCGGCAGCGGCCTGGCCCTGCTGCAGACGGCCATCAACCCGTACATCTCGATCCTTGGGCCGATCGAAACGGCGGCGCGGCGCATCGCGTTGATGGGCATCTGCAACAAGATCGCCGGCATCCTGGCGCCGATCCTGATCGGCACGGTGGTGCTGCATGGCATTGGCGATCTGGACGTGCAGGTGCAGGCGGCCGATGCCGCGACCAAAGCCGTGCTGCTGAACCAGTTCGCCGCCAAGATCCATGCCCCGTACCTGGCCATGGCGGCGCTGCTGGTGGTGTTGTCGGTGGCGATCCTGTTCTCGCCGCTGCCGGAAATCAAATCGTCCGAAGCCAACGCTACGCCGGTGGCCGCCGGTGCGGTCGAGCGCCGCAGCATCTTCCAGTTCCCGCACCTGTGGCTGGGCGTGCTGTGCCTGTTCGTGTACGTGGGCGTGGAAGTGATGGCCGGTGATGCCATCGGCACCTACGGCCATGGCTTCAACCTGCCGCTGGACGAGACCAAGATGTTCACCGCCTTCACCCTGGGCGCGATGCTGGTCGGTTACGTGGTCGGCCTGCTGGTGATTCCGCGGGTGGTGTCGCAGTCGCGCTACCTGACCATTTCGGCGGTGCTGGGCGTGGTGTTCTGCCTGGGCGCGTGGGCAACGCACGGCTATGTGTCGGTGGCCTTCGTGGCCCTGCTGGGCTTTGCCAACGCCATGATGTGGCCGGCCATCTTCCCGCTGGCCATCCGCGGCCTGGGGCGCTTCACCGAAACCGGTTCGGCCCTGCTGGTGATGGGCATCGCCGGTGGCGCGATCATTCCGCAGCTGTTCGCCCTGCTCAAGCAGCACATCGATTTCCAGCTGACCTTCGTGCTGCTGATGGTGCCCTGCTACCTGTACATCCTGTTCTATTCGGTGGTGGGCCACCGCGTGGGCCTGCCGCAGGACCGGAGCTGATCGGCGATGATGGACGGCAGCCAACCCCAGGAAAAACCGATGCGCAGAGCGACCATCAAGGACGTTGCCGAAAAGGCCAAGGTCTCGCTGAAGACGGTATCGCGGGTGATCAACAACGAGCCCTCGGTGATGCAGGCCACCCGCGCGCGGGTGCTGCGTGCCATCGCCGAGCTCGATTACGAACCCGATCCGTCCGCGCGCAACCTGCGCAGCGGCACCACCTTCGTGATCGGGCTGGTCTACGACAACCCGAACCCGTACCACATCATCGGCGTGCAGAACGGCGTGCTCGCCGCCTGCCGCGAGACCGGGTTCGGCCTGCAGATCCATCCCTGCGATTCCAGTTCGCCGCTGCTGGCCGATGAACTGGCTGACTGGGTGCAGCGTTCGCGCCTGGCCGGGCTGGTGCTGACCGCACCGATGTCCGAGCGCCGCGACCTGATCCAGGCGCTGACCGCGCGTGGCATCAAGCTGGTGCGCATCATTGCAGCCACCGAAGATCCGGCCGACGGTGCCTGCGTGTTTGTCGACGACCGCGAGGCCGCCTACGAGATCACCGAACACCTGATCCAGCTGGGGCACCAGCGCATCGGCTTCCTCTGGGGCGGCAGCTCGCACCGCTCCTCGGGCGAACGCTATGCCGGTTATGAGGCCGCGCTGAAGGACTACGGCATGACCGTGGACAAGCACCTGGTGGTGCAGGGCGACTACACCTTCGACGACGGTTTCCGTGGCGCGCGCCGCCTGCTGGCGCTGCGCGAACCGCCTACCGCCATCTTCGGTTCCAACGACGAAATCGCTGCCGGCGTGCTGGCTGCCGCCAAGTCGGCCGGCATGAACGTGCCCTACGACCTGTCCATTGCCGGTTTCGAGGACAGCCCGTTCTCGCGCCAGTCGTGGCCGCCGCTGACCACCGCCAAGCAGGCCACCGAAGACATCGCCCGCCATGCCGCGCGCCTGCTGATCGCGCAGCTGCGCAGCGACGCCTACGACGATGCGCCGGCACCGCTGCACAACCAGGGCTTCGTGCCGCAGCTGGTGGTGCGCGGTTCGACCGCGCCGATGCGCCCGGCCGGCGCACGCCCCCTTCCTTCCGATCCTGCCTGAGCCTGCCATGTCGCTGTCAGACCCCACCGCTACCCTGATGTTCGCCGAGGCCGCTGAAGCGGCCGACGTGGTCGCGCGCCAGTTCTCGCGCAACCACGCCACCCTGGAAACCCTGGCCGCCAGCCTGCGTGCCGCGCCGCCGCCGTTCGTGGTTACCTGTGCACGCGGCAGCTCCGACCATGCCGCCACCTATGGCAAGTACCTGCTGGAAACCCAGCTGGGGCTGGTGGTCGCGTCGGCCTCGCCATCGGTGGGCTCGGTCTACGCCGCACCATTGCAGCTGCGCGGCGCACTGTTCATCGTCATTTCGCAGTCGGGCAAGAGCCCGGACCTGCTGCGCAACGCCGAGGCGGCCAAGGCCGCCGGCGCGCGCGTGATCGCGCTGGTCAACGTCGAGGATTCACCGCTGGCGCAGCTGGCCGACACGGTCATCCCGCTGCATGCCGGCCCCGAGAAGAGCGTTGCAGCGACCAAGAGCTACCTCGCCTCGCTGGCCGCATTGCTGCAGCTGGCCGCGTACTGGAAGCAGGACAGCAGCCTGCGTGCGGCGCTGGACCTGCTGCCGGACGCGATGCGTGAAGCCTGGCAGTGCGACTGGAGCGCGGTGACCGAGGGCCTGGTCGAGGCCACCAACCTGTTCGTGCTCGGCCGCGGCCTGGGCCTGGGTGCGGCGCAGGAAGCGGCGCTGAAGTTCAAGGAAACCTGCAGCCTGCACGCCGAAGCCTACAGCTCGGCTGAAGTGAAGCACGGCCCGATGGCGCTGGTTGATCGTGGTTTCCCGGTGCTGGCCTTCGCCCAGCCGGACGAAACCGGCGCCGGTACCCGTGCGGTGGTCGATGAGTTCACCGCACGCGGCGCGCAGGTATGGTTGGCCGGTGCTGGCGGCAACCTGCCGGTGGCGGCCGCACCGCATCCGCTGTGCGCACCGCTATTGACCGTGCAGAGCTTCTATCGCGCCATCAATGCGCTGGCGCTACGCCGTGGCTTCAACCCGGACCTGCCGCCGCATCTGAACAAGGTTACGGAGACGGTGTGATGGTGACGGTGCTGCGCAATGCCCGCATCCTGGCCGGCGATGAGTTCCGCGACGACCTGGCGGTGGTGATCGAGGACGGTCGCATCAGCGCGCTGCTGCCCGACGCAGCACCGCAGCTGGGCCACGCGGCCGAGCAGGTGGACCTGGGGGGCGGCTGGCTGCTGCCCGGCTTCATCGATGTGCAGGTCAATGGCGGCGGCGGCGCGCTGTTCAACAACACGCCGGACGTGGCGGCACTGCGCACCATCGCGCAGGCGCACCGCCGCTTCGGTACCACCGCGATGCTGCCGACGCTGATCAGCGATGACGTGGCGGTAATGCGCGAAGCCATCGGTGCGATGCGCGAGGCCATCACGCAGGGCGTGCCGGGCGTGATCGGCATCCACCTGGAAGGCCCGTACATCGCGCCGGCACGCAAGGGTACGCACGATGCCAGCAAGTTCCGCGTGCCGGATGAAGAAGAGATCGCATTGGCCGCGTCGCTGGATAACGGCGTGACCCTGCTGACGCTGGCGCCGGAGCGCGTGCCGCTGGAGACCATCCGTGCGCTGGTCGAGCGTGGCGTGATCGTCGCTGCTGGGCACACTGCAGGCACCTACGAAGAGATCCGCGCCGGCCTGGATGCCGGCGTGCGCGGCTTCACCCATCTGTACAACGCAATGTCGCCGCTGCAAGGGCGTGAGCCCGGCGCGGTGGGCGCTGCGCTGGAAGACCGCGACAGCTGGATCGGCATCATCGTCGATGGCGTGCATGTGCACCCGGCCAGCCTGCGCGTGGCGTTGGCGGCCAAGCCGCGCGGTCGCCTGCTGCTGGTGACCGATGCGATGCCGCCGGTTGGAGCCGACGATCCCAGCTACGTGCTGTATGGCGAAACCATCACCGCCATCGATGGCGTGGTGCGCAATGCCGCCGGTTCGTTGGCCGGCTCGGCGCTGGACATGGCCACCGCCGTGCGCAATACCGTGCAGCTGCTCGGCCAACCGCTGGCCGAAGCGGCGCGCATGGCGTCGACCTATCCGGCGCAGTTCCTCAACGTCGACGACCGCCTTGGCCACATCGCCGAGGGCTACCAGGCCGACCTGGTGCTGCTGGATGACGCCCTGCAGGTGCGTGGTACCTGGATTGCCGGACAGTACGAGGCCGCCTGATGAACAGTACGCCGCCACGCCGTCTGGGCTCGATCGATGCCCTGCGCGGCATCACCGTGGCGGCGATGCTGCTGGTCAACAATCCGGGCGACTGGAGTGCGGTGTTCGCGCCGCTGCGTCACTCGGAATGGCATGGCTGCACGCCCACCGACCTGGTGTTCCCGTTCTTCCTGTTCCTGGTGGGTATGTCGATGGCCTTCAGCGTGGCACCGCGCGCGCTGGATGCCGCTGCACGGCCAGCATTGGCGCGCGGGGTGCTGGAGCGTGCACTGCGCATCCTGCTCGCCGGCGCGTTGCTGCACCTGTTGATCTGGTGGGCGCTGCATACCCATCACTTCCGCATCTGGGGCGTGCTGCAGCGGATTGCGGTATGCGCAGCGTTGGTGGGTGTTCTGGCGGTGTATGCGCGGCCGCGCGTGCAGGCTGGCGTGCTGGTCACGCTGCTGGTGGGCTACACCGTGCTGCTGCTGGGCATCGGTGATCTGGCGCCATGGACCAACCCGGCCAGCCGCCTGGACACCACGCTGTTCGCACCGTGGATCTACCAGTGGCACGCCGATACCGGACTGGGCCATGACCCGGAAGGATTGCTGAGCACGCTGGGTGCGCTGGCCAGTACCGTGCTCGGCCTGATTGCCGGTGGCCTGCTGCGCAACGGTCGTGCGGCGGCATTGGCTGGCCTGGGTGTGGCAACCGCCGTGCTGGGGCTGCTGCTGGCCACGGTGCTGCCGTTGAACAAGCAGCTGTGGACGCCCAGCTATGTGCTGTGGACCGGCGGCCTGGCCGCGCTGGCGCTGTGGCTGGGCCACGTGTTGATCGACCAGAAGCGATGGCCGCCGCTGGGCCGCCGTTTCGGGGTCAACGCAATTACCGCATATCTTGGCGCGTCGGTGATGTCGGTGGCGCTGATGGCGACCGGCGCGTGGGGCTGGATCTGGCAGCAACTGGCCGCCGCGATGCCGCACGCGCTCGAGCTGGCGTCGATGCTGCAGGCGCTGGCGTTCGTCGCGCTGTGGTGGGGCGTGGCGTGGTGGCTGGACCGGCGGAAGATCTATCTGAAGATCTGACGGCTCCGGGTCGGATCCCTTTCCGCAGGAGGGCTCTGACCCAACCCGGGAGGCCACCTCATCCAGGCATGGGCATGACCCCGCAAAGATGAACGATTTCAGGCACGTAGAGGTGGGGTGATGCCCGATCAGGTTCGCATCTGAACTGTGATGATCGGCACGCAAATTCACCTGTCGAAACCGTTCACCATGGCGCAGACTTCGCTCGCAGTACCGCATATCCGCAGTTCCTGATCCCCTGTCCAGGAGTGCTGTATGTCCCGTGCCGTCCCGCGCGCCGTGCGTCCGCGCCGCCTCACTGTCTCCGTACTGCAGGCCCTGGCTGTTCCGTCCGTCATGCTGTTGACCGCCAGCGTTGCCTGGGCCGGCTGTGACAGCGCCGCCCCCCTCGCCGGCCAGACGGTCACCTGCGATGCCAACGCGCCGAACCCGCAGACCGTTCCCGTCACCGCCAATGCCGCCGCCGGCATCACCGTCACTGTCGCCAGCACGGCGCAGCTGCAGCAAAGCGGTGGCAGCAGCGCGATTTCGCTTGTCGGGGCCGGTGGGCACCTGTTGTCCAACCTGGGCACGATCAGTTCGGTGGGCGGCGTGGCGGTCCAGCTCGGTGGCGGCAGCCGCGTCGAGAACTCGGGCAGCATCAGCACCGGCAACAACACCGCCCTGCAGTTCGTCGGCGCCGGCGACAGCGTGCTGGTCAACCGCGGAACGATCAGCGGGCGCACCGGCGTGCAGTTCGGTGCCGGCAATGATCGCCTGGACATGCAGGCTGGCAGCATCAGCGGCAGTGTGCTGCAGGGCGATGGCAATGATGCGCTGCTGCTGGACAACGGTACGATCGACAGCGTCGACCAGGGCAGTGGCGATGACCAGATGACCGTCACCGGCGGCACCGTCACCGGCGTGGTGGCGCAGGGCAGTGGCCGCGATGATTTCGTCATGAGTGGCGGCACGGTCGGCGCGCTGCAGCAGGGCGACAACATCGATACCTTCCGCATGAGCGGTGGCCGCATCATCGGTGCGTTCGAGGATGGTGACCAGGCGTGGATGACCGCTGGCCGCATCGGCCGGGTCAACATGAAGCTGGACAAGAACCTGTGGGACCAGTCCGGCGGCACCGTGGACGGCAACGTGGTGACCGGCTTCGACACCGACACCATCATCATCTCGGGTACCGCCTACATCGGCGGCAACATCAGCGTCAGCGGCGGCAACGACAGCGTGACCATCACCGACGGCACCGTGCGCGGGCAGGTACTGCTCAGTACCGGCAACGACACCTTCAACTGGAATGGCGGCGGCATCGTCTACGGCGCGATCGACATGGGGCCGGACAACGACGTCGCCAACCTCGGCAACCTCAACCAGGGCAACCTGGGGGCGGTGCCGCTGTTCGACGGTGGCGGTGGCATCGACCAGCTCAACTTCCACAACGTCAAGACTGCCGGCGTGGGCCGCTTCCAGAACTGGGAGGCGATCAGCCTGGCCAACAGCACCGAGCTGACCTTTGATGGCGACCTGGTGCTGGGCGACAGCGGAACCGGCACCGGCACGCTCACCGTGGACGACACCAGCACCGTCTACGCGGGCAGTGGCGGCCATGCAGTCCGTCCGTTCAACAATGGTGCACTGGTGGAGATGGCCAATGCCGGGCGCATCGACCTGACCGGCACCGGCGCAGGCGACGTGTTCACCGTGCGTGGCAACTACCGTGGTGACGGCGGTGGCCTGTACCTGCGTACCGTGCTGGGTGCGGACAATTCCAGCAGCGACCGCCTGGTGATCGATGGCGGAACCGCCACCGGTACCACCGGCATCGGCGTGCTCAATGCCGGCGGCAGCGGCGCCGCCACGCTGGCCGATGGCATCCTGGTGGTGCAGGCCTTGAATGGTGGCCGCACTGCGCCGGGCGCGTTCTCGCTGTTCGCACCGGTTGCAGCCGGTGCCTACGAGTACTTCCTGTTCAAGGGTGGTGTCAGCGCCGGCACCAGCGAGAACTGGTACCTGCGATCGACGCTGGTGACCGGACCAACGCCGGCACCCAACGGCGGCGGCACTGCCACGCCACCGCCCCTGACGCCGCCGGTCGCACCGCCGCCGGCGATCACCCCGGCACCGCCGCCGCCGCCTGAAGGCGCTACCGATCCGAACCTGACCGCCGGCGAGGCCGCGCCGCCACCGCCGCCACCGGAACCGGCGCCGGTGGCGCCGCCCAGCGACCCGGCGGTGCCGGACGTGCCGGTGGCCGGCGGTGCGTTGCCCGGTACCGGCACCCCACCAACGCCGGGTGCACGCCCGGCCGAAGGCGCGGTGGTGCCGCTGTACCGCGTGGAGACCGCCGCCTACGCCGTGGTGCCACCGCTGCTGCGCGAGACCTCGCTGGCCAGCCTCGGTACCTTCCACGAGCGGCAGGGCGAACAGCGCCTGCTGTACAACCAGGGCATATTCCGCACCGCCTGGGGCCGGTTGGTGGGGCAGGGCAGCGAGATCCACTGGAAGGGTGATGCGCAGCCGGGCTTCGATGGCGATGTGATGGGCCTGCAGGCCGGTCTCGACGTGTGGGCTGCGGCGTCTGACAACCACCGCAACCAGATCGGCGTATTCGTTGGCCGCACCCGCGCGCAGGGCAAGACCACGGGTCTGGCACTGGGCTGGGAGAACGTGCAGGTAGGCCAGAACCGCCTGGATGACAAGCACGTGGGCCTGTACTGGACCTTCACCGACAGCAGTGGGGGTTACATCGACGCCGTGGCGATGCAGAGCCGCTACGACGGCCGCGTGCGTTCCTCGCGTGGGCTCGGCATCGGCCTGAGCGGCGACGGTACCAGCGTGTCGGTGGAGGCGGGCAAGCCGCTGCTGCACTTCGGGCAGTCCGCATGGTGGCTGGAACCGCAGGTGCAGGTGATCTGGCAGCGCACTTCGCTGGATGACCGTCGCGATGAAGTATCGAGCGTGCGCTTCGACAACGACAACGCCTGGACCGGCCGCATCGGCCTGCGCTTGGCGGGCGATTACCAGTTGGCCGACAACGGCTGGCAGCCGTATTTCAAGCTCAATTACTGGCATGGCCGTTCTGGTGAAGACCGCATCCGTTTCGACGACGACGTGATCATCAATTCGCAGCGCTCACGCGCGCTGGAAGCCGGCGTGGGTGTGGTCGGGCGTTTCAACCGAACGATCAGCGCCTATGCCGTGGCCGACTACACGCGCGAACTGGGCGGCGACCGCAACGAGAAGCGCCGCATCATCGAAGGCAACATCGGCCTGCGCGCGGACTGGTAGCGCCCGGTGCAGATGTCCGACCCGCTCTGGTAGGTGCCGACCTTGGTCGGCACGAATCCCACCGGCGCCATGACGTTGCTCAGGTAGGTGCCGATCTTGGTCGGCACGAATCCCGCCGGCGCCATGACGCTGCTCTGGTAGGTGCCGACCTTGGTCGGCACGAATCCCACCGGCGCCATGACGCTGCTCTGGTAGGTGCCGACCTTGGTCGGCACGAATCCCACCGGCGCCATGACGTTGCTCAGGTAGGTGCCGACCTTGGTCGGCACGAATCCCACCGGCGCCATGACACTGCTCTGGTAGGTGCCGACCTTGGTCGGCACGAATCCCACCGGCGCCATGACCTCCGCGCAGCTGAGCATAGGCTCGGCTCTACAGCAGCGGTGCGCACGCATCCGGTTCCACCAGCGCCCCGGCATGATCGGCCAGCACCACCACCGCATGCAGCAGGCCTTCCTCCACCTGCGGCGGACACTGCGCCTGCGCATCATCCATCTCGCGTGCCGACTGCGCCGCCAACAAGATGCCCCCACACGCAGACACCGCCGCCAGGCAGCGCGTCGCCTCGGCCAGGTGCCGGCCGCGCGCCTCGCTGAGTTGCCGTTCGCGCCACGCCTGGCCGTCGGCCGCGTGGCTGTGAGCGATGCCGCGCAGCCGCGCGAAGAATGCGGAGGGCGGCGCCTGTTCGTCGACTTCGGTGAGCGCATCTTCCAACGCTTCGGCTGCGGCGTTGGACAACTGCAGGCCGGGCAGTGCAGCGCCGAGCAGTGCCTGCAGGCGTGGATAGGCGGGGTAGGGCGTGTTCATGGCGGCAACCTCACGAGGCAAGGCCACCTGCGAAGCGCAAGGTGGCGGGCGGTGCGGGTTGGCGTGCCGGTCAAAATCAAAGCGAAAAAGCCGACGGATCACGAGGATCCCCACGCACCGCCCACCATGGGCAAGCCGGTGCATTGTCGCGATTGCCGTTGATGCGGCAAATCGATCGCTTCGATGTTTGATTCAGGACGCCAATCCCGGTCAGCGCAGGAAGCGCCGACGGGGCCACCTTGGCGCGTTGTGCGCCGCGATGGCATGGGCAAAGTTGCAATGTGGTGACCGCACGCAAGCCGCCTTGCTGCAACCCGCGACCGGGCCGGATACGACAGTTCGCGCGTGGCGCAAGCGATCATGCCCCGGTTATGCTGCGGTCCTGATTCAACGACAAGGAAGCGTCGCATGCAGGTTCGCAAGGGAGTGCGTCGCATCGGCGCGCTGATGCTCGTGTTGCTGGCGACCGGCGCCATGGCCGATACGCCAGGCGCGGTCGAGATGCCCTCGCCGGAGGCCCAGGCTGAGATCCTCAACCTGCTTGAACGCCAGGCGCTGTATCGCGACCGGGTGGACTGGCCCGCCATCCGCATCCGCCTGCAATCGGCGCAGGGGGATCCCGCGCAACGGCTGGCCGTTCTGCGCGAAGCCATTGCGCTCAGCACCGGCCACCATGGTGCGTGGACCACGACCCAGCGTCAGCGCGAATCCCTCGCGCGTGCGCAGCAGGCCGGTGCCGCCGCCGTGGACCGGGCCAAGGCCGCTGATGCGGTGGATGCGCGCATCGGCTGGGTGGTCATCGAGGGCTATGCCTCCTCGCCGGGCGCGACGCCGCAGGAAAAATTCCGCCAGGACATCCAGCGTGCCGCGCGGTGGCAGCAGGTCATCCGCAGCAAGGACGACGGCGCGCGCTGTGGCTGGATCGTCGACCTGCGGGACAACGGTGGCGGCTCCATGTGGCCGATGCTGCTGGGCATGGCACCGCTGCTGCGCACCTCGGTGGTGAACAATGAGGACGTCGGCGCGTTCGAAACCGCGCAAGGGCCGCAGCGCTGGACGTTGACGGCGACTGCGGTGCAGCTGGCGGGCAGGCCGCTGCTGGACTTCGGCCAGTCCGGCCATGTAGTGCGGCAGCCTGGCGCACCGGTGGCGGTGCTGTTCGGGCCCCGCACCGGCAGTTCGGGCGAGGCCTCGGTGCTGGCGTGGCGTGGCCGCCCGCAGGCGCGGAGTTTCGGCCAGCCGACCGCGGGCGTCTCCACCGGCAATGTCGTGCACACGCTTGCCGATGGCAGTCGCCTGCTGCTGACCACCAGCGTGATGCGGGACCGCAATGATCGTGGCGATGGCCTGAAGATCGAACCCGACCAACGCGTCGAGGGTGACGCGGCCACTGTGGCCGCCGCCCAGGCCTGGCTGCTGGCCCAGCCCGCCTGCCAGGTCAACCGGACATGATCCTGATCGGCCAACAGGAACGGGTGCTGATCGTCGGCCCCACCGAAGCGCACCACTGCCTGCGCTGCCAGACGGAAACCGAGTTCGCCCCGCAGCTGCGCTACAAGATGGCGCGCATCGACCTGCTGTTCGGCTTCACCTACCAGCGCCGCTACGAGCTGGCCTGCACCCGGTGCGAGCACGGCTGGGTGCTCGATACCGAGACCATGGACCAGCAGCTGGGCGGGGTGCCGATCCCGTGGCGGCACCGCTTCGGCCTGCCGTTGATGCTGGTGGGGGTCGCCGCGCTGGCGGTGGCCGGTTGGATGTGGCGGCACGGATACATCGGTTGAGGACCGGGCCTGTTAAAGTCTGCCCTGCAACCACGTACCGGAACCGACCATGGACCACGACACCCCGTTCGAACCCCTCAACGACCTCGAGGTGCGCCTGCTGCAGGCCCAGGACGGCACGCTGACCGCAGCGCAGTTCCTCGACGGCCTGCTGACCTCGACGGCGTTCGTGCTGCTGGACAAGGCCATTGGTGAGGATGGCGCCTGGGACGAGAGCATCTCGCCGCTGGTGCTGACCAGCGAGAGCGGCGAGCCGATGTTCGCGGTGTTCACCGCGCCCGAGCGCGCTGGCTTGTGGCACGAGCAGCTGCCGCAGTTTGCCCATGCCATGCCGATCGCGGTGCACGCGCTGCTGGCCGGTATCGGCGACGGCGTCGGCCTGGTGCTGAACCCGGGCCTGGACGTGGGCATGGAGATGATTCCCGATGCCGTGGCCCAGCTGAAGCAGCGTGCGGCGGCGATTACCCGTGGGATGGCGCACTGAAGCCAGTGATATAGGGGTGCCGGCCAGCGGCCGGCACTACCCATGGGAGTCGGTGCGCGGCCGCCACGGCGGTTGCGGATCAGCGGGCGGCGGCGATGGCTTTCACCCGCGCCTTGGCCAGCGCTTCGCCGATGGCCGGGCCCTTCAGATGCGTGGTATCCAGATCCCGCGCCTGCACTGACAGCGCCGCTTGGTGCAGGCGCTTGAGCGTTTCGCCCTGGGGGTAGTCGGCGTCCTCGAAGCCGAGCCGGCCGCGCTTGTCGGCCTCGCAGCACAGTGCGATGCGGGCCACGCGTTCCGGCCGGCGCAGCGCATCACAGCGGCCCAGCAGTTCCAGCACGGTGGCATCGCGCAGTTCGTCGATGCGGTGCACGTTCAAGTGCTCGCGACACACCGCTTCGGCCAGCTGCTGGTGTTCGGCGGGAATCTTCAACCGCGCACACAGTGCCTTCAAGGGCTTGATGCCGCGCTGCTCGTGCATGATGTGGCGCGGCCACTCCTCCGGCGGGGTCAGGCCCTTGCCCAGGTCATGGGTAAGCGCGGCAAAGCCGACCAGGTCATCGCCCGGCGCCAGTTTCGCGGCGGTGTCGCTGACCATTTCCTGATGGATGCCGGTATCGACCTCGGGGTGGAACTCAGCACGTTGCGGCACGCCATACAGCGCTTCCAGCTCGGGCAGGATCGGGCCCAGTGCCTGCGCATCGTGCAGCGTGCGCAGGAAGGCGGAGGGCCGTTCACTGACCAGCGCCTTGCGCAGCTCCTGCCAGACGCGCTCGGGCACCAGCGCGTCCAGCTCGCCGCTGGCGGCGACCTCGCGCATCAGCGCCATGGTCTCTTCGGCGACGGTGAAGCCCAGTGGTGCGAAGCGCGCCATGAAGCGCGCCGCGCGCAGCACGCGCAATGGATCTTCCACGAACGCGGGGCCGACATGGCGCAGCACGCGTTGCTCGATATCGCGCACACCGCCGTAGGGATCGACCAGCGTGCCGGTGTCTTCGTCGCAGGCAATCGCGTTGATGGTGAAGTCGCGGCGCTGCAGGTCTTCTTCCAGCGTCACTGCCGGGTCGGCATCGACCACGAAGCCGCGGTAGCCACGGCCGGATTTGCGCTCGGTGCGCGCCAGCGCGTATTCCTCAGCGGTCTTCGGGTGCAGGAACACCGGGAAATCGCGGCCGACGGCGGTGAAGCCCTGCGCTTCCATCTGCGCGGGCGTGGCGCCGACCACCACCCAGTCATGGTCGCCGGCAGGTCGCTGCAGCAGGCGGTCACGCACGGCGCCGCCGACAAGATAGATCTTCATGGCTGGAATCATCGCATGCCCGGCGCAGACGCACCGGTAGTGCCGGCCGCTGGCCGGCAACCGCAGTCACCCCGAAGCTGCCGGCCAGCGGCCGGCACTACCGATACAGCGTCCAGCCCGATCCAGGCCAGCAGGCTCATCGTTTCCCTCCCCAGCGAGTGGATGCCGGGGAATGCCGGCCAGCGGCCGGCAGTACTGTGTTGCGATCAATCGCCGCCCTGGTCGGCGTTGGCGGCGCAGCTGAAGCGCTTGCGCTTGTCCACCAGGCGGCCCATCAGGCGATCGCTCAGCGGCAGCGCATCACCATTGAGGCGCCAGTCGTAGATCACGCTGAAGGCCAGCACGCGGGCCACGTACTCGCGGGTTTCCTTGTAGCTGATGGTCTCGATCCACAGGTCCGGATCAAAGCCCGGGCGCTGGCTCTGCCAGCGTGCGGTCGGGGTCGGGCCGGCGTTGTACGCGGCGATGGTCACGTAGGGCAGGCCGTCGTACTTGTTCATCAACTGGCGCAGGTAGGCGGTGCCGATGGCGATGTTGGTGTCCGGGTCGTACAGGCTGTCGGCGCCGCCGTAGCCGGTCAGGCCGATCGACTTGGCCACGCCGGCACCGGTGGCTGGCAGCACCTGCATCAGGCCCATGGCGTTGGCAGGCGAGCGCGCACGCGGGGTGAAGGTGCTCTCGGCGCGGATCTCCGCCGCCACCCAGGCCGGGTCGATTGCGTTGCGTGCCGATTCGCGGCGGATGGTGGCGTCGTGGTGCAGCGGGAAGCGCAGGTCGTACAGGCGCTGCTCCTGCGGCTGCTTGCCGAGCGCGAACACGGCGCGGTCGAACCAGCCGTTGTCCTGCGCCACGCGCACGGCGAGGCGACGCTGGGTGTCATCGAAGCGCGACAGTGCACTGTTCCATTCGGCCACGGCCCAGCCAGCGCGATCGATCTGGTACAACGCCATTGCGCGCTGGATGGCCGGGTCGCGCGCGATCACCGCCTGAGCCTGCGCGCTGTCGTTGGGCTGCCACGGGCACAGCGTGTAGCCCTGCTGCAGCTTGTCGGCGGCGAGGAAGCCGTGGAAGGTCGATGCACGCGCGGCCTCGCGGAACAGCGGCTGCGCCTGCTGGGCCTGGCCGGTCTTCTCCAGCATGCGGCCTTCGAAGTAGCGCCAGCGCGGGTCGCTGCGCTGCTTGCTGCCCATCTTGCGGATGGCGGTCAGCGCCGCGGTCCAGTCGCCGCGGGACATCGCTTCGCGCACGCGCCACTCGTGCAGGCGTTCGTCATAGGCCGACTCCGGCACCGCGTTGAGGCGGCGTGCCGAATCGGGCAGGTAGGACGCCACCGTCCACAGCGCGATCTGGTACAGCACCTGGCCCTGCTGGGCGGCACTCAGCCCCAGTGCCTGCGCGTACTGCGGCAGCTGCTGTTCGGTGGCGGCCGGGTCGGCCTTGGCCAGCTTGGCCAGGCCATCGGTGGCGATGCGCCGGCTGCGCTCGTTGCGGGGCCAGTTCAGGGCGCTGGCGTTGGGCTTGTCGACGAAGGCGGCGTAAGTGTTGGCCAGTGCCAGGTCAGTGGCAGGCAGGCCGCGGGCCGCGCTGCGCATCACGGCGGGCTGCTGCGCGTCGGCGGCAGCATCGATCCGTTCCCAGCGCAGGGCGTCGCTCAGGCCGCCTTGTGCCTGCAGCACGGTGAACACCGCATCGCAGCTGTCCGGCAGCGGCTTGCCGTTCTTGCGCCACAGCTCCTGTGCTTCGCTGATCCACTGCGGATCGGCCTTGCCGGTCACCTGGCGCGCGGTCAGCTGCGCACAGCGCAGGCCGGCGTTGTCGGTGGGCGCCCAGTTGGCCAGCAGGGTCGGCCAGTCCTGGCGGCGGGCGAGCGAGGGCAGCCACACGCTGCGGAACGTGCTGGCCACGGCCTGGCCCTCATAGCGCTTGAGGAAGGCCTGTGCCTGCGCGGTATCGACGGTGTCGATGTTGCGGCGCAGGTTGGCGTACTCCAGCCAGCCATACGCCGGATGGCGGCTGAGCGCAGCGGCCTGGCCAGGATCGAACTGGCCGCGTTCGGCGGCCGCGATCGCGGCTTTCAACTGCGCGTTCTGGGCATCGAGGGACTGGGCATTGGCGCAGCCGATCAGCAGCGTGGTGGCCAAGGGCAGCAGGGACAGGGCGGTCGAAGAGCGTCGGGTCATGGCATGCAGCATAGCGGGCAGTGGCTGAATTCAGTTTCGCATTGCGTGCACGCAATGCGTGGGCAACGATAGCTGAATGACTCCGCACAGGCCCCTGCCGCAGGCGGGCGCAGGCGTCGTAACGTCGGCCTTGGGCGAACGGCCCGGCTGCAGGGAGCGGCACATGGCGTTCAGTAGCGCAGGAAGAAGCGGCCCGCTGGCGGACATCAATGTCACGCCACTGGTGGATGTGATGCTGGTGCTGTTGATCATCTTCATCGTAACCGCGCCGATCGTGGCCCGGCCGATTCCCGTGCAGTTGCCACAGGCCACCGATCGCACGATCGATCGCCCCGAACCGCCGCCGCCGATCGAGCTGCGACTGGATGCGTCGAACCAGCTGAGCTGGGATGGCCAGCCGATGGCGATCGGCGATCTGCAGGGGCGCCTGCAGGCGCAGGCCGGCGAGCATGCCGGCAACCTGCCGGAGCTGCGCATCGCCACCGATCCGGCGGCCGAGTACGAAGGCATGGCGCGGATATTGGCTGCGGCCGAAGCCACTGGCATGGAGCGCATTGCCTTCGTGCGGTGAGTTTCGTGCGGTGAGTCCGGCAACGGGCGGCCTGCCATCGGCAGGCCGCTCTTCCTGCGAGGGAACGTGGCATGCGATACGGGACACAGCACGCGGCCTCACTGATGGCCGCCCCCAATCTGGCACCGCTGGTGGATGTGTTGCTGGTGTTGCTGGCGCTGGTGATCACCGCGCTGCCGATGGCGCAGGCGACCGGCCTCCTGGCGCTCCAGCAGCGCACCTCGTGCCCACCCTGGCCGGCGTCCTCACCCCAGCCGATCCACCTGCGCGTCGACGCGGCGGGGGCGATGTTCTGGAATGGCCAGCCGCTCGACGCTGTCGCGTTGCAGCGGCACCTGGTGCAGGCGCAGCAGATGCCGCAGCAGCATGGCCCCTGGGTGCACCTGGCGACCGCCGACGACACCGACTACGAAGACATGGCACGCGTGCTGCTGGCCGTGAGCCAGCATGGGCTGCGCGTCGACGCGCCCGGTCACTAGCGCCTGCACCGACAAGTCCCCTTGATGAGTTGTGGCGGATCTCGGCGCGCGCTGACGCAGCCGGCATCAAAGTGGAGGGCGGTGAACAGTACCGTCCGGTTCTAAACGGTCCTCATCTGACGTAAATGGCTGTCAATTGCGTCAATTCCGCGTGAAAGAGTGTCGATCATCACGCCGTGATTTTTACCGCTTGTTTACAAAGGAGACGCTGCCGCCATGCAGGGGGGAGCGCGGCAGTCCATGTCCCGACATTCCTTTGGAGAGAGAGCGAATGAAGCACCTGCACCACCGCCCGTTGGCGGTTGCCGTCACGCTGTGCGTGATGGCCTTGGCACCCCTGGGTGCCGCTGCACAATCCACCACCAACCTCGACGCGGTGGAAGTCACCGGTACCCGCATCAAGCGCGCTGAAGTAGAGGGCCAGGTCCCGATCCAGACCCTGACCCGTGGCGACATCGAACGCACCGGCCTGACCTCGATCGGCGAAGTGCTGCAGCAGCTCACCGGTTCCGGCTCTGCGCTCAACGCCAAGTTCAACTCGTCCGGCAACTTCGGTTTCCCGCCCGATGGCAGTGGCGTGGGTGCCGGCTCGGCGCAGGTCGATCTGCGCCACCTGGGTGCCAAGCGCGTGCTGGTGCTGGTCGACGGCATCCGCTGGGTCAATGAATCGTCGGCGTCCGGTGTGGGCTCGGCCACCGACCTCAACACCATTCCGCTGGCCATCGTCGAGCGCATCGAGGTGCTGGAGGACGGTGCTTCGTCGCTGTACGGCTCCGATGCCATCGCCGGCGTGGTCAACATCATCACCCGCCGCGATTTCGATGGTGGGCAGGTGACGCTGAACTACGGCGAGTACAGCAAGGGCGACGGCACGCAGAAGGGCGTGGATCTGGCCTGGGGCAAGAGTGGCGATCGCTTCAGCCTGTTCCTGGGCGCCAGCTGGACCAAGCAGGACCCGGTATTCGCCAAGGATCGCGAGCAGTCGCGCTTCCCCATTCCCGGTACCGGCCTGGCGTTCGGCAGCGGTGGTATTCCGCAGGGCCGTTTCATGTTCACCGACCCGAACACCGGTGCGGTGCAGAACATCGTGCCCAATATCGGCGTGAGCAATCCGCGGTACGACGGCAGTGCCGGCTGCAGCCGCACGGATGACTATCACTGCTTCACCACCGCCGACCGCTTCAACTTCGCCGAATACAACATGGTGCTTACGCCGTCGGAGCGCAAAGGCCTGTTCGGCCAGTTCCGCTTTGACATCACCGACAACGTGCAGTGGTACATCAAGGCGCTGGGCAACCGCCGCGAGTCGACCAACCAGGCCGGCCCCGAGCCGCTGTTCTTCGGCCCCGATGGCGCCACCGGCAATCCGTTGGCCGACAACATCGTGGTCTCGCGCCTGAACCCGTACAACCCGTTCGGCTTCGATCTCGTCTCCGGCGACAACATGAGCCTGATCGGTCGTCGCCCGGTGGAGGGCGGTGCGCGCGTGTTCAAGCAGAAAGTGGACACCACCTACTTCGCCACCGGCCTGGTCGGTGACTTCCATGCCGCCGACCGCAGCTGGTACTGGGACGTCAACGGCATGTACAGCAAGAACAAGGCCGAGCAGACCAACTACGGCAGCTATGACATCTACAAGGTGAACATGGCGCTGGGCGATCCCGCGGTGTGCGCGGCCACGCCTGGCTGCGTGCCGTTGAACATCTTCGGTGGCGCCGGTTCGATCACCCCGGACATGCTGAAGTGGATCCAGCCGGTGGTGCGCGACCGCAGCCAGAACGAACTGAGCCTGTTCACCGCCAACCTGTCCAGCGAGCTGTTCTCGCTGCCGGCCGGTCCGGTGTCCTTCGCCACCGGCTTCGAGTACCGCAAGTACAAGGGCGCCTACCAGCCCGATCCGCTGACGGTGATCGGCCACTACAACGGTGTGCCGTCGCAACCGACCTCCGGTTCCTACGACGTCAACGAGGCCTACCTGGAGTTGAGCGTGCCGATCTTCGCCGACTCCTCGTTCGGCAAGAAGCTGGACCTGAGCCTGGCCGGCCGCTATTCGGACTACTCCACCTTCGGCGGCGAGTTCACGCCCAAGTACGGCCTGCGCTGGCAGGTGACCGATGACTTCGTGCTGCGCACCACGTACGCCGAGGGTTTCCGCGCACCGTCCATCGGTGAGCTGTACGGCTCTGCCGCACGTGCCGACCTGCAGCTGTTCGATCCGTGCTCGGTGGGCCTGGGCGGCACGCCGCCGCGTGGCAGCGCGGCCAACTGTGCTGCACTGGGCGTCCCGGCCGGCTTCCAGCAGGCCAACTCGCAGATCTCGGTGACCACCGGCGGCAACCGCGAGCTGGACCCGGAACGCTCGCGCAGCTTCAGCGCGGGCTTCGTGTGGAGCCCGTGGTTCGGCAACAACGCCTCGTGGTCGGAGCGCTTCGATGTGGAAGTCACTTTCTACCGCCATGCCATCGATGGTGCGATCCAGGCCATCAACGCGCAGACCCAGCTGGACCTGTGCGTGGATACACTGGACCCGATCTACTGCAACGGCATCACCCGTGCCAGCACCGGTGCGGTCAGCAGCTTCAACAACCGCCTGACCAACCTGGGTTCGATCAAGACCGACGGTTGGGACGTGGATCTGTTCTGGACGCTGCCGCAGACCTCCATCGGCCAGTTCAAGCTGGGGTGGAAGAACACCTTCGTCGGCCGTTACGAGGCCACTGGCGCGGCCGGGCAGAAGCAGCCGCAGAAGCCGGGCGTGGAAGTGGCCGACAGCTCGATCCCGGAGTGGACCAGCAATGCCAGCCTCGGCTGGACGATGGATCGCTGGAGCGCCAACTGGACGGTGCGCCACATCTCCGAGCTGACCGAGAACTGCGGCGATGCGGCGGCCTTCCCGGTGTGCAGCAACCAGGCTGCGGGCACCAACACGCTGTCGGCCACCACCTTCCACGACATGCAGGTGGGCTACAAGATCGACTGGATGAAGGGGTTGCAGCTGACCGCCGGCCTGAACAACGTGTTCGACAAGGATCCGCCGATCTGCCTGTCGTGCTCGTTGAACGGCTACGACGCTTCGACCTACGACATCCCGCGTGGCCGTTACTGGTACCTGCGCGCGGACCTGCGCTTCTGATGTGACGGTGGCAGCGCCGGTCAGTTCCGGCGCTGCCTTGCGGGTGTAGAGCCGAGCCCGCGCTCGGCTGATTCTCTGAGCCGAGCATGGGCTCGGCTCTACAGGTGCGGGGCGTGCGAACCCCGCGTCTGATCAGAACGCCCAGGTGAACGTCAGCGAGCCATTGCGGCCATCGCCGTACGCACCGTAGCCGGTGATCTGCGAGTAGTACTTCTTGTCCAGCAGGTTGTTGAGGTTGGCCTGCACGCTGAACTCCGGCGAGATGCGGTAACGCACGAAGGCGCTGACCAGTGCGTAACCTTCCTGCTCGAAGCGACCCACCACCGGCGCGGCGTAATAGATGCGGTTCTGCCAGTTGGCACCGCCACCGACGGTCAGTGCCTGCAGCGACTGCGGGGTGTAGCTGGTGAACAGCTTCAATGCGGTCTGCGGCAGGTTGGTGTTGATGTCGGCACCGTTGATGTCCTTGGCCACATAGCGCGAAGCACCGAAGGTCGCGTTCCAGCCCGGTGCCAGTTCGCCGTTCACTTCGAATTCGAAGCCACGGCTGACGGTGCCGCGTGCGGCGATCGAGGCGAACTCACCCGGACGGCCGATGATCGGCTCGCTGGTGACCTGGGCGACGTTGTCCTGCTCGATGCGGAACACCGCCAGCGAGGCGTTCAGCCGGTTATCGAACCAGGCACCCTTGACGCCCACCTCGTAGCTCTTGCCGTCGACCGGGTCGAGATAACGGTCGTTGCGGTCACGTGCGGTCTGCGGCTGGAAGATCTCGGTGTAGCTGGCGTACGCGGAGTAGGTATCGTTGATGTCATACACCAGGCCGGCGTACGGGGTGGTCACCTTGTGTTCGCGGTCGTCGTTCTCGCCTTCGCTCTTCCAGTTGGTGTAGCGCGCACCGAGGATCAGCTTCAGCGGATCAGCCAGCGACAGACGGGTGGCGGCATAGCCGGCCTTTTGGGTGATGGTGCCCTGGCTGGCCAGCGCCAGCGGGTTCCAGTTCGGCTGGGCGATGTTGCCGGTCCAGTCGAGATAGGAGCTGAAGGGATTCCAGCCGGTGCCGGGGCCACCCATCTGGAAGTCACCGTAGTTGGCGAATTCGCGCTTGTTGTAGCTCAGGCCGGCCATGAACTGGTGCTCGCGGCCGAACAGCTGGAACGGGCCGTCGATGTAGCCATCGATGCCATCGACCTTGCGCTCGGTGTTGTAGAAGCCGGCCATCGGCGTGACGCCGGTGCCGGTGGCCTTGTCGAACGCGGTGTAGGACGGATAGAACAGCTTGTCGTCGGCGTTGGTGCGGTCGTGGGTGGCGCCGATCCTGAACTTCCAGCCGTTGCTGAAGGCGTGCTGCAGGGTGGCAAACGCGCGCTTGCTGGTGGTGTCCCAGTAGGTCCAGTCCGGCGACGGATTGAACGAGGTCGGGTAGTTGGTCGGGCTGCCATCGGCGTACCACATCGGGAAGCCGCCCCAGGTCGCACCATTGGCGCGCTTCTGCTGGTAGTCGTAGCCCACGCTCAGCTGGGTGTCCGGGGTCAGGTCGGCATCGATGACGGCGTAGCCCAGCGTCTTGCGCTGGTTGTAGCGGTCCATCTGGCCGTCGGTATCCAGGTAGCTGCCGATCACGCGACCGCGCACGCTGCCGCTGGCGTTGAGCGCGCTGCCCACATCCACCGTGGTGCGGGTGCGGCCCCAGCTGCCGACGTTCACCGACACGCTGCCGGTCAGCTCGGCGCTGTCGGCATGCTTGCGGATCAGGTTCACCGAAGCGGACGGGTTGCCGGCGCCGCTGAGCAGGCCGGTGGCGCCGCGCACCACTTCCACGCGGTCGTACAGCGCCAGATCCAGGCCGGAGTCACCGTAGCTCCAGTTCTGCACCATCTGCGTCGGCAGGCCGTCGAACTGGTAGGCATCGATGTAGAACCCACGCGCGTAGAACTCGGTGCGCTCGCTGTCGGACTGGGTGCTGGTCACGCCGGTGGTGTTGGCCAGCACGTCGATGATGTCGTCGAGCTTCTGATCTTCGATGCGCTGGTGGCTGATGATGCTGACCGACTGCGGGATCTCGCGCGGTGCCAGGTCGAAGCGGGTACCGGCCGAGGTGCGGCGCACCGAATAGCCTTCGGCGCGTTCGCCCTTGACCACGACCTTGTCCAGCGTGGTCGGGTCGGCGGCGGTGTCGGCGAAGGCGGCCGGGGCCAGGGCGCAGAGTGCAACGAGTACGGCAACGGACAGCCGCTGCGGCTGCGGGATACGGAAGGCGGAACAGGTCATGGGGGTCCTGGACGAGCACGCGCGCTCGGCCGGCATCCAGAAGGCGAGGCGCTACGGGTGGGAAACGGGCGGGCAGGCCGTCCTGGCACCACCGGAAACGAAAGAAATGGTAATACGAACTATTCCTATTTACAAATCATGAACGAGGTAGGCACTCACGCGGGCCGCGACGCAGCGCATGGGGTTCAGCGCAGCAGCGGCAGCGGATCGCGCGCGCCATCGGCGCCGTAGATGCCCCAGTGCAGGTGGGGCGGCGTGCCCTTGGCATTGCCGCTGTCGCCTACATGCCCGAGCAGGTCGCCGGCCTGGACCACCTGGCCGCGCGCCAGGCCCTCGGCCCAGTCGTCCAGATGGGCGTAGTAGTAACGTTCGCGCCCGGGCCCGATCACCCAGACCTGGCGGCCACCGAGGCCGCGCTCGCTGACGTCCGCGATGACGCCGGCAGTGACGCTGCGCACCGCGGTGCCGCGCTTGGCGAAGATGTCGATGCCGGCGTGGGAGCGGTCACGGCCACGTGGTGCGCCGAAGGTGTCGGCGATCTGGCGTGGCCGCACGCCGTCCACCGGCACCGCCAGTTGCGTGGCCGGCGGCATACGAGAGAGTGTCCACAGCAGCTTCGGCGCAGCGGCCCATGGGCTGTTCCACAGCGCCATCGCGGCAATGAGGGCGATGGCCAGCCACAGGCCGCGCAGCAACCAGCGGCGCAGGCGACGGGCGGGGGAGGGCGGTGTACTCATGGTTTCAAAGTGTAGAGTCGAGCCATGCTCGACTGCTGTTGCGTTGCGATCAGGAGGCAGTCGAGCATGGCTCGACTCTACAGGCCTGGCAGCAGCGGCACTTCGAAACTCCGCTTCAACGTCCCCAGTGCCACCGACGTTCTGAAGCGTTCGATGTTGTCATCGCCGCCGAACAACCGCTCGGTAATGGCCTCGTACTCTTCCATCGACGCCGCCGAAAGCAGCAGCAGGAAATCGCCATCGCCGGTGATCGCGTAGCACTGCTGCACCGCCGGGTCGTCCTGCACGCGGCGCTTGAACGGCGCCACGTGATCACGTTGCTCGCTGACCACGCGCACTTCGACGATGATGGTCAGTGGCCGCCCGACCTGGGCGGCGGCGATCACCGCCACATTGGCCGCGATCACGCCGCTGTCCTGCAGGCGCTTGATGCGGCGCTGCACGGCCGGCGTGGACAGGTGCACGGCCTCGGCGATTTCGCGCTGCGGCAGGGTGTTGTCCCGCTGCAGCAGGTCGAGGATGGCGCGGTCGAAGCTGTCGAGCACGGGGGCGGTGGCCATGGCGAGCAGAAGTTGCACGAACGGGCCGCCAATTGAGCCAAGTGCTCGGCGCTGGCGCAATAGACTTTGCCCATGCAGACCTCACGACTCGCGCCGATGTTGCCGGCGCTGGCGGTGCTCGGCTCGGTCACCTCGCTGGCCATCGGCACCTCCTACGCAAAACACCTGTTCCCGCTGATCGGCGCGCAGGGCACCAGCGCGCTGCGCGTGGGCTTCTCGGCGCTGTTGTTGCTGCTGTTCTGGCGGCCGTGGCGCTGGAAGACCAGCCGCCCGGATGCGATCACCATCCTGCGCTACGGCCTCACCCTGGGCCTGATGAACCTGCTGTTCTACATGGCCCTGCGCACCATTCCCTTCGGCATCGCGGTGGCCATCGAATTCACCGGGCCGCTGACGGTGGCCATGCTGTCGTCGCGACGGCCGATCGATTTCCTCTGGGTGGGCTGTGCGGCGGTGGGGCTGCTGTTGCTGCTGCCGATCGGCGGTGGTCCGGCGCTGGATCCCGCTGGCGTGCTGTATGCGATGGGGGCTGCGGCGTGCTGGGGCCTGTACATCGTGTTCGGCAAGCGTGCCGGCCACCTGCATGCCGGGCATTCGGTGTCGCTGGGGCTGCTGGCGGCATCCCTGGTGGTGGTGCCGGTGGGCGTGGTGCATGCCGGTGCCGCGCTGCTCGACCCGAAGATCCTGGCCGCCGGGCTGCTGGTGGCGCTGGTGTCCAGCGCGATCCCGATGTCACTGGAGATGATGGCGCTCAAGCGCCTGCCGAAGGAGACCTTCGGCATCCTGATCAGCATGGAACCGGCGGTGGCCGCGCTGTGGGCGATGCTGCTGCTGCACGAGCACCTGCATGGGCTGCAGTGGCTGGCGATCGGCTGCACGGTGCTGGCCTCGGTGGGCAGCACGATGACCGCGCGGCGCCTGAAGGCACCCGTCACCGCCTGAAAAAAAGGGGACGGAGGGGATTAAGTCGTTTATGCCCCGATTTAGGGGAGCGCCGGGCGGCGCCCGGCGCAGAGCGTGCGGACCAACGGTCCGCACCTACCGTAACGGCGGGTCAGCGCAGGGCGTCGGCCGGGACGTCGATCTGCATCGCCAGGGCGAGGTGATCGGAGAACGCGGCTGGTACGGCTTCCACGGTACGAGTCTGCAGGCCACTGCTGACCAGGATGTGGTCGATGGCGCGGTCGGGGCGCCAGCTGGGGAAGGTCGGCACGATGCAGCCCGGGGGCTGCAGCCGGGTCTTCTGGTACAGCACCTGCATTTCCGGGCGTTCGGCCAGGCAGTTGAAGTCGCCCATCAGCACCGCGTTGGGGTGGTCGGACAGCAGCTCGGCGATGAAGCCCAGCTGCGACATCCGCGAGCCCGCGCCCAATGACAGATGCGCCACCGCCACCGCCAGGCCATCGGTACCATCGCCGAACTTGGCCAGCAGCACGCCGCGCCCGCCGATGCGGCCGGGCAGGGCATGGTCCTGCACTTCCACCGGTTCCAGCTTGCTCAGCAGGCCATTGGCACTGGATGCCACGCCGCCCATGCGCCGGTTCGGCTGGTGGCTCCAGTAGTTGAAGCCGGCGCGCTGGGCCAGGTAGTGGGTCTGGTTGGTGAAGCCCGAGCGCAGGCTGCCCGGGTCGGCCTCCTGCAGGCCGACGATGTCATGGTCGCGCGCCAGGGTGGCGATCGCGTCCAGGCTGCTGCGCTTGCGCCCCGCCGGCAGCGCATGTGACCAGCTGCGGGTCACATAGTCGCTGTAGCGGCGGGTACTTGAGCCGGCCTGGATGTTGGCCGTCAGCAAGCGCAGGGTCCGTGTACGGGGGGAATTCACGGCCGGGAAATGCTTCTCTTGGATCAGTGAGCCTGGGCCGCACCGCGTTCGCGGGCGATCAGGTGGTCGGCGATGCGCAGCATGTCCGGGAAGCTCTTGCCCTTCACCAGGTACTTGCCGTTGACGATGATCGACGGGGTGCCGCTGATCTGGCTGCGCTGGGCGAACTGCTTGGCCGAGTTGGTCTTGGCGTTCACCGCGAAGCTGCCCATGGTGGCGGCGAACTGCTTCGGATCCACGCCATAGGCGGCGTAGAACTTGGCGATGTCTTCCACCGAGTCACGGCCGCGCTCGCCCTTCAGGGTCTTCTGCGAGTGGATGGCGGCGTACAGCGCTTCGTGGGTCTTTTCCTGCACGCCCAGGGTCTGCGCGGCGTAGAAGGCACGGGCGTAGTCATCCCAGGTGCCGCCGAACATGGCCGGCACGTAGACGAAGTTCACGTCGCTGGGCAGGCCGGCCTTCCACGGGCCGACCAGCGGCTGGAATGCGGCGCAGGCCGGGCAGACGTAGCCGAAGATCTCGGTCACTTCGATCTTGCCGGCAGCCGGCTGGAACGGCTGGCCGTTCGGGATCACCTGGTAATCGGCGCCTTCCACCGGGGCCGGGCCGGTCAGCGCGGCGGTGGTCGGGGCCGGCGCCGCGGCGGGGGCGGCTTCGACCGGGGCCTTTTCGCCTTCGGCGGCAGCCGGAGCGGTGCCTTCGCTGCCCGTGGCCGGCGCAGCGGCCGGTTCGGCGGTGGCCGGGGCGGCTGCCGGTGCGGCCGGGGCCGCGGTGGTGTTGGTGCTGCCGTCATCAGCCTTGCAGGCAGCCAGGATCGGCAGCAGCGCTGCGAGGGCGAGGGCGTAACGGATCTTCATGGAAACGTCTCCAGCATCTGGAAAGGTGGGGGCCGGCGCCAGGCGCCAGCCAGGGGGAAATGATGACATGCGGCGGCGACAGCGCCGTGTCGAGGGTGGGCGTTGGTTCAGCGGCCGCGGGCGGCGCGGGCCTGCGCGATCAGCGCCGAGGCGATGCGCAGCTGGTCGTCGAAGCTGTCGCCGCGCACCAGGTACTGGCCGTTGATGATGATGGCCGGGGTGCCCGGGATCTTGGTGCGCTGGGCGAACGCGCGCGCGGCCTCGACCTTCTTCTGCACGGCATCGCCGCGCAGCGCCTGGAGGTAGCGGTCCGGGGTCACGCCGTAGGCCTTGTAGAACGTGGCGAGCTCATCGGCCGAGACGTTCTGCATCGGCAGCGATCCCTGCTCGTGCAGGGCCTTGAACACGGCAGCGTGGCTGCGCTTGGCCACGCCGACTTCGTCGGCGGCGTAGTAGGCCAGTGCCCAGGCATCCCAGGCGCCACCGAAGGCCGCCGGCACCGGGGTGAAACGCACGTCGGCCGGCAGCTTGGCCGCCCAGGCTTCCAGCTGCGGTTCGAAATGGGCGCAGTGCGGGCAGGTATAGCCGAAGACCTCGACCACTTCGATCTTGCCGGCCAGCGGCTGGAACGGGCCTGGCTGGGCGATGCGCTCGTAGTCTTTGCCCTCGACCAGCGGGGCATTGGCGGGGGTGGCGGCGCAGGCTGCCAGCGGCAGCAGCACCAGCACGGACAACAGCAGGCGGGAAATCAACCTCATCGACACGCATCTCCGTTGAAAAAAGCAACGCCGGCGCGGTCGCCGGCGTGAAGGAAACATACCGCAGCCGTGGGCCGGCGTCGCGGCCCGGGCCGACCAGTGGTGGTCAGGGGGCGGCAGCCGGTTGCGTCGGCGTGGCCGCAGCGGCCACATCGTCGGCCTTGTTGTGCAGGCCCTGCAGGTAGCTCGACAGCGCCTGCACCTCCTGCTCGCTGAGCTTCTGCGCGACCGTGGCCATGATCTGGAAGTGCGCCTTGTCGGTCTCGTTGGTCTGGCCGGCCTGGTACTCCTGCAGGCGGCGCGCGACATAGCTGGCGTGCTGCCCACCGAGGTGCGGATAGGCCGGGCCGGGATTGCCGGCACCGCTGGGGCCGTGGCAGGCCATGCAGGCCGGCAGGCCGCGCTTGGCATCGCCGCCGCGGTACAGCTGCTGGCCGATCTCGTAGAACTTCATGCCCTTGTAGGGGCCATCGGTCACTGCCGTGTCATCGGCGATGCCGGCGTTGGCCTTCTGCGTGGCGAAGTAGGCGCCGATATCGCGCATGTCCTGCGGGGTGAGGTTCTGCACGAACGGCACCATCGCCACCGCCGCGCCGGAACTGCGCTGGCCGTTGGCGATCAGGGCCATCTGCTGGGCCACGTAGCGCTCGCTCTGGCCGGCAATGGACGGGTACATCTCCACCGTGGAGTTGCCGTCGGCACCATGGCAGGCCGCGCAGGCCGTCGCCTTGGTCTGGCCGGCCTTGGCATCGCCCCAGTGGGTCTTGCTGAAGTCCACCTCCAGCGAGGCGGTATTGATCGGCCCGTTGTCGGGCAGCGGGGTCAGCGTGGTCTGCGCGAACGCAGCAGCGGCAACGACTACAGCAGTGGCAAGGGCGGATACGGCAAGAACGCGAGCGTGGCGCATGCTGAAGCTCCGTATGGACCGGGCCGGACGGTGGCCGCCGGCATCGCCCGGATTATCAACGGCGTTTCCGCGCACGGTCAACGCAGCAGTGCAGCAAAATGGCCGCAGCGGCCGCCGGCACGGGCGCGCGGCGCCGCAACATGCGATCCTAGGCACATGTCATTGCTCATCGAACGCGCCCGTTACCACCTTTCGGCCCACAACGTGCGGCAGCTGCCGCCCGACGAAGGGGCTGAAGTGGCCTTCGCCGGCCGCTCCAACGCCGGCAAGTCCAGTGCGCTCAACGCGCTGACCCGCCAGAACGCCCTGGCCCGTGTCTCCAAGACCCCCGGCCGCACCCAGCAGTTGGTGTTCTTCCAGGTCACCCCGGAAGCGCATCTGGTCGACCTGCCCGGTTACGGCTACGCCAAGGTGCCGCTGGACCTGCAGGCGCACTGGCAGGCCTTCATTGACAAGTACTTCCGCACCCGCGAGGCCCTCAAGGGCCTGGTGGTGGTGATGGACATCCGCCACCCCCTGAAGGACTACGACCGGCAGATGCTGTCCTATGCCGTGCAGCGTGGCCTGCCGGCGCACGCGTTGCTGACCAAGGCCGACAAGCTCAGCCGCAGCCAGCAGATGCAGTCCCTGCAGAAGGTGCGCAAGGAGCTGCAATCGGCTTACGGTGACAGCGTCAGCGTGCAGGTGTTCTCCGGCGAAGACCGTACCGGCGTGGACGAAGCCCGCGGCGTGATCGGCGGCTGGCTGGGGCTGGAATAAGGCATTTACGGTCGCCCGGCTGGCAGCCGGGCGCTACCGGGCAGCCGGCCGCTACCTGATCGGGTGGGTGCCGACCTTGGTCGGCACACCCTCACAACGGCGAATACTCCGCCGGCACCCACGCATAGGTCTGGCCCTCGCCACGCACATGGCCCAGGCCCGGGAACGGCAGGTGCGCACCGGCCACCCACCAACCGTTGGCGGTGGCCTGCTGCAGCAGCCCGCGACGGCTGGCGATGGCCGCCTTGCGGTCCGAATCGGCCTCGAATGCCGCTTCCGGGTGCGCGAACTGCACCGCATGGAAGTGCAGCACATCACCCCACACCAGCAGTGACTGGCCCTGGCTGTCGAACCGGTAGGAGACATGGCCGGGGGTATGGCCGTGGGTGTCCATCGCCACCGCGCCACCGGGCAGGGCATCGCCGGGGCTGAACGTGCGCAGGTGGCCGCTGGCCTGGTAGGGCGCGACCGCGTTGCGTGCCAGCGGGAAGGCGAAGCGCACGCCCTTCGGCGCCGTGGCCTCGCTGGCCGGGCTGAGCCAGTAATCGGCATCGGCCTTGGACAGCCACACCGTGGCATTCGGGTAGGCCGGCTTGCCCTGCGCGTCGAGCACGCCGCACAGATGGTCCGGGTGGGCGTGGGTCAGCAGCACCTCGTCCACCTCGGCCGGGTCCACGCCGGAGGCGCGCAGGTTGCCCAGCACCTGGCCCAGGCCGGGGCCGAAGCACTGCGCGGTGCCGGTATCGACCAGGGTCAGGTGGTTGCCCTGGCGCACCAGGAAGGCGTTGATCGCGGTCTGCAGGCCCTTCTTGTCTTCCGGTACGTAGCGGCCTTCCAACAGGCGGCTGACCAGTGTCGGCGGCACGTCGACCACTTCCTGCCGGCCCAGCGCGACCACGCCGTCGAACAGGGCGGTGACCTGCAGCGCACCAACGCGCTGGTGGTAGACGCCGGGCACCTGCTGGGTGGGAGCGGGCGAGGTGGCTTCGGCCAGTGCAGCCAGCGGCAGGGACGACAGGGCCAGCAGCAGGGCGCCGCGCAGCGGCAGGGGACGCAGGATCATGGCGGTTCTCGGTGGATGACGGGCGGTTCCGTTGTGCCCAGCGTGCCGTGGCCGGCGTGTGCACGGCGCTCAAACCACTGCGCGGAATGCTCAGGGAAGGGGGGGCTGCAGGGCTGCGCCCTGCACCCGCAGAGGCAACGGCAACGGCCGAAGCAACAGCAACAGCGACAGCGGGCTATCTGGGATGGCGGGGTGGGTCCGGTTGCGGGAGACGTCGTAAACCCCGCTCCGCGGTCCGGCCCAGTCGCTGGCGGCTGGGCGTTCGGTCGCTTGCGAAGCAGTGCTTCGCAAGCAAAGCGCCCTCACCCATGGGGGCTTGGCCGCGGCATCCATGCCGCGGACACTCCCGCAACCGGACCCACCCCGCCTTCGACAGTTTTCCGCGATCTGTCAGCTCGCGGGGTCAGATCCGTTTTCCGCAGGAAAACGGATCTGACCCCACAGTTTCATTCGATATCTGACAGATGTGTCGACCAAGGTCGACACCTACCAACAGCCGCGAAGATCTGTCAGAGGTGGGGCGGTGTGGGTGGGCAGGACCGTTGGCGCCATGGATGGCGCCATCGAGCCCCCATGGATGGGTTTACGGCGTGTCCTGCCCACCCACATCGCCCCGCCCTCCCACGGATAGCCGCTGTTGCTGTTGCTGTCGCTTCGGCCGTTGCCCTGGCTCGTAGCGGGTGCAGGGAGCAGCCCTGCCGAACCCCCTCAAATATCTGTGGGAGCCAGCCCGTACTGCTCGGCGAAGCGCTTGCTGAAACTGGCCGCAGACCGGTAGCCCGCGCGCGCGGCCACGGTCTTCAACGGCAGGTCGGTGGTGTAGAGCAGCTGCATGCCATGTGCCAGCCGGGCCTCGGTGAGCAGCTGGCGCAGGCTGGTGTCCTCGGCCGCCAGGCGACGGCGCAGGGTCGCGCCGCTCAGCGCGAACTGCGCTTCCACATCACGCGATTGCCAGTCGCGAGCCGGTTCGGCGGCGATGCGGTCGCGGATCTGTTCGCCCAGGCTCGGCGCCTGCGGCAGCAGCAGGTTGCCGTGGCCCTGTCGGCACAGGGTCAGCACCAGCGAGGCCAGGGCCAGCCGCGCGTCGCTGTAACGGCCGTCCTGCAGCGATTGCCGCCACTGGCGCAGCACCGCGCCATGGTCGATCAACGGCAGTCGCGCCATCGCCTGGCCGGGGGCGGGAAGCTCTTCATTCCAGAGCGTACGCGCCGCCGCCAGCACTTCGGTGCAGAGCGGCACGATGGCACTGAGGTAGCGGCCGCTGCAGGGATCGGGGGTGTTGACCACGTCGATGCGGCACCGCTGGGTCAGCAGCAGGATGTCGCCGGGAACGAACGTCAGCGACTGGTGTGCGGTACGTACCTGCTTGCGGCCTTCCAGCAGGATCGCGAACTGCGGTTGCGGAACCTCCACCGAGCTGGCGCCATGCTCGCGGCGTGCGGTGATGCAGGCATAGCCCTCGGCGCGCCCGCAGCCGGCCAGGCTGGCCATCTCGGCCAGCAACGCAGTGGCCGCTGGCAGCATGCCGGTCATGACACCTGGGCACCGAACAGGCGACCGACGCCGGCCGCCGCAGCCATCGCCAGCGCGCCCCAGAACATCACCCGGACCGCGCCGCGTACAGGCGGTGCGCCCCCGGCCTGGGCCGCCACTGCGCCGGTCAGGCACAGGCCGAGCAGGGTGCTGGCCGTGGTCATCAACGCAACCTTGTCGGTCGGCGCGAGCAGGGCGGTCAGCACCGGCAGCGCCGCACCGCAGGTGAACGCACCGGCCGAGGCCAGCGCCGCCTGCAGCGGGCGCGCGCGCAGGGTGTCAGTGATGCCCAGCTCATCGCGGGCGTGGGCACCCAGTGCATCGTGGGCGGTAAGCTGTTCGGCCACCTGCCGGGCCAATGCAGGCTCCAGGCCGCGGTGGCGGTAGATCGCGGCCAGCTCCTCCAGTTCGCTGTGCGGGTCTTCGCGCAGCTCGCGCTTTTCCATTGCCAGGTCGGCCGCTTCGGTGTCGGCCTGGGTCTGCACCGACACATACTCGCCGGCGGCCATCGACATCGCGCCGGCCACGGTGCCGGCCACGCCGGTGGCAAGGATAGTGGTGGCGGAGGCGCCGCTGGCCGCCACGCCGACCACCAGGCCGGCCACCGAGACGATGCCATCGTTGGCCCCCAGCACGGCGGCACGCAACCAGCCGACGCGCTCGGAGCGGTGCAGTTCGGGGTGTCGCGAATGACGGTTCATGACGCCAAGTGTACGAGGGTCAAGAGGGCGTCGGTAGGATGCTGAAACCCGTCACCGTCGCATGACGCAACGGGGTGCCACGCTATAGTGCGCCCTTGCGATGGAAGGCCGCGAGCCCCACATCCCCCGCCACCGTCCAGCGAGCCTTCCCCTTGTCGAGCCCCAGCCACGTCGCCGATACCCCCATTACCGACCGCTCGCAGCTGGTGGAGGTGATCGCCTCCGGCGAGAAGCCCCGCGCGCAGTGGCGCATCGGCACCGAGCACGAGAAGTTCGGGTTCCGCCTGGATGACCTGCGCCCGCCGACCTTCGAGGGCGAGCGCGGCATCGAAGCGTTGCTCAACGGCCTGGTCCGCTTCGGCTGGGAGCCGGTGCAGGAAAACGGCAACACGATCGCGCTGCTGCGCGACGGTGCCTCGGTGACGCTGGAACCGGCTGGACAGCTGGAACTGTCCGGCGCGGCGCTGGAGACCATCCACCAGACCTGCGTGGAGACCGGCACCCACCTCAACGAAGTGGCACAGGTGGCCGGCGAACTGCAGCTGGGTTTCCTCGGCATGGGCTTCCAGCCGAAGTGGAAGCGCGATGAAATGCCCTGGATGCCGAAGGGGCGCTACAAGATCATGCGCTCGTACATGCCCAAGGTCGGTTCGCTGGGCCTGGACATGATGACCCGCACCTGCACGGTGCAGGTGAACCTGGACTACGCCACCGAAGCGGACATGGTGAAGAAGTTCCGCGTGTCGCTGGCGCTGCAGCCGATCGCCACCGCGCTGTTCGCCGATTCGCCGTTCACCGAAGGCAAGCCGAACGGTTACCTGAGCTACCGCTCGCACATCTGGACCGACACCGACGCCGACCGCACCGGCATGCTCGACTTCGTGTTCGAGGATGGTTTTGGTTACGAGCGCTATGTCGACTACCTGCTCGACGTGCCGATGTATTTCTCCTACCGCGATGGCATCTACCACGACGCCAGCGGGCAGAGCTTCCGCGATTTCATGCAGGCCAGGCTGCCGGTGCTGCCGGGTGTGCTGCCGACGCTGCGCGACTGGTCGGACCACATGACCACCGCGTTCCCGGAAGTGCGCCTGAAGAAGTACCTGGAAATGCGCGGTGCCGATGGTGGCCCGTGGAGCCGCCTGTGTGCGCTGCCGGCATTCTGGGTGGGCCTGTTGTATGACGACACCGCACTGGATGCCGCCTGGGACCTGGTACGCGATTTCACCTTGGCCGAGCGCCATGCACTGCGCGACGGCGTGCCGAAGCATGCGATGAACCTGCCGTTCCGCAATGGCACGGTGCGCGACCTGGCCCGCGAAGCGGTGAAGATTTCCGTCGAAGGCCTCAGGCGCCGTGCGGCGCGCAATGCCGACGGCCAGGACGAGAGCAAGTTCCTGGACGTGCTGCAGGAGATCGTCGAATCCGGCCTGACCCCGGCCGAGCGCAAGCTGGCGCTGTTCCATGGCCGCTGGCACGGCGACGTCGATCCGGTGTTCCGCGAGTTCGCGTACTGAGTGGATTGCGGTAGTGCCGGCCGCTGGCCGGCAGATGTATGGGGTTGCCGGCCAGCGGCCGGCACTACCAGAAGAAAAACCCCGGCATTGCCGGGGTTTTTCTTTTTCGCATCTGCCCTGGATCAGGCGGCGTTCTGCATCGTCGCCATGTCGATCACGAAGCGGTAGCGCACATCGTTCTTCGCCATGCGTTCCCAGGCTTCGTTGACGTTCTTGATGTCGATGATCTCGACGTCGCTGACGATGCCGTGCTCGGCACAGAAGTCCATCATTTCCTGGGTTTCGGCCATGCCGCCGATTGCCGAGCCGGTCAGGTGCTTGCGGCCGAAGATCACGCTGCCGCCGGTCAGCGGCGGGTCCAGTTCGGTCAGCACGCCGACCAGGCACATGGTGGCCTCGCGCTTGAGCAGGCCCATGTACGGGTTGGTGTCATGGCCGACCGGGATGGTGTTGAGCAGGAAGTCGAAGCTGCCGGCGTGCGCCTTCATCTGCGCGGCATCGCGCGAGACCAGTACCTCATCGGCGCCCAGGCGCTTGGCATCGGCACCCTTTTCCGGCGTGGTGGTGATCATCACGACGTGCGCGCCCAGTGCCTTGGCGAACTTCACGCCCATGTGGCCAAGGCCACCGAGACCGATCACGCCCACCTTCTGCCCCGGGCCGACCTTCCAGTGGCGTAGCGGCGACCAGGTGGTGATGCCGGCGCACAGCAGCGGGGCGGCCGCCTTCAGGTCGAGGGTGTCGGACACCTTCACCACGAAGCGCTGCTCGACCACCACGTGGTCGGAATAGCCGCCGTAGGTCGGCGCGCCGGTTTCGCGTTCACGGCCGTTGTAGGTCCAGGTCGCGCCTTCGGCGCAATATTGCTCCAGATCGTGCTCACAGGCGTCGCAGTGGCGGCACGAGTCGACCATGCAGCCGACGCCGGCGTGGTCGCCGACCTTGAAGCGGGTGACGTTGCTGCCGACTTCGGTCACCCGGCCGATGATCTCGTGGCCCGGCACCATCGGGTAGATCGAGCCACCCCAGTCATCGCGGGCCTGGTGCAGGTCGGAATGGCAGATGCCGCTGTAGAGGATCTCGATGCGCACGTCGTCCGGGCCGACCGCGCGGCGTTCGAACTCGTACGGGACCAGCGGGTCGGTATGGGAATGGGCGGCGTAACCACGGGCGAGGGACATGGGGAATCCTTGGCAGGGTTTATCGAAAGGCGTTTTACAATACGCCCCGCAACCAGCAGCAAGAAGCGCGGATATCGGCATGATTCATCAAGTGAAACTGCACAATCGTGGCCACTGACAACCTCTCCCACCTGGCCGCGTTCGCCGCGGTCGCCCGCCACCGCAGCTTCCGCCGTGCCGGCGCCGAGCTGGCGCTGTCGACCTCGGCGGTGAGCTACGCGATCCGCGCGCTGGAGGAACGGTTGGGGGTGGGCCTGTTCCATCGCACCACCCGCAGCGTGGCCCTGACCGAGGCCGGGCAGCGCCTGCTGGAGCGCCTGCAGCCGGCGTTGGGGCAGGTGCACGACGCACTGGAAGAAATGAACCACTTCCGCGCAGCCCCGGCCGGCCTGCTGCGCATCAACGCCACCCGCGCGGCGGTACCGACCCAGTTGGGGCCGAGGCTGGCGCGCTTCCTGCACGCCCATCCCGACGTGCGGGTGGAGCTGACCGAAAATGACGGCCTGGTCGACATCGTCGCCGAGGGCTACGACGCCGGCGTGCGCCTGCATGAGTTCGTGCCGGAGGACATGGTGGCGGTGCCGATGGGGCCGCCACTGCGCGGGCTGATCGTCGGCTCGCCGGACTACCTGCGGCGTCGGCCGGCACCGCAGCATCCGCGCGACCTGGCCGCGCACGAATGCATCCGCTTCCGCTTCGCCAGTGGGCACCTGTACAAGTGGCAGTTCGAGCGCGATGGGCAGGCGCTGGAGATCGACGTGCCCGGGCGGTTGACCCTGTGCGAGCAGGGCACGATCGTGCGCGCCGTTCTGGATGGCATCGGCCTGGCGTACGTGCTGGAAGACACGGCAAGGCCGTACATCGAATCGGGGCAGATGGTGGCGGTGCTGGAAGACTGGAGCGAGCCGTTTGCCGGCTTCGCGCTGTACTACCCGAAGCAGCGGCAGATGCCGGGCGCGTTGCGTGCGTTCGTGGATATGTTGCGCGAGTGAGTTGCGATGGATGACGTGGTGCCGACCAACGGTCGGCACCCACCGGGGCAGGCCATTGCCAACCAACGGTCGGCACCTGCCGGGGCAGGGCGTTGCCGATCAACGAATCGACATCGGCCGGTAGATCCACGCCATGCGTGGATGGCACCACGCTACGGCCCTTGCAACACCGGCGCCAACAACGCCACGCACTCACGCAGATGCATCTCCACCGGCGCATCCTCGGCCACCACGCCGATCACGCGTTCGCGCAGCGGCTCGGCCACGGCCATCGCCAGGATCAGCCGCGCCATGCATGCGGAATCTCCCTCGCGCAGCAGTCCACGCTGCTGCTGACGTGCCAGCCAGTCGGCCAGCAGCGCACGGCCGCGTTCGATGCCGTTGTCGAGGTAGGCCTGCAGCAGCGCGTCCTTGCCGGGGAAATCGGTGGCCAGCAGGCGGAACACCTGCACCGCCTGCGCCGATAGCGCCTGCGTGCACACCGCGTGCAGGATGTCCTGCAGCAACGGCACGACCTCTTGGGCATTGCGCGCATCACGCTGCAGCTGTGGCGCGAAGCCGTCGGTCCACTCACGCACCGCCAACCCGACCAGCTCCTCGCGGTTGCTGGCATGGCGGTACACGGTCTTCTTCGCCACCCCGGCGTGCGCCGCCACCGCTTCAATGGTGGTGGCCTCGTAACCCTGTGCCAGCAGCAGCTCCAGCGTCGCCTGCAGCACCGCGTGGCGGACTTCGGCTTCCGGTCGCGCAGGGCGGCCACGGCGGCGGGTCGGTGATGTGGGCGCGGGCAGGGTGGTGCTGTTCATTGCGCCCATCTTACCGCATCCGGTTAATTGCGAAACGGAAAGCGTTTCCGTATTTTCGGGTCTCCCAACCCGTAGGAGACCCCCATGGATACCGCTGTGAACGCTCGCCCCTGGCTGGACCACCACGATCTGCTGGACCCGGCGCCGATGCATCTGGAAACCGGCATCCAGCGCCGCGAAGACGGCACGCTGCTGGTGGCGGTGCGCACCGATCTGCACGGCTGCAAGGGCCGCATGCTGGACTGGTGGTTCACCTTCTTCGAGACCACCCAGCACATCCGCTGGTGGCATCCGGTCGATCATGTCGAGCATCGCGGCTGGGACGCGGCCTGGCAGCGCGGGCGCAGCTACCACGGCGCCAGCATCCATGCGGTGGAATCGCTCGCTGACATTCCGCCGGTGGCGGCGCGCCTGAAGTTCCATGACCCGCGCACCTTGCTGGTGCCCGAACGCCTGCAGGCGGCACAGGATGCAGGCCATGTATCGGCGGTGATCGCCGCGCGCATCGGCTTCGGTGATCACGTGCGTCTGGATGTACAGGGCGATCCCTGCGATGGGCAGATGCTGCATGTGGCGCGCGATACGCCGTTTGGCTGCGTGCTGCGCAGCCGCTTCGTGCTCGGCCTGGACAGCGCCGATCCGCGTCGCGATGCCAGCGACGCGGTCGGCCTGGGCCTGCTCAGGCACTGCTATACGGAGTTCAGTTTCCTGTCGCGGCTGCTGCCTTCGCTGTACTACGGCGAGCGCGCCAACGGCGAAGCAGTGCCGTTGCCGTGGTGAACGGCGCGCCGGTCATTCAACCAGCGCATCGTAGCCTTCGCCACTGAACTGGATCAGGCAGAAGCCATGCCCGAACGGATCGGCCAGTACGGCGATGCGTCCCCAGCGACGCTCGCGCACGGACTGCTCGAGTGTCGCCCTGGCCGCAACTGCACGTGCCAGCGCGGCTTCAATGTCATCCACCACCCAGTCCAGGTGCAGCGGCGTCCAATGACGCTCGTAGTCGCGCACGTCGCCGTCTTCCGTGGCGGCGCTGCCGGCCTCGTTGTGCAGCAGGTAGAGCGGCGTTGGCCCACCGAGCAGCTCCACGGCGCCCGGGCCGAGACGGCGGCCGATGCGCAGGCCGAAGGCCCGGATGTAGAAGTCTTCGGCGGCGGCCAGGTCGGGCACGTCCATGTTGACGATGAAGCTGTGGGCAGTGGCGTTCATGGTAGCGATGGGCGGCATCCGGTGGTCGCAGTCTAGTCCTGCCGCGTGGTGCTGCCGGTTCATCTCCTGCGCGGATTCGGGCAAGCTGGGCGGTCTCGATCGACAAGGACATCCATGAGCGCGCTATCCGGCATCGAACAGGCCACCGGCCAGACCTTCCCGCCCCTGTTCAAGCAGTTGCATGCAGCGGGTCGGTTGAGCTGGGGTGCTCCCCATCCGGAATGGTCCGAGGTGGTATTCCCGGCGCTGCAGGCAGAACCGCCGGTGCTGCTGTACGCCCAGGACTATGAGCCGTTGGAACACGATGAACTGCTCGAGGCGTGGCAGGAGCTGACCGCGGAGGATCATTACAATCCCCTGCGCACTGACCTGCAGTTGCTGCCCTTTGCGCGGACCGGCGCGGGTGACAGTTACTGTTTCTGGAGCAACGCGCCCGGTTTCAGCGAACCGCCGGTGGTGATGGTGTGGCATGACGACGACCGTGCCGACGTGCTGGCCGCCAGCTACCAGGATTTCGTGTTCCGCAAGATGGTCGAAGCGGTTGCCGACTACCAGCGGCCGTACACACTGCTGTCGCACGGCGAGCTGGCCGGGAATCTGCAGCGCTGGCTGCAGACTCACCATTCCTTCCTGCGCGGCGACCAGTACGCGGCATTGCAGCGGCTGTTCGCCCGCGTTGACGATATTGAAGAAGGGAATTTCAGCGAAGACGAGGCACAGGCCATCGTCGCTGAAGTGATCGGCTTCGAGCGGTTGGACGAGTCGTTCGCCTACGTGCGCGAGGACGCCTGAGGGCTGGGGTCGGATCCGGGCGCAGCGTGGCTCTGACTCCTTGTTCGCCGAACAGGGGGCAGAGCCCTTTCCGTTGGAAGGGGATCCGACCCCGTGCGGGCCCCGTGCGGGATCAGCCTGCGGCCGGGTAATCGAGATAGCCCGCCTCGCCGCCCCCGTAATAGGTGCTGCGGTCGGGCGTGGCCAACGCGATGTTGCGCTGCAGGCGTTCGACCAGATCCGGGTTGGCGATGAACGGCTGGCCGAACGCGGCAAGGTCGATGGTGCCGGCCTCGACCAGCTGCAGGGCGCGTTCGCGGGTCATGCCGCCGGCCAGGATCACGGTGCCACCGTAGGCCTGCTTGAACTGCTGCAGGAAGGCCTCGCCCAGCACCGACTGGCCCGCCTGCTGGTTGTCGTTGAGATGCACATAGGCCAGGCCGCGCTTGCCCAGTTCCTCGGCCAGGTACAGATAGGTGGCCTCGTTGTCGGGGTAGAACGGCATGTCGAAGGTGAGATTGTTCGGTGCCAGGCGCACGCCGATGCGCTGCGCACCGATGCGCTGGGCCATCGCATCGACGGTGTCCAGGATCAAGCGCGCGCGGTTGGGCAGCGAGCCGCCGTAGTGATCTTCGCGCTGGTTGATGACCGGGTTGAGGAACTGTTCGAACAGGTAGCCGTTGGCGGCATGCAGTTCGATGCCGTCGAATCCGGCGGCGATGGCGTTCTCTGCGCCGCGCACGAAGTCGTCGACGATGCCGGGGATCTCTGCGGTCTCCAGTGCACGTGCCGGGGTGGGATCGGCGTGGCCGCGGCTGCCATCGTCCAGGTACACGAACGAGGTGTTCTTCGGTGCGCTGGCCACCGGGCGGGTACCGGCGCTGACCGGTTGCCCACCGTCGGGCTGCAGCGAGGAATGCGACATGCGGCCGACGTGCCAGAGCTGGGCGAAGATCGTGCCCTGTGCGGCATGCACCGCCTCGGTGACGAGCTTCCACCCGGCCACCTGCTCGGCCGACCAGATACCCGGGACGTCGATGTAGCCCTGGCCCTGCGGCGAGACCGGGGTGCCTTCACTGATGATCAGGCCGGCGCTGGCGCGCTGCCGGTAGTACTGCGCGGTGAGTTCGTTGGCGACCGCACCGGGGTTGCGGGCGCGGGTCATCGGGGCCATCGCGATGCGGTTGCGCAGGGCGGTGCCTGCCAGATCGAAGGGGCGGAACAGGGCGGCGATCATGTCGGTCATCTGGGTGTGGGGGAAGGCGCCAGCGGCGCGATGCACACAGGATGGAGTTGACATGCGGACGCATAAAGCGCTTCGATCTCCCCGGGCGCGGGACTATTTGTCCCCAATGGAGCGTGATAGATGCTGCCGCTGGAATCGTTGAATGGCCTGGTGACCTTCGTTACCACGGCCCGCTCAGGCAGCTTCACCGAGGCTGCCGACGCGCTGGGCATCTCGCGCTCGGCAGTGGGCAAGGCCATCGCCCGGCTGGAAGCGCGGCTGGGCGTGCGCCTGTTCCACCGCACCACGCGGCGCATCGCGCTGACCACCGATGGCGAGGCGTACTACGCATCGTGTGCGGCGGCGCTGGAAGAAATCTCCGCCGCCGAGGCCTGCCTGGGGTCGGCCGGCCTGCCCAGCGGACGGCTGCGCATCGACATGCCGTCCTCGTTCGGGCGGCTGGTGGTGCTGCCCGTGCTGCTGCGCCTGTGCCGGCAGTACCCGGACCTGCAACTGACGATGACCTTCACCGATCACTTCGTTGATCCAGTCGAAGAGGGCATCGACCTGCTGATCCGCTTCGGCGGGTTGCACCAGGCCGAGCACCTGGTCGCGCGCCGGCTGGGTCGCCAGCGCCTGGTCACCTGCGCATCGCCGGAGTACCTGCAGGCGCATGGCGTGCCAGCGACCGTGGAGGAACTGGCGCAGCATCGCAGCATCGTCGGCTTCCGCCATGGGCAACCGGTGGCGTGGCGGATTGGCAGTGATGACGCCGAGGGAACGTTCATCCCGAACGCGGCCTACCAGCTCAACGATGGTGACGCAGTGATCGATGCGGCCATCGCAGGACTGGGCATCTGCCAGATGCCCATTTCACTGGTACGCCGACATCTGGAATCCGGCGCGCTGCACTCGGTGCTGGATGCGCACATGCAACGGCATATCGACATCCATGCGCTGTGGCCACCGACCCGGCACCTGCGGCCGAAGGTGCGCTATGTGGTGGATGAGCTGGCGCGGCTGGCGGGTGAGGGCTTGTTCGATTGAACCGGCACGATTGAGCGGGATGGTTGCCCGTGTATACTATCCCCCAGTATAGTTTCGAGGTGGCCTGATCATGCCGCACTCCCCCGAAGAGAAGAAGAAGGTCCTGGCCCGCGTGCGCCGCATCCGTGGCCAGTGCGATGCGCTGGACCGCGCGCTGGAAGCTGGCGCCGACTGCGGGCCGGTGCTGCAGCAGATTGCCGCCATCCGTGGCGCGGTCAACGGCCTGATGTCCGAGGTGATGGAGGCCCATCTGCGCGAGGAGTTCGGGCAACCCGCCGCCTCCGATGAACAACGCGCTGAACGCGTGCGCGACATGAGCGCGTTGATCCGTTCATACCTGAAATAAACGACGGCGCAACATGGCGCCGCCCATCCTGTCATTGCCTGTCTCTGGAGAGTCCATCATGAAGTCCCGTGCCGCCGTCGCCTTTGGTCCCGGCCAGCCGCTGCAGATCGTCGAGATCGACGTCGCCCCGCCGAAGAAGGGCGAAGTGCTGGTGAAGATCACCCACACCGGTGTCTGCCACACCGATGCGTTCACGCTGTCCGGCGATGATCCGGAAGGCCTGTTCCCGGTGGTGCTGGGCCATGAAGGCGCCGGCATCGTGGTTGAAGTGGGCGAGGGCGTGACCAGCGTCAAGCCGGGCGACCACGTGATTCCGCTGTACACCGCCGAGTGCGGCGAGTGCCTGTTCTGCAAGAGCGGCAAGACCAACCTGTGCGTGGCCGTGCGCGCGACCCAGGGCAAGGGCGTGATGCCCGATGGCACCAGCCGCTTCAGCTACAACGGTGAGCCGCTGTACCACTACATGGGTTGCTCGACCTTCAGCGAGTACACCGTGGTGGCCGAAGTGTCGCTGGCGAAGATCAATCCGGAAGCAAACCCGGAACACGTCTGCCTGCTCGGCTGCGGCGTCACCACCGGCATCGGCGCGGTGCACAACACCGCCAAGGTGCAGGAAGGCGACAGCGTGGCGGTGTTCGGCCTCGGCGGCATCGGCCTGGCGGTGATCCAGGGCGCGCGCCAGGCCAAGGCCGGTCGCATCATCGCGGTGGACACCAATCCGTCCAAGTTCGAACTGGCGCGCGAATTCGGCGCCACCGACTGCATCAACCCGAAGGATTTCGATAAGCCGATCCAGCAGGTCATCGTCGAGATGACGACCTGGGGCGTGGACCACAGCTTCGAGTGCATCGGCAACGTCAACGTGATGCGCGCGGCGCTGGAATGCGCGCACCGTGGCTGGGGCCAGAGCGTGGTGATCGGCGTGGCCGGTTCGGGCCAGGAGATCTCCACCCGTCCGTTCCAGCTGGTGACCGGCCGCAAGTGGATGGGCACCGCCTTCGGTGGCGTGAAGGGCCGCAGCCAGCTGCCGGGCATGGTCGAGGATGCGATGAAGGGCGATATCGAACTGGCCCCGTTCGTCACCCACACCATGGACCTGGACAAGATCAACGACGCCTTCGACCTGATGCATGAAGGCAAGTCGATCCGTTCGGTGGTCCACTACTGAGCCGCGGCGTGGGCTGGTTCGACGCCCTGCGCAGGCCGCGTGCGGAGGATCCACGCGCGGCCCTGGTCGACCCGATCGAGCAGGCGCTGCGCGCGCTGGGCTGGGTCGAGGGCGACGTGGGTCCACCGCGCGCGGTGGACTCGCCCTTCGGCATTGATGAAATGCCGTTCGAGCACTGGCTGGCACAGGTATTCCTGCCGCGCCTGCACGAAGCCCGCGCCGACGGCCAGTGGCCACCGCGCAGCGACGTGGCGGTGGCGGCGTACCGCAACCTGGACGGCCAGCCTGGCGTCGAATCGTTGCTGCGCCTGCTGGCACAGCTGGATGAACTGATCAACCAAGGCGTCCACGCCGGGCGTGGATAAGCCGACCAAGGTCGGCATCTACCAGAAGCACGCGTGCGCTGACGCGCCGCGCAGGAGAGCACCATGGAACGCATTGAACACCGCGCCTGTTTCGGCGGCTGGCAGGACGTCTACCGCCATCATTCGACCACGCTGGGCTGCGACATGCAGTTCGCCGTGTACCTGCCGCCGCAGGCGGAAACGCAGACGCTGCCGGTGCTGTACTGGCTGAGCGGGCTGACCTGCACCGAGCAGAATTTCATCACCAAGGCGGGCGCGCAGCGCTATGCGGCCGAACACGGCGTGATCATTGTCGCGCCTGATACCAGCCCGCGCGGTGATGACGTGGCCGATGCCGAAGGCTACGACCTGGGCAAGGGCGCAGGGTTCTACCTCAACGCCACCCGTGCGCCCTGGGCGAAGCACTTCCGCATGCATGACTATGTAGTGCACGAGTTGCCGGCGCTGATCGAAGCGGAGTTCCCGGCGACCGGCGCACGCGCCATCAGCGGGCACTCGATGGGCGGCCACGGTGCGCTGGTGATCGCGCTGCGCAATCCGGGGCGCTACCGCAGCGTGTCGGCGTTCTCGCCGATCGTCGCGCCCAGCCATGTTCCGTGGGGGCAGAAGGCCTTCCACGCCTACCTTGGCGACAACCCGGCCGACTGGGCGCAATGGGACGCCTGCGCATTGATTGCCGCGGCCAGCGAGCGCCTGCCGTTGCTGATCGACCAGGGCGAGGCGGACGAGTTCCTGCAGACCCAGCTGCAGCCGCAGCGCCTGCAGGAGGCCTGCGCCGCTGCCGGCCATCCGCTGACCCTGCGCCTGCAGCCCGGCTACGACCACAGCTACTACTTCATTGGCAGCTTCATCGGCGAGCACATCGCCCACCACGCCCGCGCCCTGCAGGGCTGAGCCCCCGGGAAAAAGGGGACGGAGGGGATTAAGTCGCATTTGCCGCTGTGCCGCAAACGACTTAATCCCCTCCGTCCCCTTTTTCAGCGATGGATCACACCCTCGTGGCGTCGCCCCGCGCTATCGTGCGCGTAGACGGCCTTGCGGATCGGGGGATGCATGCCGGTAGTGCTGGCGCTGCTGTATGTGCTGTGCCATGGCCTGGTGCTGGCCTTGTGGCCTGGTCCGGCCGGGGTAGGCTCCTTCGTTTTCCTGACCGGTGCCCCGTTGCTGGCGGCGGCCGCCTGCCTGTGGCGGGCCCGCCGCGACCGCGCGGCACTGGGGTGGCGCGCCACGGCATTGGCGCTGCTGCTGTGGGCCGGCGGCATGGCGTTCAACATGATCGACGCCCTGGGCGCCGGGCGTGCCGATTTCACCCCGCGCGCAAGCCTGTTCCTTTACGTGCTCTACGGTGTGCCCCTGGTGTTCATCCTGGCCAGGGCGCGCCGGGAACGGGTCAGCATCAGCCTGATCGATGCGGCCATGGCGGCGCTGCTGGGCGTGCTGTTCTTCGTGCACGCGCAGTCGTTCGCCGCCCGCGTTGACATCGACGACCACGCGTTGTCCAACATGCAACGCATGTTCGATATCCAGAACCTGTGCATCGCCGTGTTCGCGGTGGTGCGCTGGCTGGCCGGCGACGTTCCCGAGCGGCGTACCTTTTTCCGCGCGCTGGCGATGTATGCGGCGACCTACCTGTTGGTGGCGTATTACATCAACCACTACACCTCCGGTGATGCGTTCGGTGCCTATGCCGATCTGCTGATCGATCTGCCGTTCCTGCTGCTGGCGCTGCTCGCACTCAGCCAGGCACCGGCGCGGGTCCTGACGCCGCATCCGCGGATGGCGCGCACGGTGCAGGCGGCGGGCCCGATGATCCTGCCGCTGCTGCTGCTGGTGGTGGGCACCCTGGTGGTCGACCATGCCCGGCCCCTGGCCGTGAGCGGTTTCGTGGTGGCGACGCTGGGGTTCGGCCTGCGCAGCATCCTGCTGCAGGTGGACCTGATGGAACGGCAGGCCTCGCTGGACCAGCTGGCGCGCCAGGATGGCCTGACAGGCGTGGCCAACCGGCGCGAGTTCGACGCGCTGCTGCTGGCCGAGTGGAATCGCGCACGGCGCAGTGGCACCGAGCTGGGCCTGCTGCTGTTGGATATCGATCATTTCAAGGCCTTCAACGACCGCCACGGCCATCCCGCCGGCGACCGCTGCCTGCAGGCCGTGGCAGCGGTACTGAAGGCGAGCGCCGGTCGCGCCGGTGACAGCGTCGCACGTTATGGCGGCGAGGAATTTGCGGTGATCGTGCCCGGAAGCGCGCTGTCGGGCGTTCTGGCGCTGGCCGAGCGCCTGCGCCAGGCGGTGGAAGCGCTGCCGTTGCCGGAAGGATCGGTCAGTATCAGCATCGGCGTGGGTTACCTGCATCCGCCGGCTCTGGCCAGTGCCGATCAGTTGCTGGCAGACGCCGATGCCGGCCTGTATGCCGCCAAGCGGGCTGGCCGCAACCAGGTGATCCTGCATGCGCACGTGCTGGATGACGAGGGCAGCACGCACGGAACGATGGACTGCTGAGCAGCTCTCTGCATGCGATCACACGGGGGGCGCGACGGCTTATCGCTGCCGCAACCAGCCGGTCGGTTCGAGCAGCCTCAGCCCGACCGGGGACAATGAGCGCTGCCGCAACGGCAGGCGTGCCGCCTGCACGGCCATTGCACAGCGCGCCAGCTGCCGGCGCAACGGTGCCAGCGTGTCGTCTTCGCGGGGCCGCGCATGCCGCCATTGTGCGATGCGCAGCAGGCAGACCAGCAGGTCCAGTTCACTGGCGGCAATGAAGGGAGAGCCGGCCGGCAGCAGATCGATCGGAGCGGCGGGGGTGGCCAGCAGCGGCAGCAGGCCGATGAAGGCGTCGCAGCCCTCCTGGCCAAGCCCGAGTCCGCTCAGCTGGGCAAGGCCATCGGCCTGCAGATCGGGGTCGCGCAACTGCCGTATCGCGCCCAGCAGCGCCTGTTCGCCCCGACCGAACTGTCGACCGAAGGCGCGGTAGTTGACCCGGGTGGGAAACAACGGGGAACGGGAGGCCATGGCAGCTAGGGCTGTGGGTCGCGGGTTTCCACCAGCACCGGACAGGGCGCGTGGTCGATGGTCCATTGCCCGATCGAGGGTTCGAACAGGCGTTCCAGCCGGGACAGGTGGCGATGGCCGATGACGATCAGGTCGCACTCCAGGCGCCGGGCCTGCTCGCTGATGACTTCGCCGGGATCGCCGGAGGGGATCTGCGCGATGGCATCGACGCCGCGCTCGCGCAGTTCGGCCAGGGCTTCGGCCAATACTGCCTCGGCGCGGGAGCGCTGGCGGGCGGCTTCCGGATACTCGGTGCGATCGGCTTCGCTGGCATCGGCCGCCAGCGCGAATTCGGGGTCGAGCACGCACAGCAGGTGCAGGCGGCTGTGGGGGCCGGCGATGGCGGCGGCCAGGTCCAGCACGCGTGCGTGCTGGGGGCCTCCATCCAGGGCGACCAGCAGGGTAGTGAACATGGATGTCTCCTTGGCAGGACGGGGATGGTCGCCGATGTCACCGCGCGCACCCATGCCGTGCGCGGCAGTCAATGAATGCGTCGAACGCAATCCATGGTGGTTGCAAGTGCCGTAGAGTCATCTGATTTACTGGAGACTGTCATGCCCCTGCCGGACCTGAACCTGTTGCTGGCACTGGACGTGCTGATTGACGAATGCAGCGTGGCCGCCGCCGCGCGCCGGATGAACCTGAGCGCGCCGGCGATGAGCCGCACCCTGGGCCGGATCCGCACTGCGCTGGGTGACCCGGTGCTGGTGCGTGCCGGCCGCGGTCTGGCGCCCACGCCCCGCGCGCTGCAGCTGCGCGAGCAGGTCCGCGATGTGATCGAGCAGGCCCACCGCGTCTTCAACGCCGGTCGTGAAGTGGACATGCGCGTGCTCGAGCGAACCTTCAGCGTGCGCGCCAATGATGTCTTCATCGGTGGATTTGGCGGTCGCCTGCGCGAGATCTTCCGCCAGCAGGCACCGCGCGCGGTGCTGCGCTTCGTACCCGAGGGCGATACCGACGATGATGCGATGGCGCAGGGCCGGATCGACCTGTACATCAGCACCGCCGGCAAGCATGCGCCCGATACCAAGGTGCAGAACCTGTTCAGTACCTCGTTCATGGGCGCCGCGCGCGAGGACCACCCACTGTTCGACGAGGAGATCAGTGCAGAGCGCTTTGCCGCGTGTGACCACATCGCGGTGTCGCGCCGTGGCCTGCCGCGTGGGCCGATCGATGATGACCTGGCCACGCTCGGCCTGCAGCGCCGCGTGGCGCTGATCAGCCCGACCTTCCACGGTGCGATCTTCGCGGCGGCCGAATCAGACCTGATCCTGCCGCAGATGCCAAGCGTGATGCTGGAGCGGATCGTCAGCATGCGCCTGCCGCTGCGCCTGTTCCCGCTGCCGATCCCGGTGCGTACCGCGGCCATCGTGCAGGCCTGGCATCCGCGGCTGGACAACGATGCCGCGCACCAGTGGCTTCGCCGTTCGATCAAGACCATGTGCGAGCGCGTCGAGGACGCCCACCGCTGAGACCCGCAGGCGTGCGCTGGACGCACGCCTGGGATGCCGGCGACGCCATTTTTCACAGGGTACCGGCTCCCTAGACTGCGCTCCCCGGAGTTTCACTGAGCGCATTCCAATGACCCTCAACATGCCGTGCACTGCACGGATCGGCGCCTGGCGATGAGTGCGCCGGCCGCCGCTGTCCCGGCCGCCGCAGCGCCCCGTCCTGCCGCCGCCCCCGGGCTCGATCGCCGCATTCTGGTCGGCCTGTGTGGCGTGCTGCTGGCGGTGCTGGTGTCCGGCTTCAACGAGAACATCACCAAGGTCGCGCTGGCCGACATCCGTGGCGCGATGGGTTTCAGCGTCGACGACGGCAGCTGGATCGTCGCCCTCTACAGCGCGATGTCGGTCAGCGCGATGGCCTTCGCGCCGTGGTGTGCCGCCACCTTCTCGCTGCGCCGTTTCGCGCTGGCGATGATCGGTGGCTTCATGGTGCTGGGCGTGCTGTGCCCGCTCGCCCCGAACCTGCAGGTGTTCCTGCTGCTGCGTGCATTGCAGGGCCTGTGCGGCGGTGCACTGCCGCCGTTGCTGATGAGCGTGGCGCTGCGCTTCCTGCCGCCTGGCATCAAGCTGTACGGCCTGGCCGGCTACGCGTTGACGGCGACGTTCGGCCCGAGCATGGGCACGCCGCTGGCCGCGTTCTGGGTCGAGCAGGTGGGCTGGCACTGGGCGTTCTGGCAGATCGTGCCGTACTGCCTGGCCGCCATGGCGATGGTCGGCTGGGGCCTGCCACAGGACCCGCTGCGGCTGGAACGCTTCGCCCAGTTCGATGGCGTTGGGCTGCTGCTCGGCCTGCCGGCGCTGGTGCTGCTGGTGCTGGGCCTGGTGCAGGGCCCGCGGCTGAACTGGTTCGATTCGCCGATGATCACGCTGATGATCGGTGGCGGTGCCGGCCTGATGGTGCTGTTCATGATCAACGAATGGTTCCACCCGCTGCCGTTCTTCAAGCTGCAGTTGTTGGCCAATCGCAATCTCAGCTACTCGCTGGTCACGCTGGGTGGCGTGCTGTTCGTGCTGCTGGCGGTGATCTCGATCCCGTCCGGCTTCCTGGCCAGCGTGCAGGGCTACCGGCCGCTGCAGACCGCACCGATGCTGCTGTGGGTGGCACTGCCACAGGTGATCGCGCTGCCGCTGGTGGCGGCCCTGTTGAACATCCGCGCGGTGGACTGCCGCTGGGTGCAGGCCACCGGCCTGGCGATGCTGGCACTGGCCTGCTGGCTGGGCTCGCACCTGGACGTGGCCTGGATCCGCGACAACTTCCTGTGGGTGCAGCTGCTGCAGGTGTTTGCCCAGCCGATGGCGGTGCTGCCGCTGCTGATGCTGGCCACCAGCGGCCTGGCGCCACAGGATGGCCCGTTTGCCTCGGCCTGGTTCAACACGGTCAAGGGCTTCGCTGCGGTGCTCGCCGGTGGCGTACTGGATGCCATCGCCCAGGGCCGCCGTCATTTCCATTCCACCGTGCTGGTCGACCGCCTTGGCGAGCAACCGTGGCTGGCCGATGGCCCGCAGCTGGGCGCGCGCCTGCATGCACAGGTACAGGCGCTGACTTCGGCCGACCTGTACTGGGTGGTCGCACTGGTGGCGTTGGCCTTCATTCCCCTCATTGCCTGGATGCCCACCCGCATCCATCCGCCACGCGCCGTGGCCTGAACCTTTCGCAGGAACCCCTCATGACGATCAATCGAACCCCTCTCAACACCGGCCTGGGCCTGGGCGTGCTGGCCCTGGCCATCGGCGCGTGGCTGCTGCTGCGCGATGGCGGTCACCAGACCACCAACAATGCGTACGTGGTGGCCGACTACACCCTGGTAGCGCCGAAGATTGCCGGCTTCGTCAGTGCCGTGGAGGTAGAGGACAACCAGTCGGTGAAGGCCGGTGACGTGCTTGCCCGCATCGACGACCGCGACTACCAGGTGGCACTGCAGGCTGCGCGTGCCGACCTTGCCAATGCCCGTGCGCAGCTGGCCAATGCGCAGGCCGCACTGGCCCAGCAGGACTCGCTGATCGCGCAGGCCAGGGCCAGCGTCGATGTCAGCCGTTCCGAACTGACCCTGGCCAGTGCCGACCAGCAGCGTTACCGCGAACTGGCCCGTGATGGCGCCGGTACCGTGCAGAACGCGCAGCAGGCGCAGTCGAAGCAGGCCGTGGCCAGTGCGCATCTGCAGCAGGGCCAGGCCGCACTGTCGACCGCACGCCAGCGCACCGACATCCTCAGCGCGGGCGTGCAGGCTGCACAGGCGGCGGTGCAGCGTGCAGAAGCGGCACAGGCACGCGCCGAACTGGATCTGTCGCACACCGTGCTGCGCGCGCCGATCGATGGCATGGTCGGTCGCCGCGCAGTGCGCGTCGGTGCCTACCTGACCCCGGGTACGCCGGTGGCTGCGGTGGTCCCGCTGAAGCGCGCCTTCGTGGTCGCCAACTTCCAGGAAACGCAGATGACCCGCATGCAGGCCGGCCAGCAGGTCGAACTGAAGGTGGACGTATTCCCGGGCACGCCGCTGCGCGGGCACATCGACAGCATTGCACCAGCCACCGGCGTCACCTTTGCTGCAGTCGCACCAGAGAACGCCACCGGCAACTTCACCAAGGTGGTGCAGCGCATTCCGGTGAAGATCGTGCTGGAGCCGGGCCAGCCGCTGCTGGACCAGCTGCGTGCCGGCATGTCGGTGGAAGCCAGCGTTGACCTGGGCAGCCGCGCGCGTGCGCAGAGCATGCAGCACGGACCGGGCCACAAGCGCGGGGAGGGCGCATGAGCGCCATTACCGTTTTCCGCACCTTCGTTGCGGCCAGCCTGTGCACGGCCCTGGCTGCCTGCGCGATGGGCCCGGACTTCGTACGCCCGCAGGCGGAACTGCCCGGCCACTGGCAGGGTGGGGCTGTCGCCGGCAACGCCATCGATCAGGACGCGGCCTGGTGGGCCGGCTTCGACGATCCGCTGCTGGGGCAGCTGGCCCACCAGGTGCTGGCGGCCAACCTGGACCTGCAGCTGGCCGCCAACCGCGTGCAGCAGAGCCGCACCGCGCGCGGCATCACCGCCGCCGATCGCCTGCCCAGCGTCAGCGCGAGCACCAGTGGCGTGCGTGCACGCAACAGCGAGGTGGGCCTGAATGATCCGTCCGGCAACGGCGGCCGTGATGACTACGGGCTGTTCCAGGCCGGTATCGGCCTGGGCTGGGAACTGGACCTGTGGGGCCGCGTGCGGCGCCAGGTGGAAGCGGCCGACGCGCGCGTGCAGATGGCCGAGGAGGATGCACACGCCGTGCGCATCGCGCTGCTGGCGGAAACCGCGCGTGATTACCTGCAGCTGCGTGCGACGCGGCAGCTGCTGGCGATCACCGAGGACAACCTCAGCATCGCGCATGACATCAAACGGCTGACCGAGGCGCGCCAGCGGCAGGGCGTGGCCAGCACGCTGCAGGTGTCCAGCGCGGCCGCGCAGGTGGCTTCGCTGCAGGCGCGCATCGCGCCGCTGCGGCATCGCGAATCGCAGCTGCGCAATGCGCTGGCGTTCCTGCTGGCACAGCCGCCGCAGGCACTGGACGCGCAGCTGCAGGATGCACGCCGTGACTGGCCGGCGTTGCCAGCGGTGGCGGTGGGTCTGCCGAGTGAACTGGCCGAGCGTCGCCCGGACATCCGTCGTGCCGAGGCGGCACTGCATGCGGCAACGGCCGGCATCGGCGTGGCCAAGGCGAGTTTCCTGCCGCGCATCACCTTGAATGGTGACGCAGGCTTCCAGGCCAAGCAGCTGGATGACCTGGATGGCTGGAACGCGCACCGTTTCAGCATCGGGCCGTCGATCAGCCTGCCGATCTTCCAGGGCGGGCGGCTGAAGGCGAACCTCGCGCTGAGCAGGCTGCAGCAGCAACAGTCGGCCCTGCAGTTCCGCCGTACCGTGTTGCAGGCCTGGCATGAGGTGGACGACGCCATGGACGGCTACAGTGCCGAGCAGCAGCGCACGGTGCAGCTGCACGTGGCGGTGGATGAGAGCGAGACGGCACTGGGGGCGGCGCGCCGGCAGTACCAGGCCGGCGTGGTCGACATGCTGGACGTGCTGACCACCCAGCGCATCGCGCTGGACAACCAGGCCGCGCTGGCCAACAGCCAGGCCGCCGCCGCGATCGCGCGGGTGGAGCTGTACCGCGCGCTCGGTGGCGGCTGGTAGCGATAGGGAAACGCCGGGCCATGCCCGGCGGTTCGTCGGTAGTTGCCAACCTTGGTTGGCAGTTTTTTTGGAGCGCCAACCAAGGGTGGCGTCTACCAGAGCATGGTCATCGGCACCGGTTCGATCACGACACGGGCACGGTAGCGCCGGGCCATGCCCGGCGGGCGGGTGCCTCAACGCACATCGCGCAGTTCCCAGTGGCTGCCGGCCAGCAGGCGCAGGCGCTGCTTGAACACGTCACTGTCGATGCGGGTGGTGGCGACCAGGTTGATGCGCAGGTCCTTCTGCTCGCCGGTCACGGTGGCCTCCGGGTCGGTCACGCCCCACTGCGGTTCCACCGCATCCGGGTCGGGCTGCTTGGCCTTCCAGCGTTCGAACAGCGTGCCGCTGCGCAGGGCATCCTGCAGCTCTTCGGCGAAACCGGCGGCGCCCTGAGAATGGAAGGACAGGTCAGGGTCGTTGCCGCGGGCCTTGGACGGATCGGGCAGGCTGATGTGGTACTGCGCAGGCATGGAGTTCTCCTTGAAGTGCGGCAAGGCTGGCACAGTCGGGGTGGAATCGATGTGCAGATTCCTGCCGTGGCCAGCGCTCATTCGAACCGATGCGGCCCATCGGCAAATCCCACGGTGACCGCGCCCTTGCCGACGTTGACCATGCCGGTCAGGCTCATCACCGATTCGTACACGGTCACGCCATGGCCGGCGCAGACCTCTTTCATCTGTGCATAGCCGGGCAGGCTGCGCAGCTCGTCCAGTTCGCCGCCGTAGCTGACGCACACCGTCGGCGTCATCAGCCCGGCACGCACGCGCTGGCCGACCACCGCGAACAGCTTCTGCACGGCGCTGTCGAAGCCCTTGATCTTGGCCACCGGCCCGGTCTCGCCACGGTAGCCGTGCAGCACCGGCTTGATGTCCAGTGCACTGCCCAGTGCCGCGCTGAGCAGGCCGACACTGCGGTCGCCCTTGTGCCGCGCGCGTGCGCGCATGTAGTACAGGTCGCGGGTGATCATGTAGCCGTGCACGTTGCCGGCCAGTTCTTCCAGCCGTTCGCGGATCTGCTGCACGCTGGCGCCACTGTCACGCAGGCGGACAGCCTCCACCGCGGTCACGGCCTGCGCGGCGAACAGGTTCTGGGTATCAAGTACGCGCAGCGCGAACGGCGAGTTGTAGCCCGCTGCCTGCCGCACCGGCTTGTAATCGTTGAGGATGGCGAAACTGGCCTGCAGCGCGTTGTCGTGGATCGGGCTGCGGGTCTTGGTGATGGTCATGCAGAACACGTGGTCGTAATCGATCACCAGCTGCTGCAGGAACAGGTCGCGGATCTGGTTGACGCTGAAGGGGATGGTTTCCGCTTCAGCGCCATGTTCGGCCACATGCGCGTGCAGGAAGCTCAGGGTGGCCTGCTCATCGCGATGATCGGCCAGCACGGCTTCGCCGATCCGTACGGTGATCGGCAGCAGCACGATGTTGTGCTCGGCAATGAAGTCCTGCGGCAGGTCGCAGGCCGAGTCGACGACGATTCCGATGCGCATCCGCGGCTCCCCCTCCAGGGCGGTTGTAGGTTCGGAAATGTGAAATCTATCTCAAATTCTGGCGTGGCGCGCGAGGGAAACGCGGCACGCCCTGTTCAGCGACTGCGCTGCACGGCCACCGGAAGCTCGGCCAGGCGCTGCCATTCGGGCTGCCGCAGCAGATCCGGGTCGGCCAGCACCGCCGCCATCAGCGGGTGGGCGTCGTTGCCCCAGAACAGTTCGCCATCGATGGCCAGGGTCGGCACGCCGAACACGCCGGTTGCAATGGCGGCCTCGGTGTTCTTCCGCAGCTGCTCCTTGACCGCGGGAGTCGCGATGGCGCTGGCGACATCCTCGATCCCCAGCCGCGCGGCTGGTTCGCGCAGGGCCTCGGCGCTGTCGGCGGCATTGCCGTCGCGCCAGATCCAGTCGAACAGCACGTCCACCGCCTGTGCGCTGCCACCCGCGGCCAGGCACAGGCGCAGGGCAGACAGCGGATTGAACGGGTGGCCCGGCGGGAACCGCAGCGGTGTGCCTTCGGCCTGCGCGGTCCACAGCAGCTGGCGGTAGATGAAGCGGCGCTTGGCCGGAATCTCGGCCGGCCCGAGGTTGCCCAGGTGATGCAGCACGGCACCAAAGGCGATCGGCACCGGCTGGATCCGCGGGAACTCGGGCAGCTGCTTCAGCTTCTGCCAATGCAGGTAGGAGTACGGCGAAACGAAGTCGAAATACCAGCGCAGGGTGGCCATGGTGGTGTCCTTCAATGCGGTCAGGGCTGCGCGTTGCGCAGCAGGTAGCGATCGCGCAGCTCGGTCTGGCGCGAGCGCATCGGCATCGCCCGGCCGCCCAGCCAGACCTGTTCGGCATAGTGCGCCACGTCCAGCGGGTCGCCCTCCCACAGCACCAGGTCGGCACGCTTGCCCGGCTCGATGCTGCCGATCTGGTCGGCCACACCGAACGCCTGGGCCGGCACCCGGGTCAGGCCGGCCAGGCCGTCGGCCCAGGGCAGTCCATTGGCCACGGCATTGCCGGCCAGCTGGCGCATCTTGCGGGCGTTGTGCGAGGCGTCGCCACGCTGCACGAACGAGACCGCCACGCCGGCCCGTTGCAGGCGTGCCGCATTTTCCAGGGTTGCACCGATCTGGTCGAAGCTGGCCGGCAGGTTGGACAGCACGTCGACGAACACCGGCACCTGCGCGGCGGCCAGCTCCGGTGCCAGCTGCCAGGCTTCGCTGCCACCGGCAATGGCGATCTTCACCTTCTCGCGGGCGGCCCAGCGCAGCAGCTGGCGGATGTCCGCCGCACGGTCCACCTCCACCACGATGCGGCCCTGGCCGGCCAGGTAGCGGCCCAGCGTGCGGCGCCCGGCCGGGGTCAGCAGCGCATGCGGTGAGTCCGCGGCGACCTGGCCACGCGCCTCGTCCACCATCTGCTGCAGCAGCATCCATTGCGCCGCACGCGAATGCCCGGTCAGTTCCACTGCGGCCGACCCCAGGCGCAGGAACAGCGCGCGCGGCCCGAGGGGATCGGCGCTGCCGTCCAGCCGCATCACACCGCCCTGGCCAGCGACGAAGCCGCCACCGGTGGCGGCCCCCAGGGCGGTGAAGCCGATGCCGTCCAGGCGCGCCACCGGGATCAGCACCGAGGCCGGGTTGTAGGCCAGGGTGACATCGAATTCGGGGCGCAACGGTTGTTCGCCGATCTTCAGCGTGCTGTCGACCGTGCTCGCTTCACCGGAGACTTCTTCGATGCCGATCTCGGTGATGCCCCCGAACAGCGCGGGTGTCAGCGGGCGGCCATCGGCCTCGACGACGTTGGCCCCGGCCGGTGCGGACAGCCCGTTGCCGACTGCGCGGATGATGCCGCCCTGCACCAGTACATCGGCGTGCTGCAGGCTGCCGCGCGCGCTGGCCGTATGTACGGTGGCGTTGCGGACCAGCAGGTCCTGCGCCTGCGCGGCTGCGGAGAGGCAGGCCAGCACCATGACCGTAGCGCCGAGCCATGCCCGGCGACGCTTGTTCAACGCGCCCATCAGTGCACCTCCTGGCCGAGCTGGAAATCGGAACGCGGCGTCGCTGCCGGCGCACTGCGGTCGTACAGGCGGCGGCCGTCGATGAAGACCTGTTCGGCCAGCGCGTAGGAACCGAAGGGGTTGCCGTTCCAGACCACTACGTCGGCCATCTTGCCGGCCTCCAGGGTGCCGGTCTGGCCTTCAATGCCCAGCGCTCTGGCGGCATTGGCCGTCATCCAGGTGATGGCATGTTCGGGCGTGATCTCCGGCATGTGCGCGCGGCGCGCGGCGGCGATCACCTTGGCCGCTTCCTGGTTCAGGCGCTGGATGCCTTCGGGCGAATCGGAATGGACGATGGCGCAGCTGTTCTTCGGCCGGTCGACCAGTGCGATGTTCTCCGGAATGCCATCGAAGGCTTCCATCTTGAAGCCCCACCAGTCGGCCCACAGCGCACCGCAGACGCCGTCGGCGGCCAGCCGGTCGGCCAGCTTGTAGGCCTCCACGCCGTGGTGGAAGGCCGCCACCTTGAAGCCGAATTCCTTGGCCAGGTCGAGCATGGTGGCCATCTCGTCGGCGCGGTAGCAGTGGATGTGCACGCGGATGTCGCCTTCGATCGCGCCGGCCAGCGTGTCCAGCTTGAGATCGCGCTTGCCGCCGGCATCACCGGCGCTGTCGCCCTTGTCGCTGCCGAACCAGCCCTTGCGCTTGGCCGGCTTGGGTTTGTTCTTGGCGATGTAGTCGGCAGCATCGATGAAGGCGGCGCGGTAGCCGGCAACGTTGCCCATCCGCGTGGCTGGGGCGACGCCCTTGCCTTCGCCGTAAACCCGTTTCGGGTTCTCGCCGCAGGCCATTTTCAGCCCCCACGGAGCACCCGGGAATTTCATGGCCTGGTAGGTGATGGCCGGCACGTTCTTCAGGGTCACGCCACGGCCACCGACCAGGTTGGCCGAGCCAGGCAGCACCTGCATGCTGGTCACGCCTCCGGCCAGGGCTGTAGCGAAGCCCGGGTCCTGCGGCCACACCGAGTGCTCGGCCCAGACATTGGCGGTGACCGGTGCGGTCATCTCGTTGCCGTCGCTGTGCGCGCCGACGCCCGGGCTGGGGTACACGCCCAGGTGCGAGTGCACGTCGATCAGGCCCGGGGTGACCCACTTGCCCCGCGCATCGATGCGGGTGACCCCGGCATCGGCCTGCAGCTGGCGGCCCACGGCGACGATGCGGCCCTCGCGCAGCAGCACGTCGGCGTTGTCCAGGCGCTGGCCGGTGCCGGTGAGCACGGTGGCGTTCTGGATCAGCACCGGCGCATCGGGATGCGCCCGGTAGGTGCTGGGGTAGGGATCGGCGACGAAGCGCGAGGCGCCCACTGCCGGTGCCGTGCTCAACGAAACCAGCGCCAGCCCAAGAGCGGCGCGCAACACCATCGATGCCATGCAGAGATCCCCAACCCACGCGTGAATCCGCCGACGCTATCCGTCGTCGATACCACTTGCCAAGTGACCTTGGGCAGGGGCAGGGGTGGGGATTTTCCTATACAAAAATTCTGAACGAAGCATTAATTTTTTGTGACACCTGCCGCTACCAACGGGTGGGACAGCGAGCGCTGACCCGCCGTGAGGTGTGCTTTCCATTGCTCCATGACGGAGCTGCACCTGAAATATTTCAAGGAATCAAGGACGTAACTGCAGATGATTGTCTTCCCGTCGTATCGCTCCACCGCTTCCCGCCGCTCGATCCTCCCCTCACCCCTGGCCTCGGCCATTGTTGGCTCGCTGCTGATGGCCGCCGCTCTGCCGGCGCTGGCCCAGGACAGCAACGCAGACGCCTTGTCGCGTTACCAGTTCCAGCGCAGCCTGCAGGCCGCGTCTGCCGCACCGGTCCTCACCGCTTCGCCGTCGCTGGCCGTCGCCGCCGCCGATGTGGAAGTCGATCCGGAACCCATCATGGGCAAGCCGGGTGATGCCGCCAGCTGGCGCACCACCGAATTCAACAGCGACTGGGGCCTGCAGGCGATCAACGCCGATGTGGCCTACGCACGCGGCCTGACCGGCACCGGCATCCGCCTGGGCGTGTTCGACAGCGGCACCGGCCTGGACCACGACGAGTTCGCCGGCAAGGACCACCGCAGCATCCATCTGGCCGACGTGCTGGCCGATGGCAGCCTGTGCGCGCGCGAAGTGCTGAGTGGCCCGGACGCCTGCTTCGCCAGCGACGGTGACCAGGTGGCCGTGTCCTACCAGCTGCTCGACCCGGACTATGCCGATCTGCTGGAGCGCAATGGCTTCTACGAAGGCCTGAGCTACAACGTGCACGGTACCCACGTGTCGGGCACCATCGCCGCCAACCGTGATGGCAACGGCACCCACGGTGTTGCCTTCGGCGCCGACCTGAGCGTGGCCCGCCTGTTCTCCAACAGCGCCACCTACCTGTCGGTGGTGAATATCGGCGGTTCCCTGTATCTGGACGAACAGACCATCGCCGCCATCCAGGCCGACGATTCGATCTACCCGCAGCTGTATGCGCAGATGAACGAGCAGGGTGTGCGCGCCATCAACCACAGCTGGGGCCTGGCCAACGAGCCGACCACAGCGGAAGACCTGGACATGTACCAGTCGCACCCGGTGTTCGCCGCCAGTCTGGCTGCGATGGCCGAAGGTTCGCGCAGCAGCGGACTGATCCAGGTATGGGCCGCTGGCAACACCGATTCGCCCAACACTTCGCCGGAAGAAGCGCCGATTGCCGGCATGTATGCCTCGCTGCCGCGCGCCGTCGCCGACGTCGAGCCGTACTGGCTGGCCGTGGTCAACGTCAATCAGGACCTGGAGCTGAGCAACCGCTCGATGCGCTGTGGCCTGGCGGCGAACTGGTGCCTCGCCGCGCCCGGCTCGAACATCAACTCGACCGTGTACGGTCCCGATTCGGTGATCGAAGGTGATTTCTACGATGACAATGGCAACCTGGTGGTGGACATCATCAGCCAGACCCCGTCGTCCGATTACGAGGAACTGAGCGGCACGTCCATGGCCGCCCCGCACGTCACCGGCGCGCTGGGCCTGCTGTTCGAGCGCTTCCCGTACCTGGACAGCGCGCAGGTGCGCGACGTGCTGCTGACCACCGCCACCGACCTGGGTGCTGCAGGCGTGGACGATGTCTACGGCTGGGGCCTGATGAACCTGGCTGCGGCCGTCGAAGGCTACGGCTCGCTGCGCGTGGACACCGAAGTGGTGATGAACCAGAAGGCCGGCGGCCTGAAGGTGTGGGAAGGTGATGCATGGGACGACTGGACCAATGACATCGGCGGCCCGGGCAAACTGACCAAGAGCGGCATCGGCTGGCTGCGCCTGAGCGGCGACAACAGCTTCAACGGCGCGGTGGTGCGCGAAGGCGTGCTGGAACTGGACGGCGTGAACACGCTGACCAGCGCCGTGGACGTGACCGGCGGAATCTTCCTGCTGAACGGCACCCTGCAGAACACAGCGCTGAACAGCCTGGGCGGCAGCAGCCGCATCACCGCCACCGGTGTGCTGGACGGCTCGGACCTGACCGTCACCGGTGGCGTGGTGTCCTTCAACGGCGTGCAGACCGGCGGCAGCACCTTCGTGGGTGAAAAGGGCACGCTGAAGGGCGTGGGCCAGCTGGGAAACACCACCGTGGCCGGCATCATCGCTCCGGGCAACTCCATCGGCACGCTCACCATCAACGGTGACTATGTGCAGACCGCCACTGGCGTGTACCAGGCCGAGGTGGCCCCGGGCAGCCGCAGCGACCAGCTGCACGTGACCGGCACCGCCACCCTGGGCGGCACCCTGGTGGCGCTGCCGGAACCGGGCACCTACTACCTGGGCGAGCAGTTCAACTTCATCCAGGCCGACGGCGGCGTGAACGGTCGGTTCGCCAGCACCGATTTCAGCGCCTTCTCGCCCTTCCTGCAGTTCGGCCTGGCCTACTCCGCCGCCGGCGCGCGCATTGAAGTGACCCGCGGCAACGCGCTGGCTACCGCGGCCACCACCGCCAACCAGTTGGCCGTGGCCACCGTGGTCGACGGTCTGGCGGTCAACCAGGGCCTGCCGCGTCCGCTGACCATGCTGTTCCCGGAACAGGTGGGCAGCGCACTGGACAGCCTCAGCGGCGAACTGCATGCCGCCACCAGCGCGGCCCTGCTGGAAGGCAGCCGCTACGTGCGTGATGCCGCGCTGGCCCGCCGTGCCGGTGCCGCTGCACCGGGTGCCGAAGGCGGCGACGCCACCGGTGTGTGGGTGCAGGCCCTGGCCGGCAGCACCACGCTGGATGGCAACACCAACACCGCCCGCACCGAAGCCAACAGCAACGGCCTGCTGGTCGGTGCCGACCGCGAGTTCGGCGGCTGGCAGGTGGGCGTGCTGGCCGGTACCGGCCGCACCGACGTGAAGCAGGGCGAAGGGCGCCGTGCGAGGTCGAAGGTGGACAACACCCACTTCGGCGCCTACGCCAGCCACAACTGGGGCGGTTTCGGCCTGCGTGGCGGCCTGGCATGGAGCGAACACGATGTGGACAGTACCCGTGAGCTGGCGTTCGCCGGTTACAGCGACACCCTGAGCGCCCGCTACGACGCGCGTACCCGCCAGGCCTTCATCGAAGCGGCCTACCGCTTCGGTGGCCGCGAGGCTGGCCTGGAGCCGTACGTGCAGGTGGCCCGCGTGGAAGTGGACACCAAGCACGTGAACGAGCGTGGCGGTGCTGCGGCCCTGCAGGGTTCGGTGGACGACGTGCGCACCACCCTGGCCACGGCCGGCGTGCGCTTCGACAAGGGCCTGAAGGCCTCGTTCCAGCAGGACAGCTGGTTGCACGTGCGCGGCGCGGTGGCGTACCGCCACGCCAGCGGCGACCGCAACCCGTCGGCCCGCCTGGGCTTTGCCACCGGCGGTGACAGCTTCGTGGTCAACGGTGCACCCATCGCCGACAGCGCGGTGGTGGCCGAACTGGGCCTCTCGGCCTGGCTGACCGCCAAGCAGCAGCTGGAACTGGGCTACAGCGGCCAGTTCGGCGACGAAAGCCGCGACCACGGTGCCAACCTGCGCTGGTCGGTGCGTTTCTAAGCCACCGGCTCCCGCAGGGAAACCAGGAGGGGCGGCCGTTGGGCCGCCCCTTCTCTTTGTGTGGCAGGGCAGGCGCAGCGTTGCCTACAATGGCGCCCCTGCAGAACCGGACCGGGCATGAAGAGCAAACAGGAAATCGTCGACAACTGGCTGCCGCGTTATACCGGCGTTCCGCTGGACCAGTTCGGCCAGCATATCCTGCTGACCAATTTCGGCGGCTACCTGCACACCTTCTCCGCGCTGACCGGCGCCCCGGTCATCGGCCTGGACCGGCCGATGGCCAGCGCCACCATCGATGGCATCACCATGATCAACTTCGGCATGGGCAGCCCCAATGCCGCGATCATCATGGACCTGCTGTCGGCGGTGATGCCCAAGGCGGTGCTGTTCCTGGGCAAGTGCGGTGGCCTGAAGCGCAAGAACCAGCTGGGTGACCTGGTGCTGCCGATCGCAGCGATCCGCGGTGAGGGCACTTCGGGCGACTACCTGCCGCCGGAAGTGCCGGCCTTGCCGGCGTTCGCGCTGCAGCGTGCGGTCTCGACCATGATCCGTGATCTCGGCCACGACTACTGGACCGGTACCGTCTACACCACCAACCGCCGGGTCTGGGAGCACGACGAGGCGTTCAAGGAGCGGCTGCGGGCGATGCGCTGCATGGCCATCGACATGGAAACCGCCACCGTGTTCGCCGCTGGCTTCGCCAACCACATTCCCAGCGGCGCACTGCTGTTGGTGTCGGACCAGCCGATGATCCCCGATGGGGTCAAGACCGAGGCCTCCGATGCCAAGGTCAGCTCCCAGTTCGTGGAAAACCATATCCAGATCGGTATCGAGGCGCTTAAGCTTATCCGGCGCAACGGCAAGTCGGTCCGCCACCTGCGCTTCGACGAATGATGATGATGGCCTGGCGCGGCGCGCCGGCCCTGGGGAGTAGGTGATGGACGTTGCCGCGCACGTGGTGGAATTCTGGAAAGAGGCGGGCCCTGCGAAGTGGTTCGCCCGCGATGATGCGTTCGACGCGCAGTTCCGCCAGTTGTTCCTGGATGAGCATTTCGCAGCCGCCTCGCGCGCGCGCGAACACTGGCTGGGCAGTGCCGAGGGCGCACTGGCGCTGATGCTGCTGCTGGACCAGTTCCCGCGCAACTGCTTCCGCGGTAGCGCCCATTCCTACGCCACCGATGGCCTGGCCCGGCACTACGCCATGCGCGCCATCGAGGAAGGCTTGGACCTGCAGCTGGTGCCCAAGCTGCGCGCCTTCATCTACCTGCCGTTCGAGCACTCCGAGGATCCGCTGGACCAGGACCGCTCGGTGGCGATGTTCGACGTGCTGGGCGACAAGGAATACCTGCAGTACGCCGAGCTGCACCGCGACATCATCCGCCGCTTCGGTCGCTTCCCCCACCGCAACGCCGTGCTGGGTCGCATTCCCTCACCGGAAGAACTGGACTACCTGGCCGAAGGCGGTTTCGCCGGCTAAGAAAAAGGGGACGGAGGGAATTAAGTCGTTTTTGCCACAAACGACTTAATTCCCTCCGTCCCCTTTTTAGGGGTCAGATCGCCTTTCCGCAGGAAAGGGCTCTGACCCCGGGCCTTCAATCAGTACTTCGGCACGCCGTTGTCGACGTCTTCCGACCAGGCGTTGATGCCGCCGGTGACGTTGAACACCTTGGTGAAGCCCAAGGCGCGGAACTGCTCGGCGGCCTGCGCGCTGCGGCCACCGTGGTGGCACATGAAGGCCAGCGCGGTGTCCTTGGGCAGGGCTTCCAGCGCGGCGCGGCCGTTGCCGTCGAAGGTCTTGAACGGCACGCCCACGGCGGCGATTTCACGCTCGTCGGCCGGGCGCACGTCCACCAGGGTGATGTTGCCGGCACGCACCAGGTCGTCGGCATCGCGCACGCTGATTTCCTGCACCGGCTTGGGCGCATTCGGGTTGTCGATGGCCAGGCCCTTGCCGCGGATGTCGTCCACCCAGTCGATGGTGATGCCGTTGGCGCGACGGGCGCTGGCCAGGTCGAACTGCACGCGCAGGCCGTTGGACTCGGCGGCGATGGCGCCTTCGTCGTGCGGGGCCAGCTGGAAGTTCGGCTGGAAACCGGCGTCGATGGACAGCTGCAGAGCAGCGCCCGGGGCATCGGCCAGCGCGCCCTTGAGCATTTCCACGGCCGCCGGGGTGACGGTGATGCTCGGCGGGGTACGGTCCGGCGCGGCCAGGCCCAGCACGCTGCTCAGCTCGCCGCTGGCAGCCATCTGCAGCACGATGTCGCTGCCGCCGATCAGTTCGCCGTCGATGTACAGCTGCGGAATGGTCGGCCAGTCGCCATAGGCCTTGATGCCTTCACGGATTTCCTGGTCGGCCAGCACGTTGACGTGGGCGAACTCGACGCCGAGGTCCTGCAGGGCGCCCACGGCCTTGGCCGAGAAACCGCACTGCGGCATCGACGGCTGGCCCTTCATGAACAGCACGACGCGGTTGGCGTTGAGGATGGATTCGATGCGCGAACGCAGGGCGGGATCGAGGGACATGGACGTCGGGGTTCCGGGAATTCGAATCATCAATTCTACCCCTCATGGCATCATGGGGGATGAGCAACGCAGGAACATTGCATCGCATCCCGACCCGGCCCTGGCGCTGGCTGCCCTGGCTGGTGGCGTCGCAGCTGGCCGTGATCCTGGTCTGGGCCCTGGCCGGCTGGCACTGGGGGCTGCCCGTGATGGTGGCCAGCCACGCACTGTTCCTGGTGCCGGTATTCCTGCCCAACAGCCGCTTCTACGCGCCGGTGCTGAGCCGGATGGGAGAGGCCGGAAACAGCGTCTGGTTGACCATCGATGACGGTCCCGGCCCGGAGACCCGTGCGGCGCTCGACCTGCTGGACCGCTACCAGGCCCGCGCCACCTTCTTCCTGGTGGGCGAGCGTGCGCTGGCACAGCCGGACCTGGTGCAGGAGATCCTGCGCCGCGGCCACGACCTGGGCAACCACAGCCACAGCCATCCGCAGGCGCGCTTCTGGCGGCTGGGCCCGGCAGCGATGCGTGCCGAGATCGAGGGCTGCCAGCATGCGCTGCAGGCGGTAAGCGGCCGCCCGGTGCGCTGGTACCGTTCGGTGGTGGGCATGACCAATCCGTTCGTGGCGCCGGTGCTGAAGGCGCTGGGACTGGTGCGCGTGGGCTGGAGCGCCCGTGGCTACGACGGTGTCGGCTGCACGCCGGAAGGCGTGCTGTCGCGGCTGCTGCCGGACCTGCGCCCGGGCGCCATCGTGCTGCTGCATGAGGGGGCCGCCCACGGCCACAACCTGGCGATCATCGAACGCGTGCTGCAGGCGCTGGACGAGCGGGGGCTGAAGGCGCGGCTGCCGGTTCCGTAACGCCGGGCCCTGGTGGTGTGGAGCAGCCGAGCATGGGCTCGGCGCCACAAGGGTTGGCGATCATCCTGTGGCGCAGCGCCGGCACATGCTGCACTCGGCGCTACAACGCGGGGCGTTCGGCCACCAGCAACCAGCTGTTGAACGGCGTGCGCCCGTGCAGGGGGCGCGGTGCCGTCACTTTCAATCCGGCCTCGGCCAGTGTCGCCTGCAGCACCTGCGGGTCGGGGTAGTGGCGCGGCCGCGTGCCCATCCAGCCGACCAGCCAGGCCAGCCGGTCCGCCACCCGCGTGGTGCGGTCGCGGCCATCGCCGGTGGCCAGTGGCGTGCGCAGCAGCAGGCGGCCGCCGGGAGCGACCCGCATACTGGCCTCACGCAGCAGTGCCTGCTGTGGGCCCGCGTCCAGGTACTGCAGCACATCCAGCAGCAGCACATGCCCGGCCTGCGCCGGCAGCGGCGCCTGCACGTCCAGACAGTCGAAGCGCACAGCGGGCAGGCCGGTGGCGGCACGCTGGGCACGGGCGATCTTGCCGGCATCCACGTCCACGCCCAGGTAGGGCTGGCAGCCACCGCGCTGGCGCAGCACGTGGGCGAACAGGCCCAGCCCGCAGCCCAGGTCCAGCACGGGTTGCCCGTCGCCAGGCAGGTGCTGCAGCACGCCGTCATACAGCGGGTCGCTGCCCAGCTTGCTGCGGGTGTAGTAGTAGTCGCGGCGGCTGGCCCAGGCGTGTGCGGGGCGGAATGCCTCGGCGATCGCGCGGGCCTGCGCGGCGCTCAAGGGTGTGCAGGGCAGGGGCGGGCCGTTCCGTGGCGTGCCATCCATCGGGTCAGTCCGTTCCGCCGAGCAGGTGGGCGGCGACCGGCAGCGCGCGCGCGCTCCACAGCGCGTACATCCGTGCTGAAGGGTGCAGGCCGTCGTCGGCGATCATCGCCGGGTCGCCACCGTGGTCACGGCTGATGTCTGTGATGTCGACGAAGGCCACGCCCTGCTGGGTGCAGATCACTTCAGCGGCCGCGTTGAATTCGTCGGTCTCGATCTCGATCGCGGCCAGGTCACGGCCGCTGCCGATACCGAACGGCGTCGCGCCCCAGTCGGGGAAGGACAGCACCAGCACACGCCCGGGGCGGCCACCGGCAAAGCCGATCGCCCGCTGCAGCAGGGCGTGGAACTGTACGCGGTACTCGTCCAGCGGCCGGCCGCGGTACTGGTTGTTGACGCCGATCAGCAGGCTGACGAAATCGAACGGGCCCTGCGGCGCGGCCGCATCGATGCCGGCGTCCAGCTCGTCGGTGGTCCAGCCGGTGGTGGCGATGGTCTGCGGGTCGGCCAGCGCCACATCCTGCGCACGCAGGGCGGCGGCCAGCTGGTGTGGCCAGCGGCCTTCAACGGCAACGGCTTCTCCGATGGTGTACGAATCGCCCAGCGCCAGGTAGGACAGCGCCACGGCTCAGGCCACCGAACGGCGCGGCTTCAACGGTACGACCTTGGTCGCGTCCTCGGCACGGCGGGCCAGCACGCGGTCGATGCGGGCGAACACATCGCGCATCACCGAGGCTTCCGGCAGCAGGGTCACGCGGAAATGATGGCGGTAGGGCACGTTGAAGCTGGAACCCGGTACCACCAGCACGCCTTCATTGTTCATCAGATCCAGCGCGAAGTTGTGGTCGTCGAAGCCCTTGGCGGCGGCACCGACCACGGCCGGGAACGCGTACAGCGCACCGGCCGGCGCGACCAGCGACAGGTGCTCACTGGCTTCGCAGGCTTCGATCACCGCGCGGCGGGTTTCATACAGGCGGCCGCCCGGGGTGCACAGTTCGGAGATGGTGTCCGGGCCGTTCACTGCGGCCTCGATGGCGTACTGGCCCGGCACGTTGGCGCACAGGCGCAGCGCGCCGAGCAGGTCCAGCGCAGCGCGGAAGTCGCCCAGGCGCGCGTCGTCGCCGCTGAGGTGGGCCCAGCCCACGCGCCAGCCGCAGGCACGGTGCACCTTGCTCAGGCCACTGAAGGTCAGGCACGGGTGGTCGCCGGCCAGCGGCGCGACCGGCTCGAATACCGCATCGTCGTACAGGATCTGGTCGTAGATCTCATCGACCAGCAGCAGCAGGTTGTGGCGGCGCGCGATCTCGACCACGCGCTCGAGCAGTTCACGCGGGTAGCTGGCGCCGCTGGGGTTGTTCGGGTTGATCAGCACGATGGCGCGGGTGCGCGAGGACACCAGCGTCTCGATCTCGCTCGGGTCCGGCTGGAAGCCGTTCTCGGCGGCGCAGCGGTAGTACACCGGGCGGCCATCGTTGAGGATGGTCGAGGCCGACCACAGCGGGTAGTCGGGTGAGGGCACCAGCACTTCGTCGCCCGGGTTGAGCAATGCGCGCAGCGACAGGTCGATCAGTTCGCTGACGCCGTTGCCGACGAACACACGGTCGGGGTGCGCATCCGGTGCGCCACGGCGGGCGTAGTACGCCGCGATGGCTTCGCGTGCGACCGGCAGGCCCTGCTGGTGGGTGTACGGGTCGGTGCGGCCCATGTCATCGGCGATCGCGCGCTGCAGGTGCTCGGGCGCGCGGAAACCGAAGTTGCCCGGGTTGCCGATGTTGAGCTTGATCAGCTTGCGGCCCTGCGCCTCCAGCTCCCGGGCTCGCCGCGCCAGTTCTCCGCGGATTTCGTAGCGCACTTCGGAAAGGCGCTCGCGGATGGCCAGGGGCTTGGGCGAGTTGGTGGACATGGGGGCTGGGCCGTCAAAAGGCATGGGGATTCCATCCTACCGGAATTGCTGCAGTGCATGGCAAGGGTGCCGGGCTTGTCATTGCTGGGCTGGCAGGGCGCCGGCGCAGGTAGAATGGCGGCGATGACCCAGACCCCCGATTTCATCGCCCTGCAGACCATCGGTTGGCCCTGGCCGGGCCCGGCGCAGCAGGCCGACTGGCAGGCCGTGATGGCCGCGCACCCGCAGGCCCGCCCGGCGCGGGTGATCGAACAGCACCGCACCCACTACGTGGTGGCCGATGGCCCGGATGCGTCGATCAAGGCCGAATCGCTGCCGGAATGGCAGCGCCCGCGCTTCCCCAGCCACGAGCGGCCTGCAGTGGGCGACTGGGTGCTGCTGGACGGCATCCGCATTGTCGCGCTGCTGCCACGCCGCACCGCGATCAAGCGTGGCGCCGCCGGCGAGCACTACCACCAGCAGGTGATCGCGGCCAACATCGACACGGTGTTCATCGTCTGCGGCCTGGATGCCGACTTCAATCCGCGCCGCATCGAGCGCTACCTGCTGCTGGTCGGCGGTGGTGGTGCAGAACCGGTGGTGGTGCTGACCAAGGCCGACCAGACCGAGTACAGCGAGGATGCGCTGGCGGTGCTGGAAGAGCTGGAGATGCAGGGCATCGCGCTGCATGCGATCAACGGCCTGGATGCCGACAGTGTGGCGGTGCTGCAACCGTGGCTGGGCCCGGGCCGCACGGTGGTGCTGGTCGGTTCCTCCGGTGCCGGCAAATCCACGTTGACCAACACCCTGCTTGGCGAGCAGCGGATGAAGACCAACGCGGTGCGCGCCAACGATTCGCGTGGCCGCCATACCACCACCCACCGCGCGCTGATGCCGTTGCCGACGGGCGCCTGCCTGATCGACACCCCGGGCATGCGCGAGCTGAAGCCGACCGGCGAAGAGACGCTGTCCGAAGGTGGCTTCGCCGACATCGAGGCGCTGGCCGCACAGTGCCGTTTCAACGACTGCAAGCACCAGCAGGAACCAGGCTGTGCGGTGCGGGCGGCGATCGAGGCGGGCGAGATCGAAGAGAGCCGGCTGCTGAACTACTTCAAGCTGAAGGAAGAAGTGGCTGCCGCTGCCGCCAAGCTGGCGGTACGCCAGGCCGAGACCGCGCAGGAGCGCGGCGGCAGGAAGGGCAAGGGCCAGCAGTTCCGCCCGGCAGGCAAGCCGCGTAGGCGGTAACAAGGCAGCCGAGCATGGGCTCGGCTCTACAGCTGGTCCGCGGTGGAGTCATTTCATGTAGCGCCCGAGCCAATGCTCGGGCGGCGGCGCACCGCGCCGGGCACGGCAGGGCGTTATAGTCCGCGCATGGAACCGACTGCGACGCTGGACCGTGACGTGGCCCACCATGCAGCGCTCGATGCGCGCCTGGTCGAGGCCGTGGTAGGCATCCGCCTGCTGGGCCTGACCAGCTGGCCGGCCACGCTGCAGGCACCGTTCCTGGACAGCGTGGCGCGCGGCCAGCCGGTGCTGCCGAAGGTGGATTACCCACGGCTGGACTTCAGCGAAGAACGTCGCGCGCTGGCCGCGATCGCCGCCGACTGCGACGACACTCATCCGCTGGGCCACTACGTGCGGCAGTCAGCGCAGAGCTGGGACCTGGCCGCGCAGCTGCTGGAAGGACTGGGCACCGCCGCCGTTGATACCTGTTCGGTGCAGCTGTTCGGCGCCCCCGAGCAGCCGCTGCCGGGCAATGGCCCGAGCACGCGCGACGCGGCGCGCCACTTCATACAGATTGCCGCCGAACTGGACCACGAACTGCTGGCGCCGGAAGAACAGGTGCCGGTCTCGGCCATCGCCCTGCAGCTGCAGCTGCAGAATGATCTGGATGCGTTCTTCGAATCGCGCATCATCCAGGTGCAGCTGGATCCGGAGCTGGTGTCCAAGGCCGCCGCCGGCCCGACCCGCATCCGCCTGCGCACCAGCGCGCGCTTCAGCGCCTACGACCGCGCGCAGTTGTTCCACCACGAAGCGCTGGTGCATTCGCTGACCGCATTGAATGGCCGCGGCCAGCCGGTACTGCCGAGCCTGGCGTTGTCCTCGCCACGGGTAACGGCGACCCAGGAAGGGTTGGCGACCTTCGCCGAGCAGATCACCGGCAGCATCGACATCGAGCGCCTGAAACGCATCAGCCTGCGTACCGAAGCGATTGCGATGGCACGCGAAGGCGCTGATTTCATCGAAGTGTTCCGCTATTTCTGCGATGCCGGGCAGAACGCGGAAGAGAGTTTCGCCTCGGCCCAGCGCGTGTTCCGTGGCGTGCCGCCGAGTGGCGGCCTGGCGTTCACCAAGGACACGGTGTACCTGCGCGGCCTGGTATCGGTGCATACCTTCTTCCGGCACATGCTGGCCGAGGACCGCCTGCAGGTCTGCCGCTGGTTGTTCGCCGGCAAGATGAGCCTGGCCGATGCGATCGCGTTCGCGCCGCTGTTCGAGGCGGGGGTGCTGAAGCCGCCGCGCTGGCTGCCGCATTGGGTGAGCCGGGCGAACGGCCTGGCCGGCATGCTGGCGTTCTCGCTGTTCGCCAACCGGATACGGATGGACCAGCTGGCGCCGGAATGAAATGCGTTGGCGGATCCTCCTGCGCCTGCCTGCTATCGGCTGGGAGGAGGCGGGGCACCCTGGTCAGGACACGCAAAAGCCCCTCCATGGTGCTCGATGGCGCCATCCATGGCGCCAACGGTCCTGACCAGGGTGCCCCGCCTCCTCCAGACAATTTCCTGCGGGCGCGGCAGCAGGTCCACCAGAGGGATTGCGTTTGAGAAGTTTGAAAAGCAAAGCGCCGGGCAATGCCCGGCTCTTTGCTTTTGCTCTTGCTTTCCATTGCCTCCGCGCCGGCGCTGGGAATTGTCGAGCGCGGGTAGGCAGGCCCATGCAGGACCGTTGGCGCCATGGATGGCGCCATCGAGCCCCCAAGGACGGGTTTACGGCGTGTCCTGCATGGGCCTGCCTACCTGCGCCATGCAGGCACACTCAATGCGCCGCAGCGCCCGCTTCTGACCTAGAACTCCGCCGCCACCGTCATGAACAGCTGCCGCGGTGCGCTCGCATGGATCGCATAGCGCGTGCCCTTCGGATCAGTCGGTGCGAACGAACTCAGCTGGCCGGCGTAGCGCTTGTTGGTCAGGTTGGTCGCGTTCAACGACACCCGCACGTTGCGCAGGCCCAGGCCCGGGCCGAAATCGTAGCCCGCACCGGCGTCGAAGGTGGTCACGCCCGGCACCGACTGGTCGTTGGTGTAGGTGTAGTAGCGCTTGCCGGTGTACTTCGCACGCAGGCTGGCGAAGAAGCCGTCGCGGTTCCAGCTGATCTCGCTGGAGGCCATGCGCTGCGGCGTATCCACCGTGATCTTGCCGGCCACCGGAACGATCGCACCGCCCGAGGTGTAGTCATCCTCGTAGGTGGTCTTGTTCCAGGACAGCGCGTTGTACCACTGCAGGCCATCAATCGGCTTGAGGATGAAGGTCAGTTCCGCACCATGGCTCTTCACCGAACCGACATTGATGAAGCGCGTCACGCACTCCGGGCGCGTGCCGACTTCGATGCTCGAACACGGGTTCAGCGACAGCAGGCGGTTGTCGAACTTGACGTTGTATGCAGCGATCGAGGCCTGGTACTTCTCACCGAAAGTGCGGAAGCCGGCTTCCAGGCTCTTGGACTTCTCCGGCTCCAGCCCGGCGCTGGCCGCGAACGATTCCGGCGACACCTGCAGCGGGCCGCCGCTGCCACCGCCGACGAAGGCGGCGATGTTCTCGGCGTAGGAGGCGAACAGCTCGTTGTTGGCGTTGAGCTTGAAGCCCAGGCCTACCTGCGGCAGCACCGATTCCTTGGCGGTCAGTGTGCCCGACGCAATGCGGGTTTCAACGCCGGGCTGCGCGGTGGCGCGCATGCGGGTGTTGGGGCTCTTGATGCCCACGTCCACGGTCAGGCGCTGGTCCAGGAAGCGCATGCGGTCCTGCACGTAGAACTGGCGCGTGCGGATGTCGAAGTCCTGGTTGAACAGCAAGCGGTCGGGGTTCTTCAGGTACAGGTCGTCCAGGAACGGGCCGCTGATGTAGTAGAAGTTGCGCGACACGTTATGGTCGTTCTGCTCGTACCACAGGCCGGCTTCCAGCTCGTGGATGCCCACCGTCCACAACAGCGCGGCGGTCAGGCCATCGCGGTTGATCGTGTAGTTGGTGCTGCGGATCGAGATCGGCAGCATCCTGTCGGTACCCGGGTAGGACGGCTGGCCCGGTGCCCACCAGTGGCCCTGGCCACGGTTGTCGTGGTGGTAGGCCAGCAGCTTCAGGCGGCCCTGCTCGCCCAGGCGCAGGTCGGCATCGACCGAGTACAGGTTGTCGTCGCGCAGCGCACGGCTCTGATAGTACGCATCGTCGATGCTGTTGACGCCGCCGCTGAACTTGCAGCGCGCCTTGTTGTAGGTGCCAGGCGCGCAGTACGCGGCGGCGACGGCGCGATCCCAGTCCGGCGCGTAGATGTTCCAGTCATACCCCAGTCCGCGTGCCAGCATGTCCTTGGACAGGTAGGCATAGTTGGCCTGGCTGGCGCGCGAGGTCGCCACGAACGCACCGAAACGGTGGTCGCCAACGTTCCACACTGCCTTGGCATTGAACTGGCGGGTGGTCTGGTTCTGGTACGGCGCGGCCCACATGTCCTGGTCCTGGTGCACGCCGGACACATAGGCCGAGAAGCCGTTGAGGTCTCCGGTGTCCACGCGCAGGTAGCCGCGGCGCTGGTGGTTGTCGCCGACGGTGACGCTGGCGCGGCCACCGAATTCGGTGGACGGATCCATCGAGAAATACTGGATGGTGCCGCCCAGGTTGCTGGTCGAGGCCACGCCCAGCGAACCAATGCCCTGCGACAGTTCGGCGCCGGCCAGGTTCTCGGCGATGATCGCGCGGGCGATGCTCAGGCCGTTGTAATTGCCGTAGCTGTTGTCGCCCAGCGGGATGCCGTCCAGCGTGTAGCCCAGGCGGCTCTTGTCGAAGCCACGCAGGCTGATGGTCTGCGATTCCTCGTTGGCGCCAAAGGCATCGTTGGACTGCACCGACACGCCCGGAAGGCGATCGAGGATCTTCTGGCCACTGGTGCCCGGCGGCAGCACCTGCTTCTCCACGGCAGTGATGCGCTGCACCTGGCGGGTCTCGCCCTGACCGATCACGGAGACGGTATCCAGCGTCTGCGCGCTCAGCGCGGCATCGGTGCTGGCGCCGGTATCGGCGGTGGTGGCGGCATGGGCGCTGGCGGCGGCGGAGAGCACGATCGCTACGGCGATCGTCAGGTGTCGGGTCTGCATGGTGGTCCGTTGCATGGGGGGTGATCACCGGCACGCGTGCGCGGTGCAGGGCCACTATGCGAACGGAACATGAAACCTTCTTTACGGAAAACCAACGAATGGTGCAGGGCACCCGCGCAGGTCCCGCAGCCGGATGAAAAAGGGGCCGGATTCCCTTCGCAAGCAAAGGTTCACCGGCCCCGCGCACTCCGTGGGGGAGGCGGTCCACGCGCAGCGTGGAGACTGGCTTACCCCATGTACAGGCCACCGTTGACCGGATAGTCGGCGCCGGTCACGTACGAGGCTTCATCCGAGGCCAGCCAAGCGCACAGGCCGGCCACTTCCTCGGGGCGACCCAGGCGGCGCACCGGCACCGAGGCCGCCAGCCGGTCCAGTACATCCGGCGGGAAGCTGCTGATCGCCTGGCTGGCGATGTAGCCCGGCGAAAGCGTGTTGACGGTGACGCCGCGCGAAGCCACTTCGGCGGCCAGCGCACGGCTGAAGCCATGCATCGCGGCCTTGGCGGTGGCGTAGTTCACCTGGCCGATCTGGCCCTTGTGGGCGCTGACCGAGCCGATGTTGATGATGCGGCCCCAGCCCCGCGTGGCCATGCCGTCGACCACCTGCTTGGTCAGGTTGAACAGCGCATTGAGGTTGGAGGCGATCACCGCGTTCCAGTCCTCCACCGTCATCTGCCGGAACAGCAGGTCGCGGCTGCCGCCGGAGTTGTTGACCAGTACATCGACCTCACCCACTTCGGCGCGGACCTTGGCGAACGCGGCGCTGGTCGAGGCCCAGTCGGTCGCGTTGCCTTCGGAGGCGATGAAGTCGAAGCCCTGTTCGCGCTGCTCGCGCAGCCAGTTGGCCTTGCGCGGCGAGTTCGGCGCGCAGCCGGCAACCACGGTGTGGCCGCTGCGGGCCAGGCTCTGGCAGATGGCAGTGCCGACACTGCCCATTCCACTGGTGACGTAAGCGATTCGAAGCGTCATTGCAGAAGGCTCCTTGGCAAAGGGTCAGGCGGCGAGGGGATACAGGCCGAACAGCAGGCTGCCGATCATCAGCAGCATCGAGATGGCGATGGCCCACTTCAGGGTGAACTTCTGGTGGTCGGCGAATTCGACCTTGGCCAGGCCCACCAGCAGGTAGGTGGACGGCACCAGCGGGCTGAGCAGGTGCACCGGCTGGCCAGCCAGCGAGGCGCGCGCCATTTCCACCGGAGTGATGCCGTAGTTGCCGGCGGCCTCGGACAGGATCGGCAGCACGCCGAAGTAGAACGCGTCGTTGGACATGAAGAAGGTGAACGGCATCGACGCCACCGCGGTGATCACCGCCAGGTACGGGCCCCACGACTCCGGAATCACCGCCAGGAAGCTGTGCGACATCGCTTCGACCATGCCGGTGTTGTTGAGGATGCCGGTGAAGATGCCTGCGGCGAAGATCAGCGACACCACCGACAGCACGTTGCCGGCGTGGTTGACCACGCGGCGGCGCTGCTCGGCCAGGTTTGGGTAGTTGATCACCAGGGCGATGGCGAAGCCGACCATGAACAGCACCGGCATCGGCAGCACGCCGATGATCAGCGCGGTCATCAGCGCCACGGTCAGGGCCAGGTTCACCCACAGCAGCTTCGGCCGCTTGATGTCCTCGGCGTCTTCCACGGTCGGCAGCGGATTGCTGTCATCCGATACGCTGTTGTCCATCCAGCTGCCGCCCTTGGGCAGGGTCACCACGCCGAGGCGACGGCGTTCCTTCAAGCCCAGGTACCAGGCCAGCAGCAGCACGCCGGCACAGGCGATCACCATCGACGGGATCAGCGGCACGAACACATCGGCCGGGTCCACGTGCAGCGCAGTGGCCGCGCGTGCGGTCGGGCCGCCCCACGGGGTCAGGTTCATCACGCCGCCGGCGAGGATGGTCACGCAGGTCATGTTCAGCGCGTTCATGCCCAGCCGCTGGTACAGCGGCAGCATCGCCGAGACGGTGATCATGTAGGTGGTCGAACCGTCGCCATCGAGCGAGATCAGCATCGCCAGCACGGCGGTGCCAAGCACGATCTTCATCGGATCGCCCTTGACGAAGCGCAGGATCACCCGCACCAGTGGATCGAACAGGCCGGCATCGATCATCACCCCGAAGTAGAGGATGGCGAACATCAGCATCACGCCGGTCGGCGCGATCTTCTTGATGCCCTCCAGCATCATCTCGTCGATGCCGGCACCGAAGCCACCGATCAGCGCGAACAGGATGGGAATGGTGATCAGGGCGACGAGCGGCGACAGGCGCTTGCTCATGATCAAGTACATGAACGTAATGACCATGCCAAAGCCGAGGATGCTCAGCATCATCTGCGGACTCCTTGCGAAAACAGGACGTGGGGAGTGGAAGGGGCCGGGCGCCGCGCGCCCGGAATGTCAGGCCTAGAAGTCGTACTGCAGGCGGCCGGTGACCGCGCGGGTGCGGTCCACCGTGACCCCGGCCAGGCGGTCGCGGTTGCGGCTTTCGATCACGTTGAGCATGAAGCGCAGGTTGTCGCGCAGGTACCAGTTGCCGCCCAGCGTCCAGGCTTCGGTGCTGCCGCGGCGCAGGTCCGGCGCGCCGTCGAGGTGCTGCGCGCCCCACATCTGGTCGTAGCGCAGCGCCACTTCGAATGCACCGGCCTTGTGGCGGATGTCCTTCACCCGCGCGAAGCGTCCGGTCTTGCGGTCATAGGCGCGGCTTTCGCCGGTGACGAACCAGCTGAGCATGCCGTAGGCGGCCATCACGTCGCCGCGCTGGGCGCCGTCATCGAAGGTGGCGCCACTGAACTCGCCCTGCCACGACAGCGGGCCGCGCACCTGCGCGTATTCCAGCGACCACTTGTTGACGTCGGTATCGCGGCCGGCGGAGAAGTCGACCAGGGTCAGGCGGCTCTCGTCGGACAGGTGGCCGGCCGGGCGCGGACGGATGCGCAGGGCGGGCACGCCATTGGCGCCGGGGTTGTCGTACGCCTCGCGGGCCAGCGACAGGCCCAGGTGCAGCACGTCGCCGTCGCTGGGCGAGGGCGCCCAGGTGATGCGACCACCCGCCGCGCGACCCTTCACCTGCCAGGCGTCGATGCTCTCCAGGCTGTAGAGGCTGGCCGCCCAGGTGAAGTCGCCCGGGTTGGCCTGCCAGGACGCACCCAGGCGGTACAGCGGCGCCAGCGTGGTGCCGGCGTTGCCGCGCTCCAGGAAGCTGCCGTAGTTGGAGCTGGTACGGTCATCCAGCGAGAAATACTGCTTGAACTGGCCCACGGTCAGCTTGCCCGCCTTGCCGAAGCTGCGGGCCAGGTAGACATCCTTGGCCTCGACGCGGTCGCCGGAGAAGTCGGCTTCCAGCTTGTAGTCGACCACGAAGAACTTGCCGGACACATCGACCCATGCACGGCGGATCTCGGTGTCATCCTTGTTCGGCGTTCCGCGGTTGTCGTTGTCGAAGGTGGCGAAGTCCAGGTGCAGGCGGCCCCCCAGGGTGGCGGTGACCGGACGGTCGTCTTCGGCGGCGAAGGCCGGCACCGACAGGACAGCCAGCGCCATCATGGCGGCAGGACGCCGCCAGGCAAACGTGAATTCCACAAACCCTCCCAGGTGCGCGCCAGGCGCGCGGCAATCGTGGGCACCGGACGGTGCGCGGCCGCAGTCTGGGTCGGGCAAGCTGTCATCGTCCTGTCAACGGATTGTGCGGTGCAGCGAAAAGCAGGCCGCTGGGCTCGCCGTGCCGCGCCCGGCGAGCCCAGCGGCGGCATGCGGTAGCATTCGGTTCCCCTCCCACCCGTGTGCCCATGCGCCTGCTGCTGGTCGAAGACAATCCGGATCTGGCCGATGCGATCATCCGCCGGATGCGCCGCAGCGGGCACGCCGTGGACTGGCAGGCCGATGGCCTGGCCGCTGCCAGCGTGCTGCGCTACCAGAGCTTCGACCTGGTGGTGCTGGACATCGGCCTGCCCAAGCTCGATGGCCTGCGCGTGCTGGCCGGCATGCGCGAGCGCGGTGACAGCACGCCGGTGCTGATGCTGACCGCGCGTGACGGCATCGAAGATCGCGTGCAGGCGCTGGATGTGGGGGCCGACGACTACCTGGGCAAGCCGTTTGATTTCCGCGAGTTCGAAGCGCGCTGCCGCGTGCTGCTGCGGCGTGCGCGCGGCCAGGCCAGCGAAGTGGTGCAGATTGGCGGCTTCCAGTTCGACAACGCGGCGCACCGGGTCAGCCTCGACGGGGAGCCGATCGAACTGCCCAATCGCGAGTACCGCCTGCTGGAGATCCTGGTCGGCCGTCTTGGCCAGGTGGTCGGCAAGGTCGAGATCGGCAACGGCCTGTTTGGTTTCGATGACGAAGCGGGCCCGAATGCCATCGAGTTGTACGTTGGTCGCCTGAGAAAGAAGCTGGCGGGCGCGCCGCTGCGCATCACCACGGTGCGTGGCGTCGGTTACCTGCTGGAAGCCAGCGATACCCATGCCGACGCCGATGGCTGACACGCGTGCTGCGACTGCGGCGCCGGGTTCGCTGCGGCGCACGCTGCTGCTCTACCTCGGCGTGCTGCTGGCGGTGTTCGCGGTGGCCCTGCTGTTCGCCGCACGCGATTACGGCCAGCGCGCCGCCAACCGATCCTACGATCACCTGCTGGTGTCCTCGGCGCTGTCCATCGCCGATTCGGTGGCCCTGGTCGACGGCCAGTGGCAGGTCGATCTGCCCTATGCGGCGCTGGACCTGCTGGCGATGGCGCCGGAGGACCGCGTGTTCTACCGGGTGGCCGACAGCCGCGGCACGCTGATCACCGGCTACGGTGATCTGCCGACACCGCCGCGCAGGCCCGGTACCCAGCCGCAGCTGTTCGACGCCCCCTACAGCGGCGAAACCGTGCGCTTCGTGGTGGTCGGCCGCAGTTTCGCCGCGGCCTCCGCGCAGGGCGAGGTGCAGGTGCAGGTGGGCCAGACCCGGCGCGCGCGCGAAGCCGTTGCGCAGGACATGGTCAATCGTGCATTGCTGGCGATCGGTGTGTTGTCCGGGCTGCTGCTGGCGCTGGTGGCGTTCGGCGTGCATCGTGCGTTCCGGCCGCTGGTGCGGGTGGAGCGCGAGCTGTCGCGCCGCGAGCCGTCCGACCTGAAGCCGCTCGATGCCCGCGTGCCGCGCGAGATGGACCAGATGGTGGCCGCGTTGAACCGCTTCATGGAACGCCTGTCCAGCAGCAACGAGACACTGCGCGCGTTCATGGCCGAGGCCGCACATCAGATGCGCACGCCACTGGCGGCATTGCGAGCTCAGGCGCAGTTGGCGCTGGATGATGACGATCCGGAGGACATGCGACGCAGCCTGCAGGCGATCGAGCGCAACGCCACGCATATGAGCCGGCTGCTCAACCAGCTGCTCAGCGATGCCAGCGTGATCCATCGTTCGCACCTGCAACGCTTTGCGGCGGTGGATCTGGCCGAGACCGTGCACCAGGCGTTGCATGAAGCACTGCCGCAGGCAAGCCCTGCACCGCGCGTGCAACTGGCGATGACTGCCGAGCCGGTGCAGGTGCATGGCGACGCGCTGCTGCTGCGCGAGGCAATCAAGAACCTGGTCGACAACGCGTTGAAGTACGGCGGCGACGGCCCGTTGCAGATCGCGCTGACCGTGGAAAGCGGGCAGGCCGTGCTGACCATCGCCGACCATGGCGCAGGCATCGCGGCTGCCGATGCCGAACGCGTATTCGAGCGCTTCGCGCGTGGCGAAGGCGCGCCATCCGGCGGTGCCGGGCTGGGCCTGGCCATCGTCAAGCGGGTGGTCGACAGCCACGGCGGCCGCATCGACCTCAGCAACCGCCCGCAGGGCGGGCTGATCGCCACCATCCGCCTGCCACGGAGCAGTCCATGATCCGCCTGTTTGCCACGGCCGTTGCCCTGCTGCTGGCCCTGCCGGTGCTGGCGGCGCCCGGCGATGTGCGTCGTTTTCCCGCACAGGGGGCGGCCACCGCGCAGCTGCGCATTCACGGCACTACCGACATCGAAGTGTTCGCGGTGGTGATTGCCGATTACCAGCGGCTGCACCCGGGCACCGAGGTGGTGTACGAGGACATCATCACCCAGGACCTGTACGCGCGTTACCTGCACGACCGCGGTGGACCGGCATCGCCGGACCTGCTGATCTCCAGCGGCATGGACCTGCAGACCAAGCTGGTCAACGATGGCCACGCGCTGCCACATCGCTCGGCGCTGACCGCTGCGCTGCCAGCCTGGGCGCAGTGGCGCAACGAGGCCTTCGGCATCAGCTACGAGCCGGTGGTGATGGTCTACAACACCCGAGCACTGCCGTCGGCAAAGGTGCCGCACACGCGCCGCCAGCTGCTGGACCGGCTGCGTGCCGAAGGTGCACCGCTGCGCGGCAGGGTCGGCACCTATGACATCGAGCGCAGCAGTGTCGGCTACCTGCTGGCAACCCAGGATGCGCAGCGCGGCAGCATCGCCGGCGCGCTGCTGGGGGCGATCGGCGACAACGACGTGGTGCGCGAAGAGCGCACCGGCGTGCTGCTGGACAAGGTGGCCAGCGGCGAGCTGTCGCTGGTCTACAACGTGCTTGGTTCCTACGCGCAGGCACGTGTCGATGCCGGCGCGCCACTGGCCATCGTCGAGCCTGAGGACTACACGCTGGTGGTGCTGCGCACCGCGGTGATTCCGCGTACCGGCCCACACCCGGAAGAAGCGCGGCGCTTCCTCGACTACCTGCTGTCGCCCCGTGGCCAGCAGGTGCTGTCGCGCGAGGCGCGGCTGATGCCGATCGTGACCGGCAACGCACGTGGCGGCGATGCGCCCGGCCGCAGCCGGCGTCCGATCCAGCTCGGCCCGGGCCTGCTGGTGTACCTGGATGCGCTCAAGCGCCGCCAGTTCCTCGATGCCTGGCGCAGCAGCGTCGAGCCGGCGGGGCGCTGAGGCTCCGGCCTGCCCGTACAATGGCGGCATGAGCGAATACACCATCCTGATCGCCGACGACCACCCGCTGCTGCGTTCGGCGGTGGTGCAGTCCTTGCGGCAGAGCCTGCCGCTGGCGCAGGTGCGCGAGGTGGCCAGTGCCGATGCGCTGGCCGAGGCGCTCGACGCACAGCCGGACGTGGACTTGGTGCTGCTCGACCTGACCATGCCCGGCGCGCACGGTTTTTCCGCGCTGCTGCACGTGCGCGGCTCGCATCCGGACATCCCGGTGGTGATCCTTTCCTCCAACGACCATCCGCGGGTGATCCGCCGTGCCCAGCAGTTCGGCGCCGCCGGTTTCATCCCGAAGTCCGCGCCGGCCGAGACCATCGGCGAGGCCGTGCAGGCGGTGCTCGATGGTGGCCTGTGGTTCCCGGCGATGGCCGCCGAGCGTTCGGAGGCCGATGCACTACTGGCCAGCCGCCTGGCCCAGCTGACCCCGCAGCAGTTCCGCGTGCTGCTCTGCCTGGCCGACGGCCTCCTCAACAAGCAGATCGCCTACACCCTGGGGCTGGCCGAGAACACGGTGAAGGTGCACGTCACCGCCATCCTGAAGAAGCTCGAGTGCCACAGCCGCACACAGGCGGCGGTGCTGGTGAAGGCGCTGGAGCCCGAGGGCGACGCCGGCATCGGGCTGTAGTTTCCAGCCAACGGCGCAGCCCCTCGTGGGTGGACACGTAGAGCAGTTCATGGGTGAGGCCGGGCAGATGGACTGCACAGGGGCCGCTGCAAGTACATCCATGTAAGCTCGGTCGCCGCATCCATGCGGCTCACGCCCCTGCGCAGCCCACCTACCCGGCCACGGACAGGTTCCGTGCGCATCCACCCACGGAAGAGAAAAGAAGATCAAAAGCAAAGGCAGCCTGACAGGCCGCTTTTTGTAGAGCCGAGCCCACGCTCGGCTGCTTTCTGGCCGGTCCGTGAAGCCGAGCATGGGCTCGGCTCTACACGAGCAAGCGCAGCGCGCGACCCGCTTTTGATCTTATTTTCTTCTCCGTGGGTGCAGGCCACCGAAATCTGTCGGACGCCGGTCGGGTTGGGTGCGCGGGGGTGTCAGCCGCATGGGCCCGAGGCATGCCTCGGGCGGGTTGGGCAGGACGCCCAACCCGGGTCTTGCCGTGTGCGCAGGACAGCGCACACGAGCAAGCGGCTGCCAAGCCTCCAGGGACGGATTCACGGCGTCCCCCGCGTACCCAACCCGACCGGCCCACCCGCGGCTTCTGCTTTCCGCGACCACCCAGACACCACCCACGAGGGGCTGCGCCGTTGGCTGGAAACTACCCGCGATGGCGGATCAGCAACTGACTCATCAGTGCCCGCAGCGCCGGCGGCTTCACCGGCTTGGCCATCATCCCCCAGCCGCGTTCGGCGGCCATCTCACGCAATCCCGCATCGCGCTCGGCAGTAACCAGCACTACAGGCGGGCGGGCCTGCCACAATTCGGCCAATGTCTCGTACAGCACCGGCCCATGGTGATCGCCCATGCGCACATCCAGCAGCACCAGCTCCGGTACTGCGCCTGTTGCTGCCAGCTGCAGCGCCGCCTGTGGGCCATCGGCCAGCGCCACCTCGCAGCCCCAGCGCTCCAGCAGCGCGCGGCTGGCCGCGCACACGTGCGGATCGTCGTCGATCACCCACACCCGGCGACCGCGAAGCGGGTTGTCCGCCGCCGGTTCCTGCACCAGCACCGGCACGGGAGCAGTAGCGGGAATCGCGCTGGCTTCGCCGAACGGCACGCCCACCGCGAACACGCTGCCCTGGCCCAGCTGCGAGCGCAGCCGGATCGGATGCCCAAGCAGGCGGCCGATGCGATCGACGATGGCCAGGCCAAGGCCGGCGCCGCGCTGCTGGCCGTCGTGCAGGCGGCGGAACTCCTCGAAGATCTCGCCCTGCAATGCGTCGGGAATGCCGGGGCCCTGGTCGTGCACCTCGATCCACAGCATGCCTTCACGGCGACGGCAGCCGAGCAGCACGCGGCCGCGTTCGCTGTAGCGCAGCGCGTTGGACAGGAAGTTCTGCAGGATTCGGCGCAGCAGGGCTTCATCGCTGACCACCACCGCATCGGTATCGACCCAGTCGACCACCAGGCCACGCGACTGTGCGGCGATGCCGAATTCGCGCGCCAGCGTCTGCAGCAAAGGCCCGAGCCGGAACGCCTGCACTCGGGTCGGCAGGCTGCCGGATTCCAGGCGCGCGATATCCAGCAGGCTGTTGAGGATCGCATCCTGCGCGGCCAGCGCAGCATCGATGTGGTCCGCAGTCTGCTGCTGCGCCGGGTCGCCCAGCTTGCCGCGCAGCACCGAGACGAACATGCGCGCCGCGTTGAGCGGCTGCAGCAGGTCGTGCACGGCCGAGGCGACGAATCGCGTCTTGTAGCGGTTGGCCTGCTCGGCTTCGCGGCGTGCTTCTTCCAGGTCATGGGTGCGCTCGGCGATGCGGTGTTCCAGCGCATCGGCCAGCGAGCGCAGTTCGCGCGCGGCGTTCTTGTAGCTGGTGATGTCGGCATAGCTGGTGACGAAGCCGCCGTCGGGCAGCGGGTTGCCGCGGATTTCCAGCACGGTGCCATCGTCTTTTTCGCTTTCGCGCATGTGCGGGCGGCCGCTGCGCAGGTGGTTCAGGCGGCGCTCGATGGCTTCATCGACCGGGCCCGGACCAAGCAGGCCACGGCGTGCGTTGAAGCGGAACAGTTCCTCGATCGGCCGGCCGACGCGAACCAGGTCCTGCGGGAAGCGGAACAGTTCCAGATAGCGCGAATTCCACGCGACCAGGCGCAGTTCGCGGTCGATCACCACCACGCCCTGCGGCAGGTGTTCGAGGCTGCGGCTGAGGCCGCTGTCGGCATCGGTGGCGGCCTGCAGCAGGCCATCCTGCGCGGTACGCAGTTCCTGTGCATGCTGCTTGAGCAGGGTTTCCAGCTCGCGGCGGCTTCGCAGGCGATGCTTGGCCAGTCGCCGGCGCTGCTGCACGAACAGCACCAGGAAGCCCAGCGCCAGCCATGCAGCGCCACCGGTGAGTGCTGCGGCGCGGCCGGCGCCGGTGGCGGCACCGGCATCGTGCAGCAGGTGCAGGTTCCAGCCTTCGGCGGGCAGCGGCAGGCTCTGCCACAGCATCGGCTGCGGCAGCGCCGGGTCCAGCAGGCGCACCATGCGGCCGCCATCGGCCAGCACGTCTTCGGTGCGTGCGCGCAGGGGCTGCAATGCGCGGTCGGCGTACTGGCGGGCGTCCAGCATCTCGCGGCGCTCATCGGCCCCCAGCGGGCGCAGCAGCCGGTAGCGCCAGCTGTCCCGGTTGGCCAGGAACACCACGTCGTGGTCGTCGCTGGCCAGCACCACGTCCGGGCTGCTCAGCCATTCCTGCTCCAGCGCGGACAACTCGACCTTGATCACCACCACGCCCAGCCGCTTGCCGTCTTCTTCGATGGCCTGCGAAAGGTAATAGCCGGGCACGCCGGTGGTCATGCCGATGCCGTAGAAGCGGCCACGGCCCTGCGCCAGCGCCTGGCGGTAGTAGGGGCGGTAGCTGTAGTTCTCGCCGACATTGGTGGTCGGCTGGTCCCAGTTGCTGGCCGCCACCGCCACACCGTCGTGGCCGACCAGGGTCAGGGTCGAGGCACGGGTGACTTCGTTGGCGCGTTGCAGCTTGAGGTTCAGCCGCTGCCGTTCGCTGGGCGAGGGCGGCACGCGCAGTGCATGCAGCAGATCCGGGTCAAGTGCCAGCACCTGCGGCAAGGTGCCGAAGCGGTCGATGCGCTGTTGCAGGCCCTGGCCATACAGCTGCAGCTGGCGTTGCACCTGGCTGCTTTCCTCGCCGAGCGCGCGCCGCCAGGCGTAATGACCGGCGGCGACCGCGCACAGCACGGTACCGCCGACCATCACCAGCAGGGTCAGCAACAGCATCCGGTGGCGGCTGAGCCAGTACATGGCGGCAGTCTACGCAGGGCCGGCGGGCGTGGCGTGCACGCCCGCCGGGGTCTGACGTGGAAGGGGTCAGAAGTGCATCTGCGCGCGCAGTTCGAAGATCTCCGGCGTGCTGTGCACGCCACGACGGCTGGCGTCGACCTTCACGTAGTTGGCCTGGAACTTGAAGTGGCTGGTCAGGTACCAGTTCGCGCCCAGCGTCAGGTCGTGCTGGCGGCCGCCGAGGATGCTGCCATCGTCCAGGTCGAGACGGCTGTATCGGGCCAGCAGTTCGACCGCGCCGTAATTGTGCGCCGGCTTGATGTTGGCCACCGCGCCGGCGTTGTACGGACGCGATTCGCCGGTCAGCACCCAGCTGGCCATCGCGTACTGGCCACTGCCGGTGTAGTCGGGCTTGCCGTCACGACGGGTGACCGTAGCGCGCAGCGCTTCGGCCTGCAGCGAGAACGGGCCCCGGATCCAGATGCCTTCCAGGCCGGTGCGGCGGATCTGGTCGGCGGTGACCAGCGCACCGGAATCGACGTAGCGGATGTCGGTCAGGCCGGCTTCCGGGCGCGCGCGCAGGCGGGCGCTGGCCTCGTGATGCACGTCGCGGCCATCGCTGTAGCCACGCGGGTTTTCCTGCGAGTAGGCCAGGCCCAGGTGGATCACATCGCCCGGTGCCTTCACCGGCGTCCACACCGCACGCACCGCCTGGGTGGTGCCGGGGTTGTCGCCCTGCAGGTCCTTGCCGCCATAGGCCCCGGCCTGCAGCAGGTACTGCGGGCGCTCCAGCACCCACTCCACGCCGGTGCGGCGGCCTTCGTAGAAGGCCTGCACCGGCAGCGAGGTTTCCAGGAAGCTGCCGGCACGCGAAGAGGTGTTCGCATCCAGGCCGACCGGGGTCTTCATGTAGCCGAAGCGGAAGCGGCCGACGTTACGGCCGAAGAAGGCCTTGCTCTCGAAGCGCACGAACACGTCCAGCCAGGTATCGGCCTGGAAGTCGTAGTAGACCATCGCATCGTAGACGCCCTTCTTTTTCAGCGTCGCGCCGAATTCCTTGCGGCGCACGGCATCGTCGTCCTCGAGGCCACTGGCCGAGGAGAAGTCGTTGTAGTCGTAGGCGATGTTGGCGGTGGCCGCCAGCTCGGTGCCATCACCGAAGGTGTACTTGGTCGGCCAGTTGTCGAAATCGGCGGCCGAGGCGAAGGCGGGAAGGGCGGCCAGCGACAGGGCCAGCAAGGTGGGATTCGGGCGCATGTTGGGTGCGGCTCTCTCAGATTGCGTGTGGACAGGACATCAACGGCCGCAAGGGCCGGAACTTTCGCAAAGACTCACCCAGCCGTTCAGCCCGGGCCACCAGCCTCCCCAGGATCGGGCGGTGCGGCGCCAGTGTAGGCACCTGTGCCACCTGAACCGGGAGGCTAGTACCAATAGGTTATCTGCGCTGGCGTGCCTGGCGCGTACAAAGGCGTCCATTGGTCGCACCTCCTGTGCGTGCTGCACAGGGCCTGCGATCAGTTTCCACGGTAACGGTTCCCGTGCAGCTCCGGGGCCGTACGTGCCTGAAAACGCCCCTTCCGGAGTCCGCCATGCACATCCCGACCGCAGCACCGGTGCCTGCAAAGCCGTTGCCGATCTATCGCCAGCTGTACTTCCAGGTGATCGTGGCGATCGTCCTGGGCGCCATCCTCGGCCATTACGAGCCGTTGATCGGCGAGAAGATGAAGCCGCTCGGTGATGCGTTCATCAACCTGGTGAAGATGATCATCGCGCCGGTGATCTTCCTCACCATCGTCACCGGCATCGCCAGCATGACCCACCTGCGTACGGTGGGCCGGGTCTTTGCCAAGGCGATGGCGTACTTCCTGTTCTTCTCCACGCTGGCGCTGATCGTCGGCATGATCGTGGCGCACGTGGTGCAGCCCGGCGCCGGCATGAACATCAACCCGGCCGAGCTGGACCAGACCGCGGTGCACAGCTACGTCGAGAAGTCGCACGACCTGACCCTGGTCGGCTTCCTGATGGACATCATCCCGAAGACGCTGCTCAGCGCGTTCGTCGACGGCAACATCCTGCAGGTGCTGTTCGTGGCCGTGCTGTTCGGCATCGCGCTGGCGATGGTGGGCGAGAAGGGCAAGCCGGTGCTGAACTTCCTGGAGGCGCTGGTCGCTCCGGTGTTCAAGCTGGTGCACATCCTGATGAAGGCCGCCCCGATCGGCGCCTTCGGTGCGATCGCCTTCACCATCGGCAAGTACGGCGTCGGCTCGCTGATCAACCTGGCCTGGCTGGTGGGCTCGTTCTACCTCACCGCCTTCCTGTTCGTGGCGGTGATCCTCGGCGTGGTCTGCCGCCTGTGCGGCTTCTCGGTGTTCAAGCTGGCGCGCTACCTGAAGGCCGAACTGCTGCTGGTGCTCGGCACCTCGTCGTCGGAGTCGGCGCTGCCGTCGCTGATGGAGAAGATGGAACGCGCCGGCTGCAGCAAGTCGGTGGTGGGCCTGGTGGTCCCGACCGGCTACTCGTTCAACCTGGACGGCACCAACATCTACATGACCCTGGCGGCGCTGTTCATCGCCCAGGCCACCAACACCGAACTGACCCTGGGCCACCAGATCGCCCTGCTGCTGGTCGCCATGCTCAGCTCCAAGGGCGCGGCCGGCGTCACCGGCGCGGGCTTCATCACCCTGGCCGCCACCCTGGCCGTCGTGCCGGAAGTGCCGGTTGCCGGCATGGCGCTGATCCTGGGCGTGGACCGCTTCATGAGCGAATGCCGCTCGCTGACCAACTTCATCGGCAATGCCGTGGCCACCGTGGTGGTCTCGCGCTGGGAAGGCGCGCTGGACCGCAACCGCCTGAAGCTGGCGCTGGATGGCCGCGAAAGCGAACTGCCGCCGCCGGTCGATGCGCTGCCCGAGGCACTGCCGGCCAAGGGCTGATCCAGGTGTGTGGTACCGCGGGGCCGGTCACGACAGTGGTACGGCCCCGCGGCGTTTCAGGGCGTCCCATGGCTGTCATGGGCAACGCCGAAGCTGACATCCCGGTACCGTCGCATACGGCACGGAATTGTGCGGTCGCAGCATGCTTGCGACAGGATAGCGACAGGTCCAGACGCTCCAACGGGGGTATCATCCCCTGTCCCTTCTGCCCATTCATGTAACCCACATCGATGTCCAACGAAGATTTCAAACAGGCCGCCCTCGATTACCACCGGATGTCCCCGCCGGGAAAGATCAAGGTTTCCGCTACCAAGCCCATGCTGACCCAGCGCGACCTGTCGCTGGCGTATTCGCCGGGCGTGGCGTACGCCTGTGAAGCGATCAAGGCCGACCCGCAGCAGGCCAGCGAGCTGACTGCCCGCGGCAACCTGGTGGCGGTGATCTCCAACGGCACCGCGGTGCTGGGCCTGGGCAACATCGGCGCGCTGGCCGGCAAGCCGGTGATGGAAGGCAAGGGCGTGCTGTTCCAGAAGTTCGCCGGCATCGATGTGTTCGACATCGAAGTCGACGAGACCGACCCGGACAAGCTGGTCGACATCATCGCCTCGCTGGAACCGACCTTCGGCGGCATCAACCTGGAAGACATCAAGGCGCCGGAATGCTTCGTGGTCGAGCGCAAGCTGCGCGAGCGCATGAAGATCCCGGTGTTCCATGACGACCAGCACGGCACGGCGATCATCGTCGGCGCGGCGGTGCTCAACGCCATGGCGATCACCGGCAAGAAGATCGAGGACGTGAAGCTGGCGACCACGGGCATGGGCGCGGCCGGCATTTCCTGCGTGAACATGCTGGTGCAGCTGGGCCTGAAGCCGGAAAACATCCTGGCCTTCGACCGCGAGGGCGTGATCCACACCGGTCGTACCGACCTGGATCCGGAAAAGCAGCGCTATGCGCGCGACACCGACAAGCGCACCCTGGCCGAGATCGTCGACGGCGCGGACATCTTCCTGGGCCTGTCGGCGCCGGGCATCCTGACCGCCGACATGGTCAAGACCATGGCGCCGGATCCGGTGATCTTCGCACTGGCCAACCCGACCCCGGAAATCATGCCGGAACTGGCGCGCGCCGCCCGTCCGGACGCGATCATCGGCACCGGCCGTTCGGACTACCCGAACCAGGTCAACAACGTGCTGTGCTTCCCGTACCTGTTCCGTGGTGCGCTGGACGTGGGCGCCACCGCGATCAACGAGGAAATGAAGATCGCCTGCGTGCGTGCCATCGCTGCACTGGCCCGCCGCGCCGCCACCGACATGGGCTCGGCCTATGGCGGTGACACCCCGAGCTTCGGCCGTGAATACCTGATCCCGCGTCCGTTCGACCGTCGCCTGCTGGTGGAGCTGTCGGCCGCCGTGGCCCAGGCCGCAATGGATTCGGGCGTGGCCTCGCGCCCGATCGACGACATGGGCGCCTACCGCGACAAGCTGGCCCAGTTCGTCTACCGCACCAGCCTGATGATGAAGCCGGTCTACGACCGCGCGCGCAGCGACAAGCAGCGCGTGGTGTACGCCGAAGGCGAAGAGGAAGTGGTGCTGCAGGCGGTGCAGAACGTGGTCGATGACGGCCTGGCGCACCCGATCCTGATCGGCCGCCCGGAAGTGATCGAGTCGCGCATCGAACGCCTCGGCCTGCGCCTGAAGATCGGCGAGAACGTTGAAGTCACCAACATCAACGATGACCCGCGCTTCAACGAATACTGGCAGTACTACCATGGCCTGACCGGCCGTCGTGGCGTGACCGTGGCCGCGGCGAAGAACCTGATGCGTTCGCGCCCGACCCTGATCGCAGCAGTGATGGTGGCGCGTGGCGAAGCCGATGCGATGCTGACCGGCATCGTCGGCCGCTTCCACAAGAAGCTGGGCTACGTGCGCAGCGTGCTGCCGCTGGAGCCGAAGGTCACCTCGACCTCGGCGATGACCGGCGTGATCAACCAGCAGGGCGTGTTCTTCTTCGTCGATACCCACGTGCAGGAAGACCCGACCGCCGAGCAGCTGTGCGAAGCGACCCTGCAGGCGGCCTACCGCATGAAGTTGTTCGGCATCGAGCCGAAGGTCGCGCTGCTGTCGCACTCCAACTTCGGCAGCCACGATTCGAAGGACGCGCTGAAGATGCGCCAGGTGCGCGAGCTGCTGCTCAAGCGCAACCCGCGCCTGAACGTGGACGGCGAAATGCAAGGCGACACCGCATGGGATGAAGCGCTGCGCCAGAAGCTGCTGCCGGGCTCGACCCTGCAGGGCCGCGCCAACCTGTTCGTGCTGCCGAACCTGGAAGCGGCCAACATCGCCTACAACCTGGTGCGCGTGTTCACCGATGGCGTGGCGATCGGCCCGATCCTGATGGGCGTGAACAAGCCGGTGCATATCCTGACCACCAGCGCCACTTCGCGCCGGATCCTGAACATGACCGCGATCGCGGCGGTCGATGCGCAGATCCGCAAGCAGCTGGAAGCGGAAAAGAAGGCATAAGCCTTCTTTCCCACTTCCGCTGCCCACGCATTCTTCCTCTACCCCCGCCTTCGGCGCGCCCCTTCAACAAGAAGGGGCTCCTGGTCGGGAGAATGATGGCGCTGGCGCGGCTGGACGTCGGCGCAGGTGAAAACACCGGGCATTGCCCGGTGTTTTCATTTGCCGCAACGGCCGCAGAACCTGCCACACGCGCTACGCCGCCCGGTCATTTCCCTGCAACGCCGTTGCGGCCCAATACGCCCACGCGGCCCGGCCGTGGGAAGGTACCGGACCGGCCTTCCCACCCTGGGCCCGACCAACTTTCATGGGCGAGGGTGTCATGCGTAATCGAGTCACGCGGCGATATTTCCAGCAGCTGTTCGCGCTGTACGCCGGTTTCGTGCAGTCGCGCTGAGGCGTAGAAAGCAGCGAGGTAGAGTCGACCGTTGGTCGACTATCGCGCGAAGCGCGGGGTTTTCGGGGGCTGTACGAAAGTCAGTCGACTAACAGTCGACTCTACCCAGTCGCCCCAATTCCCAGTTGACCAGCCAGTCAGCGCCGCTTGCCGCGGCGTGCAGGGGCCGGCGGCGGTGCATCCGACCGCGGCTTGGCGTACTGGGCCCACAGTGCGGGCAGTGCCTTGCCGGTGTGCTTCTGCCACAGCGCCGGTGCATAGCGGCCATCGCGCAGGGCCGTGTCCAGTGCCAGCACCAGGCCCGGGTGTTCGGCGTCGGCCCATTTCAGGAACGCACCGGTGACCCGGTAGCCGCTGTCGAAGTTCTGACCCTTCTCGACCTTGCCCGGCAGCGACCAGCCCGCGGCGGCATTGTCCATGCCGTAGCGGTCGCGTGCGTAGTCGGCGATGCCCTCCACCAGCCAACCCGGCACCCGTGCGTCGCCATGGCCCGGATAGCCCTGCACGATGTGCATGGCCTCATGGGTGACCAGGTCGATGTCGTTGGGGTGCTGCGCCAGCCAACCCGGATTGATGGTGATCGTTGCCGCCTGGTCCTTGTCACCGACGAAGGCGATCCCGCTGTAGGCCGGATCGATCACGATGCGCACCATCGATGGCGCGGCCGGGTGGAAGTCCGCACGTTCGCGCAGGTAGGCGAAGTAGAACGTATCGATCACCCGCTTGCGCTGCGGCGCGGCCAGGGCGCCACGGGCGTCCTGGTAGTTCAGCGTCACGCCGTCGCGGGTCAGCTGCGCATCAAAGGCCTGGGTCTGGCCGAAGCTGGAGAAGGAAAGGGCAACAAGGGCCAGAGGCAACAGACGGTAGCGCATAGGGCTCATTGTACGGCGCTGGGCGCCAACAGTTCGATCTCCGCCAGCGGCAGCCGGCCCGGCGCGGCCAGGCGCAGCCGGTACTCGCTGTAACGACCGGGTCTGGCGATGCGGAACGGACGGGTCTGGCGGGCAGACTCGAAGGCTTCGCCGCTGCGCTGGTCGAGCACGGTCCAGTGGCCGTTGCCATTGCGCGCTTCCAGCGTCCATTCGCCGCCCTGGATGCGGCCGTCACCGCTGGTCAGCGTATACATCGTCGGCGTGCCATTGCTCAGGCCGGTCAGTGCGATGGTCGCGCCGCCACCCAGGCCGACGGTGGTGGCCGCATCGTCATCGACCAGCGCCGGCAGGGCGCGGCCATCGGCCAGTGTTGCCTTCGCGCCGCTGCCGAGCAGGTCGTGCAGCAGCTGCGGGCGCTGGCCACGGGCGGTCAGCGAGCGCGGCACGTCATCCACGCCGCTGCCCCAGCGCGACGGCTGCGGGCCCATCACGAAGTCCAGCGTCGCGCCCCTGGCGATCAGCTCGTGCGGCACCCAGGTCTTCGTCCAGGGCGTGCCGTTGATCTTCAGCGACTGCACGTAGACGTTCTCTCGCGAATTGTTGGCCGCGTTCACGGTCAGCACCGCGCCGCCCTGCAGTTCCACCCGCGCGTGGCGGAAGGCCGGCGAACCGATCACATACTCCGGGGCGCCCATGCGCAGCGGGTACAGGCCCAGCGAGGCCAGCACGTACCACGCCGAGGTCTCGCCATTGTCCTCGTCGCCCGGATAGCCTTGGCCGATCTCGCTGCCGACGTACAGCCGCGACAGGATCTCGCGCACGTGCTGCTGGGTCTTCCACGGCTGCCCGGCGTACAGGTACATCCACGGGATGTGGTGCGCCGGCTGGTTGCTGTGCGCGTACATGCCCATGCGCACGTCGCGCGCCTCGGTCATCTCGTGGATGGTGCCGCCGTAGGAACCGGCCAGTGCCGGGTCTGCGGTTTCCGGCGTGGCGAAGAAGGCATCCAGTTTCGCCGCCAGCTTGTCGCGGCCACCGTACAGCGCGGCCAGGCCTTCGCCATCGTGGGCAGCGGTGAAGGCGAAGGTCCAGCCATTGGACTCGGTGTAGTCGTGGCCCCACACGCGCGGGTCGTAGTCCTTCGCGTCCACGCGCCACTGGCCATCGGCAGTGCGGCCCTGGAAGAAGCCGGCGGCCGGATCGAACATCGTCGTGTAGCTGGCGGCGCGATAGCGGAAGTAGTCGGCCTCGGTGCTGTAGCGCTCGCGTGCGGCCGGCGTGGTCGCACGCTTGGCCAGCGCGTCGGCCATGTTGGCGATGCCGAAATCATTGAGTGCGCCTTCCATCGTCCACGACATGCCTTCATGCACGTCCGCGCTGGCGTAGCCACGGAAGGTCGAACGGTCCATGCCCTTGCGGCCGACATGGCGGTCGGGCGGGACCACGGTCGCGTTCTTCAGCGCGGCGGCGTAGGCCTCGGCCGGATCGAAACCGCCGATGCCCTTCAGCCACGCATCGGCGAAGGCCACGTCCGAGCTGGTACCGACCATCAGGTCCGCATAGCCCGGCGACGACCAGCGTGCGATCCAGCCGCCGGCGCGGTACTGCTCGATGAAGCCCTGCACTAGCTGGCCGGCATCGTCGGGCGTGAACAGTGCATAGGCCGGCCAGGTGGTGCGGAAGGTGTCCCAGAAGCCGTTGTTGACGAACACCTTGCCATCGCGCACGCCGGCGTAACTGCGGGTCGCGCTGCCTTCGGTGTTGTCATCGCTGGCGCTGGCCTGGTTGGCGTAGCGCCACTCCGGTGCGGCGGCGCTGCCCACGTTCTCGTGGCCGGAATTCGGGTACAGGTACAGCCGGTACAGGCTGGAGTACAGCGTGGTCTTCTGGTCGTCGCTGGCATCGCCGATGTCGAAGCGGGCCAGGCGCGCGTCCCACGCGTCCTGTGCGCGGCCGGCCACGCTCTCCAGCGTATCGGCGGCGGCGATTTCCAGTGCGAGGTTGTGCCGCGCCTGCTCCACCGAGATCAGCGAGGTGGCGATGCGCATCGTCACCCGCCGCTCGCTGCCGGCATCGAACTTGATGTAGCCGGTCGGGCGCCCGGTGTCGAGGCGGCCGCTGCTGCGCCAGGGCTTGTCGAAGCTGGCCACCACGTACATGCGGCTGGCGCCGTTGGACAGGCCGCTGCGCGTATCGGTGTAGCCCGACAGCGTCTGTGTGGCGGCATCCAGAGTCAGGCCACCACGTGCATCGACGTTGTCGAACAGCAGGTTGGCGTCACCGCCTTCGGGGAAGTCGAAGCGGAACAACGCGGCATGATCGGTCGGCGCGATGGCGGCAGCGATGCCGTTGTCGAAGCGCACGTCGTAGCGGTAGGGGCGCGCGCTTTCATGGCGGCGATCGAACGACAGCGCGCGCTTGCGGCGGTCGGCCTCGGGCACGCCACGGCTGGCCGAGGGCATCACCTGGAAGGTCTGGCGGTCACCCATCCACGGGCTGGGCTGGTGGCTCAGCGCAAGCGCCTGCAGCTGCGGGCGGTTCTGTGCGTCGTTCTGTTCGTTCCAGCGGTACAGCCAGTTCAGTGCGCCGGCATCGGTCACCGGGGTCCAGAAGTTGAAGCCGTGCGGCACCGCCGTGGCCGGGAAATTGTTGCCGCGCGAGAAGGTGCCGTTGGCTTGGGTGCCGCGGGTGGTCAGCACCCAGTCGGAGACGCGCTGTGGCTGCTGCCGCGGCTGTGCGTCCAGGCGCACGTCATCAATCCAGCCAGAGACCGGCGCGCCCTCGGCACTGGCCACCTCCAGCTCGATCGCCACCACGCGGCGGCCCTTCAGCGTGGGTACGTCGCCCAGCCGCACTGCCTTGCGCGCCCACTGTTGCGGGTACAGCGTCTTCGATTCGCCCTGCGCGCGTGCGCCGATCGCCACCCCATGCTGGTCGCGCGCCGCACCGGCCGACACGCGGCTGCCATCGTCCAGCAGCAGGTCCAGCGAGACATAGGTCGAAGCGACGGTGTCCTTGCCGACGATCTCCGGCAGCACCAGCCACGACAGCGTGGTATCGGCCTCGATGGGCAGGTCGGCCTTGAACAGTTCGCGCCGCGCGCTGCCGCCTTCGCTGCTGTAGCGCAGTGCATGCAGGCCGCTGTAGCCGGCGTTGCGCTTGGCCGCGTAAGGCGCCGCAGGGCCGTTGCCGATCGTGACCTGAAGTGCACCCGCGGCCTGCGTCGGGGCAGGTTCGCCGGGCTCGAACGAGGTCTGCAGCCCCTGTGCCAGCACCGGCATCGCAGTGGTCGCACAGGCCAGGGCCAGGGCGAGTGGAAGCAGGGCGCGGCGCGGATCGGACAGGGTCATGCAAGGGTCTCCCGGAAGGGCTGGCGGCGGGCAGAACCCGCATCGGCGGACACCACGGACAGCATCGCTCCGCCCGCCAGGCTGGCAGTGGAAGAGGCGATGCCGGTCCGGTGGGGGCGGGCCATGCGATCGGGTTGGATTGGGTGGGTCGGGGTGCGACCTGGCCCGATCCTGCAACAGCCGTCGCGCGCTGGCAAGTGCCATTTAGTTCGATCCAAATGCGGGAAATATCGCTGGAGTCGATTCTGGCGAGCGAACCTGCCGGAACGACCGCGAAATCCCCGGCGCCGCCGCCGCCCGGCGTGCGGCGGGGAGATGCGAGGCATCGGCGGGAGCGCGCAAAGGCCCGTTGTGGCGCAATGTCGGTGCGGCCCAGATGCTAGAATCACAGGCCTCGCAACCCGTTCACCGACATCCGCCATGAGCCATACCGCCACCGCGCCCGCCAACGCCGAGAAGCGCTACACCGTGCACCGCAGCGATCTGCCGTTGAGTTGCCCGACCCCGGAAATGGCGCTGTGGAACTCGCATCCGCGCGTGTACCTGCCGATCGAAGACGAGCCCAACGGTGAAGCGCAGTGCCCGTACTGCGGTTCCGTGTTCGTGCTGGCCGACTAAACGGCGGCCCCTTCGATGCGCCGATTGACCGTGGTGCAGTTGCTGCCGGCGCTGCACTCCGGCGGTGTCGAGCGCTCGACCCTGGAAATCGCTGCTGCCCTGGTCGCGGCCGGCCATCGTGCACTGGTGGTGTCCGCCGGTGGCCGCCTGGTGCAGCCGCTGCTGGACAGCGGTGCCGAGCACCTCACCCTGGACATCGGCCGCAAGTCGCTGCTGACCCTGCGCCATCTGCCGACCCTGCGCCGCCTGTTTGCCGAGGTCGGTGCGGACATCGTGCACGCCCGTTCGCGGCTGCCGGCCTGGCTGGGCCTGTACGCGATCCGCGCCATGCCCGCCGCACAGCGCCCGCACTGGGTGACCACCGTGCACGGGTTGAATTCGCCCAGCCGCTACAGTGCGGTGATGACCAGTGGCGAACGCGTGATCTGCGTGTCCAATACCGTGCGCGCCTTCGTGCAACGCCACTACCCGACGGTGCCGGAAGAAAAACTGCAGGTCATTCCCCGCGGTGTCGATGTCGGCCAGTTCCCACGCGTAGCACGTGCCGACCGTCGCCCGCGGCTGGCCCTGGCCGCCGATTATCCCTGGCTGGCGCAGGTTGATGGCCCGCTGCTGCTGTTGCCCGGGCGCGGTACCCGGCTGAAGGGCCACGCCCACGCGCTGCAGCTGCTGGCCGACGTGCGTGCCGCCGGCGTGCCTGCGCAGCTGTGGATGCTGGGTACCGAGGAACCCGGGCGTGAGGCCTACGTGGCCGATCTGCGCCGCCAGGCTGCGGCACTGGGCGTGGCCGAGGCCGTACAGATCAGCACGCCTACCGCACGCATCGCCCTGGCCTACGCCGCCAGCGATCTGGTGCTGCAGCTGTCGGACAAGCCGGAAGCCTTTGGCCGCACTGTGGTCGAGGCGCTGTCGGTCGGCCGCCCGGTGCTGGGCTGGGACCACGGTGGCGTCGGCGAACTGCTGCAGCAGTTGCAGCCCGGCGGCGCGGTGCCGCTCGGCGACGCGCGCGCGCTGGGTGAACGTGCGCTGGCCCTGCTGGCGCAGCCGCCATCCTTGCCGACCCGCATCCCGTTTACCCTGCAGGCCATGCAGCGCGATACCCTCCGCCTCTATGCCGATCTCGCCGGCTGACCCCGCTGCCATCGTGCGCGACGACCGCGCTGGGCGCTGGGCACCCTGGTGGGTGCTGGCGTACGTGGCGATGTGGCCGTTGCCAGGTATCGCTGAAACCGTGCTCGGCCTTGGCGCGCTCTATGCTGCCGTGCGCATGGTCATGCGCCGGCTGCAGCGCCGCCCGCACCTGTTGAGCACGGCGGCGTGGGCCCTGACCTCGATCCTGTTCCTCGGCTACTGGCTGCCACAGGCGTTCTCGGCCATCGATGCGATCGATCCGGCGGCCTCGTGGACCAAGGCTGCCGCCGGACTTCGCTACCTGCCCTTCATGTGGCTGGTGGCGATCGCGGTAGCCACGCCGGAACGGCGGCGGCTGACCTTCGGTGGCCTGGCGCTGATCACCGGCGCGTGGACGCTGGACGCGTTGGTACAGGCGCTGGCCGGCACCAGCCCATGGTTCTGGTCGCTGGATCACCTGAAGCTGGCCGTAAGTGGCCACGCGCTGTGCCCGGCCGACGAAGCCGCACTGGCCGACCGCCTCAGTGGCGCGCTCGGGCCCTGCAACCTGAAATTCGGCCAGGTGCTGGCCAGCCTGTCACCCTTCCTGCTGCTGCCGATGGCGCGGCGTTTCGGCAGTGCGGGGTGGTTGCTGGCCGCCGCCGCACTGGGAGGCGTGCTGCTGCTGGCCGGTTCGCGCGCCTCGTGGATCACCTTTGTGCTGGTGCTGGCCTACAGCGGACTGCGCCAGTTCGGCTGGAAGCGGCTGCTGCTGCTGGCCCTTGTGGCAGCGCTGGGTACGGCCGCACTGACAGCGGGCGTGCCGCAGCTGCGCGAGCGTGTTGCGCGCACGGCACAGGCATGGAACGAAGACGGGCAGGGCGTTGACGAGGCGCTTTCGGGGCGCGCGCGCATCTGGACGGCGGCGGTGTGCATGATCGAGGAACATCCGGTCAACGGTGTCGGTGCGCGCGGCTTCCGTGATGCGTATCCGGCCTGCGTGTCAGACGAGGGCCCCGCCGTGTGGGGCAATCAACCGGCATTGCACGCCCACCAGATCGTGCTGGAAATCCTGGCCGAGACCGGCGTGCTGGGCCTGCTGCTGTGGCTGGCGGCGGTGGCGCAGGCCTGGCGGGCCTGGCGCTATGCACCGCCGGCGGCGCGTGACCGCGCCCGCCCGGCGATGCTGGCGCTGGCGGTTACCGTGTTCCCGCTCAATACGCACCTGGCGTTCTATTCTGCGTTCTGGGGCGGCCTGACCGTGCTGCTGGCGGCCCTGTTCGCCGGCAGTCTGCTGGCCCGCGAATCGGACGAATCTCCGCCGATGCAGTAGTTGCCAACCTTGGTGGGCTCCCCGGGACCGGCCTCGGTTCATCCGGCGCCAACCAAGGTTGGCGCCACGAGGACGCCGGCCCTTCCACCGCATCCGGCTATTTGTAGAAATCACTCCGGCCGCCGGGCTGGCGCTTGAAGCGGCGGTGGATCCACAGGTACTGGTCGGGGGCTTCGCGCACCATCTCTTCGATGGCCTGGTTGACCCGCGTGGTATCGGCTTCCACGTCCTCACTGGGGAAATTCTCCAGCGGTGCGCCGATCTTCAGCACGTACTTCCCGCCTTCGCGGCGGTGGAAGTACGGGATCACTGCACAACCGGTCATCCTTGCCAGCTGGTGGGTGGCGGTGATGGTCGAAGCGGTGTGGCCGAAGAACGGCACGAACACGGTGTCCTTGCCACGCATGTCCTGGTCCGGCGCGTACCAGAGGAAGCCGCCCTTCTTCAGGTGGCGCACGGTCGCGCGGATGTCCTCGTTGGCGAACATCGCCTTGGCATAGCGCAGGCGGCCGAACTTCACCGCCCACTCGTACACCGGGTTCTTGTGCTTGCGGTACATGCCGGACAGGTCGACGTAGTCGCACAGCAGGCGTCCGCACATTTCCAGGGTCATGAAGTGGCCTGAGACCAGCAGCACGCCGCGGCCTTCAGCCTCCATCTGCCGCAGGTGTTCCAGGCCTTCGATCCGTACCTGCGGGCGGATGCGGTCGATGCTGCCCCACCAGGCGCGGATGCACTCGAACACGCCCACGCCCAGCGCATCGAAACTGTCGCGCACCAGGCGCTGGCGCCAGGCTTCGTCCTTCTCGGGGAAGCACAGCTGCAGGTTGACTTCGGCGGCGCGGCGGCGGCTGCCGAGCAGGCGCCAGGTGATCCAGCCGACGCCCCGGCCCAGCGCGCGCTGCAGCATCCACGGCAGGCGGGCGATGGCGAAGGCGCCGAACATGGCGGCGAACATCGGCCAGTTGCGCGGATCGCGCAGCGATGGGCGGACGGCGGTGGAGGCATCTGACATGGGGCCATTCTACCAAGGCGGCCGCGTGTCTTTCCCCGGGGGCTCCCGTATCCTTGCCGCATGCGCAAAGACCCTGTCGAATGGATCCTGCGCGGCCTGTATTCGGTCGTGCTCTACATCCTGCTGCCGATCACCGTGTACCACCTGGTCTGGCGCGGTTTCCGGGTTCGTGAATACTTCCGGCGCTGGGATGAACGCTATGCCTCCTATCCGCAGCCGACCGGGCAGCCGCGGGTCTGGCTGCACGCGGTCTCGGTGGGCGAGGTCAATGCCGCCGCGCCGCTGGTCAATGCCCTGCGCCAGCAGCGCCCGGACATCCGCTGGGTGATCACCACCATCACCCCGACCGGCTCCGAGCGCGTACGCGCGCTGTGGGGCGACGCCCTGGACCATGTCTACCTGCCGTATGACGTGCCGGGCAGCGTCAACCGTTTCCTCGGCCATTTCCAGCCCAGCCTGGCGCTGATCCTGGAAACCGAGCTGTGGCCGAACATGCTGTTCGGCTGCCGTGACCGCGGCATTCCGGTGTACATCCTCAACGCCCGGTTGTCGGCGCGTTCGCTGCGCGGCTACCGGTTGCTGGCGGCACTGATCCGCCGCGCGCTGCGCACCGTCACCTGCGTGGCCGCGCAGTCGCAGGACGATGCCGAGCGCTTCGTGCAGCTGGGGGCGGATCCCGGCCAGGTGCAGGCGCTGGGCAACCTGAAATTCGACATCGCCACGCCGGATGTGCAGGGTTTCGTCGAACAGTTCCACGCGCGGGTACCGGCCGCTCGTCCGGTATGGATCGCCGCCAGTACCCATGATGGCGAGGAGCAGGCGGTGATCGACCTGCACCGGCGCCTGCGCCAGCGGCATCCGGAGCTGCTGCTGCTGTGGGCACCGCGACATCCCGAGCGTTTCCCGAAGGTGGAAGCGCTGGCGCGCGAACAGGGCTGGAGCGTGGCGACCCGCCGCGTGGACCAGTGGCCACACGCGGCCACAGACGTGTTCGTCATCGACACCCTTGGCGAGCTGATGCCGTTCTATGCCTGCGCCCAGGTCGCCTTCGTCGGCGGCAGCCTGCAGGCCATCGGTGGTCACAACCTGCTGGAGCCGGCCGCGATGGGAACGGCGGCGGTGACCGGCCCGCACCTGCACAACTTCGCGGAAATTTCCCGGCGCATGCGCGAGGCCGGAGCGCTGCTGATCGGCGAGGACGCGCAGGCGGTGGGCGATCTGCTGCAGCACCTGCTCGACGATGCCCAGGCCCGCGAAGACATGGCGCGGGCGGGATGCACGCTGGTCAGCAATGGCCGCGGCGCGCTGCAACGCACGCTTGCCCTGGTGGCGCCGCACCTGCCACCACCGCGCGAGTGATCGCGGCAGCGCGGAGTCAGCGGCGCTGACGAGCATTGTCGTGATCAACTTCATCAATTCTGCTTAGCGACGATTTTTCTGTCGTTGCTGGACCGACCCTGCCGCTGGCAGCGTGCCTGCCATCACATCGTTGCGCACATTCCACCGATTCTGATTCCGCAGGACGACGCAGGCTGCCAGCCTGCTGTCGACCGCGCTTGGGCGGATATCAAGGGAACTTGCGATGGACGGCGACAGGGGCGGGGACGGCACGGGTGGGGCCGGACTGGGGACGGACCATCTGGCGGTGGTGGCGTTGACACTGTTGGTGGGCGGTAGCGTGATCGCACTGGTGGGCCAGCACACGGCGGCACAGGCAGGCCCCGCCATCGTGCTGAGCCTGTTGCTGGCTGCACTGGGGGCCGGCCTGGTGCTGTGCTGCCTGCAGGATCTGGTGCTGCGGTTGCCGGCGGGCGAGGGCCTGCACGGGCTGCTGGCTGCCAGCTGGGGGCCGCGGGTGGCGGGCGTGTTGGGCATGGCCCTGCTGCTGGAGCTGGTGGCGACCACGGCGGGCGTGGCGCAGTCCATGGCCCTCCATCTGCACACGGTGCTGGCCGCCGAAGGCCTCCAGCCCTGCGACTGGCTGCCGGAACAGGTCACGGCGGCGGTGGGCCTGCTGATGCTGGGCGCGCTGGCATTGCTGCCGCCACGGCGTGTGGTGCTGGTGGCCTGCGCCCTGTTGACGGTGAAGATCGGTGCGGGGGTGTTGCTGCTGGCGCTGGCGGCACGTCATGTGCATTACGCGCACTGGATCCCCTGGCTGCCACCGGCGACCGCGCCGTATCGCTTCGGGCTGGGCGGGGTGCTGGCGGCTGCGGTGCCGCTGCTGGGGGTATTTGCCAGCGTCGGCTTGGCACTGGGCTTTCCTGCGTTGCGCCGCCAGGGCGCGATGTGGCAACCGGCAGTGCTGGCGCTGGTCTCGTTGCTGGCGATGCTGCTGCTGATCGTGCTGGCAGCACTGCAGGCAGGGCTGGTCGAGTTTTCCGCGCTTGCCAGTACCCGGCCACTGTCGGTGGCGCTGGAGATGCATCCGCAATTGGAGTGGATGCTGCCGTTGTTGCCGCTGGCGGGGGCTACGGGCCTGGCCGCCCTGCAGCTGGTGCTGCTGATGCTGGCCTTGCGGCTGGCAACATCGCTGTGGCCAGGGGCGGGTGATGCAGTGGGACGCTCCCGCGGTGTGATCGTGGCGGCGGTCGGACTGCCGGCGGTGATGCTGGTGCTGTGGCTGCCGTTGGGCACCCTGCCGGCGCTGCCGGGTCCGGCAACCCTGCTGGTGATGGCGGCGCTGTGCCTGGCGGTGCTGCGGCGGCGGAATGACATGAGGCAGGGCGCAACCGGTCGCGAACTGGTGCTGCCGATGCTGGCGCCCTTGGCGGCCGCGCTGTGCGTCCTTGCGGCGTTGGAACGCCTGCGGGCATGGCCGGGCTGAGGGTTCGCGGGGCCACGCAACGGGTAGCTGCGGGCGGATGCACCGCCTGCAAAAAAGCCACCCTTGCGGGTGGCTTCTTTGTTGCCGGCAGGGCGACGGATCAGTGCGTGGTCGTTGCCGGATTGCCCGCGTCCTGGGTCAGCAGGCGGTTGACGTCCTGCAGCTCGGCCACGTCCAGCGCACCCAGCGACTGGCTCAGCAGCAGGCGGTTCTGCAGGAAGGTGTAGCGGGCCTGGGCGTAGTCCAGCTGCGCCGAGAACAGGATGCGCTGGTTCTGGATCACGTCCAGCACGGTACGGGTACCGACTTCCAGGCCGACCTGCGAGGCGTCGTACGCGCTCTGTGCCGAGACCACGGCCAGGCGACGGGCCTCCACTTCGCTGATGCCCTGTACCAGGGTCTGGTAGGCATTGCGGGTGTTGCGGTCCAGGGCGCGCTTCTGCTGCTCGTAGCCGTCCTGGGCGATGTCACGCTGGGCCAGCGCCTGGCGTACGCCGGACTGGGTGGCACCACCGGAGAAGATCGGCACGCTCAGGGTCAGGCCGATGCTGTTGGTGCGGGCGTCCGGCGACAGCGAACCGGAACCGGTGCTGTCACCCCAGGTCGCGCTCTTGCCCCAGCTGCCGCCCAGCGACAGGGTCGGGTAATGGCCGCCACGGGCGGCCTGCACGCCAGCCTCGGCGGCGCTGACCTTCAGTTCCTGCGCCTTCAGCGCCGGATTCTGGGTGGTGGCCTGCTGCACCAGCTCATCGATGTTGCCACGGTTGGCCGGCACTTCCGGGCGGAAGTCGGCCGGCAGCCCACGCAGGTTGGTCACCGGCTGGCCGGTCAGTTCGGTCAGGGCCTGGTAGTTATCGGCCAGGGTGTTCTGCGCAACGATGGTGTTGGCACGCGCCTGGTCGTACTGGGCGCGTGCTTCGTGCACGTCGGTGATCGGCGCCAGGCCCACTTCCAGGCGCTTGTCGGCGAAGTCGAACTGCTTCTTCGCGGCCGCTTCATTGGTCTGTGCGGCATTCAGCGATTCGATCGCCACCAGCACGTTGAAGTAGGCCGCCGAGGTGCGCACGATCAGGCTGTCGTTGGCCGAATCGAGGGTGAAGTCCGCCGCCTTGCTCAGCTCGCGCTGCGAACGCAGGTTGTTGATCTGGGTCCAGTTGAACAGCGTCTGGCTGCCGTCGATCGTGTAGGTGCGGCGCTTGTTGGTGAACGAGCCGGAGTTGGCGTCGGCGTTCGGCTCACTGCGCGTGCGGTTCAGCTGGGCCTGGCCGTTGATCTGCGGCAGCAGGGCGGCGCGCGCCTGCACGGCGCCTTCCTTGTCATACAGCCGGGTCGATTCGGCGGCGGACAGCTGCGGATCGCCATTGCGCGCCATTTCGTAGACCTGCAGCAGGTCGGCGGCATGGGCGGACAACGGCAGCAGGGCAGTGGCCAGCGCAACAGCGAGGGATCGGCGGATCATTGCGGCTTCCTTGGACTCAGAGGTGGAACTGGGGGGCCGGGGCGGCACCACGCAGATAATCGATATCGGTCTCGAACAGGGACTCGCTGCTGCCGTCGGCCTTGACCAGCAGGGCCTCCATCGCCGGCGAGCGGCCGTGGATCACGAACAGGCGACCACCCGGACGCAGCCACGAGGCGAACTGTGACGGCACCACGTCGACCGCACCAGTGACACAGATCACGTCAAAGCGGCGTTCGGTCTGCCAGGACAGGGCGTCGGCCACTTCCACGCGGACGTTGGTGCCCAGACCGGACGCGTCCAGGCGGGCGCGCGCGGCGGCGGCCAGCTCCGGGTCGATTTCCAGGCTCAGCACGTCGCGCGCCAGCGCGCCGATGCAGGCCGACAGGAAGCCGCTGCCGGTGCCGATTTCCAGCACTTCGTCACCCGGCTGCAGGTCCAGCGCCTGCAGGGTACGGCCCTCGATGACCGGCTTCATCATCTTCTGGCCATGGCCGATCGGCAGTTCGACATCGGCGTAGGCCAGTGCCCGGTGTGCATCGGCGACAAAAGCCTCGCGCGGCAGGCGGGCCAGGACGTCGAGCACCTTGATGTCCAGCACGTCCCAGGGACGGATCTGCTGTTCCACCATCAGTTCGCGGGCGTGGGCGTAATCAATCGTCATGAGGTTCAAATCCAGCGCAGTGGGCCGGCCATTTTACCGGTGCCGGAGGCCGGCGGCGCGCCCAGAGCATCAGCTGCCGGGTGGCCGGGGTCGCAGTGCCGGAAGTCATCGCGACCTCCGGTTCGTTCAGTTTTGGTTATTCAGACGTCCCGGCCCCTCGCGGCGCATAGGCGCGCAGGAAGAAGTCGATGCTGGCAGTCACGTGGGCAAGAGGGTCGCATTGCACCGGTGACAGTGGCATGCCGCACATCATATGCATGTGCACTTCACCCTTGACCAGGGTCAGGAACTGCTCGCCAGCCAGCGAATAGTCGGTGATTTCCAGCTCGCCGCGCTCGGCGCGTGCCCGCAGGAAGTCAGCCAGGGCCTCGCAGGTACGTTCCGGTCCTGCCTTCCAGAACAGCTCGCGCAGGCGTTCGTCGGTCTCCGGCGCCATCATCATGCGCTGGATCGAGATCGCCGCATCGGACGTGATCAGTTCGAAGAAGGCCAGACCGATCCCGATCAGCTGGTCGCGCAGCGGGCCGTCCGCGTCGGCCACGAACAGGGCATCGGGCAGCATTTCAATGCACTTCGACTGCACGGCCTCGGAGAACAGGGTCTCCTTGTCGCCGAAGTGGCTGTACACAGTCAGTTTCGAGACGCCGGCCTGAGCGGCGATGGTGTCCATGCTCACGCCGGTATAGCCCTGTTCGATGAACAGTGTCTTGGCTGCTTCAAGGATCGCCGCGCGCTTGCCGAGGTCCTTGGGGCGCCCGGGTCCGGCGGCCTTGGCAGCGGGCTTGGCCGACGGCTTGCGGGAAGTGTGAGAACTCATCACCACAATACTAGACCAAGCGGTTCGATATTTATACTATACCGGCCGGTTTATTAAATTGGGCCGGCAGTCGCGGCTCCCCCCTTAGTTGCAACCCTGCGTTTTCAGGACGTTGACCGATGAAGATCGTGCGCTGGATGGGCGGTATGGTGTGGATGGCTGCGCTGGCAGCCTGTTCGGGACAGGAACAGGCGCCCCAGGCGGCCGTTCCGGTGCTGGTGGTTCACCCTGGCGAGCAGGCCGGGCAGGCGCCGGCGGCGTTCCCGGGCACGGTGCGTGCGCGGCAGGAAAGTCCACTGTCGTTCCGCGTTGGCGGCAACCTGGTCAAGCGCCACGTCGATGCCGGGCAACGGGTGAAGAAGGGCGACGTGCTGGCCGAGCTGGACGTGGCCGACTTCGCGCTGCAGGCCCGCGCCTCGCAGGCGCAGCTTGCTGCGGCCGAAGCCGATCTGGTGCGTGCCCGTGATGACCTCAAGCGCTACCAGGTGCTGGCCGACCAGCAGCTGGTCAGCCGCTCGCAGCTGGACCAGCAGTCCGCCGCCTTCAAGGCCGCGCAGGGCCAGGCCAACGCCGCCCGCGCCAACCTCGATGTGCTGCGCAACCAGGCCGACTACGCACAGCTGCGCGCGCCGTCCGATGGCGTGATCGCCAGCCGTGAGGCCGAAGCCGGGCAGGTGGTGTCGGCCGGCCAGACCATCTTCAACCTGGCCGCCGATGGCGGGCGCGAAGTGCTGATCGACCTGCCCGAGGCCACCATCCGCGACTATGCGGTGGGCCAGCCGGTCGAGGTGGAGCTGTGGAACCGTCCTGGCCAGCGCCTGCCAGGCACGATCCGCGAGATCGCCGCTGCCGCCGATCCACAGGCACGCACCTATGCAACCCGGGTCAGCCTGCCCGCCGATGCGCTGGCCGATGTCGAACTGGGCCAGAGCGCGCGCGTCTACAGCAGCGCCGGCCGCCACGGCACCCTGCAGCTGCCGCTCGGTGCGCTGCAGCGCGGTGCCAACGGTGCCGCCAGCGTGTGGGTGGTCGATCCGGCCAACAGCGCGCTGAAGGCCGCGTCGGTCACCACCGGTGCCTATGGCAGCGAATCGGTGCCGGTGCTGTCCGGCGTGAATGCGGGTGACTGGGTGGTCGCTGCCGGCGGACACCTGTTGCGTGCCGGCCAGCCGGTGATCGCCGTGGACCGCCAGAACCGCCCGGTGCTGAAGCCGGCCACGCCGGCCGCTGCCGCCAAGGCCAAGGAGTAAGCCGGTGCGCCGCTTCAATCTTTCCGAGTGGGCGTTGTCCAACCGCCCGCTGGTGCTGTTCGCGATGCTTGCCTTCGCGCTGATCGGCGCATGGTCGTACAAGCATCTGGGCCAGTCCGAGGATCCGCCATTCACCTTCAAGGCGATGGTGGTGCGCACGCTTTGGCCGGGCGCCACCGCCGAACAGGTCTCGCGGCAGGTGACCGAGCCGATCGAGAAGGCGCTGATGAACACCGGCGAGTACGAGTTCATCCGCTCCTATTCGCGCCCCGGCGAATCGCAGGTCATCTTCATGGCGCGCGACAGCCTGCGTTCCAAGCAGATCCCGGACCTGTGGTACCAGGTTCGCAAGCGCGTGGGCGACATCCATGCGACGCTGCCGCGCGAGATTGTCGGCCCGTTCTTCAACGATGAGTTCGGCGACACCTACGGGAACATCTATGCGTTGACCGGCAAGGGCTTCGACTACGCGGTGATGCGCGACTACGCCGACCGCATCCAGCTGGAACTGCAGCGCGTACCCGATGTCGGCAAGATCGACCTGGTCGGCCTGCAGGACGAGAAGGTGTGGATCGAACTGTCCAACACCCGGCTGGCAACGCTGGGTGTGTCGATGCAGCAGGTGCAGCAGGCGCTGGCCGACCAGAATGCGATCACCGGCACCAGCTTCTTCGAGACCGCCACCGATCGCGTGCAGCTGCGCGTGACGGGCCAGTTCAACGACATCGACGCCATCCGCCAGTTCCCGATCCGTGCTGGCGACCGCACCGTGCACCTGGGCGACATCGCCGAGGTCAAGCGTGGCTTCGCCGATCCCGCGTCGCCGAAGATGCGCTTCATGGGCGAAGAGGCGATCGGCCTGGCGGTGGCGATGAAGGATGGCGGTGACATCCTCAAGCTGGGCGCCAACCTCGACGCCGAGTTCGAGCGGCTGCAGAAGACCCTGCCGGCCGGCATGCAGCTGCGCAAGGTGTCCGACCAGCCGCAGTCGGTGGAGGAGTCGGTTGGCGAGTTCGTGCAGGTGCTGACCGAAGCGGTGGTGATCGTGCTGCTGGTCAGTTTCTTCTCGCTGGGCCTGCGCACCGGCCTGGTGGTGGGCGTGACCATTCCGCTGGTGCTGGCGATGACCTTCTTCGTCATGCATTACTTCGACATCGGCCTGCACAAGATTTCGTTGGGCGCACTGGTGCTGGCGCTGGGTCTGCTGGTGGACGATGCGATCATCGCGGTGGAGATGATGGCCACCAAGATGGAGCAGGGCTTCGATCGCCTGCGCGCGGCCAGCTTCGCCTGGGAATCGACCGCGTTCCCGATGCTGACCGGCACATTGATCACGGCAGCCGGCTTCCTGCCGATCGCCACGGCGGCATCGAGCACCGGTGAATACACCCGTTCGCTGTTCCAGGTGGTGACCATCGCACTGGTGGTGTCGTGGATCGCAGCGGTGCTGTTCATCCCGTACCTGGGCGACAAGATGCTGCCGGACCTGTTCAATCCGCAGCCGCCGAAGCCCGGCAGCCTGTCCGCGCGTTGGCTGGCCAAGCGCCAGCAGTGGGCCGACCGCTATCCGGCGCTGGCCAACCTGATCGCACCGCCGCAGCATGGGCACGACCACGATCCCTACCAGCGCCCGTTCTACCGCAGCTTCCGGCGCTTCCTCGACGCCTGCCTGCGCCGCCGCTGGTGGGTGATCGCCGCGACCGTTGCCCTGTTCGTGTTCTCACTGATGATGTTCCGCTTCGTGCCGCAGCAGTTCTTCCCGGACTCGACCCGGCCGGAACTGATGGTGGACATCGAGCTGGCCGAGGGGGCGTCGCTGCGCTCGACCCAGGCCCAGGCCGAGAAGCTGGAGAAGCTGCTGTCCAGCCGCGAGGGCATCGCCAACTATGTGTCCTATGTGGGTACCGGTTCGCCGCGCTTCTACCTGCCGCTGGACCAGCAGCTGCCGGCGACCAACTTCGCCCAGTTCGTGGTGCTGGCCAAGGACATCAAATCGCGCGAAAGCACCCGTGACTGGCTGCTGCACGAGGTGATTCCGAAGTTCCCGGACGTGCAGATGCGCGTGACCCGCCTGGAGAACGGCCCGCCGGTCGGTTATCCGGTGCAGATGCGCATCTCCGGCGAGCACATCGAGAAGGTGCAGGCGATCGCGCGCCAGGTCGAGGCCAAGGTGCGTGAGAACCCGCACGTGATGAACGTCAACCTGGACTGGAGCGAGCCGAGCAAGGTGGTGCGGCTGGTGATCGACCAGGAGCGTGCCCGCGCGCTGGGCGTGAGCAGCGCCCAGGTCAGCCAGTTCCTGGCCAGTTCGCTGGCCGGCCAGTCGGTGAGCGTGTATCGCGAAGGCAACCGCCAGATCGAGATGCTGCTGCGCGGGCCGGCCGATGAGCGCAACCAGCTGGAGCTGCTGTCCAGCCTGTCGATGCCGACCGCCAACGGCGGCAGCATCACGCTGTCGCAGGTGGCGACGATGGAGTACGGCTTCGAGGACGGCATCATCTGGCACCGCAACCGGTTGCCGACCGTGACCGTGCGCGCCGACATCAGCGATGGCATGCAGGCGCTGGACGTGGTGCACCAGATCGTGCCCACGCTGGATGGCATCCGTGCCGAGCTGCCCAGCGGCTACCTGCTGGAAACCGGCGGCACCGTGGAGGACTCGGCGCGCGGCCAGAACTCGATCAAGGCCGGCATGCCGCTGTTCCTGGTGGTGGTGGCGACGCTGCTGATGCTGCAGCTGCGCAGCTTCTCGCGTGCGGCGATGGTGCTGGTGACCGCGCCGCTGGGCATCATCGGTGCGACCCTGTTCCTGCTGCTGTTCCGTGCGCCGTTCGGCTTCGTCGCGCTGCTGGGCACGATCGCGCTGGCCGGCATGATCATGCGCAACTCGGTGATCCTGATCGACCAGATCCAGCAGGACATCGATGCCGGGCATGACCGCTGGCATTCGATCATCGATGCCACGGTGCGCCGCTTCCGCCCGATCGTGCTGACCGCGCTGGCGGCCGTGCTGGCGATGATTCCGCTGTCGCGCAGCGCGTTCTATGGCTCGATGGCGATCTCGATCATGGGTGGTCTGATCGTGGGTACGGTGCTGACGCTGGTGTTCCTGCCGGCGTTGTACGCGGCGTGGTTCCGGGTGAAGCCGGACGAATCCGGGGCGTAATGCCCCGGGTTCTGCGGCTGCACCCATCCACGCATGGCGTGGATGGATCTGCTCGCGGAATCTGCCTTCTGTAGAGCCGAGCCATGCTCGGCTGCTCTTCGCTCTTCGCTCTTCGCGCGATGATGGGATGAGTCGAGCATGGCTCGACTCTACAGAAGCACCCACGCATGACGTGGATCTACTGCAGCTGCAGGCCGATCCGCAGCACTGGCAGCAGCCACTCGACGAACACCTGCACGCGCAGTGCACGGTGTTGCCGATGCGGTTGCAGCAGGGTCACCGGCAGCGGCTGCGCCGCGTACTGCGGCATCACCTCCACCAATGCGCCTGACTGCAGCTCGGCCTGCACGTCGTAGCGCGGAATCTGCAACAGCCCCAATCCCGCCACGCAGCACGCGATCGAGGCCTCGGCGCTGTTCACGCGTACCCAGCCGGGCATCGGCAGCGTGCGCAGCTGGCCGCCATCCTGCCATTCCCACGGTTCCACCCGTGCCGTGGTCGGCGATGCGTAGTTCACCGCGCGGTGCTGCTGCAGGTCGGCAGGGTGCTGCGGCATGCCGTGCTCGCGCAGGTAGGCCGGCGCGGCCACGTTGACGAAGTCGAGTTGGCCCAGCGTGCGCGCCACCAGGCTGGAATCGCCCAGCTGGCCGACCCGCAGCACGGCATCGCAGCCGTCTTCGATCAGGTTCACCGCGCGGTCGGTCATGCCCAGGTCCAGTTCCACCTGCGGGTAGCGCGCGAAGAAATCCGGCAACGCCGGGGCGATGATGCGACGGCCGATGCGGCTGGGTACGTCGATCTTCAGCAAACCGGCCGGTTGCGCGTCGTCCTGCCGGAACAGCGACTCGGCGTCTTCAACCTCCGCGATCAGGCGCAGGCAGCGGGCATGGAACACGTCGCCGTCATGGGTGGTGGATACCCGTCGGGTCGAGCGCTGCAGCAGGCGGGTGCCAAGCCGCTGTTCCAGCTCGGCAATCGCCGCCGAGACGGTCGAGCGGGGCAGGCCGAGCTGGTCGGCAGCGCGGGTGAAGCTGGCGCATTCCACGACCCGGGTGAAGATGCGGAAGCGATCGATCCGGTCCATTGTTCGCTGGTCCTGGAAAGTTAAGTCAATGTGGCGGGCTTTATCCGCATTTTCTGCACGATATCGTCGTCAGGGCAGGGTTGCCACCCCGGGCAGCCCCCTCCTGAGACCGAAGCCATGACCGACCATTCCCTCAAGGGCAAGACTGTGCTGATTGCCGGTGGTGCCAAGAACCTGGGCGGCCTGATCGCCCGCGACTTCGCCCGCCAGGGTGCCAGCGCCGTCGTCATCCACTACAACAGTGCCGCCACCCAGGCCGATGCAGAAGCAACCGTTGCCGCCGTGCAGGCGGCCGGCAGCAGGGCGGTAGCCCTGCAGGGCGACCTGACCTCGGCGGCAGCGATGGAGCGCTTGTTCGCCGATGCCGTGGCCGCAGCCGGCCGTCCCGACATCGCCATCAATACGGTCGGCAAGGTATTGAAGAAGCCGCTGCTGGACATCAGCGAAGCGGAGTACGACGAGATGAGCGCGGTCAACGCCAAGGCGGCGTTCTTCTTCCTCAAGGAAGCAGGCCGCCACGTCAATGACGGTGGCCGCATCTGCACCCTGGTCACCTCGCTGCTGGGTGCGTTCACGCCGTTCTATTCCAGCTATGCCGGCACCAAGGCGCCGGTCGAGCATTTCACCCGCGCGGCGTCAAAGGAGTTCGGTGAGCGCGGCATCTCGGTGACTGCGATCGGGCCGGGCCCGATGGACACGCCGTTCTTCTACCCGGCCGAGAGTGCCGATGCACAGGCGTACCACAAGACCGCGGCCGCGCTCTCGGCGTTCACCCGTACCGGCCTGACCGACATCGCCGACATCGTGCCGTGGATCCGCTTCCTGGTCACCGATGGCTGGTGGATGACCGGGCAGACCATCCTGGTCAATGGTGGGTACACCACCAAATAATGCAGCCGTGCATGGCGTGGATCTGCTGCGCGACATTCGAACGATCCACGCATGGCGTGGATCTACAGTAGAGCCACCCCATGGGTGGCTGCGCACAATGACCAAAGGCAGAGGCGCCACGCATGGAGTGGCGCCATCGGATCAGTTGAGTTTGGCCAGCACCGCATCCGTGGCGGCGGCGGTACTCACGGCCTGGCCCTTGGCGGCCAGGTCGGCAGTGAACACCCCATCATCCAGCACCGCGTGCACCGCCGCTTCCACTGCTGCGGCTTCGTCTTCCAGCCCCAGCGAATGGCGCAGCAGCATCGCCGCGCTGAAGATCGTTGCGTAGGGATTGGCGATGCCCTTGCCGGCGATGTCCGGGGCCGAACCGTGGATCGGTTCGTAGATGCCGACCGCACCCGGTTCACCCAGCGAGGCCGAGGGCAGCAGGCCGAGTGAGCCGGCCAGCATCGAGGCTTCGTCGGTGAGGATGTCGCCGAACATGTTCTCGGTGACGATCACGTCGTACTCGCGCGGCTTGGCCAGCAGGTGCATGGCCATCGAATCGACCAGCTGGTGCTCCAGCGCCACCTCCGGGAACTCCTCGCGGCCGATGCGCGCGGCCACGTCGCGCCACAGGCGCGAGGTTTCCAACACGTTGGCCTTGTCCACCGAGGTGACCTTGCCACGCCGCTGCCGGGCCAGGCGGAAGGCACTGCGCAGCACGCGCTCGATCTCGGCCACGGTGTAGCGGCACAGGTCGCTGGCACTGTCGGCATCGCGGGTCTTGTCGCCGAAGTAGATGCCGCCGGTCAGTTCGCGCACCACCACGAAGTCCACACCCTGCAGCAGCTCGGCCTTGATCGGCGAGGCGTGCAGCGCGGCCTCATGGGTGCGCACCGGGCGCAGGTTGGCGTACAGGCCGAGCGCCCTGCGGATCGCCAGCAGGCCCTGTTCCGGACGCACCTTGGCGTTCGGGTCGGACCACTTCGGGCCACCGACTGCGCCCAGCAGCACCGCGCTGGCGGCCTGGCAGGCGGCCAGGGTCGACGCCGGCAGCGGTTCGCCGTGGCGGTCGATGGCGATGCCACCGATGTCGTGCTCGCTGAAGGTGAAGGTGTGGTTGAAGCGTTCGGCGACGGCCTTCAGGACGGCGACTGCCGCGGCGGCCACTTCCGGGCCGATGCCATCACCGGGCAGGACAACAATTTCAGCGTGCATGCTCACTCTCGTAACGTTCGATTTCAGGGACACGGCCCAACAGATACCCCAACTGGTCGACACCTTCCAGCAGGCAGGTCTGCGAGAAGCCGTCCAGCGGGAAGGAATAGACGCGGCCGTCCGGCGTGCGCAGTTCGCGCGCGGCCACGTCGATGGTCAGCTCATCATCCGGGCGCTGCATCAGCGCCTGCACGTCGGCCTCGTCCAGCACGATCGGCAGCAGGCCGTTCTTCAGCGAGTTGCCACGGAAGATGTCGGCGATCTCGCTGCTGACGATGGCGCGCAGGCCCAGGTCGGTCAGCGCCCACGGTGCATGTTCGCGCGACGAGCCGCAGCCGAAGTTGCGACCCGCCAGCAGGATGCTGCGGCCGGCGTTGTGCGGCTGGTTGAAGGCGAAGTCGGCCACCGGTGAACCGTCGGCCTGCCAGCGCCAGTCATTGAAGGCGTTGCGGCCCAGGCCGGCGCGTTCGGTGGTGGACAGGAACCGCGCCGGGATGATCTGGTCGGTGTCGATGTTGGTCTGGCGCAGCACCACGCTGGCCGAGGTCAAGGTACGGAAACCGGCCATCACGCCACCTCCTGTGCGAACAGCTCGCGGGTGTCGGCGACATGCCCGTTCACCGCGGCCCACGCCGCGCTCATCGGTGAGGCCAGCAGGGTGCGCGAACCGGGACCCTGGCGGCCTTCGAAATTACGGTTGCTGGTACTCACGGCCAGTTGCCCGGGCGCGACCAGATCACCATTCATGGCGATGCACATCGAGCAGCCCGGCTCGCGCCATTCGGCACCGGCCGCGCGCACGATGTCATGGATGCCTTCGGCCTCGGCCTCTCGCTTGACGATCTCCGAGCCCGGCACCACCAGCATGCGCACCCGGTCGGCCACGCGACGACCGCGCAGTACCTGCGCCACCTCACGCATGTCACTCAGGCGGCCGTTGGTGCAGGAACCGACGAACACCACGTCCACCGGTGTTCCGGCCAGCGCCTTGCCGGCCTGGAAATGCATGTAGTCCAGGCCCTTCTGTGCGGCGGCATCGTTGGCGGCCGGGATCGGCGCATCCACCGCGATGGCGGTACCCGGGTGGGTGCCCCAGGTCAGGGTCGGGCGGATATCGGCGGCGTCGATGTGCACTTCGCTGTCGAAGCGCGCGCCGTCATCACTGCGCAGCTGCTGCCAGCGCGCCACCGCAGCCTCGAAATCGGCGCCCTTTGGGCCGCGCGGGGTGTTGGCGACGAAGTCGAAGGTGACCTGGTCCGGCGCCACCATACCGGCACGCGCACCCGCTTCGATCGACATGTTGCACAGGGTCATGCGCTGTTCCATGTCCATCGCTTCGATGGTGCTGCCGCGGAACTCGATCACGTGGCCGGTGCCGCCATTGACGCCGATCACGCCGATGATGTGCAGGACCACGTCCTTGGCGCCGACACCCGGCGCCAGCGGCCCATCGACGGTGATCGCCAGCGTCTTCGCCTTGCGCTGCAGCAGGCATTGCGTGGCCAGCACGTGGCCGACCTCGCTGGTGCCGATGCCGAACGCCAGCGAACCGAAGGCACCGTGGGTGGAGGTGTGGCTGTCGCCGCAGACGATGGTCATGCCCGGCTGGGTGAAGCCCTGCTCGGGCGCGATCACGTGGACGATGCCGCGGTTGTCCGAGGCCATGTCGAACAGCTCGATGCCGTGCTCGGCGCAGTTGCGCGCCAGCGTGGCGACCTGTGCCTCGGAGGCGGCGCTGGCATAGGGCAGCGTGCCGTCCGCGGCGGCCGGCAGGGTCGGCGTGGAGTGGTCCATCGTCGCCTTGGTGCGGTCCGGCCGGCGCGGCGACAAGCCGCGTTCGCGCAGTTCGGTGAAGGCCTGCGGCGAGGTCACCTCGTGGATCAGGTGCAGGTCGATGTACAGCACGGCGGGCGCGCTGTCGGATTCGGGAACCACCACGTGGGCGTCCCACAGTTTGTCGTACAGGGTGCGGGGTGCGGAAGTCATGCGTATGCCTGGCAGAAGTACGAAATAGCGAACATCAGTAAGGAAAGCGGAACGGTCAAGTCAGCGACGGCGGGCGAGCACACGCAGGCGCACGTAGTCGGCCAGCGGCTGGCCAGATGCGTCACGCGGCAGCTCGGCCAGCAGTGCGGTGGCCGCCTCGCGCACGGTGGCGCGGGCCTCGGCCGGCAGGTCGTCCAGCAGCGGTGCGGCGAATACCCGCAGCCAGCCGGCCACGCCGGTCGGCAGTGCGGTCGGGCGCGGCGTGCACTCGATCAGTTGCACCTGGAAGCCATGCTGGCGCAGGCGATCGGCGTAGGCATCGGCCGTCGGGAAGTACCACCGGAAGGTGCTGGCGCCATGCCCGTGGGCCACGCGCGCGGCCTGCACGGCCGCGACGATCGTGGCCACGTTGCCGTGGCCGCCGAACTCCGCGACGAAGCGGCCACCGGGGCGCAGGGCGCGGCGCACGCCTTCCAGCACGCGGTCCGGAGTCGTCATCCAATGCAGTGCCGCATTGCTGAACACCGCATCGAACTCGCTGTCGAACGACAGTGCGTGGCCGTCCATCAGCTGGGCGTCGACGCCGCGCGCACGGGCGGCGATCACCAGTTCCGGCGAGGCATCCACGCCGTGGATGCGCGCACCGCTCAGGGCCAGTTCGGTGCTGAGTACGCCATCGCCACAGCCCAGGTCGAGGATGCGCTCACCGGCGCGCGGGTCGAGCAGGCGCGATACCGCACCGCCGAGCAGCGGCACGAAGCCGGCATCGATCGCATAGTCCTGGGCGTTCCACTGCTGGCCAGCGGCGCTGGCCGGGGTGGGGGTGTCGAAGGCGCTCATGGTGGGATCCTCAGGCGGTGGCGGAAGCGGGAACGTCGGTGCTGCTGTGGACGGCGGCCTGACGCTGGCGCAGCAGGCGGTTGGCCACATCCAGCCAGGCCAGCGCGGAGGCTTCGATGATGTCCTTGCTGGTGCCGGTGCCGTCGTACTCCACGCCGTCATGGCGCACACTCAGGTTGGCTTCGCCACGCGCATCGGCACCGATGCCGACGCTGTGCACGTGATAGCTGTCCAGCATCAGCTGCACGCCGGTGGCGGCCGACAGCGCGCCGAACAGCGCATCGACCGGGCCGTCGCCCTGCGCGGTCTCGGCCACGCGGTTGCCATCCGGGTCGGACAGTTCGACCAGCGCGTTGGCGCGGCTGCCGACGTCGCTGATGGTCATCGAGGCCAGGCGGTAGCCCTGCGCGCTGGAGCCGCCCTGCATCAACGTCTGCAGGTCGGCATCGGTGACCACGCGCTGCTGTTCGCACAGGCCCTTGAACTGCTCGAACACCAGCTTCAGTTCGTCTTCGTCCAGCCAGAAGCCCAACGCACGCAGGCGCGCTTCGACGGCGGCGCGGCCACTGTGGCGGCCCAGCACCATCTGCGAATCTTCCCAGCCCACGTCTTCCGGACGCATGATTTCGTAGGTGCCGCGATGGCGCAGCATGCCGTGCTGGTGGATGCCCGATTCATGGGCGAACGCGTTGGCACCGACGATGGCCTTGTTGCGCTGTACCGGCATGCCGACCAGACGCTGCAGCAGCTGCGAAGTGCCGACGATGCGTGGGGTGTTGATCGAACTGTCCTGTTCGTAGAAGGCCTGGCGGACCTTCAGCACCATCGCGATCTCTTCCAGCGAACAGTTGCCGGCGCGCTCGCCGATGCCGTTGATGGTGCACTCGACCTGGCGTGCACCGCCTTCGATGGCGGCCAGCGAGTTGGCCACCGCCAGGCCCAGGTCGTTGTGGCAGTGCGCGCTGAAGATCACGTTGGCCGCGTTCGGCACGTCGGCGACGCCGGCGATGACCTGCTGGAACATCGCGCGGATTTCTTCCGGCGTGGTGAAGCCGACGGTGTCGGGCAGGTTGATGGTGGTGGCGCCGGCGGCAATGGCCACGCGCGAAACCTCGATCAGGTAGTCCAGCTCGGTGCGGGTGGCATCCTCGGCCGAGAACTCGACGTCGTCGATGTAGGAACGGGCCAACGAGACGTGCTTGCGTACCGACTCCAGCACCTGCTCGCGGGTCATCCGCAGCTTGTGCTCGCGGTGCAGCGGGCTGGTCGACAGGAACACGTGCAGGCGCGGGTTGGCTGCCGCTTCCAGTGCACGTGCGGAGGTCTCGATATCGGCCTGCAGGCAGCGCGACAGCACCGCCAGGCTCAGGCTCGGGCGGCGCAGCTCGCGGCCGATCATCGCCATCGCCTCGCGGTCGGATTGCGAGCTGGCCGGGAAGCCGGTCTCGATGATGTCCACGCCCAGTTCGTCCAGCGCACGCGCCATCACCAGCTTCTGCGGCGGGCTCATGCTGCAGCCGGGGGACTGCTCGCCGTCACGCAGGGTGGTGTCGAAGATGCGGATGCGCGGGGTGGTAATTCGTTCGATGGTGGTCACAGGGAAATCTCCTCGACAGCGGGTGCGACGGCTTGCAGGGGGGAAGGGGAAGAGGCGGGGGAGGCGAGGGCGCTGGCCTTGGTCGGCGAGCGCGGGGTTTCGCTGCGCCGTCGCCGCGGTTTGCGTGGCGGGCGCGGACGGATGTCGGTGAGCAGGCCGGCCAGGACACCGGCATCGATGTTGCCGCCGGACACCACCGCACACTTGCGGCGGCCGGCGACGCGGCGGCCGGCCGCCAGCGCCAACGCGCCCGCGCCCTCGGCGATGATGTGTTCCTCCAGCGCCAGCCGGACCAGCGTTTCGCGCAGTTCGGCCTCGCGCACGATCACCACATCGTCCAGCAGCGAGGTGCACAGGCGGCGGGTCAGGAAGCCGGGAATCTTCACCCGCACGCCGTCGGCCAGAGAGGCAACCGGGGCGATCTCGCGCACGTCGCCGCGGATCGCACGTGCCATCGAATCGACGCCTTCCACCTGCGCGCCAATCACGCGAACGCCCTGCGATTTCAGCGCCAGTGCAACGCCGGAGGCCAGTCCACCGCCGCCGATCGGCACGATCACCACGTCCGGCGCGTGTGCGGCCAGCTCGATGCCGACCGTGCCCTGGCCCGCGATCACATCGGCGTCGTCGAACGCGGACAGGAAGCGGTAGCCGTGTCGCTGTGCCAGTTCGACCGCGAAGGCGTAGGCCTCGTCGTAGCTGGTGCCGTGCTGGCGAACGGTCGCGCCCCAGTGGGCGACGCCGGCGATCTTGGTGGCCGGTGCGCCATGTGGCATCACGGTGATGGCCGGCACGTCCAGGCGGTAGGCCGCCCACGCCACGCCCTGGGCATGGTTGCCGGCCGAGGCGCAGATCACCGGCCGGGTATCGCCGCGCTCGCGGCCGGCCAGCAGCGCGTTCAACGCGCCGCGGACCTTGTAGGACCCGGTGCGCTGCAGGTTCTCCAGCTTCAGCCAGGTGCCGAAGCGCTCGGCATGGTGCAGCGGGGTAGGCGGCAGGAAGCGGCGCAGCCGGGCCTGCGCCGCCAGTACGTCGGCGACGCTTACGTCGCCGACATCGCTTTCCTGGCTGGCATCAGCGGCCGGCATGGGCCACCAGCGCGGTGCGGGCGACCGCCGCATGCGGGCACGGGCGGCGAAGAAGACGCCTCCGTACCGGCACCGTGGTCACTACGGTACGGGTGTTCATACGGATGCTCCTTCCACGGCAGTGACCTGCACGGACACGCAGTCGTAGATCTTCTCGATCTGCCGGCACAGCGTTTCCGCCGGGCGCTGGCCATCCACCACCAGCTGCAGGTGCCAGCGGCCATCGTCGTCGGCCACCGGCGCACCGCTGATCGCGCGCGGTGCGAAGCCGCGGCGTTCGGCCATGCCGATCACGCGCAGCAGCGCGCCTTCGGCCGGGTGCAGCACCAGGTCAAGCCGGTATTGCATTGGGGGTCTCCTGGCGGGCATGGGCGGGGTTGCTTTCCAGCATCGTGCTGTTGGCGGTGTTCGGCGGCACCAGTGGCCACACGTTGGCACGTGCATCGATGGCCACGTGCAGCAGGGCCGGGCCCGGTTCGGCCAGCAGCGCGGCCAGGCCGCCTTCCACGTCGTCGCGGTTGTCGATGCGGGTGGCGGCGATGCCGAACACCTGTGCCAGCGCCACGAAGTCCGGGTTGTCGGACAGGTCGATCTCGCTGTAACGCTCGGCGAAGAACAGCTCCTGCCACTGCCGCACCATGCCCAGCGAACTGTTGTCCAGCAGCACGATCTTCACCGGCAGGCGGCAACGCGCGATGGTCGCCAGCTCCTGCACGTTCATCATGAAGCTGCCGTCGCCGGACACCAGCACCACGGTGCGCTCCGGGCATGCGAACTGCGCACCCATCGCCGCCGGCAGGCCGAAGCCCATGGTGCCCAGCGCGCCACTGGTCAGGTGGTTGCGCGGGTGGTTGAAGCGGCAGTGCTGCGCCACCCACATCTGGTGCTGGCCGACATCGCAGGCGATCACCGCATCGGCCGGGGCCAGCTCGCTCAGGCGCTTCAGCAGCGCCGGGGCGTAGATGTGCTGGCCCGGTGCGTCGTAGCGTGCAGAGAAGCGGTCGCGGTGCTGCGCGCAACGCCTGCGCCACGCGTCCTGGTGGGCCTTGGGGGAGGGGAAGGCCGCACGCAGGGCACGGATGGCATGGCCGACGTTGCCAGGCACGGCGACATCGGCGCTGCGCAGCTTGGAGATCTCGTAGGCGTCGGCATCGATATGGACGACGCGGGCGAACGGTGCGAACTCGGCCAGCTTGCCGGTGGCGCGGTCGTCGAAGCGTGCACCCAGCACCAGCAGCAGGTCGCTTTCCTGCACCGCCATGTTGGCCGCGCGGGTACCGTGCATGCCCAGCATGCCCAGTGACTGCGGATGGCTGGCCGGCAGCGCGCCCAGGCCACGCAGGGTCATCACGGTGGGGATGGCGCTGGCTTCGACGAAGTCGCGCAGGTCCTGCACCGCATCGCCCAGCGCGATGCCGCCACCGGCGTAGACCACCGGCTTCTCGGCGGCCGCCAGTGCGGCGATGGCTTCGGCGATGGCCGCTTCGGCCGGCGCAGGTGGCGGCTCGACGCTACTCGGCACGTGCGCCGGCAGGTGGCTGGCATCGGCCAGCTGCACGTCCTTGGGCAGGTCGATCAGCACCGGGCCGGGCCGGCCCTCGCGGGCGACGCGGAAGGCATCGGCGACCACGCGCGGCAGGTCGTCGACGCTGCGCACCAGCCAGCTGTGCTTGACGATCGGCATGGTCAGGCCGAACACATCCAGTTCCTGGAAAGCGTCAGTACCCAGCAGCGGCGTGGCGACCTGGCCGGTGATGCAGACCATCGGCACCGAATCCAGCATCGCATCGGCAATGCCGGTGACCAGGTTGGAGGCGCCCGGGCCGGAGGTGGCCACGCAGACGCCGACCTGGCCGCTGGCGCGGGCGAATCCATTCGCCGCCAGTGCGGCACCCTGCTCGTGGCGCACCAGGATGTGCTTCAGCGACGAATCCACCAGCGCGTCGTAGAACGGCATGATGGTGCCGCCGGGATAGCCGAACAGCGTGCGGATGCCTTCGGCTTCCAGCGCCTGGGTCAGCCAGCGCGCGCCGTTGGGCGGCGCGCTGCGGTGTGTGGAAGAGTTCATGGGGGAACCTTGCAAAGCGGGTGGGGGAGGGCCGCGCGGTTACGCGGCCTGTCCTTGCAACCAGACCATCTTGGCGCGCAGTTCCTTGCCCACCTTCTCGATCGGGTGCTCCAGGTCGGCCTGCTTGAACCGGTTGTAGTTCGGCAGGCCCGCTTCGTACTCGGCCACCCAGTTCTTGGTGAAGGTGCCGTCCTGGATGTCCTTCAGCACTTCCTTCATGCGCGCCTTGGTGCCGGCGTCGATCACCCGCGGGCCGCTGACGTAGTCGCCGTACTGCGCGGTCTCGGAGATGAATTCCAGCATGCGCGAGATACCGCCTTCATAGAACAGGTCGACGATCAGCTTCAGTTCGTGCAGCACTTCGTAGTAGGCGATCTCCGGCTGGTAGCCCGCTTCGACCAGGGTCTCGAAACCGGCCTGCACCAGTGCCGAGGCACCGCCGCACAGCACCGCCTGCTCGCCGAACAGGTCGGTCTCGGTCTCTTCCTTGAAGGTGGTCTGGATCAGGTTGGCGCGTGCACCGCCGAGGCCGGCCGCATAGGCCAGTGCGTACTCGGCCGCCTTGCCGCTCTTGTCCTGGTAGACCGCCCAGATGCAGGGCACGCCACGGCCGATCTCGTACTCGCGGCGCACCAGCGCGCCCGGGCCCTTGGGCGCAACCAGCACCACGTCCAGGTCGTCGCGCGGCCTGATCATGTCGAAGTGCACGTTCAGGCCGTGCGCGAACAGCAGCACCGCACCCTGCTTCATGTTCGGCGCCAGCACGTCGTCGTAGAGCTTCTTCTGCACCATGTCCGGGGTCAGCACGGCGACCAGGTCCGCATCCTTCACCGCGTCGGCCGGTGCTTTCACGGTGAAGCCGTCGGCCTGTGCCTTGACTTCGGTCGGGCCGCCCGGACGCAGGCCTACCACCACGTCGAAGCCGGATTCGCGCAGGTTCAGTGCGTGGGCGCGGCCCTGGCTGCCGTAGCCGATGACGGCGATCTTGGTCTGGGGCAGGTCGTTGGTGCTCATGGGGGAGGTTCCTTGCGGTGGGAAGAAAAAAAGAACGGCCGGTCGTCGAGGTGACGTACCGGCCGGTCAGGGGAAAGCGGTGGAGGAGGCACCATGCGCCGCGCAGGCACAGCCACCACGAGGCGTGGCGGCGGTGTGGGTCCGGGTTTTGCGTTGGGCGTTGTGCATGGTGGTTGCGTCTGAAACCAGGTTCTGAAATGAAAAAACCCGCACCGGGGCGGGTGCGGGTTTTTGAAGAGTTCCGGTGTATTCGTTGCTTACACGCTGGCTCGTCCCGCACCTGTTGGTTGGGTAATAAGTACGAGCACAAGAATCGAACGCAGCGAGCCGGCGCCGATGTCGGCGGCTTCGTTGTGGGTTCGCGGTGGCGTGTTGTGATGCAACATGTGATCGAGAGAAACACAGCCGTTTTGGCGATGTCAACCCTCGCGACGGAATTCTTGTTGGTTTCCGTTGCATCCGGCGCAATCGCCTGTGGCACAAGGATGGTTGCCGCTGAAAGTGTTTCGGTGAACCGGAATTCACTCCTTTCAGGGCGGTTTTTGCGCGGAATCCGGCGGATCCTCGCCTTGCTGGGTGCGGACCTTGCACACCCGCCCCAGGATCAACGTCCATGACCTCTGCCCGATACCCCAGGATGGCCGCAGCGGCGAAGATCGGGGGACCACCCTTCCATCGGAACCCGACCGTGTCCCGACGCCTTGCCCGTTCCCTGCTGGCCGCCGCTGTACTGGCCGCTGTGCCCGCACTGTCTTCGGCCGCCGACCGCATCACCGGCCACACCTTTGCCACCCGTTCGGAGGTGATCGCCCCGCATGCGATGGCCGCTACCTCGCAGCCGCTGGCCACCCAGATTGCACTGGACGTGATGAAAGGGGGAGGCTCGGCGGTGGACGCGGCGATCGCCGCCAACGCCGCGCTTGGCCTGATGGAGCCGACCGGCAACGGCATCGGTGGCGACCTGTTCGCCATCGTCTGGGACCCGAAGACGCAGAAGCTCTACGGCTACAACGGTTCGGGGCGCTCGCCGAAGTCGCTGACCCTGGCCGAGTTCCAGCGACGTGGCCTGAAGGACATCCCGGCTACCGGCCCGCTGCCGGTCTCCGTGCCCGGCGCGGTCGACGGCTGGTTCGCGCTGCACGACCGCTTCGGCCGCAAGCCGATGGCCGACAACCTGGCGCCGGCCATCCGCTACGCGCGCGAGGGCCATCCCGTCGCCGAGGTGATCGCCTACTACTGGGACCGCTCGGTGCCCAAGCTGTCGCAGTACCCGGGCTTCAAGGAGCAGTTCACGATCAACGGCCACGCCCCGCGCAAGGGCGAGATGTGGAAGAACCCGAACCTGGCCAGCACCCTGCAGCAGATTGCCGACGGCGGACGCGATGCCTTCTACAAGGGCGCCATTGCCCACACCATCGGCGACTACTTCAAGGCCAATGGTGGCTACCTGAGCTACCAGGACATGGCCGACCACCATGGTGAGTGGGTCGAACCGGTCAGCAGCAACTACCGTGGCTACGACGTGTGGGAGCTGCCGCCGAACAGCCAGGGCATCGCCGCCCTGCAGATCCTCAACGTGCTGGAAGGCTACGATTTCTCGAAGATCCCGTTCGGTTCACCCGAGCACGTGCACCTGTTCGTCGAAGCGAAGAAGCTGGCCTTCGCCGACCGTGCGCGCTTCTATGCCGACATGGCCTTCCAGCCGGCGCCGGTGCAGAAGCTGATCTCCAAGGAATACGCCGCGCAGCGCCGCGCACTGATCTCGATGGACAAGGCGCTGAAGGAAGTGCAGCCGGGCACGCCGAAGCAGCTGGAAGAAGGCGACACGATCTACATGACCGTGGCCGACGCCGACGGCATGATGGTGTCGTTGATCCAGTCCAACTACCGCGGCATGGGCAGCGGCATGGCGCCGCCGGGACTGGGCTTCATCCTGCAGGATCGTGGCGAGATGTTCGTGCTGCAGAAGAACCATCCCAACGGCTATGCACCGGGCAAGCGGCCGTTCCAGACGATCATCCCGGCGTTCATCACCAAGGGCGGCAAGCCGTACGCCAGCTTCGGCGTGATGGGCGGCGCGATGCAGCCGCAGGGCCACGCGCAGATTGTGATGAACCTGGTGGATTTCGGCATGAACCTGCAGGAAGCCGGTGACGCACCGCGCATCCAGCACGAGGGCTCGACCGAACCGACCGGACAGGCCACGGCGATGACCGACGGTGGTGAAGTGAATCTGGAAACCGGCTTCCCGTACGAGACGGTGCGTGCGCTGATGCGCAAGGGGCATCGCATCGTGTTCGCCGATGGGCCTTATGGCGGGTACCAGGCGATCATGCGCGACCCCGAGAGCGGGGTTTATTACGGAGCTTCGGAGAGTCGCAAGGACGGGCAGGCGGCGGGGTATTGAGGTTTCCCTGCCACCGGGCGCAGCCCCCTCTGCGGTGATGGTTCAGCGATGCTTGGCTTGGCCGGGCGGATGGATTGTCTGGGGGACGCCGTGAATACGTCCCTGTAGGCTCGGTCGCCGCATCCATGCGGCTCACGCCCCCAGCCAACCCACCCGCCCGGCCACGGACAGTTTCCGTGTCCGTCACCGCAGGAAAAGAAAAAGAAGAGCAAGAGCAAAGGCAACGGCAACAGCCGCGGGCTTTGGGTTGGGGTCGGATCCGTTTTCCGCAGGAAAACGGATCCGACCCCTTCTTGTTTTCCGATACACATCTTCCACGCAAAGCGTGGAAAACCAACCGTCACCGGAAATCTGTCGGGCGTGGGGCGGTGTGGGTGGGCAGGACCGTTGGCGCCATGGATGGCGCCATCGAGCCCCCATGGATGGGTTCACGGCGTGTCCTGCCCACCCACACCGCCCCACCCAACCAGCAGCAACCCGGAGCCGCCTTTGAATTTGACCTTGGCCCTTGCCTGGAAAAGCGGTGCAGCCGCAGGCTGCAAAACACACTCAATCTTGATCCTGCGCGCGCGCCGCCTCGGCCTGGGTCTCCTCCTGCGCCGCCATCTCGCGCGCGATCCACGCATCGATCATGTGCCGCTGGCGCTGCGCCTGCCGCCGCTCACGCGTGTACTCCTGGTCGAGCACGCGGTACAGCGACACCATCACCAGCACCATCAGCAGCGCGAATGGCAACGCCGCAATCGTGATCATGCCCTGCAGTGCATCCAGGCCACCGGCCAGCAGCAAGGCCGCTGCGATCAACGCCACCGCAATGCCCCAGGCCAGCTTGCGCTTCAACGGAGGATCGCCTGCTTCGTCAGTGGACATGCTGGCCAGCACCAGTACCGCCGAGTCGGCCGAGGTCACGAAGAAGATCATCAGCAGTACCAGTGCGATGCACGACAGCAGCAGCGGCAGCGGCATGCTGTCGAACAGCGTGAACAGCACGGTCTCGTAGCCATTGCCCAGCGCCTGCACCAGGTCGGCATGGCCGAAGATCTGTGCCCACAGCGCGGTGCCGCCGAATACGGCGAACCAGAAGAAGCCCAGCAGCGTCGGCGCGAGCACTACGCCGATCACGAACTCGCGCACGCTGCGGCCGCGCGAGATGCGTGCGATGAACGACCCCACGAACGGTGCCCACGAGATCCACCAGGCCCAGTAGAAGATTGTCCAGTCCGCCACCCAGGTGCTGCCGGAGAACGGTGACATGCGCAGGCTCATCGTCACCAGCTGGTTGAGGTAGGAGCCCAGCGTGGTGGTGAAGGTATCGAAGATGAAGCCGGTCGGCCCCAGCACCAGCAGGATGGCGGCCAGCAGGGCAGCCAACGCCAGGTTGAAATTGGACAGCCACTTCACACCTCGCTCCACGCCACTGGCGGTGGACGCCATATACAGCACGAAGGCGACGGCAATGATGGTCATCTGCACAGCGACGGTAGCCTGCACGCCGAACACGCGCTCGATGCCGGCGGCGATCTGGATGGTGCCGAAGCCCAGCGTAGTCGCGACACCGATCGCGGTGGCGACCACTGCAGCGATGTTGACCGCCCTACCGATCCAGCCGCGATGGTGGCGGCCGATGATCGGCTGCAGCATGTCGCTGACCAGGCCGCGGCCGTTGCGGTTGAACTGGAACCAGGCCATTGCCAGCCCGATCAGCGCATAGATGGCCCACGGATGCAGGCCCCAGTGGAAGAATGCATAGCGCATCGAGGCGCGTGCCGCATCCAGGCTCTGCGGAGCAAGCCCTTCCGGTGGCTTGCTGAAGTGCGAAATGGGCTCGGCGGCGCCCCAGAACACCAGGCCGATGCCCATGCCGGCGGCGAACAGCATCGACATCCAGCTGGCTCGCGAGAACTCGGGCTCGGCGTCTTCGCCACCGATGCGCAGGTTGCCGAAGCGACCGAACGCCAGGTACATCAGGAACACCAGGGCCAGGAATACCACCAGCAGGTACAGCCAGCCGACGCTGCGGATGACTTCTGCCAGCATCGACTGCACCACGGCATTGAAGGGGCCTGGTGCAATACCGGCAAGCAGCACCAGCAGGAGAACCAGTGCGATGGAAACGCGAAACACCATGAAGGAGCTTCTCCGATCAAGGGATTGAGGGGAGCGAGCAGAGCTTGCAGCGAAGGACCGGCGGCATGCAGCGCGAACCGGGCAGGGGCCGCGTCGGCGTCGAAGGAGGCATCGGTCGCTGGAGGGCGACGGACGTGCACGTTACTGAACGCGACGTCATGGTTCTGTTAACGAACAGCGATCCGGATCAGATCCGCTTTCCACAGGAAAGCGGAACTGACCGCGGGGGCAACTCCCGGAGCGGGCGCTCTATGCTCTAATGCACGCCAAGAAGCGGGGGTACCGCGGCCATGTGGCCACGGTTGAGACAGTCCCTTGGAACCTGATCCGGCTCATACCGGCGTAGGGAAGCTTTGCAGTGCAGCCGTGCCCGGACACCGCCCAAGGACCGTCCGTGCGCGGTCGCAGTGCGCCGCCGCTTCGTCCCTGACCTTCCTGGACGATGCCCGATGAACGCACAGCTCTCCGCCCTGCAGCAACAGGCCCAGCAACTCTCCGAATCCGTGACCCGGCCCATTCCCGGCTCGCGCAAGATCCACGTACCCGGTTCGCGTCCGGATCTGCAGGTGCCGATGCGCGAGATCGCGTTGACCCGCACGCCGACGCTGTTCGGCGGCGAGGAGAATGCACCGGTCACGGTCTACGATACGTCGGGCCCGTACACCGATCCGGACGCGCGTATCGATCTGTCCGCGGGCCTGCCGGCGCTGCGTCGTGGCTGGGTGGAGGAGCGCGGCGATACCGAACAGCTCGACGGCCTGAGTTCGTCGTTTGGCCGCGATCGCGAGCACGACCCGAAGCTCGATGCTGTGCGCTTCCCCACACGCAGCCTGCCGCGACGTGCACGTGCAGGCGCGAACGTCACCCAGATGCACTATGCGCGCCGCGGCATCATCACGCCGGAAATGGAATTCGTCGCCATCCGCGAAAACCAGCGGCTGGACGCGATCCGCGATGCCGGCCTGCTGCAGCAGCACCCGGGCGAGGCGTTCGGCGCCTCGATCCAGAAGATCATCACGCCGGAGTTCGTGCGCGATGAAATCGCCCGTGGCCGTGCGGTGCTGCCCAACAACATCAACCACCCGGAAAGCGAGCCGATGATCATCGGCCGCAACTTCCTGACCAAGATCAACGCCAACATCGGCAACAGCGCGGTGTCCTCGGGCATTGCCGAAGAGGTGGAGAAACTGGTGTGGGCGATCCGCTGGGGTGGTGACACCGTGATGGACCTGTCCACCGGCAAGCACATCCACGAAACCCGCGAGTGGATCATCCGCAATTCGCCGGTGGCGATCGGTACCGTGCCGATCTACCAGGCGCTGGAGAAGGTCGACGGCCGCGCCGAAGCGCTCACCTGGGAGATCTTCCGCGACACGCTGATCGAGCAGGCCGAGCAGGGCGTGGACTACTTCACCATCCACGCCGGCGTGCTGCTGCGCTACGTGCCGCTCACCGCCAAGCGCGTGACCGGGATCGTCAGCCGTGGTGGTTCGATCATGGCCAAGTGGTGCCTGGCGCACCACAGGGAGAATTTCCTCTACACGCACTTCGAAGATATCTGCGAGATCATGAAGGCCTATGACGTGACCTTCTCGCTGGGTGACGGCCTGCGCCCGGGCTGCATCGCCGATGCCAACGACGCGGCGCAGTTCGGTGAGCTGGAGACGCTGGGTGAGCTGACCAAGATCGCCTGGAAGCATGATGTGCAGACCATGATCGAAGGCCCCGGCCACGTGCCGATGCAGCTGATCAAGGAGAACATGGACAAGCAGCTGCGTGAATGCGGCGAAGCGCCGTTCTACACGCTGGGGCCGCTGACCACCGACATCGCGCCGGGCTACGACCACATCACCAGCGCGATCGGTGCGGCGATGATCGGTTGGTTCGGCACGGCGATGCTCTGCTACGTGACGCCGAAGGAACACCTCGGCCTGCCCAATCGCCAGGACGTGCGTGACGGCATCATGGCCTACCGCATCGCCGCGCATGCGGCCGACCTGGCCAAGGGCCATCCGGGCGCGCAGGTACGCGACAACGCACTGAGCAAGGCGCGCTTCGAGTTCCGCTGGGAAGACCAGTTCCACCTTGGCCTGGATCCGGAGAAGGCCAGGGAGTTCCATGACGAAACGCTGCCGAAGGATGCGCACAAGCTGTCGCACTTCTGCTCGATGTGCGGCCCGCACTTCTGTTCGATGAAGATCACCCAGGATGTGCGCGACTACGCCGAGGCCGGCATGAAGGAGAAGTCGGAGGAGTTCCGCGCCGCGGGTGCCGAGGTCTACCACCAGGGGTGATGCGCAGACGGTGGTGCCGGCCAGTCGCCGGCACTACCGCTCATCACGCCGCTCCCGGCTATCCTCCGCCCATCATCCCGGGGAAAGGACACCATGCCTGTTGCCATGACCACCCGTTGGCTGGCCATTGCCCGCCGGCATCCTTCGGCCTGGTTGCTGGGCGCGCAGCTGCTGGCGGTGCTGCTGTATCCCGCGCTGGATGACACCGCCGCCGGCCGCGCGGCACTGGGCATGTTCGGCATGGCGGTACTCGGCCTGGCGCTGTGGGTGGTCCAGCGCAGCCCGCTGGGCACCTGGCTGGCGCTGTTGCTGGCCATTCCCTCGGTGGTGTTCTCGTTGGCAGGCGCATTGCTCGAGCGCACCGCATTGCTGACCACCGCGCAGGTGCTGGAGAGCCTGCTGTACTTCTACACGGCTGGCGCCCTGATTGCCTACATGCTCCAGGATCACAAGGTCACCCGCGACGAACTGTTCGCCGCTGGCGCAACCTTCACCCTGCTGGCGTGGGCGTTCGCCTTCGCGTTCGCGGTGTGCCAGCAGTGGTATCCGGGCAGTTTCCAGGGCACCGGCGGGCAGGCGCAGCGCAGTTGGATGGAGCTGCTTTATCTCAGCTTCAGCTTGCTGTCTGGAGTCGGCTTGAGTGACGTCGTGCCGCTTCATCCACAGGCACGAGCACTGGTCATGCTGGAGCAGTTTTCCGGCGTGATGTACGTGGCTTTGGTGGTTTCGCGGCTGGTCGGATTGACCATGCTGCGGCGCATGTGAAAATGAACGCCAGATAAAAATTTCGCGCCCAAGAGGGCGCGAATGATGTCGCGAATTATGTGAATGCGTCGGCGAGAGAGAGCCTGATGTCGACCACGCGATAGGCGAGGTAACTTGCATAGGCTAGTATTCGCGCGCTCGATTGTTTTTGCGGTATGCGCCGATGCTTTGTGCGGAGTCTGGCTTTTCGCTGTTCCCAGGACGGGACCGTAACGAAGGCAAACACTGCCCGGGACCTGTCTCTACTGTGTAGCAGAAAATGAACAGCAGCGAAATACAGCCACCCGTGTCCGATCGGATACGGATAGGAGAGTGCATCGTCACTCTGTCCTCGCGCGAAGTCGAGGTCGTCGGTGCGCGTCGTCCGCGCCGGCTGACGCCGAAGGCGCTGGGCGTGCTGCGCGTGCTGCTGCGGCAGCCGGGCCGTGTGGTCACCCGCGACGAGTTGTTCGCCGAGGTGTGGCCGGACACGCTGCCGACCAACGATGTGCTGACCCAGGCCGTTACCCAGCTGCGCAAGGCGTTCAGCAACGACGACGACAGCGGCCAGGCCTACATCGAGACCATTGCCAAGACCGGCTATCGGCTTCTGGTACCGGTACAGGCGCTGGACGATGCGGAGCCGTCGGCTGCGGGCTTGCCTGACGACGAAGATGTGGACGTGCAGCCCGCACTCGCCGCCGCTGCGGCGCTGCCCGCGCGCGCGCAGGAATCGCGCCGCCGCTGGCGCCATGTCCGCCGCCGCGTGCTGCTGGCGCTGGGCGTGTTGATGCTGGCCACGCTGCTGGTGATGACCACGCTGCTGCTGCGCCGCGCACCGGCCAGCAGTTCGCCGGTGGAGGCCGCCGTGGAGAACGGCACGCGGGTGATCGGCAGCCCCCAGCGTCCCTATCGGTTGATCACCGCAACCAGCGGCTTTGAAACCTATCCCACGCTGTCACCGGATGGTTCGCTGGTGGCCTATGAAGGCGCCAACGAAGATGGCAACGGCGGTGGTGCGATCAAGGTACAGACCTCCGGCAACGCGCCGGCGCGCCAGTTGCTGGCGCCGCCGGCCGGTGCCGTCGATCGATTCCCGAACTGGTCGCCGGATGGTCGCGAAATTGCCTTCGCACGGTTCTCTGCCGACGGTGGCTGCCAGGTGCTGATCGCCAGCGCTACCGGTGGCGCACTGCGCCAGGCCACGCGCTGCGATGGCACCGAGCTGCTCAGCTTCGACTGGACGCCCGATGGTCGCGGCCTGGTGTTCGGCAGCATGGTCGGGCGCTACGCGCACCGTGGCATCCGCGTGCTGGACCTGGCCAGTGGTCAGTGGCGCGCGCTGGCGTACAGCGTCGACCAGGACGACTTCGACTACGCACCGCGCTACTCGCCCGATGGGCAATGGCTGGTGTTCGTGCGCAATCCGCAGCTGGGCGATCTGTGGCGGGTGCCGGCCGCGGGCGGTAAGCCCGAGCAGCTGACCAACGAGGCGGCAGAGCTGCGCGGATGGGCCTGGCTGGACGATGGCCGCACCATCGTGTTCGGTCGCCGCGTCGACAGCGAGGCGCGGCTCTATTATCTGGACGTCGAGCGGCACACGCTGCGCGATGCCGGCCTGGATGATGCGCAGTGGCCCGCCGTGTCGCGACGTGGCGGGATGCTGGCCTTCGTCCACCGGCGCGCGCAGTTCGGCGTGTTCAAGGTGCCGGTGCAGGGCAGCGGCGCGCCCGAACGCCTGTTTGCATCCAGTGGCCGCGATGGGCAGCCGATGGCAGCGCCGGATGGCCGCCAGCTGGTCTTCACCTCGGATCGCTCCGGCAGCTTCGCCCTGTGGTGGGCGGACATGCAGCGGCCGGATTCGCTGCGCCCCATTGAAGGGCTGCGGCCGGAAGCGCGGCAGGCACCGGACTGGTCGGCCGACAGCCGCCAGCTGCTCGTGGTCGGCCGCGACGCGCATGGGCGCACGGTGGTCTACGAGATCGCGCCACGCGATGAACGCCTGCAACCTTTGCCGGTCCCGGCCGAACAGCCGCTGCAGGCCCTGTATGGCGCGTCGCCGGAGCAGTTGTTTGTGGTCGAGCGCGATGCCGACCAGCGCACCCGGTTGAGTCTGTTCGACCGCAGCACCCAGCCCTGGCGCCGGTTGGCCAGCATCGAAGGGGTGTCGCAGGCGCGCTTCGACCGCAGCAGTGGCCGCGTGTTGTTCACCCGCCTGGCCGCAGGTGGCCTGTGGTCGGCCGACGCCGCGTTGTCGTCAGGCAGCGTGCAGCAGATCAGCGATGACCGGCCCAGCCGCTGGCGATACCGGGCCTGGACCGTGGCCGGCAACACTGGCGTCGGTTACCTCGGCACTTCGAGCACGTGTGGCACCACCTTCGTGCGCATCCTGCCCGGCCGCGCGGAGCCGGAACGCTGCCTGGATGCGGAACGGCTCAGCGCCGGCAACGGACTCAGCGCCAGCGCTGACGGGCGTGACCTGTTCGTGGCGATGGCGGTCAGCGATGGTGCCGACATCGGTGTGATGCGGTTGCCCGAACGCCCCCCCGCGCTGTTTCCGGCGTTCTCCAAGTTATTGTTTTTCAGTGGAAATGGGCCTTCGTAATTTCTTCGTCTGGATCTCGTCGCGAATTCGTGGCGATCTCGTCGGACTTTCCTGACGCGGTGCCGCCTGATTAGGCAAAACGGAGTCCTGTACTAGGCAAATCCGTGGTGCCCCCATGCGTCAACTCTCGCTGGCCGATCGCGGCCAAACCGTCTCCCTGGACCGGTCGCTCGACGATGTCACGCCGACCTGCCTGGGCGTGGCCCGGCTGGGCAGCCTGCAGACCGCCGGCTCCAGCTTCACTGTCTGGATGCAGGTGCGTGGCAGTTCGTGGGTGGAGGCCAAGGAAGGACGATTCCGCCTGCGCCAGGGCGAGTGGATCGCCTTCGAAAAGGAATCGCGGCCGTTGGTGCAGGCCGGTCGCAACGGGTTGTGCGTTGGCCTGAACCTGAACGTTGAAGCGCTTCGCGTGCTGACCGAGATGGCCGACTGTGGCCTGTATGCCGGTCGTGGCCGCATGAACCGCAGTGACGCCCGCGTTGCGCTGCGCTTGTGGCGCGATGCGCTGGCCAGCGGCCAGCCGGCCCAGGCCTTGCGTCCGCTGCTGCTGCACCTTGCTGGCCTGCAGCGTGGCCTGGCCGACAACGTGCAGCGCTGCCCAGGCCGCTCGCGCAGCCGCAAGCGCCAGGTGTTCGGCCGCATGCAGCGTGCGCGCCTCTATCTGGAAGGCAACAGCCACCGGGTGGTGCGCATCGGCGAACTGGCCGAACTGACCAACTTCTCCAGCTGGTACCTCTCCAAGACCTTCCAGAGCCTGTACGAGGAAAGCCCGCAGTCGCTTTCGGCACGACTGCGCCTCGAACGCGCCGCTGATCTGCTGCGCGACACCGACATGATGGTGGGCGAGGTCGCTGCCGCCAGCGGTTTCGACAACTGCTGCAGCTTCGCGCGTGCGTTCCGCGCCCGCTACGGCCAGTCCGCGTCGCGCTTCAGGGAGAACGGCGGCTTGCTCCCGCCACAATCCGCAAAGTCTCCGGTTGGTTCGCGCAAATACAGCGCTGCAACGCAATCGTAACGTGCTGGGGTGTTTTAACACGCTGCTAACACGTACCTTGGAGAGATAGATGAACGTTCGTAATCCCGCAGTGCGGTTCGGCTTGCTGCCGGCCGGCATTGCGCTGGCGCTGGCGCCGGCCTTTGCTTCGGCTCAGGAAGCAAAGGGCACCACCGACCTGGACCGCATTTCGGTCACCGGCTCGCGCATCCGCGGCGCCTCGGTGGAGACCCAGCAGCCGATCCTGACGATGACCCGCGAATCCCTGGAAAAGCAGGGCTTCTCGAGCGTCGCCGACGTGCTGAACAACCTGACCTCGGCCGGTTCCCCGGCCATTTCGCGTTCGGAGTCGCTGGCTTCGGGCGAGAACGTGGGCGGCTACTACGTCGACATCCGCAACCTGGGCGCCGAGCGCACCCTGGTGCTGATGAACGGCAAGCGCCTGGGCGCTTCGACCTCGGGTCTGCAGGACCTGAGCCAGATCCCGATGTCGGCCGTTGAGCGTATCGAGATCCTGAAGGACGGCGCCTCGTCGATCTACGGTTCCGACGCCATTGCCGGCGTGGTCAACGTGATCACCCGCAAGAACTTCGACGGCGGCGAAGCCAATGTCTACGTCGGCCAGTACGGCAAGGGCGACGGCGACAGCGAAACCTATTCGATGACCCTCGGTGCCCGCGGTGAGCGCGGCAGCCTGACCCTGTCGGCCGAGTACTCGAAGCAGGATCCGGTGTGGGCCAAGGACCGCTGGTACAGCCGTGACGGCTCGCTGGGTCCGAACTCCACCTCGGCTGATTGGAGCCCGATCAGCCAGAACGGCAGTTGGTGCAACCCGAAGCTGTACGACTGCAGCAAGTCGAGCGCGGTGTGGCAGACCCTGAACCCGGGTGGCAATCCGAAGAACCCGAACGACTACCACGCGATCACCGAAGACGAGTTCGCCAACTCGAACGAGCAGATGACCCTGCTGACCGGTGTGAAGCGCAAGTCGGTCTACATCAACGGCACCTACGACTTCACCGATTCGATCAGCCTGAACACCGACGTGCTCTACAACGAGCGCCAGACGTTCCAGCAGATCGCCGGCTATCCGTACCAGTCCGCTTCCAAGTCGATCAACACCCCGCTGTCGGCAGACAGCGCCTTCAACCCGGTTGGCCAGGACGTCAGCTTCCGCCGCCGCCTGTGGGAAGTGCCGCGTACCACTGACAGCCAGCTGAAGACCCTGCGCTTCGCTCCGACCCTGACCGGCTTCTTCGAGCTGGGTGGCAAGACCTTCGACTGGGATGTCGGCGCGCTGTGGAACCGCAACGAGTCGATCAAGAGCAACCGCGGTGACATGAGCCTGATCGGCGCGCGTCAGGCGCTGGGCCCGTCGTTCATCGATGCCGGTGGCGTTGCCCGCTGCGGCACCGCCGCCAACCCGATCCTGGGCGATTGCCGTCCGTGGAACCCGCTGCTGCCGTACGGCGTTGAGGGTCAGGGCTCGCTGGCGAACCAGGAGCTGCAGGACTTCCTGTTCCCGACCTTCACCACCCGTGGCGTCACCAAGACCACCAGCTTCACCGCCAACCTGTCGGGCGCCATCGTGACCCTGCCGGCCGGCGACCTGGGCTTCGCCCTGGGTGTCGAGCACCGCAAGGAAGAAGGCAGCTACGTGCCGGACGCCTTCGCACAGTCGGGCCAGTCCACCGGCCTGGGCCAGAAGCCGACCCGCGGCCAGTACGATCTGAACGAGGTCTACCTCGAACTGAACGTGCCGCTGCTGGCCGACATGGCCTTCGCCAAGGAACTGACCCTGAACGTTGCCAGCCGTTATTCGGACTACAGCAACTTCGGTGGCACCACCAACAGCAAGTTCGGCCTGACCTGGCGTCCGCTGGATGAACTGCTGGTCCGCGGCACCTACGCCGAGGGCTTCCGCGCTCCGACCATCAGCGACCTGTACGGTGGCCTGAGCTCGAGCTTCGAGTCCTACATCGATCCGTGCGGCGTGAAGGCTCCGGGCAGCGTTGCAGGCAATGCCGCGTGCTCCGGCGCAGGCGTGCCGGCCAACTACGTGCAGCTGGGCCAGGCAGGCAAGGAATGTTCGACCCTGCCGTGCCAGTCGGGTGACCAGTTCATCTCGGGTGCCAATCCGAACCTGAAGCCGGAAACCTCCAAGAGCACCACCTTCGGCCTGGTGTGGAGCCCGCGTTGGGTGCAGGGCCTGGACGTGTCGCTGGATTGGTACAAGTACGAAATCAGCGACATGATCATCGCTGACAGCGTCGACCGCATCCTGCGTGACTGCTACGTGCTGGGTAACGCTTCGCGCTGCTCGAGCGTGACCCGTGCGGCTGACGGCCACGTCAGTGCGATCACCTACGGCACCGCCAACCTCGGCAAGATGGAAACCCAGGGCTACGATCTGGGCATCAAGTACCGCCTGCCGGAACTGGCCATTGGTCAGTTCAGCATCGACTGGCAGACCAGCTACACCGCCAAGTACGACGAGCAGCGCCAGAACAGCGCGGGCGACAACATCATGGTCGGCCGCGTCAGCGAGCCGGGCCTGTTCCGCGTGCGTTCGAACCTGGGCGTCAACTGGCAGTACGGCGATTTCGGTGTGAACTACACCGCGCGCTACTACTCGGGCATGAAGGAAAGCTGCATCTCGCTGGCTGACGGCTGGTGCGATGCTCCGAACCACATGGCCAACGGTGAGACCGATCCGCTGCGTCACACCGGTTCCAACACCTTCCACGACCTGCAGGTCAGCTGGAAGGCGCCGTGGGATGCGACCATCGCCCTGGGCGCGAACAATGTGTTCGACCACAAGGGTGCCCTGCAGTACTCGGCTCCGAACTCGGCGTTCGCCTACTACGGCGGCTTCGACGTGGGTCGCTTCCTGTACATGAAGTACACCCAGCGCTTCTGATCCATCGAAGTGCGGTAGCAACAGAAGGAGGGCGGACCGCAAGGTCCGCCCTTTTTCTTGTAGGGGAATTCCGGAAATTGTTGGAAGGTGAGCGCAGTCACGGTCCCGTCGTGTCGTAATCAACACAGTCAGGAGGTCCACTACCGGACGCTTGCATGTGGAGAGGGATATGAAGAACACGTTGCTGCGGCAGGCATCCGCCGCTGCATTGATCTACGCAACGCTGGTGGGCGCAGTGTTCGCGCAGGGCCTCGGGGTCTGCGGCGGTGGGCTCTACTGTGAGGAGTTCCGCCAGCAGTGCCTGGCCAGTGGCAAGTCACCGGTCATCTGCGAGTCGCAGTACCGTCGCTGCGTGCAGGACGCCTGCGGTACCCGCTGATATGGAAGGGGCGCACCTTGTGGGTGCGCCCTCTGTCATCCGGACATCATGCAACGCGCTCAGGCGTCGCTGGGCACCAGTCCCATCAGCGCATTGGCGTGTTCGCGCCATTGCGGCAGTTTGTTCAGCACGCCTGCGCGCTGCAGGTAGTCCTCGTCCACCGGATCGCCATTGACCAGCGCCAGGGCCACGTGCACCGCACCGGTCACCCAGAAGCTGCGGGTGTTGGCGCGCTGCGGCTGCAGGTGGAAGGCCACCGCTTCGATGATCGGCATCGGCAGGCCCCACAGGCCCAGCAGGTAGGCGCCGGCCTCGGCATGGCCAGGGCGGGTGTCGCCGGCCAGCGAGGGCTCGCTGCGCTCGTTGCGCACACCCGGCAGCAGCAGGCCGATGTCGGCCAGCAGCGCGGCAGTCGCTCCCAGTTCGGCACTGGATTCGGGCAGCAGGCGTGCGGCGAGCCGCGAGGCCAGCAGTGCGCGCTGTTGCAGCGAGTTGCGCTCGGCGGCCGACAGCGTCGGTGCGGAGAACACTTCGCTGGCCAGCACCAGGTCACGCAGCGTGGCCAGGCCCAGCCGGGTCACGGCGGTGCGCAGGTCGGCAATGGTGCGGCCCTGGCTGAAGAAGGCCGAGTTCGACAGTTGCAGCACCTTGGCGGCGATCGCCGGATCGGCGGCGACCAGCTTGGCGACATCGGCACTGTCGGCGTCGTCGTCATGTTCCAGGGCCTGGGTCAGGCTCAGGTACAGGTGCGGCGGCGAGGGCAGTTTCTCGATACGGCCGATGGCATCGCGCAGGCGCGGGCTGTCCAGCACTTCGCGCAGTTCTTCCAGGCTGGTCAGTGCCTCCAGCAGCACTTCCGGCGCCAGCGGCAGCGGCAGGAAGCGGTGGGCGACACCAATGAGGCGCGCCGGCGGCGGCCGGTTGCCATGCTGCGCATCGACCAGCGCGATGCGGATGGTCTCCGGGCGCAAGGTCCGGATCTGCCCCAGCAGCGTGGTGGCATTGAGATCCGGCAATTGCGGGCAGACGATCACCGCGTCCACGCCCTGCGTGGCCACCGCGGTCATCGCGGCCTGGCCATCGGTGGCGGTCAACGGCTGCCAGTCTTCCCCAAGATCGGCAATGAATTCGGTCAGCTCGGCCGGCAGGCTGGCTGCATCCCCAACAAGCAGAATACGCACGACACATTCCCCTGGCTGTCTCGACGATGGATGTCGATGACGTGTGAAGTGACGCAATTTACCTAATACGGCAGCAAGAGTGATGTGCCGTCGTCATGAAACGTGACCCGCATCGCTCCGGCAGGGTACCGCCGGAGCGATCCGGTTCAGGCTCAGGCCTTGCTGTCGAGATGGCGCTGGTGCGCCTCGATCAGGATCTGCTTGGCCTCAGCGGCGCCGCCCCAACCGTCCAGCTTGACCCACTTGCCCTTCTCCAGGTCCTTGTAGTGCTCGAAGAAGTGGCCGATGCGCTCCAGCCAGTGGCTCGAGACCTGGGCGATGTCTTCGACGTGGGCGTAGCCGCTGAAGATCTTCGAGACCGGCACGGCCAGGATCTTCTCGTCGCTGCCCGCCTCATCGCTCATCTTCAGCACGCCGACCGGACGGCAGCGCACGACCGAGCCCGGCACCAGCGGCAGCGGCAGCACCACCAGCACGTCGGCCGGATCGCCGTCGCCACACAGCGTGCTCGGCACGTAGCCGTAGTTGCACGGGTAGCGCATCGGGGTGGAGAGGATGCGGTCGACGAAGATCGCGCCGGTTTCCTTGTCCACTTCGTACTTCACCGGCTCCGAGTCCTTCGGGATCTCGATGATGACGTTGATTTCTTCCGGCGGGTTCTTGCCGGGCGAGACGAGTTCCAGACCCATGGTGTGCTCCAGGTGGGGGGATATAGACGGATAGCTCACCATTTTATGCCTTTGCCGGGCGCTGTGCAGGGGGTGGGGGGCCGACCTGCCGACGCGGCAAGGCCTGACGGGGGGCGCCGCCCTTGGCCGATGGGCCAGGAGGGTCTGCCGGCGCAGGCTGAACGCTCATTCCCGAGGAGTTCCGTCGATGTCCTGGTATGCCCGATGCATGGGGGTCGTGCTGTTGCTGGCGTCCCTGCCTGTCTCCGCCCGCGGTCTGCACGTGGACCTGATCGATTACCCCCGGCCCGAGGCCAACTGGGAGCGCGCCTACGGGCTGCAGGCCGCCCTGGCAAGGGAGTTCGACCGGCTTTGTGCCGATACCTGGTGCGAAGGTGAGTACAGCAACTACCGGGTGATGGAGGTCCGCTGCGCGGTGCTGGCCCATCGCGGAACGGTGCAGCGCTGTGCCTGGGTGGTGGTGGCCAGCGAGCTGGCCGTGCAGGCCGATACCGGGGAGGTGCAGGTCGACAATGGCCGCTGGGTCTGTCCGTTGGAGTTGGGGCCAGGGGTACCTGTTGACGCCTTCCATGCTTCACTGGAAGCACCAGATGGCCTGACGGCGAACCTGCCTGGACTTGACCATGGCCTGTTCGACGCGCTGCCGGACTGCCTCCGGAAGACCGGGAGGGTGGGGTGATGCGCGTCTTCCCGGCACGATGGCTGGTCTGCGCGCTGCTGATGGCAGCCAACGCCCAGGCGACCCCTCAATTTGTCGATGCCCGTGACTACCCGAATCCGGCGACCGGGCGCGAGCGCTTCCTGGCGGCCGAACGTCTGTTGGTGCGCGGCTTTGACGATATCTGTGGGGATACCTTCTGCGAAGGGCAGTATTACAACCTGCGGGCGATGCGCTTGCGTTGCTCAGTGCAGCGGGCCACCGGTGTCGTGGCCCGTTGTGTCTGGACGTTCGCCGGGAGCTACACCTGGGTCCAGAAGACCGGGCAGATCGATGTTGACCAGGGACGCTATGCCTGCATGCTGCCACTGGCGGCGGGAACCCACTTGGACGAGCTGCTGGCAGCGTGGGAGCGCGCCGGGCATGAAGCCCTGCATGCCACCCTGCCCGGAACCAGCACCCACGTTTACGAGGGGCTGACTGATTGCCTGTGACCATTTCGACAATGCAAACGTGACTGATTCGCATTTGCGGAGTAGCATGCGCGGCGCCTCCCGTCTGTCGTCCCGGCTCCGCGCATGTCCTCCAATGCTGCCTCCCTCACCGAACTGCTGATCCGCGAGCGGCCAGCGCTGCTGCGCCGGGTGCAACGTATTCTGGGGGGCGACAACGGCGCCGAGGACGTGATCCAGGCGGTGTGGTTCAAGGCCCGTGGGGTCGATGACAGCCAAGCCATCGACAACCCACGCGCCTATCTGTATCGATTGGCCGCCAACCTCGCCACCGACCACGGCCGCGAGTCGACCCGGCGCAACCGCCTGCTGGCCGATCACTACCTGTGGGGGCCGGACGAGGTGATCTCGACCGAAGAGCAGGCCATGGCGCAGGACGAGCTGCAGCGGGTACTCGACGCGGCCGGCCATCTGCCGGAGCCGACCCGCACCATCTTCCGGCTCAACCGCCTTCAGGGCCTGACCCAGGCCGAGATCGCACGCCGCCTTGGGGTATCGGTGACCACGGTGGAGAATCACGTACGCACCGCGCTGCAGCGCCTGGCCTGGGCCCGCAGCGGCCGATGATCGCGCCGCCTTGGGGCTGGCCTTCGCGCAAACGTCTTGATCATTGGACCGTGGATGCGGTCCAGTTTCTCCGCCCCGCGCTTGAATGCGCCTGTCCGCCAGCCGATGAGCCCGCCGAACATGCTGCCTGCCGCCAATGACGATGCCCTGGCCGAGCAGGCCCGGGACTGGATCGCGTGGCTGGCCTCGGGCGATATCAGCGACGCGCGCATGCAGGCGTTCGAACACTGGCTGCAACAGCCGGGGCACCGCAGGGCCTTCGAACACGAGCGCGCGCTGTGGCGCAGCGTCGGGCCGCGAGCGCAGCCGGCCCGCGTGGCTGGTCGACGCCCGCGCCGACGGCGTTGGGCCATGGCTGCGGCGGCAATGCTGGCGATGCTGGTGGCATGGCCGGAGGCGTGGCTGCGCCTGCAGTCCGATCACCGCAGCACGCACCAGGTGCAGAACGTACTGCTGCCTGATGGCAGCCGTGCGGTGCTGGACGCCGACAGTGCGATTGCCGTGCACTTTGATGCGAACGCCCGCCAGGTCGAGCTGTTGCGCGGGCGTGCCTGGTTCGAGGTCAGTCCGGATGCGCAGCGACGTTTCAGCGTGCGCGCCGGCAATGGCGTGGTCGAGGACATCTCGACCGCCTTCACCGTGGCGCGGGGCCACGACCAGGTGGAAACCCAGGTCGGGCAGGGCAGGGTACGGATGGCCAGCCCGGTTGACGGTGGCTGGACCTACCTGCAGCAGGGCCAGCGCGCGGCCTACGGTGAACACAGTGGTGTGAGGCGATTGGGGGACGTTGCGGCCGACAGCGTCGGCGCCTGGCGTCAGGGCGAGCTGCTGTTGGAACAGGCCCGCGTCGCTGACGCGGTGCAATGGGTGGGGCGCTATCGCGCTGGCCCGACCTTCGTGCGTGGTGATCTATCGCAGCTGCCGGCGGTAAGCGCGGCGTTGCGCATCGACCGCCCGGAACAGGCGCTGGATGCGCTGGCCGCGACGGCTAGATTGCAGGTGACCCGGCTGCCGCTCGGCGTCGCCATCGTCCATCGGTAGATCCACGCCATTGCCCCGGTGCCGACCAACGGTCGGCACCCACCACTGCAACCAGCCACGCAACCGTCGGCACCCACCACTGCAACCGGGCGCGCAACCGTCGGCACCTGCTTCGACTGCAAATCCCCTTGGGGTTGCCACGCTTTCATCCGTCTTACTCCGCGAACGTACCCGCCGCCGCCACGTACGTCGCCGTGTCCGCCCGTGTTGCGGATGACGCCGCGTTCGCGGCACCGATTACCTGACAGGTTCCCCCATGTTCGACTTCCATCGCCCGGGCCGCGTGCTGCGCCCGTCCCGCCTGTGCATCGCGTTGCTCGCCGCCGGCCTGGCCAGTGCCGCGCCGTCCGTACTGGCGCAGAGCGCCAGCAGCGACCACGCGGCCGTGCTGCGCTTCGATATTCCGGCGCAACCGCTGGATGACGCGCTGCGCAGCTACATGCGCCAGTCCGGTGTGCAGGTGGTCTATCCCGCATCGCTGGCACGTGGCGTAACTTCTCGCGCGGTCGGCGGCAGCCTGTCGGCCAACGAGGCGCTGCAGCAGCTGCTGCAGGGCAGTGGCCTGGCAGTGCGCCGGGTCAGCGCCGATGCGGTCACCCTGGAAGCGGCAACGCCGTTGCAGGCCGACAGTGGTGTGATCGTCACCGACACGCTGAGTGTGGCCGGCGACCGCGTCGGGAGCGGCGCGACCAGTGATGAAGCACGCCTGCTCGACAGCTATCGCAGCGTGGGTTCGACCACCACGCTCAATCGCACGCATCTGGAGCGTTTCCGCGGCACCTCCAACGGCGACATCGTCAAGGGTGTGGCCGGTGTCACCGCCGGTGATCCGCGCGTGGGCAACGGCTTCGACGTCAACATCCGCGGTATCCAGGGCCAGGGCCGCGTGCCGGTGATCATCGACGGTGGCCAGTCCAGCATGGATACCTACCGTGGCTACGCCGGCCAGTCGCAGCGCACCTACCTCGACCCGGACCTGATCTCCAGCCTGACCATCACCAAGGGGCCGAGCCTGCAGCCCAACGCGTCCGGTGGCATCGGCGGCGTGGTCGAGATGGAGACGTTGAAGATCGGTGACGTGCTGCGCGAGGGCCGCGACGTCGGCGTGCGCGTGCGCGGCGGCCTGGCCAATGGCAGTGCCAACAGCCTGCCGTCCTACAGTGCGGCACCGCGCACCGATCGCAGCGCCACCGGCAGCCAGTTCTTCAACGTGGCCGCCGCAGGGCACTGGGACCGCTTCGATCTGGTCGCCGCTTACGCCTACCGTGACAACGGCAACTACTTCTCCGGCCGCCACGGCTACGACGACTTCCCGCAGGATCGGCGCACGCTGGCGCCGCTGAATCCGCCGCGCACCGAGGTTTTCAATACCTCTTCGCGCTCGAAGTCGGCGCTGCTCAAGGGTACCTGGCGCATCGACGACACGCAGACGCTGGAAGCCGGCTATCGCCGCTATGAAGGCACTGCCGGCGAGATCATGGCCTCGCAGATCATCCGCGTGGATCGTGACCGCATTCCACAGTGGGATCCGGGCCACGTCGACATGGACAGCTACAGCCTGCGCTACCGCTTCAATCCGGACAGCGAGCTGATCGACCTGCGCGTCAACGCCGCGTACACCGACACCGACAGCGTGATGTACAACAGCCTGACCGGCATCACCCCGTGGTACTTCGACCGCCGCACCGAGTGGTACGACGCGCCCAGCTTCAGTGGCGACCCCGGCTACAAGGATGCCTACCGCAATCCGCTGCGACAGAAGCGCTTCGGCCTGGATGTCAGCAATACCTCGAAGTTCGACACCCGGGCCGGCGCGTTCACGCTGGACTACGGCCTGTCCTACAGCGACGAAGACATCGCGCCGGGCAGTTCGGGGCCGGTCATGCACGACGATCTGGTCAACAACCGTTTCCTGCGCAACGCCGAGCGCAAGGAATACAGCGCGGTGGCCTCGCTGAAGTGGCAGCCCGATGAGCACTGGGAGCTGCTGGCCGGTGGCCGCTGGAACCGCGTGGATGTGCATGACCGCAACCGCCTGGCCACGCCTGATGCCTATGAGGTGCAGGGCCAGTACCGCTACACCGAGCTGCTCAATGGCAATCCGGCGCTGCCGTCGTGGCGGGCCAAGCGCATCGCGCTGCTGAACTGGTACCCGGATGCCAACGGCAACTTCACCCGGGAATCGCTGCTGGCCTCGCCGTACAAGAAGGGCACGGTGGCCGACATCGGTGGCTGGAACTTCTACGACGCTGGCAAGGCGCAGGATCTGGAAGTGCCGGTCAGCTGGAACTGGTCGCAGCCGATCCGCCGCCGCGACAGCGCGTTCTCGCCGACCGCCAGCGTGGCCTATCGCTTCAGCGAAGACACCATGGTCTACGTGAAGTACGCCGAAGGCACCAAGCTGCCGAGCCTGTTCGAGACCACGCTGGGCCTGTTCACCGCCGCCAAACCGGTGGGCGAGCTTAAGCCGGAGCGCGCGCGCAGCTGGGAAATCGGCGCCAGCACCCTCCGCTACGACCTGTTCACTGCCGGCGACCGCGTGGCGCTGAAGCTGGCGTATTTCGATACCCGCATCGACGACCTGATCACCCGTGACTACCGCACGCTGTCGGCGGGCCTGATCCGCAACGTCGACCAGTTCAAGGTTTCGGGCATGGAGTTCCAGTCCAGCTATGACAGCGGCAAGGTATTTGCCGATCTGTCCGCGCACTACTACTTCAAGGCCAAGACCTGCGCGCCGGACATCGCCGCCGAGCGCCGTGCCTATGGGGCGCAGCGCAGGAACGGCGAGCTGGCCAACACGCCCGACTGCGTGGACGGCGGCTTCGAAGGCTCCTACACCAACACGCAGAACCCGCCGCGCTACATGGTCAACCTGACCCTGGGCTCGCGCCTGTTCGACGAGCGCCTGGCCTTCGGCACCCGCGTGGTCCACAACGCCGGCCCGATCAGCAAGCTGGACAAGGACTGGAACGTGGGCCTGTCGGCGATCCAGCAGTTGTACCGGCCGACCACGCTGGTCGACCTGTTCGCCAGCTGGAGCTTCAACGACCAGCTCTCGGTGGAAGCCGGCGTGGACAACCTGACCGATCGTTACTACCTGGACCCGCTGGCCCTGGGCGTGATGCCGGCACCGGGCCGTACGGCCCGGCTGGCGTTGACCTGGAAGTACTGATCACCAGCGCAGAGCGCCTTTGGTGGGTGCGGACCTTGGTCCGCACCGCCTTTGACGTGGGGAAGACTCCGCTTTCCCGGAGCCGCCGCGCTACATATTGGTTCTCAATCCGTCGGCTGGAACGTCCAGTGAGAGCTCGACATCCGTCCAGTCTTCTTCAACCGGGAGGCGATGGAAAAGGCCGAAAAACAGTTCGCTCACGTAGCAAGCCCTGTTCTCGACCTCGCCAAGCGGAAGTTCGTGTGGAATCAGGTTTCGCCAGTGATCTTCAACGCCATTCGTCCCTGCAACGAAGCCTAGAGCGCTGCGGACATGAGCACGGGCAGCGGGACCAAATGTCTCCAAAATTTTGCTCATCTCACCGAACAACCAAGCTCTGTCCTGCGCATCGTTTATCTCGAACGCCGCCAATTCATCGTCCGACATGGACAACAGCGGGTAGTAGAGGTAATGGATGTAGTTGATGTTCGCTGCTTTCGCCATGGATGGATCAGCCTTGCTACCGCGCTCATGGTGATGGAAATGACGCGCTTCATCGAGGGCCGATTGCGACTGAGGTCTAGAATTCTCTTGGCAAGGGAATTCATCTCCACATGGTGTGGATCTACAGGGAGGGGCCGGGCCATGCCCGGCGCCCCCATCAGGACACTTACAGCCCCGTCGCCGCCTTCACCGCGTCCTCGTGCAGCGACTCGTTCAGCTCATCCACCACGGTGGTCCATGCCGCATCGGCCTGCAGCGACTCGGACAGGAACTGGCGCTGCGCATCGTTCCAGTACGGTGCCTCGACCACTTCCACATCGGTGGCCAGCTGGTGCTCGCGGATGAAGCGGGCGATGCCCTCGGCGCTGGCGTCCAGGCCCAGCTGCAGGAACAGGTTGGTCATGCGCGGTTCGGTGGTGATCATCGTCGGTTCCTGCGGTAAGAAGGGATGCGCCATTATCGGCGCACATAGCCTTGGGGAAAGCCCCGTGGCGAACGTCTACAGCAGGACGACCCCCTTGGCATCCCCCATGAACGCACACATCGCCCCTGAAGACAGCCGCAGCCTGCGGCTCAAGGCCGCCACCCGCGACAGCCATGGCGCCCTGGACAAGCGCATCATGGCCGGTGACATCTTCGCTGACCGCAGCAACTTCGCCCGGTTCCTGCGCGTGCAGTATCGCTTCCATCGCAGCATCGATGCGCTGTATGCCAACCCTGCGCTGGACGCACTGCTGCCGGACCTGGGCGAGCGCCGCCGCCTGGCCCAGGTGGCGCGCGACCTGCAGGATCTGGAGCAGACGCTGCCCGGGGCCGACATCGCGGCGTTGCCGTCCGATCTGGAACTGCCCGCCGCGTTGGGGTGGCTGTATGTGGCCGAAGGGTCCAACCTGGGCGGCACCGTGCTGTACAAGATGGCCGCCAGGCTCGGCCTGGATCGTGATTTCGGCGCCCGCCACCTGGCCGCGCATCCGGATGGCGCGGCGCGCCACTGGCGCGAGTTCACCGCTGCGCTGGACGCGGTACCGCTGAGTGCCAGGCAGGAGCAGCAGGTGATCGATGCGGCCGACGCCGCGTTCCGCAGCGTGCACGGCCACGTCGAAGTGGAATTCGCCTGATGCCTGGTGCCCGCCTGCGGATGCAGCGCTGATGCGTTGGCTCTGGTTCGCGCTGGGATGGTTGATGGTCGGCCTCGGGGTGATCGGCGCGTTGCTGCCGGTGATGCCGACCACCATCTTCCTGATCCTCGCCGTGGGCTGCTTCGCACGCAGCTCGCCGAAGTTCGAGCGGCGCCTGCTGGCGCATCCGCGCTACGGCCCGTCACTGCGGCTGTGGCGTGAGCAGGGTGCGGTGTCGCGCAAGGGCAAGGCATTCGCCAGTGCCGGCATGGCCGTCGGTTTTGCGCTGTTCTGCTGGGGAGCGCACCCGTCGTGGCGCCTGCTGCTGGGCGTGGGCCTGTTCTTCGCGGTCAGCGCCGGCTACGTGCTCAGCCGACCCGCGCCGCGGCTGCAGCCCCATCCGGTCGTGGAAGTGGACGACGCCAATGATCCGCGTGCGACCCGCCGTCGCGCAGCGACCCCTGATGCTGATGGAAACCGAGACGATGCTGCCTGCTGACCTGGCCCCTGTGGCCGCCCCCGCATTGACCCCGTGGGGCATGTACCTGGCCGCCGACGTAGTGGTGAAGGCCGTGATGATCGCGCTGGCACTGGCGTCGCTGGCCACCTGGACCGTGCTGCTGGCCAAGGGCTGGGAGCTGGCGCGGCAGGCCCGGCAGCTGCGTGCGGCACGCGCGCTGTTGCTGCAGTCCGCACAGCTGCCGACGCAGAGCGAAGAAGCGACCCTGCAACAGGGCGCTGCACTGACGATGCTGGACGCTGCACGCACCGAACTGCGCCTGTCGCAGGAGCTGGACAGCCACGACGGCATCAAGGAGCGCGTCGCCTCGCGCCTGGAACGCATCGAGCTGGAAACCGCGCGCGTGCAGCGGCGCGGTATCGGCGCGCTCGCCAGCATCGGCGCGGTGGCGCCGTTCGTCGGCCTGTTCGGTACGGTGTGGGGGATCATGAACAGTTTCATCGGCATCGCCCACAGCAACACCACCAGCCTGGCGGTGGTTGCGCCCGGCATCGCCGAGGCCCTGTTGGCGACAGCGCTCGGCCTGGTCGCGGCGATTCCCGCGGTGCTGGTCTACAACCATTTCAGCCGCGTGCTGGCCGGCCTGCGGGGGCTGCTCGGCGATCTGTCGGCCGCCGTGCAGCAGCTGGTGTCGCGCGATCTTGATCGTGCCGTCCCGCGTGCCGCTGCGGCGCCGCTGCGCGCGGTGCACTGAGGCGCGACGATGGCGATCAGGACCGCGTCCGACCGCGACGATGCCCCCGAAGAAGCGCACGAGATCAATGTCACGCCCTTCATCGACGTGATGCTGGTGCTGTTGATCATCTTCATGGTGGCCGCACCGCTGGCCACGGTGTCGGTGCCGGTGCAGCTGCCGGCCAGCAGCGCCAGTGCCACGCCGCCCGAACAGGCGCCGGTGTATGTGATTGTGCAGGCCGATCTGTCGCTTCGCGTTGGCGAACAGGCCGTAGCGCGCGACGGGCTGGCGGCTGCATTGCAGGCGGCCACCCACAGTGACACCGCGCAGCGTATCTTCCTGCGCGCCGATACCCACGTGCCCTACGGCGAACTGATGGCCACGCTGGATGCATTGCGTGCGGCCGGTTACCTGAAGGTGGCACTGGTCGGCCTGGAGCAGCGCACGCAATGAGCGGACTGCGGCGCTGGGCGACCAGCCTGGCGATCGTACTGCTGGTGCACGCGCTGTTGATCGGCGCGGCCTGCTGGTGGGTGGCGCGCGCACCGGTGCAGGCTGCAACCGCTCCCCCGGCAGCGCTGACGCTGGAGCTGGCGCCGATGGCGCAGGCACCGCCGGCGCCGCCGCGCGAGGTCGCCACCGGGCCGCTGCAGCAGCAACAGCAGCGGCAGCAGGCGCCAGCGCCAGCCGTGCGTGAGCAACCCAAGGCACCCGTGCAGCCGCAGGGTGAGCTGCCTCCGCCAGAAGCGCCGGAACCAGCGCCCGCGCCGGACAGCGCCGATGCCAACGTCGCGCAGACCAGCGCACCGCCGCAGGTGGCCGCCGACGCTGCCGCACGCTACACCGCGCCGCAGACCACGGCGGGTGAGCGCAGTCGTGCCGAGGCGACCTGGGAAGGACGCCTGCTCGGGCACCTGCAGCAGCACCGGCGCTATCCACGCCAGGCCGAGCGGCTGCGCCAGCAGGGCGTGGTCTACGTGCGCTTTGCCGTGGCCCGCGATGGCGCGGTCTCGGGGTTGAAACTGGGCCGCAGCAGTGGCTTCGCGCTGCTCGACCAGGAGACGCTGGACACCGTGCAGCGGGCCAGCCCGCTGCCGGCGCCGCCGGCCGAAATGGCCGGCGACCCGGTGGAAGTGATGGTGCCGGTGTCGTTCTTCCTGCGTGGGCGGTGATTGACGGTGGGGTCGGATCCCTTTCCGCAGGAAAGGGCTCTGACCCCATCGAGGCCGTCATCCACCCATGGCGCGGATCTACAGCAGCGGCACCAGCAGCAGCGCCACGATGTTGATGATCTTGATCAGCGGATTGATCGCCGGGCCGGCGGTGTCCTTGTACGGGTCACCGACGGTATCGCCGGTCACCGCGGCCTTGTGCGCCTCGCTGCCCTTGCCGCCGAAGTGGCCGTCCTCGATGTACTTCTTGGCGTTGTCCCAGGCACCGCCGCCGGTGGTCATCGAAATGGCCACGAACAGGCCGGTCACGATGGTGCCGATCAGCAGGCCGCCCAGCGCGCGTGGCCCCAGCAGCAAGCCGACCACCACCGGCACCGCCACCGGCAGCAATGACGGCACGATCATTTCGCGGATCGCCGAGCGGGTCAGCATGTCCACCGCCTTGTCGTACTGGGGCTTGCCGGTGCCCTGCATGATGCCGGGGATCTCGCGGAACTGGCGGCGCACTTCCTCCACCACCGCACCGGCGGCGCGGCCGACCGCTTCCATCGCCATCGCACCGAACAGGTAGGGAATCAGGCCGCCGATCAGCAGGCCGATGATCACCGTGTGGTCGCTGAGATCGAAGCGGAACTCCTGGCCGGGATTGGCCGCCTGCAGGTTGTGGGTGTAGTCGGCGAACAGCACCAGTGCGGCCAGCGCCGCCGATCCGATCGCATAGCCCTTGGTCACTGCCTTGGTGGTGTTGCCCACTGCATCCAGCGGATCGGTGATGTCGCGGATCTCCGAGGGCAGCTCGGCCATTTCGGCGATGCCACCGGCGTTGTCGGTGATCGGGCCGTAGGCATCGAGGGCGACAATCATGCCGGCCATCGACAGCATCGCAGTAGCGGCGATGGCGATGCCGTACAGGCCGCCCAGCGCGAAGGCTCCCCAGATCGCCGCACACACCGCCACCACCGGCAGCGCGGTGGACTTCATCGAAATGCCTAGGCCGGCGATGATGTTGGTGCCATGGCCGGTGGTCGAGGCCTGCGCCACGTGCTGCACCGGCTTGTACTGGGTGCCGGTGTAGTACTCGGTGATCCACACGATCAGCCCGGTCAGCACCAACCCGATCAACGCGCAGCCATACAGCGCCATCGGCCCATGCACGTTGTCGGACATCAGCCCGGTGGTGATCGGATAGAACGCAATCGCCGCCAGCACGCCGGAGACGATCACGCCCTTGTACAGCGCACCCATGATCGAGCCGCCCGGCTTCACCTTGACGAACAGCGCACCGATGATCGAGGCGATGATCGATACGCCGCCCAGCACCAGCGGGTAGAGCACCGCGTTGGCGCCGGCCTCGGCCAGCATCAGGCTGCCCAGCAGCATGGTGGCGATCACGGTCACCGCGTAGGTCTCGAACAGGTCGGCGGCCATGCCGGCGCAGTCACCGACGTTGTCACCGACGTTGTCGGCGATCACCGCCGGGTTGCGCGGATCATCTTCGGGAATACCGGCTTCGACCTTGCCGACCAGGTCGGCGCCGACGTCGGCTCCTTTGGTGAAGATGCCGCCGCCCAACCGCGCGAAGATCGAGATCAGCGACGAACCGAACGCCAGCCCGACCAGCGCGTGCAGCGCCTGCTCCATCGGCAGGCCCATGCGCAGCAGCAGTGCGTAGTAGCCTGCCACGCCCAGCAGGCCCAGCCCGACCACCAGCATGCCGGTGATCGCGCCGCCGCGGAAGGCGACGTCCATCGCCGCGCTGATGCCCTGGCGCGCCGCCTCCGCGGTGCGCACGTTGGCGCGCACCGACACGTTCATGCCGATGTAGCCGGCGGCGCCGGACAGCACCGCACCGACCGCGAAACCAATCGCGGTGTACCAGCTGAGGAACACCCCGACCAGCACGAACAGCACCACGCCGGCGATGCCGATGGTCAGGTACTGACGGTTGAGGTAGGCACGCGCACCTTCCTGGATCGCGGTGGCGATCGCAACCATGCGCTCATTGCCGGTGGGTTGGCGCAGGATCCAGCGCGCCGAGACGATTCCGAACAGGATCGCGAGAATGGCGCAGCCCAGCGCCAGTGACAGCCCGTGACGTTCCAGCATTAGACCCCTCCGCAGAATGGATGTAGGCATCCAGTGGCGATGAACGGCACCACGAGGGGGACGACGGGCTGCAGCCTGGAACCAACCCGTACCGACCTTGGTGGTCGTCCGACGTATGGCGGTGTTCAGCATTCCCTGGTGCCCGCAGTATGCGTGCCGCTCTTTGTAGAGTCGAGCCATGCTCGACTGGCCCGTGGGAGCCGCGCCGCATGACCCGTGGGCGCCCTGCCAATGAACGCGTCGACATGCGCGCGGACCCGCCGCCAGGCAAGGGCATGATTTGCGAGCCACCGGCCTTTGCACCCCGTTAAGCCAGCCTCTGCAAGCCTGCGCGGAGTCCCGATGGAGATCCCTCATGCGCCTGTCCCTGTTGATGCTCGCCGCCCTGGCCCCGGCCGTGCCGGCACTCGCTGCGGAAACCCCGGAGCTGCAGCGTGCCGTGGGCGCACCCCAGGCGGTGGGCGCGGTGCATACGCTGCGGCAGATTCCCGAGGCCTGCGCACGCCTGGAAGGTGCGTTCACCGGCGATGCCGCCGCCCCGTACCGCTTCTCCGCCGTGCGTACCAGCGAGCAGTGCCAGCCACGTGCGCGCTTCGTCGACTACACCAAGGCACAGCCGAGTGCCGACAAGGGCTGGAAGCTCAACGATGTGATCCGCGTGCCCAACGCGGCATGCCCGGCGCAGCAGGCGGTGGTGCGGGTGTGGCGCCTGCCGTCGAGCAACAAGGTCGAGCTGGATGGGCAGGGCCAGTCGCGCATCTATCTGGAAGAGGCCAAGAAGCAGGCGGCAGCCGGCCAGATTCCGCAGGTGACGATGTTCGCCGCGCAGCTGCAGATGGAAGGCAAGGCCTGCAATTGAGATGATGCGTGCGCTGCGCCCACGCAGTCGTCCACGGGTGGTAGTGCCGGCCGCTGGCCGGCATCCGGCTGATCTCACTCCGCCAGCGTCGCCCCGCGCGCCACCAGCAGCTCGCGCAACGCCCTGCGATGGCAATGCGCTTCGTCCTCGCAGTAGCAGCCCACGCTGAGGTCGCTGTGCTGCGACATCGCGGCCAGCAGGTCCAGCGCGTGCGCGGCATCGGGCGCTTTCATCTCGGCCTTGTAGTGGCGGAAGAACGCAGTCCAGTCGGCGGCGGTCTTCGCCTCATGGGCCTGTTTCACCAGCTCCGCGCTGGGTGACAGAGTCGGGAACCAGACGTCGTACCAGTCCCGTTTCGCGAATTCGCTGCGGGGCACGCCGCGCGGTGGTCGCCGCACGGTGCCGATGCGCAGGCCCTCACCGGGTTGGCGCGGGCTGCCGAGACGAACAACACGCAGTGCCATGATGACCTCCAGGCGGGGCGTCCATCATCCTGCGATGCACGTGCGCCAGGCGTGAACCGCTGGGGAAACGAAAAGGCCCGGGCGCCTGCGCACCCGGGCCTTTTCCCATGCCGGCAGCGGTCAGTTGCCGCGGCAGTCCTTCAGCCACAACACCCGACCGATCTGGTCGTAGCTGTCGACCACGCCGGTCAGCGTTACTTTCTCGCGCGGGCGCAGGGCCAGCGCATACGCGGCCTGGTTGGCTGCGAACGAGCAGGAAATGGCCACACGCTCAAAATCGATGCTGCCATCGCTGGGCAGGTCGAAGCTGGTGTTGTAGGTGCCGCCACTGCGCAGCACGGTGGTGATGCGACCGGTGATGGCGTAGGTCTTGCCCTTGTAGCGCGGCTCGACCGCGGCCGGGTTGTCCTTGTTCTGGTTGCGCAGCTGGAAGCCGAAGCGGTCGGCGGCAATGGTCACCACCGAGGCCTGCGGAGTGGCCTTGGCCGCCTGTTCGCCCGCCTTGCCTGGCTTGATCTGGTTGAGCAGCTTGCACATTTCTTCGCGCACGCCGTCGGCCGGGGCGATGGCGCCCTTGTTGACCTTCACCACCATGCCGACGGTGCCCTGGCCGCCTTCGGAGGTGGCACTGATGATCATCGGAATCGGCTTGTGGGCCATGGATTCCGGCTCTTCGATCAGCATCGAGCCGCCTTCCACGTCCTCGCTGAGGACGTCCATGTTGGCGTTCTTGGCGATCACCCGCATCTGGCCGATGGCGCTGGCCACGGTCAGGTCCGGATGGGTGACCGATGAAGTGAAGGTAGTGCCGACGAAGGGATTGCCCTTCTTCTGGAAGTTGCTTTCGCAGGTCGCAGCGAAGGCCGGCGCGGCAGCACCGCACAGCAGCGCGGCGATCAGGATCGGGTGCTTCATGGTTACAGTCCTTGTGGAATGGCAGCACGGGCCCGGGCCTTGAGGGCCGGGCAGCGTCGAATCTGGCTTGCAGCGGCCCCTTTGCCCCGGGCCGGAGCCCGATTGTGGGGCGCTTCGGCGGCCGCCGCAATGCGCCCTGTGCGCCGCACAGGACGCAGGCACACTTCAGCCCTCGAAGGCCGGCAGCTTCTGCTTCACCGCCACGTTCTTCAGTGTCACGTACTTCGGCAGGCCGTCGGTGCCATAGGGAAGCGGCGCTTCGCCCTTGATCAGCGGCGACAGGTAGGCGCGCGCCTTGGCGGTGATGCCGAAGCCATCGCGGCGGATGAAGCCGGCTGGCATCTTCTTCTCGTGGTTGGCGATCTTCGACAGCGGGGCCGCTTCGATCTTCCAGCGATAGGGCGCATCGCTGCTGCGCACGATCACCGGCATCACGCCGTTCTGGCCCTTCAGTGCCAGCTGCACGGCGGCCTTGCCGACCGCCTGTGCCTGCTCCCAGTCGGTCCTGCTGGCCAGGTGGCGGGCCGAGCGCTGCAGGTAGTCGGGCAGCGCCCAGTGCACCTTCAGGCCCAGCTGGTCCTTGACCCGTGCAGCAAGGTGCGCCGCCACGCCGCCCAGCTGCGAGTGACCGAACGAGTCCTTGCCGCCGCCTGCGTCGGCGACGAAGCGGCCATCTGCGGTCGCGATACCTTCCGACGCCACCACCACGCAGTAGCCGACGCGCTCGACCACGGCCTTCACCTTGGCCAGGAATGCAGCCTCGTCGTAGGCGCGCTCGGGCAGCAGGATGATGTGCGGTGCGTCGTCATCACCGTTGCCAGCCAGACCGGCGGCCGCGGCCAGCCAGCCGGCGTGGCGGCCCATCGCCTCGTAGATGAAGACGCGGGTGGAGGTCTCGGCCATCGCCGCAACGTCCAGCGCCGCCTCGCGCACCGAGACGGCGGTGTACTTGGCCGCCGAGCCGAAGCCGGGGCAGGTGTCGGTCACCGCCAGATCGTTGTCGATGGTCTTGGGCACGCCAATGCAGGTCAGGTCGTAGCCGGAGGCCTTGGCCAGCTGCGAGACCTTCAGCGCGGTATCGGCCGAGTCGTTGCCGCCGTTGTAGAGGAACCAGCGCACGTCGTGCGCGCGCAGCACCTCCAGCAGGCGGTCGTAGCGGGCGCGGTCGGCGTCCAGCGATTTCAGCTTGACCCGGCACGAGCCGAAGGCACCGCCCGGGGTATGGGCCAGCGCGCGGATGGCCGCGGCACTCTCCTTGCTGGTGTCGATCAGCTCCTCGCGCAGGGCGCCGAGGATGCCGTTGCGGGCGGCCAGGACCTTGATGCCCTTGGCCCGCGCCTGCTCGATCACCGCCGCCGCCGTGGCGTTGATGACGGCGGTGACACCGCCGGACTGGGCATAAAGGAGAGTACCGTTGCGCATGCTTCTACCTGCTCGGGGGAGGGGACATTGCAGGGACATTACCCGGATGCGGTAAAGTGGCGCTATTGCGGTGCAGCGATACCGGACCGTCCGGGACGCGAACCTTCTTTGTTTTCAACACGTTGGAGTCAGGTCAAATGCGATTGGTTCTGTTGGGACCGCCCGGTTCGGGCAAGGGGACACAGGCGACGCGCCTGAAGGAAAAGCTGGGCATCGCCCACATTTCGACCGGTGACATGCTGCGCGCGGAAATCGCCGCCGGCACCGAGCTGGGCAAGCAGGCCAAGACGGTGATGGATGCCGGCAACCTGGTGTCGGACGACATCCTGCTGGGCATGCTGGAGTCGCGCCTGACCCAGGCTGATGTCGCCAAGGGCTTCATCCTCGATGGCTACCCGCGCAACGTGGCCCAGGCCAATGCGATGGACGGCCTGCTGGCCAAGATCGGCCAGCCGCTGGACGCCGTGGTGCAGCTGGACGTGGCCACCGAGCTGCTGGTGGATCGCATCGCCGGTCGTGCCAAGGAGCAGGGCCGCGCCGACGACAATCCGGAAGCGGTGCGCCAGCGCCTGCAGGTCTACAACGAGCAGACCGCCCCGGTGGTCGATTTCTACGCCGGCCGTGGCACCCTGGCCCGCGTCGATGGCGTCGGTGAGCTGGACGAGATCGAAGCCCGCATCCTGGCGGCAATCAAGGCCTGATCCGGCCGGGCCGGCGCGAATTGCCGGCTCCCCGGGCGCAAAAAAACACAGGCCTGGTCCGCGAGGATCAGGCCTGTGTCGTTTGACAGGCGCCAGCGAAGGGCTTGCTCAGGGCCCCGCAGCATGAGCTCCCTTGGGGATGGCCTCTTGGGGAGTAGGACCGGTTCGGGTACTGCGGCTGGCAGTTCGAATTGTGTCCGGGTTCACAGAACATCGCTATCGGGAATTCCCTGACAGCTGATTGGAGTTTTCTCACATCCCGTGTAGGGGTTGTCTTACCCGATAGCGGACATTGGCCCTATACAGCCGTCATCGGTCACAATCCTCGGTCATGAGCAGCGTACATATCCTTGCAATTGCCGGCACCTTCATGGGCGGCGTGGCCGCCCTGGCGCGGGAACTCGGGCATTCCGTCAGCGGCAGCGACCAGGCCATCTACCCGCCGATGTCGACCCAGCTCGAACAGCTGGGCATCACCCTGGACCAGGGCTACCGTGCCGACAGCGTGCCGGCCGGCACCGACGAGGTGGTGATCGGCAACGCGCTGTCGCGCGGCAATGCCGCCGTGGAAGCCGTGCTCGATGCCGGCCAGCGCTATATATCCGGCGCGCAGTGGCTGTCCGAGCAGGTGCTGCCGGGCCGCGACACGCTGGCCGTGGCCGGTACCCATGGCAAGACCACCACCACCACCATCCTCACCTGGCTGCTGGAAAGTGCAGGGCGCTCGCCCGGCTTCCTGATCGGCGGCGTCGCCGAGGATTTCGGGGTCTCCGCGCGCCTGGGCCAGGGCCGCGAGTTCGTGGTCGAAGCCGATGAGTACGACACGGCCTTCTTCGACAAGCGCAGCAAGTTCGTGCACTACCGGCCGCTGGTGGCCATCCTCAACAATCTTGAATACGACCACGCCGACATCTTCCCGGACGTGGCGGCGATCCAGCGCCAGTTCCACCACCTGGTGCGTACCGTGCCCGCACGTGGGCGGCTGATCGTCAACGGCGAGGATCAGCGCCTGGCCGAAGTGCTGGCGATGGGCTGCTGGACCCCGGTCGAGCGGTTTGGTTTCGATCCGTCGCTGGAGTGGCATGCCGAGCTGCTGGCCGCCGATGGCAGCGCGTTCCGCGTGCACCATCGTGGGCAGGCGCTGGGCGACGTGCAGTGGTCGCTGCTGGGCCGCCACAACGTGCTCAACGGGCTGGCCGCGCTGGCCGCTGCGCATGCAGTGGGCGTGGCGCCGGCCACGGTGATCCCGGCGCTGGCGCGCTTCCGCAGCGTCAAGCGCCGCATGGAAGTGATCGGCAGCCATGGCGGCATCACCGTCTACGACGATTTCGCCCATCACCCCACCGCGATCGCCACCACGCTGGAGGGCCTGCGTGCCAGGGTCGGCGATGCGCGCATCGTGGTTGCGATGGAACCGCGCAGCAACTCGATGCGGTTGGGCGCACATGCGCAGGCACTGGCACCGTCGCTGGCGCTGGCTGATGAAGTGGTGTTCCTGCATCGCCCGGAACTGGCCTGGGATGCCGCTGCGGTGATCGCTGCGGTACGTGGTGACGCCCACGCGGTGCCGGATACCGACGCATTGCTGGCGCAGCTGCAGTCCAGCGTGCGTAGCGGCGACCACGTGGTGTTCATGTCCAACGGTGGCTTCGACGGCGCCCCGCGCCGCTTCCTCGCCGCGTTGCAGGCCCGATGAGCGTCGACAGCCCGCTGCCGCTGTTTCCGCTGCACACCACGCTGGTGCCGGGTGCGGCGGTGGGCCTGCGTGTTTTCGAGCGCCGCTATCTGGACCTGGTCCGCGACAGCGGCCGCAGTGGTGAGGGGTTCGGTGTCTGCCTGATCCTCGATGGCGAGGAAGTCGGCGCACCGGCGACGCCGGCGGCCTACGGTGTGCAGGTGCGCATCGAAGACTTCGATGTCGGTGCCGATGGCGTGCTGCAGCTTCGCCTGCGCGGCACCCGCCGTTTCCATGTGGAGCGTACCCGCGTGCGCGACAACGGCCTGGTGGTGGCCGACGTGCGCTGGTGCGAGGAAGACCCGGACGACGAACTGCGACCACAGCACGCGCTGCTGGCCACGGTGCTGGGGCACATCATCGAACAGGCCGGCGAGGCTTATGCGCCGTCCAACCCGGCGTTGCTGGACCAGGCCAGCTGGGTCGGCTGGCGGCTGGCCGAGCTGTTGCCGCTGAGCGAGCAGCAGCGCCTGCAGCTGCTGCAGATGGACGACCCGCACCAGCGATTGCAGCAGTTGCTGGGCTGGATGCCGTAGCAGCCTGCCTTGGGTGGGTGTGCACCTTGGTGCACACGCTGGGGCATGCGTGGAATGCCATCCACGCACGGCGTGGATCTACTGATCTACTGTAGAGCCGAGCCTATGCTCGGCTTGATGGTTCCCGCGAAGAGCAGCCGAGCATGGGCTCGGCTCTACAGTGGGTGATCGCGCACCGGTGCCGGTCAGGGCGCCGTGGTCTTCAACCGCAGCACCGGCAACCCGGTTTCGCTGTGCACATCCTCGCGCTGCGGCAGGTCCTGCACGGCGTCCTTCACTGCGTTGAGCGCCGGGTCGACGCCACGCAGCGGGTGCCACATGCCGATCCACTCGAAATGACGCTCGTAGCGCAGGGTCTGCGCACTGCCCAGCCATAGCGGCGTATTGCCCGGTTGCAACTGCGCAGGGGCTGGCCACAGGCGCAGTACGTAGCGCTCATCGCGGTGTGTACCCGGGCGCACCATCAACAGCGCTTCCACGCGCGTGTCCAGCGTGGCTGGCAGCACCGGCAGTTCGTCGGCACCCGTGTTCTTGTCCAGCATCAGCAGCGCCTCCTGCCAGCCGGCCTGTTCCTGCCGCTTCCAGCCGCGTGCTTCCAGCTGCGCCTGCAGCGGGGCCAGCGGGCCCGCCACCTGCACGTCCAGCGGCCAGCGCTGGTCGTCGTCGAACTCGTTGCGGCGCGCCGGCAGTGTCGCCCAGTCGTGCTGCCACCAGGCCTGCATGTCCATCGCCTGCGCCGCCGGCAGGGTCGGCTCGAAGCGTTCCAGCTTCACCGGAATGTGGCGCGGCGCGTACCACATCGCCGCCACGGCGAAGACACCGTAGAACAGCCACGCCACCGGCTTCACCCAGAACGAGCGGTTGAAGCGGCGGCGGTAGGCGATGCCCAGCACCAGCAGCCAGAACGTACCGAACAGCATGCCGCCGATCACATCGCTCAGCCAGTGCGCGCCCAGGTACAGGCGCGAGAAGCCGATCAGGCTGACCACGATGCCCGACACCAGGTACGGCCAGACACGGGTGCGGCCAGGCATCTCGCGGGCGATCAGCACCGCGAAGAAGCCGAAGGTGATGGTGGCCATGGTCACCGACACCGACGGGAAGCCAAAGCCACTGCTGGCATCGACCGGTCGCACCACATCCACCGTTGCGCCGAGCAGCATGGTCAACGCCAGGCCGAAGGCAAGCGCGGCCAGCCAGTGCGCGGCTGCCATCCAGCGGCGGCGCCAGATCAGGTAGCCCATCGCTGCAGCGGTGGCCGGCAACAACACCTGCCAGGCGCCCAGCGATGCCAGCGCGGCCATCGGGTAATCGGCCAGCGGATTGCGCAGCGCCAGCATGGCCTGGTGCACCAGCAGGTCGATCGCCAGCGGCTCGCCATGGGCGACCACCACGGTCAGCAGCGCGAACCAGCCCCAGCCCAGCACCAGCAGCATCAGCGCCAGCATCGCCAGCGGCACCGACTCGCGGCGCTTCGGGTCCAGCACACCGACGGTGTAGCGGCCCAGCGTCGGGTGTCGGTTGGACCAGTCCAGCAGCCGCGCCAGCCAGTTGTCCATGCGCGCGGCCGACCAGCGGTAGCCGTACAGCACGATGGCCCAGACCAGGCCGAGGATCACTGCCAGCAGGCCGACCACCACCACCAGGCGCCCTGCGACGGCGGCTACCGCGTCGTAGGCCTCGCCGAGCACCCAGCCCGGTGCCAGGAACAGCACCGCCCACGAAATGCTGGCGATGCCACTGGCCTGCATGTAGCGGCTGGCCGGCATTTTCATCATGCCGGCGATGGCCGGCACGAACGGCCGGATCGCGCCCACGTAGCGTGCTACCAGGATGCTCTTGAAAGCATTGCGGCGGAACAGGTTTTCGCCGCGGTCGAGCAGCTGCGGGTAACGGCTGAAGGGCCACACGCCACGCAGGCGGTCACCCCAGCGGCGCCCGATCCAGTAACTGATGCCATCACCGGCGAATGCGCCCAGTGCGGCTGCCGCCACCGCATACGGCCCGGAGATCTGGCCCAGCCCGATGAACACGCCCACCGCGAACAGCAGCGGCAGGGCCGGCACGATGGCGCCGAGAATGATCACCGCATCGCAGAAGGCGATGAGGAAGATAACGGCACCCGCCAGCACGGGGTGAGCGGCAATCCACGCGAGGGTGGCGTCGATCCATGAAGAGTCCATTGCCCGATTATAGGGGCGTGAAGGTGACTGGTTCCCAGCCGCTTGGTGACCGTTTGCAACGGGCGCCATCGCCTAGAATGGGCACATGCCGCATTCGTCAGACACGCCCTCGCACGCCCTGAAGGCCGACAGCTTCGGTCGCATCCTCCTTGTGGAAGGGCCGGCCGGCTCCTTTGTACGCCGTGATCTGGGCGCCACACCACTGTGGTTGCGGCTGCCGGCCTGGTGGCTGGCCCGCCGTGAAGCACGCGCACTGCGCCACATCCACGGCATGGCCGATGTGCCGCAGCTGCTGGCGTGGGATGGACGTCATCTCGACCGCAGCTTCATGGCCGGCGACGCCATGTACCAGCGTCCGCCTCGCGGTGACCTGGCCTGGTTCCGCGCCGCGCGTCGCCTGCTGCAGCAGCTGCATCGCAATGGCGTGGCCCACAACGATCTGGCCAAGGAAGCCAACTGGCTGGTCACCGACGATGGCCGCCCGGCGCTGATCGACTTCCAGCTGGCGGTGATCGGCAACCCGCGCTCGCGCTGGATGCGCCTGCTGGCCCGTGAGGACCTGCGCCACCTGCTCAAGCACAAGCGCATGTACTGCCGCGAGTCGCTCACCCCGGTGGAAAAGCGGGTGCTCAAGCGCACCTCCTGGGTGCGCGAGCTGTGGTTCGCCACCGGCAAGCCGGTCTACCGCTTCGTCACCCGCCGCATCCTGCATTGGGAAGACAACGAGGGGCAGGGGCCGAAGCCGTGAGCCGTACGCAGGTGGTGACCGGCCCGCCGAGTGCAGGCAGCATCCTGCGCCCACAGCTGGCTGGCGCCGACTTCGTGCACGCCTGCCAGGCGACGACCCGTCGTGATGGGCGCTCGGCCTTGCAGGCCTATCGCGACATGGCGGCGACCATTCCCGGCTGGTTCGATGGGCTGATGGCACTGCGCAATCGCGGCATGCGCCTGCTCGGCATGAAGCACCTGGGCTCGTTGCGTGCGGTACAGGACATCGCGCAGCCGCGTCCGGGGCAACGGCTGGGCATCTTCACCCTGCAGTCGCTGGATGACGATGCCATCGTGCTGGAAGACGACGACCGCCACCTGCGTGTGCAGCTGGCCCTGCAGTGGCAGGGCGATGTGCTGGAAGTGGCGACGGTGGTCCATACGCACAACGCGTTCGGGCGCGTGTACATGCTGCCGGTTGCACCCGTGCATCGGCTTATCGTGCCGCATCTGCTGAGGAAGCAGGTGCAGGCGTACCGGTAGATCCACGCCATGCGTGGGTGCATTAAGCAATTCAATGGTCGCGTGCAAGTGCCAGATGATTGCCGTTGACGACCCCTTCCATCTGTTCGCAGCGCTCGCCTAGAATCAGGAACGAGAGAGTCGCATGGAAGCAACGTCGCGCCGTCCTGGCGCGGCTACGCATGCGGACGCGAGGGGAAAATTGTGAAGCGAGTTGCTGCTTGGCAGTGCCGCGTTGCTACGGCACTGACGCTGTGCGTGGTCGCAGGTTCGGTCTCGGCAGTCGAGCCCTACCAGGAATACCGCAAGCTCATTGAGTCCGCCCAGAACCTGACGGCGCTGAAGGATGATCTTTTCGGCGAGAGCGTCAGCCTCTACAACGGCAAGACTGAGTTTGCCGTCACCGACGTCAGCCTGCCAGGCAACAACGCCCTGCCGGTGCAGATGCGGCGCCGGTTCAGTGTCGAGATGGACCTGGTCGGGAGTGGCAGCTTCAACGCCAGTCTCGATGGTGTGGGCGGCTGGGAGGTCGACACGCCGTACATCACCGGCATGTTCCCCGGCGCGAGCGCCTGGCTGAACAATCGTTGCAGTGGCGACATGGTGCCTCAGTGGCCCATTTCCTTCCGGCTCAACGAAGTCTGGCAGGGCAACATGATCCATGTCCCGGGTGGTGGTGATCGCACCATGTTGGGGGCCTGGAACAACACGCCGATGCCGACAGACGGCGTTGCACGCAAGTGGAGCACCTCGCATCGCGATGCCATCGACTGTATTCCAATGAAGTCGGGTCTGGCTGGCGAGGGCTATCGGGTCAGGACCACCTCGGGCGAGTCGTACTTCTTCGATACCGCGTTCACGCGCTTTGGCGGCACGCTGGAGCGCTCGGGCGGCGAAGGAGACAGGACCAAGATCGCTCGCACGCGCATCTACCTCATGGCCAGCCGTGTAGAGGACCGGTCGGGCAACTGGGTACAGTACGAGTACAACGGCAACGGTCACCCGACCCGGATCTGGTCCAGCGATGGCCGCGAGATCACGCTGGCCTACAGCGGCACGCTTCTGGTGTCGGTGACTGCCGCGGGCCGTACCTGGAACTATGGCTACGGTCAGGTCGAAGGCCAGAACCGCCTCACCGCAGTTACCCAGCCCGATGGAAGCACTTGGTCCTACGCCTACTCCAGCGCGCTGCGCGCCTGGGAGAAGGTGAACTGGGACGGCAACAGCAACGAGACCTGTCAGGAGCAGCCGCCGGAGCGTGACGGTACGCTGGTCATGACCATCAAGCATCCGTCCGGTGCGATGGGTGAGTTCCAGTTTTCGAATGGTCGCCAGTACCGCAGTGGCGTCCATGCCAGCGAGTGCATCCGCCGGATCGCACAGTCGGCGTACTACTACGAAATCGTCACCCCGTTTTTCTACGACGTAGTCTCGCTGAGAGCCAAGAAGATCTGGGGACCGGGCCTGCCGAAGGTGCTGCAGTGGAGCTATGACTATGGCAGCGGCTACGAGCCGCTCTGGGGCGGCGTGGGCGGTGCAGCCATCTACCCCTGCACGACCTGCAAGAAGGAAAAGCAGGTCACGATCTCAAATCCCGACGGAACCCGCACGGCCTACCGCTATGGCTCGCAGTACGCGCTGAATGAAGGGCGGCTGCTGGGTAGCAGCGTCATTGACGCGGCCGGGAATGTGGTCAAGAGCAGCACCTCGGTCTACATGACCGAAGACGAAGTGAAATCACAGCCATTCGCCCCGCTTCACGGGATGATCTACAGTGGCGACGAGCCGAGCACAGCTCAGGTGCGGCCGGTCGTGGCCGAGGCCATCCAGCAGGATGGCGTGACCTACCAGACCAGCATATTGTTGTTCGATGATCTGGCTCGCCCGTTGCGTGTCAATAGCGCCAGTCCTTTAGGCAGCCGCACCGATGCCACTCAGTATGCGGACGACCGAAGCAGATGGATTCTGGGCGCGATCGCGAAGGTCACCAACGAGAATACCGGCGTGGTGGTCGAGCAGACGACGTTCGATGGCCTGATGCGGCCCACGGAAGTGCGTTCGTATGGGTTGTTGAAGCAGGTACTGGGCTACAACCCTGACGGAACCGTGGCCATGGTGGATGACGGTCGTGGCAATCGCACTACGCTTTCCGGCTGGAAGCGCGGCACGCCACAGCAGATCCAGTTTGCCGACGGCGCTGTGCAGTCGGCGGTGGTGGACGACAATGGCTGGGTCAGCAGCGTTACCGATGAGAACGGTGCAACCACCCAGTACGGCTATGACGCAATGGGACGCATGGCCACCATCGACTGGCCGGCGGGCGACAGTGTGGCTTGGGCACGTACGACACAGAGTTTCACCGCCATCAACGGCGACGAGTACGGTATCGGAGCGGGTCATTGGCGGCAGACCGTCGCAACCGGAAACGCGCGGCGCAACGTCTATTTCGATGCCTTCTGGCGTCCGCTGCTGACTGAGGAATATGACGAGTCCTCGCGTGGCGTGACCCAGCGCTACCAGAGGTTTGCCTACGACGAAGCGGGTCGGCAGGTGTTCGCCTCGCACCCTGGCGAGTCTGCTGTGCTGAGTACAGGTACATGGACCGGCTACGACGCGCTGGGGCGACAGACCTCGGTGTCCGTCGACAGCGAGGCCGGTCTGCTGACATCGCTGACCAGTTATCTGGCGGGTGGCGGCTTGAAAGTGGTCGACCCCAAGGGCAATACGACGCTGACCACTTTCCAGGCGTTCGGTGCGCCGTCGACGGAATCCCCGGTGTCGATCATTCACCCGGCGGGCGCGTTCACCGATATCGATCGCGACATCTTCGGCAAGCCGCGCTCGATCGTGCGCCGCAACCAGGACGGCAGCGCCCGGATTGCCCGCAATTATGTGTATGACGGTCATCAGCAGCTCTGCAAGAGTGTGGAGCCGGAGACCGGCGCAACGCTGATGGGTTACGACGCAGCGGGCAATCTTGCCTGGAGCGCAGCTGGCCTGGACCTTTCCAGCACCACGGCATGCGACGCTGATGCTGGACCGGTTGCGGCCCGCAGGATCGTTCGTGGCTACGATGCGCGCAATCGGCTGTCGACACTTGCGTTCCCGGATGGGAATGGCAACCAGGGCTGGACGTATACAAGGGACGGCAAGCCGGCCACGGTGACCACGGCAAACGATGCGGGGACGACGCAGGCGATCAACACCTATACCTACAACAAGCGTGGGTTGTTGACGGCCGAAACCTCCAGTGACAGTACCCTCGGCATCCAGTCGCTGGGATATGCCTACAACGCCAATGGCGCACTTTCAGGCCTGACCTATCCGAGTGGGCGCTTCGTTGACTATGCGCCCAACGCGCTGGGCCAGCCGACCAAGGCGGGAGGCTACGCCTCAGGGGTGACTTACTACGCCAATGGGGGCATGAAGCAATTCACCTATGGCAATGGCATCGTGCACACGATGGCGCAGAACCAGCGCCAGTTGCCTACCCGGGTGGTCGACAGTGCCGGAGCGCTGGACACGACCTATGAGTACGACGCCAATGGCAACGTCGCGCGTATCGTCGACAATCTGGACGGGCAGCGCACGCGCACCATGGCCTACGACGGACTGGATCGTCTGATTCAGGCCACCTCGCCTTCGTTTGGCGGAGATGGCGTGTACCGCTACACCTACGATGCTGTGGACAACCTGCGTTCGGCCGCGCTGACCGGTGTCAAGGATCACGTCTATTGGTACGACACCCATAACCGGCTTACCAACGTACAGAACAGTGGAGGCGCCACCACTCTGGGCTTGAGCTACGACGCACAGGGCAACCTCTCCAGCCGCAACGGCGTCGGCTACAGCTTCGACTTCGGCAATCGCCTGCGCAGTGTGGCCAGCGCGGAGCGATACCGATACGACGCACATGGCCGGCGCATCCTGTCGGCGGGCGCCAATGACGGTGCCACCATTCGATCGCTGTACGGCAACGACGGTGTGCTGCGCCGGCAGGAAAATGCCCGGGAGGGCCGCAATACCGAGTACATCCACCTCAATGGCAGCCTGGTGGCGCAGGCCATCCAGGTCGTCGCGCCGGTTACGCCGGTCCTGACCGCGCCCGCGTTCAGCAACAACGGTGCCTATGCACTGCAGTGGACGGCGGTGTCTTACGCCAGCCGTTATGAACTGCGAGAGCAGGCAGCTGGCGGAGCTTGGGCCACGATCTACAACGGCGCCGAACGTAGCTGGAACACGTCCGCGAAGGCGGAAGGAACGTTTGGCTATGCTGTCCGCGCTTGCCAACAGGACAGCTGCAGTGGCTGGTCGGCGACGGCCAGTGTCGTGGTGCAGCGTCCTCCTGCGGCAAAGGCTGCTGTAAGCGCGCCCGCAACGGCATTCAATGGCAGCTACAGCATTACTTGGACGGAAGCGGCGGGCGCGGCAACCTATAGCCTGCAGGAGCAGGTGGGAGCGGGCGCCTGGCAGACGGTGCAGGAGAGCGCGGCGCGCAGTCTCGCGGTCTCCGGCAAGCCGGCCGGGACGTATGGGTACCGGGTCTTTGGCTGTAACCCAGCGGGCTGTGGTCCTGAATCAGATGTTGCCCGGACCCAGGTGATCTATCCGCCTGCAGCGGCACCTTCGCTCAACGTGCCGGGGCAGAGTCTCGATGGCAACTATACGATTGCGTGGAGCAGCGTCGACGGCGCATTGCGCTATGCACTGGAGGAGAGCTTCAACAATGGTGCATGGGCACAGGTTGCCTCACTGGCCAGCACCAGTCAGGCATTCGGTGGCAAGGGGACCGGCAACTATGCCTACCGCGTCCGGGCCGGCAACGATGCGGGGTGGGGCGGGTACTCGGCGACGAGTGTTGTTTCAGTGATCCGGCCACCGGCACCGCCCAGCCTGAGTGCGCCCGCAGGAACCTCGTCGGGCAGTGTCACGTTGAATTGGACGGGCGTTGCCATGGCGGCCAGCTACCTGCTGGATGAGAGTGTCAATGGCGGAACCTGGACGGCGGTCCAGAACGATGGTTCGACCCAGTCGCAGCGCAATGGTCTGGTGTTCGGCAACTACGCCTATCGCGTAAGGGCATGCAACATCTCTGGCTGCAGTGACTTCTCCAACACGGTGGTCGTCGCTTCCAATCCGCCCCCGGGTACGCCGCAGTTCATTCATTCCATCAAGTCGCAATGGAAGGAGGGGCGCGCCACCAAGATCTCCTGCGAGGTGAAGTGGACCAGCATGCCGGGTGCAACCAACTACGAGATGATGGCCTACGGCGGAAGGCTCGAGTATTCCGGTCCGGAGAGCTCAATCGAAGCCCAGGGCGCGGTCTACTGCGCGGAAGTACAGATTGTGCGCGCCTGCAATGCCAGCGGTTGTTCAGCCTGGTCCAACCCGTATCCGCAGAGCGTCGTGGATTACGGCGACCTGACCAACCCTTGGTGACCTGAAAATGAAGATCAAGAAGATTCTGGTTGGTGTCGCTGTCCTGTCGGGAATGTTGCTGGGGACGGTGAGTGCCTCGGCGCAGGAGATCGTCCAGTATGTGCATACCGACGCACTGGGGTCCCCGGTCGCCATCTCTGATGCCAACGGCGCGATCATCGAGCGCACGGTGTATGAGCCCTATGGTGCGGTTGTAGGTGGCGCGAAGGGCGATCGGCCTGGGTTCACCGGGCATGTGTCGGACTCGGCGACGGGTCTGACGTACATGCAGCAGCGGTACTATGATCCTGAGATGGGTCGATTCCAGTCTGTAGATCCGATAACTGCATATGGCAGCCCGCTTTCGGCATTCAATCGATACTGGTATGCCAGTAGTGGCCCGTATAAATTCATTGATCCCGACGGACGTCGCGCGTGCGGAAAGGACACAACGTGTGCTCTGGAGCAGGGAGCCAGTGGTGGAGCGGTAATGGTCAATGGGGAGCGGAGTGAGCGATCAGAACAGCAAGCTCAGGTTGTGGGAAAAGCAGCGACCGCGGCTGCCAATAGCGCAATAGGCTCAATACGGGGGAAGGAGTTCAAGACGGCTGGGGCTGCCGGGAGAGCGTGGCACGAGCGCGTTCGTAGAATCGCAGATAGATTCGACGCCGAAATAGCGTCCAGAATGTTCTATGGCAAGGATGGCATTGTTATCGGTAGCGCTACCAGTGACGGCCTGCGGAACTCGGTTGATCCTGATTTTTCGTCTGGGCCAAGTCCCTATTCAATAACTGCTGGGTATGTTCACTCGCATCCGGGTACGAATCTGTTCAGTAGAAATGACCTGAACTATGTCATTGGTCAGTATAGGAAGGCTAATGGATGGGTCCATAATGGAAAGTTCGATCAAAGCGTCATTGTTTCATTGTCAAATGGTAGGGTGGTGGAGTGGAAGGCAAGTAGCTATCTGGAGTCCGGTGGAAAATCGTACCTGAATGAGGCCTATTACAGTGATCATTGAACGGGGGGTCGCCTTCCTTCTCTTGCTTGTTTCATGTGGTGCTATGGCTGAGGTGCGTGAGAACCATGCCAAATGCTACGCGGTTTCAGAAGTTGACGGCGATGGCAAGCCTATTCGTGTCTGCACGCTGCTATTTCAGGACCTTCGGAATCGTCGCGATTCCGTGTACGTCGAAGTTTCGGGGTACGTTGCTTACATAGGTGGATTGCCCTATTTGTTCCCCTCCAGGGATGCGTACATTTATACCGGTGGGAAGGGGGGGGTGGCTCTTGCAATTCCTTTGCCGGAGAAGAAGCGTTTCAAGCGGCTGGTGCGCGCTGATTCTACGGTGACAGTTGCGGGATTGTATTCCCCGGGGGCAGGGTCCGGAAATGGAGGGCTGGGGCAGCTTGAAGTGATTGGTCGACACTACTGGCTGCAGGAACTGCCCGGGGATAAGCCTCAGTTGCCGATTGACTGATCAGTAGATTTGTATGTCTCGTTCTTTAATAAAAGGCATTGGAGTGATGGAGGGATGCTATGAACAGCTGCGTCGGAATTGCCAGTCGTTGGTCTGCAACCTGAGAGAAACTCGAAGCACAGGTTGATAAGCTATCCACGTCGCAGACATTTGGTGATGCTAGGGCCGGGGTAGACGCGAGCGAACCCGGCTCAAGGTATCCTTGTCCAACTCGAGCAGGTACTTCAGTGGAAGGTGCTGCTGGCTGAGATTTAGTCGTGCTACATGCCCTACCACCGGCCCTGGCGGGTGGGTGGCCGCCGCACTCAGTGGAAACGACGCCGTACATCCACTTGCTGCATCAGTGCTACACCTTCAAAGGTCCGGGCATGGAGCAAGCCCTGTACGAGATCGCTTCGGCGCGACTGATTACAGGGCTCAGCGAGCTTGATGTCTGTAGACAAGTATGGCTCAGCCATATTTTTCTCCAAGGTTGCGGGCCAGCGGGAGCCGTAGATTGAAGAGTGGCATTATCGTATCTAGGCCACATTTGAGCGCTCACAGCAGATCATTGTGGGTGATGGTGTCGTACCCGCACAGGTGCTGGGTGGACGATTTGCGGAGTTCAAGACGGAGCGATTGCGGACGCTCACAGACATGCGCGGTTTTTGCGCAGAGTACGACGACTGCATCATCGTCTACTCCGGTGGAATCTTGCCGACTGCCCAAGTCGGCCAGGTTTGCGATCCCCCGGCAGATCGCGAATAGTGTCCGTACGGCCGGGCATAGCCCGGCTCGACCGGGCCATCACTCCGGCCGGATCTCATGGCAGGCCCATTCCGCCAAGCCGCGGCAGGCCAGGAACATGCCTTCAACAACGCCCTCGTCGAGGTGTTGCTCCGGCTGCGCCGCCACGCGGCAGCGCTCGGCGGCGTGCAGCATTTCCAACACGGTCTGCAGCCCAACCAGCGCGCGCTCGGTGCGCGCCAGACTGATGCCACGGCCAGGAGAGAGGTCGTGCTCCGACCATGGATGGCCGTCGGCGGCCTCGCCAGCGCGGAGGTATTTGAGGATACCGAAGAAGGTACTGAGGTCTGGACGTTGAGTGCCGTCATTGGTGGCGGTGGCAACGTACGAGGAGAACGCGTCGGATTCATTCATGGCGATGGCTTCCGTGGCAATGCTGGGCAGCGCCACCGCGCAGAGCGAGGTGGCGGACGGTGCGGGTTCCAAACCGGGATGAAGTAGCGCCATTGACCGGCGGGCCCGAAAGCCCCCACGCACCGCCCGCCATAGAGGCCAACGGATTGCCCGCCGGCACCACGTATTGGTGATACCGGCGGGCAAGCGTAAACAACTAGCGCGAACTTCATCTCGGGTTTGGACGCCCGGCCACCCGTTATCGGTGGCGCGCCATGGTGGTTACGTCTTCGCCTCGAATTCCAATTGAACATTGCAAAGAGAACGCGTGATTCGAGAGCGTGGCGCTATTGTTGCATGCGACCCCCAGGCCTCACGCGACGCGGGAAGACGCACTTGCGCAAAAGTACTGACGACGGCGCATCAAAATGTCGCAATTGGCGGTGGCACACGCGAATAGCGCTACTGGCCACTCTGCAGTGATCTTTGCAGCGTAATGTAAGGCACAGCGTTTTCGGCGATCGCTCGGCCGTGTAGTCGGGCCAATGCCGACATGCGTGTTCCGCAGTCGGCCTCGTCGGGCATGGCCTAGCTAGGCCGCTGTTGTCGTATTCTGTTGATGCCTTGAGGGGTAGATGGCGTCGCTGAGTTTGGAAGCTGGCAACAGAACGAAATGAGCAACCCAATGCGTACCGTTTCCAGCGTTGAAAGAGCGCTGATTGAAGCTGTGGCAGTCTGTCTGCCTGCGGCCTCTGCTTCGCAGCTTCAAGCCGACCTGGCTTCCGCAAGCGCTGTGGAAACCAGTCTGGGTGGAGCTCGGGTGGGATTCGTCATTTCTGGATATGAGCGTCCGCCGTATCAAGGGCAGCACGCATATCCCGTCGAGCTGCAGATGCAGGACGCAGATGGTGCTGAACTCACGCCGATTCTTCATGCGGACGCAAGTGGCCGTCTGCTGGAGCTGGAGATCATCCGCTGGGACGGTGCCGAGCTGATATCTCCGCAGATCGAGAGCTTGGTCTGCTATGCATGAGGTGGCGAAGAAGGATTCTGGTGACGACAAGGGCAATGTGCGGAATGCCAGCCTCGAAGAGCCAGTGGATGTCGCGGAAGCGCTTGCGATGTATCAGCGCTTGATGCTTGAACGAAGCGATGCGGCGTTCGTCGCCGACTTCATGGTGTTCTGTTGGCAGGCCGTTGATCCCGGGCGCGTCGCCGCATTGGACTTGCCTGGGGACGTTGTGGACGCGTGCGCTGATCAGCTATCCCTGCTGATGCGGATGGAGGATCAGCAGGATCAGCAGCGCGCGGCGCCAGCGTTCTGGAAGCGCTACATCGAGTGGGCGGACTACGCCATCGATTTCCCGCTTGATGAACGCAAGCGGTTCATCTGTGAGGCAGCTGGCTACCTGGAGCCAGCATTTTCTGTGTTCGTGGCCACTGGCGGCGCTGAGATGAGGTCTGAGGCGATGGAGCTCCTGGCTGAGTACTCCGGGTCTGGCACAGCGAGGGCTGCCTATGTCAGATCGGTGATCGAGAGTCGGCTCAGCTCTGAAGGGTCATATGGTCATCAATCCGTCGGTGGCTGATGGCTGTCAAAGGGGTCTGCCCATCACAACGGAAAGTGGTCGACGTGCAACGGTTTGAATAGAGCACTTGGTATATCCCTGCTGCTGGCAGCGGGTGGGACGGGTCTGGTTCCCGCCTTTGCCAGAGACAAGCATCCAGGCATCTGCCAAGGAATGAGTGGGTCGCCCAATGATGTGCAGTCCTGCCGGACACCGCTGCAGGCGCTTCTTGCGAACTCGGGCGGCTATGATGGCGGGCACGTTGCTGCGTTCGGCTACCTGCTCCATGAGGGTGGGAGCAGTGATGCCCTCGGCCCCTCCGCCGATACGCTACGCAGAATCGACTTCATAGGGGATGTACCGCGGTCGATCTGAGTGGCGCGGAGTACGAGGACTCCGTGCGTGGCATCGAGCCAGGCCTGTACTTTGTCATGGTCCAGGGGATGTATTGCGCGGGGGGGCAGTGAACGGTGCCTGCGTGGGCGAACTGAGGGCGCCTTTCATATCGCGCATATCAAAGGTCGATGAGGTTGATTGACCAGAGTGCTGTTGAGGTAATGCATGTGGGACTGCACACACGCCATCCTCTATTACGAGAGCCAAGGGCAGGACTCGTTCCTGGTGCATGAGAACGTGTACCTGATCAGTGCCGATAACGGCGAGCGCGCTCTTGAGAATGCAAACGCGCTTGCTCGCGGGTATGAGGATCCGAGCGGCCGCCTGATGGGTGAAGACGGTAGACCGTCCCTCTATCGATGCGCCGGAATCCGCAAGCTGATATCAGTAGAGACTGATGAGGACACTGCCGAAGGACGCCTGCACTCCGGTGTGGAGGTCACGTACTCCGTCATGGCGGTGGATACGTTGGATCAGGTGAGACGTCTTGCCCGTGGTGATGGCGTGGAAGTGCTGTACCAGGAATGGAAATGTAGAGCCGAGCATGGCTCGGCTCTACAGAGGCGGGTGACCTTACGGCGTCGCCGGCACCACCTGCTGGCCAATGAAGTTGCGCTTGGCATCGAAGTCGTAGGCGATCTGCAGCTGGCCCACATCCGGGCAGGCGTGGCAGTCGCGCAGCGGCGTGCGGTACAGCAGGCGGACGCCGCCGTTCTCCAGCGGCGTGGCCCCGGCCGACTGCGCCGGTGCGAACGGCGTGGCCTGCGGGTGGTCCTTCAGCAGGGCCTGCACGGCGGGGTCGGCACGCAGGGTGTCGTCCAGCTGCACGGCATCCACATCGATGCGCTTGCCGGTGGCGTCGACCAGGCGGGTGCCCTCGTTGGTGTTGGCGCGGAACGGATACTCGACCGTCGCAATGCCCAGGCCTTCGTTCTCGTGCCAGGCCGTCACGTAGGCCAGCTCGCCCCCGGTGGACAGCTGTTCGGCGGCGGTGATCGCATCGGCGCTGGCGCCGCCGGCGCGCATCGCATCGCGCAGGCAATCACGCGTGGCGGCGTTCTCGCCCTGGCGGCAGGCGTTGAGGTCGCCATCCCACACCACGGCCTCGCTCCAGCGCAGCTTGCCGTCGGCGGCGGCCTTCTCCGCGCTGGGCGTGTCACCGGCAGGTGGCTCCTTGCCCGGTTCCGGCGAACGGCCCTGGCAGGCGGTCAGCAGGGCAAGCCCCAGGGCAGGCAGCAACAGGCGGGAACGGCGCATGGCGTGGACCTCGTGCGTTGTCTGGAGGCCCAAGTATCGTCAAGGCCGGGTGAACTCCACGTCGGCGCGGCATACTAGCGGCTCATTGCATACGCTGGAGTGTGGGACGTGGGCAGTCTGCAGGGCAAAACGCTTTTCATCACCGGTGCCTCGCGTGGCATCGGCCTGGCCATCGCACTGCGCGCTGCGCGCGACGGCGCCAACGTGGCCATTGCGGCCAAGTCGTCGGTGCCGAATCCGAAGCTGCCGGGCACCATCCATACCGCGGCCGAAGCGGTGACGGCGGCAGGCGGGCAGGGCCTGGCCCTGAAGTGCGACATCCGCGAGGAAGAGCAGGTGCATGCGGCGGTTGCGGCCACGGTCGACACCTTCGGTGGCATCGACATCCTGGTCAACAATGCCAGCGCGATCTGGCTGCGTGGCACGCTGGATACGCCGATGAAGCGCTTCGACCTGATGCAGCAGGTCAATTCGCGCGGCAGCTTCCTGTGCGCGCAGGCCTGCCTGCCGTACCTGCTGCAGGCGCCGAACCCGCACATCCTCACTCTCGCGCCGCCGCCGAGCCTGGAACCGAAGTGGTGGGGCGCGCATACCGGCTACACGCTGGCGAAGATGGGCATGAGCTTCGTCACGCTCGGCCTGGCCGCGGAATTCGGCCCGCAGGGTGTGGCGGTGAACGCGCTGTGGCCGCGCACGGTGATCGCCACCGATGCGATCAACATGATTCCGGGCGTCGATGCGGCCGGCTGCCGCACGCCGCAGATCATGGCCGATGCTGCGCACGCGGTGCTGGTGCGCGAGGCGGCGGGTTTCCACGGCCAGTTCCTGATCGACGATGACGTGCTGGCACAGGCGGGTATCACCGATCTGTCCGGCTATGCGGTGGATCCATCGCGTCCGTTGTTGCCGGATCTGTTCCTGGAGTGATCGCGCGTCGCCGGCAGAGGCCGAGGGCTGCGACCTTCGGCCTGCTGCGCTAGAATGCGCGGCTGTAATCGTTTTCAACAAGGACGTGAACCCATGTCACGCACTCTTTCCGTCGCGGCGCTGGCCGCTTCGCTGTCGATTGTCCTGGCTGCCTGCGGCGGCAAGGCACCGGCAACCACTGGCGACGCCGGCCCTTCCAGCACGCCCGACGCCAGCGCGGCGCCGTCCGACGCACAGCAGCAGTTGACCGCCAAGCTCAACGCCTACATCGGCTGCTTCAACACGCTTGATTCGAAGACCCACGGCAGCATCGAGTCCTATACGCGCTGGATCAAGGACGTCGAGGCCGGCCCGAGCGGGCGCGAGACCCAGGTGTACGGTCCGTTCGAGATCAGCGATTACGACATGAAGCAGTGCGATGGCCCCGTGACCGAGGCGATGGCTGCCAAGCCGGCGCTGGCTGAGCTCGATGCCGCTGCTGGCCATTACCAGCAGGCGCTGAAGGCACTGGTGCCGCTCAGCAAGGACGCGCACGACTATTACGATCGCCAGGACTACGAAGACGACCAGTTCGCCAAGGGAAAGCAGCTGCACGCGCCCTTGATGGCCGCCTTCAAGGAGTTCGTGACTGCCAGCGAAACGTTCAACGCCGAGCTGGAGCGCCAGAACGACGCCGCCCAGCGCGAGCAGCTCAAGGTATTGGAACAGGCCGAGGGACGCACGCGCGAGTACTACCGTCTGGCAATGATGCTGGAAGCCAAGGCCATCATGGATCTGATGAGTGAGGATGACTTCGATCAGGCCAAGGCGCGCGAGCGCCTGGATGCGTTCAACCGCATTTCCGACGAAGCGCATGCGAAGGTGGCTGATCAGGAGCCGGGCAAGCTGGACTGGAACAGCTTCGAGCGTGAAGCCGAGAACTTCCGTCGCGAAGGCAAGGAGCGGCTGCAGCGCGTCAGCGAGAAAAAGCCTTACAGCGATTTCGAACGACGCATGCTGGATTCGCCCTCGATGGCGCCGCGTGGCTCCGCCAACAAGCTGATGCAGGAATACAACGCGCTGGTTTTCCAGAGCAACCGCCAGTAGCGAAGCTCAACGTTATTTTTGTCGCGATCGAGCAGGATGATTGCGACATGACGCGCCCCGCAGCCCCGAATGCCAGCACCTTCCCGAGGTGCTGGAGCGCGCGCCCGCGCCATGCATGAAGATGCCTGCAGTTTTCACTGGTGCAAGGAACTGATTTGAACGCATCCACACGCCTGATTCCCGTTCTCCTGCTTGGCGCGCTGGCCGGCTGCAACAACCCGGCGGGGCTGGCGGTCGCCGACCCCGGGCTGGGGAAGGTGAACGCCTACATCGAGTGTTACAACGGCGTCGAACAGCCCATCCGCGAGGGTTTCCAGACCTATACGGGCTGGATGAAGGATCCCGAGGCCGGCCCGACCGGCAAGGAAGCGCAGCCGCGTTCACCCGGCAAGCTGTTGTCGCACCGGGTCGACCATTGCGGCCAGCCGCTGACCGATGCGCTGGCAAAGACCCCTGCCACGCCGCTGGATGCACCAGCGCGACAGTACCAGCGGGCATTCCAGGCACTGAACACCCTGATCGAGCGTGCCGATGGGTACTTCACCCGCGAGGACTATCGTCGCGATGGTGGCGAAGGGATGCGCAGCCAGCATACCCCGCTGATGCAGGCCTATGCTGATTTCTTCAAGGCCAGCGAAGCGATGGATGCTGCGCTGGAAAAGAACGAGAACGATCGCCGCGCCGCCCAGCTGAAGCAGATCGAGGAAAGCGAAGGCCGCTCGCTGGCCTATTACCACCTGCGCCTTGTCGGCGATGGCAAGCAGCTGGCGATGGCGTTCCAGAGCGACGCACCGGACGTTGCGGCGTTGCGCGGCCAGCTGGCCGACTATCAGGCGCTGGTGACGGAAATCCAGAACAGTGGTGTCGGCAAGGACGACCCGATGTGGGGTCATGTGCAGCGTTCGGCCGACAAGCTGGTGCGTACCGCCGGTCGCGGTGTCGAGCGTCTGGAGCAGGGCAAGCCGATCACCGCCGATGCGTTGGCCGCCGAGCGCAAGGCGTCGGGCAGCTGGCTCACCACCGATCCTGAGGGCGCGCAGTCGACGATCCTGGATGCCTACAACGACCTGGTGACCACCAGCAACCGCATGCGTTGAGGAGGATCCACGCATGGCGTGGAGCTACCGGGGGTAGTGCCGGGTCACGCCCGGCACGCACCCTGCGGGTTTGGTAGTGCCGGCCGCTGGCCGGCATGTGCCTCAATGGCTGAATGCATCCGGTAGTTCACCCCCGCACTTGCGGCAATGCCGTGCATCCGGCTCGTGGCCTTCCAGCCCGCAGTGCGGGCAGCCACGCGCATCGCGGCGCGCGGCCAGCTCGGCTTCACGCATGGTGCTGGCCAGCTCCGCGGTGTAGATGCCGGTGGGCACGGCGATGATGCTGTAGCCGATCAGGATCAGCACCGACGTGACGAAGCGGCCAAGCACGGTCTGCGGCACGATGTCGCCGAAGCCGACCGTGGCCATGGTCACCACCGCCCAGTACATGCTGGCCGGGATGTTGGTGAAGCCGTGTTCGGGGCCCTCGATCACGTACATCAGCGCGCCGGCGATGATGGTGATGGTGATCACCGTGAACAGGAACACCAGCACCTTGCGCCTGCTGCGCCACAGCGACGTCATCAGCACGCCGCTTTCCTCGATGTAGCGGGTCAGCTTGAGGATGCGGAACACGCGCAGGATGCGCAGCGCGCGTACCACCAGCAGGCTCTGCGCGCCAGGAATGAACATCGACAGGTAGGCGGGCAGGATCGACAGCAGGTCGATGATGCCCCAGATGCTCACCGCGTAACGCAGCGGGCGCTTGACCACGGCCAGCCGCAGCAGGTACTCGGCGGTGAAGATGATCGTGAAAGCCCATTCCAGGATGTACAGGCCGGTGGACCATTCGGCATGCAGGTGCTGCACGCTGTCGATCATCACCACCAGGATGCTGGCGACGATCGCCACTACCAGGATCAGGTCGAAATTGCGCGAGGGCCGCGAGTCGTGGCGGTAGATGATGTCGAACCACCGGCGGCGCCAGCCGGTCTCGGTGGCGGGGTTCAGCTGGGGGGCAGAAAACGGTCGCATGGGCGCATTGTGCCGCAGGGGTTCCGGCGCGAGAATGGGGATTCCTGAACCCTGCCGACTGCCATGACCGCCGCTACCGATCCGCTGATCTCCCTTTCGCACTATTACCTGCCGGTCTACAAGCCCCGTCAGGTGGTACTGGAGCGAGGCCAGGGCGCCCGCGTGTGGGACAGCCAGGGCCGTGAGTTCATCGACCTGGCTGCCGGCATCGCCGTGTGCGGGCTGGGCCACAACGATCCGGACCTGGTGGCCGCACTGGTCGAGCAGGCCGGCAAGCTGTGGCACACCAGCAACGTGTTCTACAGCGCACCGCCGCTGCACCTGGCCGAGGAGCTGGTGAAGGCCAGCCGCTTCGCCGAGCGCGTGTTCCTGTGCAACTCCGGCGCCGAAGCCAACGAAGTGGCGATCAAGATGGTCCGCAAGTGGGCCTCCAGCCAGGGCCGCCCGGCCGACAAGCGGGTGATCATCACCTTCCGTGGCAGTTTCCACGGCCGCACCCTGGGCGCGGTGACCGCCACTGCCCAGCCGAAGTACCAGGAAGGCTACGAGCCGCTGCCCGGCGGCTTCCGCTACATCGATTTCAACGATGAAGTACAGCTGGAAACCGCGATGGCCGCCGGCGACGTGGCGGCGGTGATGCTGGAGCCGATCCAGGGCGAGGGCGGCGTGATGCCGGCCAAGTCCGGTTTCCTCAAGCGCGTGCGCGAACTGTGCGACCAGCACAACGCACTGCTGGTGCTGGACGAGATCCAGGCCGGCATGGGCCGCACCGGCACGCTGTTCGCGCACTGGCAGGACGACGTGGTGCCGGACATGGTTACCCTGGCCAAGGCACTCGGTGGCGGCTTCCCGATCGGCGCGATGCTGGCCGGCCCGAAGGTGGCCGAGACCATGCAGTTCGGCGCGCACGGCACCACCTTTGGTGGCAACCCGCTGGCTGCTGCGGTGGCCCGCGTGGCGCTGCGCAAGCTGGCCTCGGCGGAGATCGCCGCCAACGTCAGTCGCCAGTCCAAGGCGCTGCGCGATGGCTTCGCCCGCATCAACGACGAGTTCGGTGTGTTCAGCGACGTGCGTGGTCGTGGCCTGATGCTGGGCACGGTGCTGAGCAAGGACTTCGCCGGCCAGGCCGGTGCGATCCTCGACCACGCCGCCGAGCAGGGCCTGCTGACCCTGCAGGCCGGCCCGGACGTGCTGCGCTTCGTGCCGTCGCTGAACATCACCGACGAAGAAGTGGCCGAAGGCCTGAAGCGCCTGCGCGCGGCGATTGCCGCGTTCATCGCCGCGCGCTGAGGCCATCATGCCGGGGTCGGATCCCTCTCCTGCGGAGAGGGCTCTGACCCCGTTGCTGAGGAATGCCCGTAGAGCCGAGCCCATGCTCGGTTCATCGCGATGCCAGGCCACAGCAGCCGAGCATGGGCTCGGCTCTACAGTGGTTCACGCAATCCGGTAGCGCTTCAACACCTTGCCCAATCCCCGGCCATCGCGCACGGTTTCCGCGTGCAGGCCGGCAGCGCGCGCGCCACGCACATTGGCGAACAGGTCATCGACGAACAGCGTGCGCGAAGGTGCCACGCCCAGCGCTTCCAGCGTGCGCAGAAACACCGCCGGCGCCGGTTTGCGCAGGCCGAAATCCGCACTGCAGAACACGCGCGCCTGCAGGGCAGGAAACAGTTCCGGCAGCAGGGTGGGCAATGCCTGCTGCATCAGCGCGCCGTTGTTGGTCAGCACCGCGATTGGCAGTTGCAGGGCCTGCAATCGTTGCAACACGGCCGCCTGAGGATGGCTGGCGGCCCGTCGCGCCGCGGTCCATGCAGCCACATCGACAGTCGTGCCCAGAAGCTCTCCCAGCTGCGCCAGATAGGCCGGGCCATCCAGCGTGCCATTGTCATGCGCTGCTTCCAGCCCGCTGTCGTACAGCGCGGCCTGTACGGCGTGCGTCGGAACCTGCAGTGTCCGGGCCAGATGCAGCACGCGTTGCCCGCGCTGGTACTGCACCAGCACGCCATCCACATCCAGCAGCAACAGGTCGATCCGCATCGGCTGAGCATGCCATTGCGATGAGTGCGCGGGAAACCCTGGAGCTGGCATGCGACAGACGGTCGCAGACGGCGCCGCAGGGGGCTGCCTAGAATGGCGCTTGAATCCGCAGGAGATGCAATGATGAAGGCTTGGAGGGTGGCAGTGGGACTGGGTGCGCTGATGCTGGCGCCGTCGGCGATGGCGCGGGTGTGTGCGGTGAGCATCGACAGCACCGACCAGATGAGCTTCAGCAGCCGCGAGATCAAGGTTGCCGCTGATTGCACCGCCGTGGACCTGACCCTGCGCCATACCGGCAAGCTGGCGGTCACCGCGATGGGCCACAACTGGGTGCTGACCCGCAGCGCTGATTACCAGCCGGTGGCGATGGCGGGCATGCGCATGACCCTGGCTGACAGCTACCTGCCGAAGGCCGACAAGCGCGTGCTGGCGCACACCAAGGTGATCGGCGGCGGCGAGACCACGCGCGTGCGTTTCTCTACCCAGGGCCTGCAGAAAGGTGGCGACTACACCTTCTTCTGTTCGTTCCCCGGCCACTTCGCGATGATGAAGGGCAAGTTCCTCTTCGGTTAGAAAAAAAGGGGACGGAGGGGATTAAGTCGTTTGTGCACAAACGACTTAATCCCCTCCGTCCCCTTTTTGCGATCAGCCCTTGGTGGCCTTGAACGCCACGCGTGCAGCGGCGAGGGTGGCCTCGATCACCGCATCGTCGTGCGCGCTGGACAGGAAACCGGCTTCGTACGCCGACGGCGCCAGGAACACGCCCTGGTCCAGCATCGCATGGAAGAAGCGGTTGAACGCCGGGATGTCACAGGCAGTGGCCTGCGCATAGGTCTCCACCTTCTCGCTGGTGAAGAACAGCCCGAACATCCCGCCCACGCGGGTGGTGGTCACGGCCACGCCGGCTTCGGCGGCGGCCGCTTCCAGGCCGGCACACAGGCGCGCGGTGCGCTCGGCCAGGTCGGCGTGGAAGCCCGGCTGCTGGATCAGTTCCAGCATCGCCAGACCGGCGGCCATCGCCACCGGGTTGCCGCTCAGCGTACCTGCCTGGTAGATCGGGCCGGCCGGGGCGATCTGCTGCATCAGCTCGCGGCGGCCACCGTAGGCCCCGACCGGCATGCCGCCGCCAATGATCTTGCCGAAGGTGGTCAGGTCCGGGGTGATGCCGTAGTGCGCCTGCGCACCGCCGAGGGCGACGCGGAAGCCGGTCATCACCTCGTCGAAGATCAGCAGCGCGCCATGCTTCGTGCACAGTTCGCGCAGGTGCTGCAGGTAGCCCTCGCGCGGCGGGATGCAGTTGGCGTTGCCGACCACCGGCTCGATGATCAGGCCGGCAATGTCGTCACCCTGCTGCGCGAACAGCGCAGTGGCCGCTTCGAAATCGTTGTAGGGCAGGGTCAGGGTCAGTTCGCTCAGCCCGGCCGGGACGCCCGGCGAGGTCGGCACGCCCAGGGTCAGCATGCCGCTGCCGGCCTTGACCAGGAACGAGTCGCCATGGCCGTGATAGCAGCCTTCGAACTTCACGATGCGGTTGCGGCCGGTCGCACCACGCGCCAGGCGGATCGCCGACAGCGTGGCCTCGGTGCCGGAGTTGACCATGCGCACCATCTCGCACGACGGCACCAGGCGGGTGATGGTCTCGGCCATGGTCACTTCGGCTGCGCACGGCGCGCCGAAGGACAGGCCGTTGTCGATCGCCTTCTTCACCGCCTGGCGCACGGCCGGGTGGTTGTGGCCGACGATCATCGGGCCCCAGGAACCGACGTAGTCGATGTAGCGGTTGCCGTCGACGTCGTACAGGTAGGCGCCGTCGGCGCGCTCGACGAAGAACGGTTCGCCACCGACCGATTTGAACGCGCGTACCGGCGAATTGACGCCGCCCGGCAGCAGTTGCTGGGCGCGGGAGAACAGGGCGTGGGACTGGTCGTGGTTCATGGGGCTTTCCTGGGCGTTACGCGAACTGGGCGAGGTAGGCGCGCTGGGTCGCGACCGGGTCTTCGGCGGCGAACACGCTGCTGACCACGGCGACCAGATCGGCGCCGGCGTCGATGATGGGACCGACATTGTCCGGCGTCAGGCCGCCGATCGCCACCCGCGGCACGCCCAGTGCGGCGCTTTGCCGCAGCAGGTCGGTATGCGCGCGGCTGCTGGTGACCTTGGTCGTGGTCGGGAAGAACGCGCCGAAGGCCACGTAGCTGGCGCCGGCGGCCACGGCCTTCTCTGCATTGGCAAGCTGGTCGTAGCAGGAGGCGCCGATGATGGCCTCGGCACCGAGCAGGGCGCGTGCGCTGGGGATGTCACCGTCGGTGCCGCCCAGGTGCACCCCCGCCGCGCCAACGGCTTTGGCGAGCGCCGGGTCGTCGTTGACGATCAGCGGCACGCCGTGTTCCGCGCACAGCGCCTGCAGGGCGGTGGCCTGCTCCCGCCGCAGCGCGTCACTGGCGGTCTTGTTGCGGTACTGCAGCCAGGTGGCGCCAGCGGCCAGCAGCGGCGCGGTACGGGCCAGCAGGCGTGCGGTATCGGGCTCGTCCGGGGTGATCAGGTAGACGCCGCGGGGCGCCGGGGAAGCAGAAGTCATCGATGGCTACCGGTGAGTGGACCGCGATGGGACAATGGCGGCCCGTGAATCCAGCCCTGATTATCCGATGAGCGATGCCACCCCCACCACCTTGCGCACCTGGATGTGCGTGGTCTGCGGCTTCCTGTACAACGAAGCGGAGGGCCTGCCGGAGGAGGGCATCGCGCCGGGGACGCGCTGGGAGGACATTCCGGAGACCTGGACCTGCCCGGACTGCGGGGTCACCAAGGCCGATTTCGAGATGGTCGAGGTCGATTGATGAGGGTAGGTGTGGACTGTTGGTCCACACCCCGGCACCCTCAATGCAGCCGCGGCATCGGTCCGCCGAGGTCGATCAGCTTCTCGCGCAGCCACTGCGCATCACTGGCTTCCGGGTTGCGCTTCAGGTACTGCCCCAGATCGTGGCGGGCACCGGCCAGATACTCCAGTTGCAGGTAGGCCAGGCCGCGGTCACGCAGCGCATCGTCCTGCTCCGGGGCGAGCTTCAGCAGGCGGTCGGCACTGCGCGCGGCGCGGTCCCATTCGCCGGCCTCGGCATACACGCCGTGCAGGTTGCGCAGCATACGCATCAGGATCGCGCGCGCCGGCGCCGGGTCCAGAATCTGCGCCAGCACCTGGTCGTCGGGCATCTGCCCGCCCAGGTGTGACTTGGCGCGTTCGCGCAGTTCGTCCACGTCCAGCGGGCGACCACCATTGAACGGGTCCATCACCAGCACGCCGTCGTCCACCGGCAGGCGCACCAGGAAGTGGCCGGGGAAGGACACGCCGTCGAGCGGAATGCCCAGCCGCCGCGCGACTTCCATCTGCACCAGCGCCAGCGAGATCGGGTTGCCCAGCCGGCGCTCGAATACCTGGTTGAGGTAGCTGTTGCGCGGGTCGTAATACTCGTCGTGGTCGCCGCTGTAGCCCAGCTCGTCGAACAGGTGGCGGTTGATCGCCGCCATCTTCAATGGACTGTTGTCGATGCTCTCCACTTCCGAGCGGAGGTGGTCGACATGGCTCTGGATCAGCGCATCGTAGGTCGACGGCTGCAGATCGGGGTATTCATCGCGCGCGATCAGCAGCGCGGTCGGCAACAGTGGCAGCGCCTCGTCTTCGAGGTCGGCCAGTGCATCCCAGTCGGGGAGTGTGATCCGGTCCTGCATGGCCACAGACTGGCGTCATTCGCAGGCCGTTTCAAGCGGTGCCGCGTGAAAAATGCAGGGGTCAGATCCCTTTCGCGTGCGAAAGGGATCTGACCCCTGCAGGGTTGCCGGCCAGCGGCCGGCACTACTGCGGGTGCCGGGCGCAGCCCGGCCGTACCTTACTTTTCGATGCCCGGGCCGAATTTCAGCTCCGTGCCGTCCTTCAACTGCAGCTTCTCGGCCTGGCCGGCGTTGAGTTCCAGCACGTAGCGCGCCGGGCCACCGCTGGGGTAGGGCGGGCACATGTCGCCGGCCGAGCACGGCGGTACGTCGCGCTGCTGGCTGACCAGCCTGCGCTGGCTGTCGAAGTACAGGATGTCCAGCGCGATCCTGGTGTTCTTCATCCAGTACGCCTGCATTTCTTCGCGGTCGTGGATGAACAGCATGCCGTGGTCGGCCGCCATCTGGTCGCGGAACATCAGCCCGCGCGCGCGGGTTTCATCGTTGGTGGCCAGCTCCACCTGGTAGCGGGCGCCATCCAGCTCGACCCAATGGCGGGCCGCGTCGGTGGCACAGCCGGCCAGGGCCAGCAGCGGAAGCATCAGCAGCGAACGCAACAGCGACATCGTCAGGATCCTTCGGAAGGGTCAGAGCACGACCGGCGGCTCGCCGCCGACGATCACCACGTCGGCGCGACGGCGCGCGAACAGGCCCACGCAGACCACGCCCGGCAGTTGGTTGAGCTCGCGCTCCAGCTTTTCCGGATCGGTGATCTGCAGGTTGTGGATGTCCAGGATCTGGTTGCCATTGTCGGTGACCACGCCTTCGCGCCAGGTCGGCTGGCCGCCGGTCATGTCGCGGATCTGGCGGGCGACCAGGCTGCGCGCCATCGGGATCACTTCCACCGGCAGCGGGAACCTGCCCAGCACCGGCACCTGCTTGCTCGGGTCGACGATGCAGATGAAGCGCTCGCTGGCCTCGGCGATGATCTTCTCGCGGGTCAGTGCGGCGCCGCCGCCCTTGATCAGGCACTTGTTCGGATCGCACTCATCGGCGCCGTCCACGTACAGCGACAGGTTGCCGCTGTGGTTCAGCTCGATCACTTCGATGCCGTGTTGCTTCAGGCGCGCGGTGCTCTGCTCGGAGCTGGACACGGCGCCCTTGATGCGGTGCTGGATGCGGGCCAGAGCATCGATGAAATAGGCCACGGTGGAACCGGTGCCGACACCGACGATCATGCCGTCTTCGACGTATTCGATGGCTTTCTCGGCGGCCAGGCGCTTGGCTTCGGACATGGGAGAACTCTCAGGCAGGGAATCAGGATTTCTTTTCCAGCGACAGCAGCAGCTTCAACTGCGCGGCGGTCACCGGGAACACCGACAGGCGGTTGCCCTTGGCAACCAGCGGGAAGCCTTCGCCCAGTTCCTCGGCGTGCAGCTTGATCTCGTCCAGCGCGATCACCTGCTTCAGCTTGCGGTCGAAGGCCACGTCCACCAGCATCCAGCGCGGGTTCTCGCGCGTGCTCTTGGGGTCGTAGTAGTCGGATTTTGGATCGAACTGGGTGTCGTCCGGATAGGCGGTGCTGGCCACCGTGGCCAGGCCGACGATGCCCGGCACCTTGGTATTGGAGTGGTAGAACAGGATGCCGTCGCCCACCTGCATGCCATCGCGCATGAAGTTGCGCGCCTGGTAGTTGCGCACCCCGTTCCAGGGTTCGACCTTGACCTTGGCCAGGTCATCGATGGAGAAGGCGTCCGGTTCGGACTTCATCAGCCAGTAGCGCTTGCGGGCGGTCATGCGTTCACGGGGGCAGCGGAGGGGAACAGGGTGCCGTCTTCGGTGCAGATCGCATCCACCGGCACGTCCCACGACGCCACCGGCAAGGACTCGACCTGCTGCACCGCGAACGCAGCACCGACCAGCCAGGGCGGCGCCGGCCGGTCATGGCGGAAGGCGAAGCTGCGATCATACCAGCCGCCCCCCATGCCCAGCCGCCGGCACTGTGCGTCGAAGCCCACCAGCGGGGCCACCACCAGCGCCATCTGCGCCGGTTCCAGCGTATCGTCCAGCGCTACGTCCGGTTCGGGAATGCCGTAGCGGTTGCTGGTCAGCGCCTGCCCCGGCCGCCACGGCGCGAAGCGCAGCACCTCGCCGGCCAGCACCGGCAGGCAGTAGGTGAGGCCTTCGGGCAGTTGCAGCTGCCAGCGGTGCAGGGCGATTTCGCCATCCAGCGCCCAGTAGCCGGCCACGGCGCCTTCGCGTGGGGTGAACGGCAGGGCGAGCAGGGCATCGGCAAGGGATTCGGCGGCAGCGATGCGCTCACCGGCGGAAAGGTCGCGGCGGCGTTGCCGCAGGTCGTGGCGCAGGGCCTGGCGCGGGTCGGTCATGGCAGCGTGCGGCAAGGATCAGCCGCCATTGTGCCGGAAAGAACAAGGGCGACGCCCGAAGACGCCGCCCTTGCTGGAATATTGCATTCTCCGCAATGTCGATGCATGCGAAACGACCTTGAACCCGGGGGCTCAAGTGGGAACGCTGGAGAACCATCGGGCTTCCCGCTACAAGGCGGACCTGCACTCCCGGCGCTGTCGCGCTCCCGGTGTCGTTCTTAAGGGACAAGGCGAATGTTTGCACATGCCGTCGAGTACCGCAGAGAACGCGTGGCCATTATAGCCAGCGTGCAGGATCTGGATAGGCCGTTCGTCGGCAACAGTCCGTGCCAATTCAGATATGCGAAAAGGGGACGGAGGGGATTAAGACGTTTCCGGCACGGATGGGGCGAATGCGCCTTAATCCCCTCCGTCCCCTTTTTCTAGGGGGTGCCGTCGATCGCGCGGTCGAGGCGCCTGTTCAGGTCGGCCAGCGTCTGCTGCAGGGCCACGGCCTGGCGGGCGTTCTCGTCGCGCAGCAGCTGCAGTTCGTGGGCCAGGTTCAGTGCGGCCAGCACGGCGACGCGGTCGACGGCGGCCATGCGGTTGCTGCCGCGGATTTCGCGCATGCGCGCATCGAGCAGGCGCGCGGCGGCCATCAGGCTGTCGCGTTCATCGCCGCCGACACCCACCGTGTATTCACGATCGAGGATGCGGACACTGACCGGTTCGGCGCTCATGTGTGCTGCTCCAGGGATTTGAGCCGGCTGATCATTGCTTCCACCCGCGAGCGTGCCTGCTCGTTCTTGGCCAGCAGCGTGGAACGCTCGGCCACCAGCTGTTCCTGCTGGTGGCGCAGGCTGCGGTTCTCCTCGGCCAGGCGCTGGTTGCGTTCGAGCAACGCTTCCACGCGGGCGGCGAAGTCCTGCAGCTGGGCAAGGGGATCGGCGGGTTCCATGCGGGCACGATAGGCAAGCCGGGCAAGGGCGGTCAAGCGTTGTCGCAGCAAGGCCTGGCGGTCGCAGAGAGGACGCCGCCGGGTTGCTACACTACGGGGTCTCACGGGCGCGCGCGTGCGCGCCCCGGGTTTCCTTCTCCGAACGAGCCGCACGATGACCGAACTTCCCTCCGTCGACGACGTTACCCGCGCCAGCCAGGAACTGGGCCTGGGCGCTACCGCTGCCGAGCTGCACGGTGCGCTGTGTGGCTGGCTGGCCGCCGGTGGCGCCCCCGGCAACGACTGGCCGGCACGGGTGCTGGCCGACGACAACCTGCCGCCGGTGGCCGCCGACAGCGTGCTGGGGCAGCTGCTGCAGGCGACCATCAAGCAGCTGGAAGACCGCGACTTCGCCTTCGAACTGCTGCTGACAGACGGCGACGACGTGTCCGCGCAGGCCGATGCCATGTTCAGCTGGACCCGCTCGTTCCTGGGTGGTTTCGGCCTGGGCAGCGGCGGCCGCCGCCCGACCTTGTCCGAAGAGGGTGAAGAAGCGCTGACCGACATGGCCAGCCTGGCACGCGCCTCCAGCGAGGATTTCGAAGCGGGTGGCGATGATGACGACGAAGCCCTGTCGGAGATCGAGGAGTTCATCCGCGTGGCGGTACTGCTGCTGCACGGTGACGTGGTGCTGGCCTCGCGCCATCGGCAGCGCCTGAACTGATGGACATCAAGCAGCGCACCGGCATCGCGGCCGGCGAATACAAGCGTCGGCGCCGCCAGCTGATGGACATGGCCGGCGAGGACGCGATCCTGGTGCTGCCGGCCGCGGCCGAGAAGGTGCGCAGCCTCGATACCCATTACCCGTTCCGCCAGGACTCGGACTTCCAGTACCTGAGCGGTTTCCCGGAGCCGGAGGCGGTATTGGTGCTGATCCCGGGCCGGCGCCACGGCGAGGCCATCCTGTTCTGCCGCGAACGTGATGCCGAGCGCGAAGCCTGGGACGGCAGCCGTGCCGGCCAGGAAGGCGCGGTGGCGCAGTACGGCATGGACGATGCGTACCCGATCGATGATCTGGACGACATCCTGCCGGGCCTGTTGGAAGGCCGTTCGCGCGTCTACTACCACTTCGGTCGCGACGCCGATTTCGACCTGAAGCTGATCGGCTGGGTCAACCGCGTGCGTTCGCAGGTGCGCCACGGCGCGCAGCCGCCGCATGAATTCCTTGAACTGGGCCATCTGCTGCACGAGCAGCGCCTGTTCAAGTCCGGTGCGGAAGTTGCATTGATGCACCACGCCGCGCAGATCAGCGTGCGTGCGCATCTGGCGGCGATGAAGGCTGCCAGGGCCGGCATCCACGAATACGAGCTGCAGGCCGAGCTGGAACGCGTGTTCCGCGCCAGCGATGCAGTGCCGGCGTATTGCAGCATCGTCGGTGCGGGCCGCAACGGTTGCATCCTGCATTACCGGGACAACAACGCGCGTTCGCGCGACGGCGAGCTGGTGCTGATCGACGCCGGTGCCGAGTACCGTGGCTACGCCAGCGACATCACCCGCACGTTTCCGGTGAATGGCCGCTTCAGCGCCGAGCAGCGTGCACTGCACGACCTGGTCGGCGATGCGCAGGCCGCCGCGCTGGCCCAGGCCAGGCCGGGCGTGCCGTACGAGGCCGGTCACCTGGCCGCGGTGCAGACCCTGACCGAGGGCCTGCTGCGGCTGGGCCTGCTGAAGGGGACGCTGGAAAAGAACCTGTCCGAAGGCCTGTACCAGCGTTTCTACCGGCACAAGACCGGGCACTGGATCGGGCTGGACGTGCACGATGTGGGCGATTACCGCCTGGCGGGCGATTCGCGGCTGCTGGAGCCGGGCATGGCATTCACCATCGAGCCGGGGCTGTACATCGGCGTGGACGATACGACGGTGGAACCGCGCTGGCGCGGCATCGGCATCCGTACCGAGGATGATGTGCTGATCACCGACGACGGTCATCGCGTGCTGACCGAAGGTCTGGCGCGCAGCGCCGACGAGATCGAAGCGGTGATGGCGGGGTAAGGGGTGTTCTGCAGGGCTTGCAGCCCTGCACCCGCAGAGGCAACAGCAAGAGCAACAGCAACAGCGCGCATTCCGTGGGATGGCGGGGCACTGTGGGTGTGCGGGGACGCCGTGAACCCATCCATGGGGGCTTGGTCGCGGCATCCATGCCGCTCACACCCCGCAAACCCACAGTACCCCGCCTTCGACAGGTTCACGCGGCTGTTGGCAACCGCGGTTATTGGCACGCGCGGCTGTTGGTAGGTGTCGACCTTGGTCGACACGGAGCGAGCGCAGCGAGCGACCCGCTTCTGCTTTTCTTTCTTCTTTTTCCGTGGTTGGACGCAGCAGGAAACTGTCAAAGGACGGGCGGGGTGGGTTTGCAGGACCGTTGGCGCCATGGATGGCGCCATCGAGCCCCCATGGATGGGTTTACGGCGTGTCCTGCAAACCCACCCCGCCCGGCCAAGCGCGGCCTTTGATATCAGCGCCCAACCACGAGGGGCTCAGCCGTTCGCCGCCGCAAACGCCGGCCGCGTCAGGTTGTCCGCCTCGCCCTCGGTGCACAGCACTTCGTCTTCAATGCGGATGCCACCATACGGACGGAAGAAATCCACGCGGTCCCAGTTGATCGCATCACCATGGCCGGCGTCCTTCACTTCGTTCAACAGCATGTCGATGAAGTACAGGCCCGGTTCAATGGTCACCACCATGCCCGGTTCCAGTACGCGGGTCAGGCGCAGGTACGGGTGGCCCGCCGGGCGCTCGATGCGGCCGCCCTCGTCGCTGGCCGCGAAACCGGCCACGTCGTGCACCTGCAGGCCGATCAGGTGGCCGATGCCGTGCGGGAAGAACGCGGCGCTGACGCCGGTCTCCAGCGCGGTCTGCGGCGAGACCTTGATCACGCCGAAGTCCTTCAGCACGCCCATCAGCGAAAGATGTGCGTCCACGTGCAGCTGCCTGTAGTCGAAGCCCGGGCGCACCGCTGCGCACATCTGCTGCTGGGCGGCGTCGACGGCAGCAATCATCGCAGCGAATTCGTCGTGGCCCTGCGCGGCGTAGGTACGGGTGATGTCGCTGGCGTAGCCGTGCGCGCTGGCGCCTGCATCGATCAGGAAGCTGCGCAGCGGCTGCGGCGCCTTGCGGCCCAGCTCGGTGTAATGCAGCACGGCGGCATGTTCATTGAGCGCCACGATGTTGCCGTAGGGCAGCTCGTTGGCATCCTGGCCCACTGCCTGGCAGTACGCCATGTGGATGCTGAATTCGTCGGCGCCGTTGCGGAACGCGGCTTCGGCGGCGCGGTGGCCGCGCACGCCCAGCACCTGCGCCTGGCGCATCAGCGCGATCTCATACGGCGTCTTGCTGCCGCGGTGCCATTCCAGGTAGTTCACCACCGGTGCCGGGTTGTTCGGCACGTACCTGCCCAGCGCGCTCTGCGGCTCGCCGAGGATCGCGCAGCGCGACGGGTCGGCCGGCAGCAGGGCCAGCGCCTCTTCGGGCTTGCGGATGATGTGGATGTCGAAGTGCTCCACCCACCAGCCACTCGGTGCGTCCGGTACCACGTGCCAGTAATCGAAGGGCTGGTGGAAGATCACCGCCGGGCGCTTGCCCGGGGTGAACACGATCCAGCTGTTGGGCACCCGGGTCAGCGGCAGCCAGGCCTTGAACTGCGGATTGACCGCGTACGGGTAGTCGCGATCGTCGAACACCTGGTAGTGCAGGGTGCCGCTGGGCACGACCAGATGGTCGAAGCCGCCGCGGGCCAACGCCTGTTCGGCACGTCGGCACAGCACGGCCAGGTGGTCGGGGTACAGGGCGCCGGGGTCTTGCTGGATCATTGCGGTGGCTCGACACGGAAAACGGCCCTAGATTCTGCCGCATACCGGGAAAAACCGCTGTGCTGGAACCGGCACTCAGGCCGTCGAAACCGGTGCCTCGTCGCTGTCTTCGCCTATCCACTGGCGCAGCAGCTGCCGATGTTCGCGTGACAGGGTGAGGAAGCGGAAACCGGTCCAGCTCTGGCCGGGCACATGCGCCGGCTCGCTCCACAGCAGGTGCACGCCCACGTCAATGGCCTCGTGGCGGCCGTCACTGATCGGCAACGGGAAGCGGAACTGGTACAGCGCGTCCTCGCGCAGCGGGGTGCTGGCCAGCATCAACATGCCAGTCTCGGAGACATTGCCGAGCCGGCCCACCACGCATTCGCGCATCTGGTCGGTGACCGGTACCAGGTCCGAGACCTGGCGACGCGGCGCGCGGCGGGTGTCCTGCGGCGGTTGCACGTTCAAACGGACGCCTCCTTGTAACGGCCGCCGGCCAGCGCACGCAGCGCACCGAGGCTGGCCTGCCATGCGCGATCGACCAGCCGCCCCTTGTCTTCGGTGACCAGCTGCGCACGTCCGGCGCTGAGCTGCCGGGCCAGCGTATCAAGGTCGGTATCGGCGATCTTCTGCCCGCGCGGATTGACGAACAGGGCGTGGCCGGTCAGCAGGCTGTACCAGGACAGGCGCTGGCGGCGCAGGGTGCCGTCACCGTTGTCGATGTCGAACCAGCTGCCAAAGGGCAGGGTCACGAGCTGCTGGTAGGCCGCCTCTTCGGCGCTGCTGCGCGGCGTGCGCGGGGCGTCGGCGCTGCCGCTGGCAGCATGTTCGCCCAGTCGTGCACGTGCCTTCAGGCGCGCACTGAGCTCGGTGCGCGAGGTGCTTTCATCCTCGCCTCCTGGCGTGGCCAGGCGGCGCGCAACGGCGGCGGCTTCCTCGGCGTGATAGCCGACCTGCACGAGCGCCGATTCCACCTCGTTGGCCAGCACTGCATCGGTGCCACCGTTGGCATCGACGGCCTGCGCGGTCACCGCGGCGATGCGCTCGGTCTGTAGCAGGCGTTCCTGCCACTGCGGCGAATCTTCGCCATGGCGCAGGCGGGTGAGGGTGAGTGCATCGGCCCAGGCCTGGCGCAGCAGGGTCTGCACGAAGCGCGGCGGCGCCTGTGTGTCGCAGCACTGGTCGATCTGCGCATTGGCCTGGCGACGCGCCAGTTCCAGCCGTTCCTTGCCACGCGCGGCCTCGACGTGGCGGCGCTCGGCCAGTTCGGCGCGATGGGCCGCCGCGCGCTGATGCTGCTGCACGTCTTCGTTGGCGGCGGCGAAGGCCTCGGGCGAGCGTGCATCCTGGCCGAGCAGACCCTGCACGCTCTGCGCCATGCGCTGCAGCAGCTGGGGGTCCACGTCATCGTCGCCCAGCCAGTTGGCGCCGACTTCGGCAATCTGGTTGAGCAGTTCGCGTGCAGGGTGTTCATCGCGCACGAAGAAGCCGGGGTCGGCCATCGCCGCACGCGCCAGTGGTACCTGCAGGCGCGCCAGCAGGGCGGCCGGCACCGGGTCGGGGCGCTGCTGTTGCTGCACCTGCTGCATCAGCAGGCGCAGCAGGTCGAGGTTGTCGCGGTCGTGGCTGCCCAGCTGGGCCTGCGCGCCGTGCTCGCTGCGCAGCTGGGCGACCACCGCAGCCTGCAGGTCGGCGACGCCGGTGGCCGCGCTGGACTGGGCCTGCAGCCGCGCGAGGACCGCATCGACGGCCGCACTGGGCACGGCAGCGGTGTCCGCAGGAGGGGCAGTGGCATGGCGGGCCTGCTGCAGCAATTCATGCAGCGCACTGCCGGTGGACGTGGTCACGCCAGCGGTGGCTGCGCCCGGCGTACCCGCGTCGTTGAATGCGTCCTGCACCAGGTTCGACCAGGAACCGGCCGGAGCGGAGCCGTTCCAGCCGGTCAACGGCGCGGCGGAACGCTTGGCAGGCTGGGTCGTGCGGCCGCCGCCCACCGACTGGGTGATGATCCGCCGGGTGCTCGACGAGCGTGCCAGGTACGGGGTGTAGACCAGGCCCGGCAGCACGCCATGCTGGGCCAGCAGCGCATTGGCGCGGTCCAGCACATCGCCCAGGCGTTCCAGCACCTGCCGCTCGAAGCTGCGGTACAGCGCAAGCTGCACCTCCACGCCAAGGGCGTCCTGTTCGGCGATCCGGCGCACCATCGCGCACAGGGCCTGCGGTGCCAGTGGCAGGGTGTCGGCCTCGAACGCCGGCGCCGCCGCGAGCACGCCCAGGCGCTGTCCCAGCAGGTTCAACGTATTGGTTGAACGCAGGGTCTCGCGCCGGATCATTTCGGTCAGCAGCAGGTCGCGATCCACCTCGTGCTCATCGACCAGCGACAGGCCGAGCGTGCCCGGTAGCAGCGGCGGCGAAGCAGGGGCCACAGCGGCGGTGGACGGCTCGCGCAGGCCCGCCAGCGCTTCGGCCACGGCATCGAGCATGCGGTCGGCGAAATGGCCGGCGAAGGCGTGCAGCTGGCCACGCTGGGCCATCAGGTCCGCCTGCTGCATCGGATTGCGTGCACGGTCGGCGTCGTGCAGCAGCGTCTGCTCCAGCGCTTCGACGGTCAGGATCAGGGGCGCGGCCAGCGTTTGCCGGCACAGGCCGATCAACGCACCCAGCAGTTCACGCACCCGCGATGGCAGGTCGCTGGCGGCCAGGCGTGCTTTGTCGGCAGAGGTGATGGAAAAGACAGCTGACATCGGCGAGCGGTACCCGGATTCCCGCGGATCGATCCTGTGAATCTACCGTGTCGGCCGCAGTCGGCGCTACTTTAGGCTGAACGTGTCTCACGTTCATCGGGCAGGGCCGACGGATGAACGGTAGTGCCTGCCGCTGGCCGGCAGCGCTGTCTTTACCAGAGTGCCGGCCAGCGGCCGGCACTACCCGGTATGGCGGAAGGCTTATTCCTCCAGGAACAGGCTCACCACATCGTTGGTGAACCGGCGGCCCAGCTCGGTCGGCTGCACATGACCCTCCGCCACCTCCAGCCAGCCGCGCTGGACGGCCTCGGCCAACGGAGCGTCCAGCACGCCGCGCGGCAGCCCGGTGCGCGACTCGAAATCGCGAAGGCCGAACCCTTCGTGCAGGCGCAGCAGGTTGAGCATGTACTCGAACGGCAGGCGCTCGGCTGCGATCACATCGTCACCGCCGAAAGAGGCCGGCGTGCCCGCGCTGTCCAGGTAGGCCTGCGGATGCTTCAGCTTCCAGCGGCGCAGCACGTGTTCTTCGGCGCCCGAGCTGATCTTGCCGTGCGCACCGGCACCGATGCCCAGGTAATCGCCGAAACGCCAGTAGTTCAGGTTGTGCGCGCTTTGCCGGCCGGGGCGCGCATAGGCGCTGACCTCGTACTGGCCAAAGCCGGCCTGCGCCAGCAGCGCCTGGCAGTGTTCCTGCATGTCCCAGGCGTTGTCTTCGTCGGGAATGCCCTGCGGCGGCCGCGCGAAGAACACCGTGTTCGGTTCCAGGGTCAGCTGGTAGTGCGAGATGTGCGCCGGCTGCAGTGCGAACGCACGCTCCAGGTCGGCCTCGGCGCCGGCCAGGGTCTGTTCCGGCAGCGCATACATCAGGTCGATGTTGAAATTGTCGTAGCCCGCGTCCTGCGCCATCTTCACCGCGCGCTCGGCTTCGCCACTGTCGTGGATGCGGCCGAGGCGCTTGAGCATGGCGTCGTCGAAACTCTGGATGCCGAAGCTCAGGCGGTTCACGCCGGCCGCGCGGTAGCGGTCGAAACGGCCATGCTCGGCGGTGCCCGGGTTGGTTTCCAGGGTGATCTCGGCATTGGGGGCAAAGCGCAGGCGCGCGCTGGCCTGCTGCAGGAAGCGGTCGATCGCCTCCGGCGGGAACAGGCTGGGCGTACCGCCGCCGAAGAACACGCTGTGCACCACCCGGCCCCAGACCAGCGGCAGGTCCTGGTCCAGGTCGCGCAGCAGTGCATCGATGTAGGCCTCGAACGGCAACTCGCCCTTGGCCTGGTGCGAATTGAAATCGCAGTACGGGCATTTGCGCACGCACCACGGCAGGTGCACGTACAGCGACAGCGGTGGCGGCACCAGCCGCGGTGCGCTGTCGTAGTCAGCGGAGCAGGCTTCGCCGGGCAGGTGGTTGCAGTGGTCGTGGGCGTGCGGCATGGGCTTCATCGGTAGTGCCGGCCGTTGGCCGGCTTCCCTGGTTCGATCAGGTCGGGCGTCAGTACAGCGTCGCCAGCTGTTGCTTGAGCTGCTGCAGGGCAACGGCACGGTGGCTGATGGCGTTCTTCAGCGCCGGCTCCATTTCCGCGGCGGTCAGGCCGTGGGTGGTGTCCAGGAACACCGGGTTGTAGCCGAAACCATTCGTGCCACGCAGCTCACGGATGATCTGCCCTTCCCAGCGGCCTTCGCAGATCAGCGGCTGCGGGTCGGTGGCGTGGCGCAGCAGCACGATCACCGCATAGAAGCGGGCACTGCGCTGGCCATCGGGAATACCGGCCATCGCGTCCAGCAGCTTGGCGTTGTTGGCAGCGGCGTTGGTCGGGTGGCCGGCATAGCGCGCGCTGTACAGGCCCGGTGCACCACCCAGGGCATCGACGATCAGGCCGGAATCATCGGCCAGCGCCGGCAGGCCGGTCGCTTCGCAGGCGGCGCGTGCCTTCAGCAGCGCGTTCTCGACGAAGGTCAGGCCGGTCTCTTCCACATCGCCCAGGCCCAGCTCGGCGGCCGAGGTGATCTGCAGCGGCAGATCGGCGAGGATCTCCTGCATCTCCACCAGCTTGCCAGCGTTGTGGCTGGCCAGTACCAGCTTCTTCATTGACGGGGCTCCAACAGGTCCCAGGTGTTGCCATACAGATCGCGGAACACCGCGACCGTTGCATAGGGTTCTTCGCGCGGCGATTCCAGGAACTCGACGCCGGCGGCCAGCATCGCCGCGTGGTCGCGGTGGAAGTCGTCGGTGTTGAGGAAGAAGGCGACGCGGCCACCGGTCTGGTTGCCGATGCGGCTGCGCTGCGCCTCGTCGCTGGCACGGGCCAGCAGCAGGGCGGCGGCGCTGCCGTCGGTGGGGCCGACCACCACCCAGCGCTTGTGCCCCTGGTCGATGTCTTCGAGCAATGCGAAGCCGAGCTTGCCGGTGTACCAGGCAATGGCTTCGTCATAGTCGGCAACCACCAGGGTGGTCAGGGCGATGCGCCGGTTCATGCCGACAGCGCCGCCTGCTGCGCGGCCAGCAGCTCGGCCACGCCCTTCTCGGCCAGGCCCAACAGCGCGTCCAGTTCATCGCGACGGAAGGCGTGGCCTTCGGCGGTGCCCTGCAGCTCGATGAAGCCGCCACCGTCGTTCATCACCACGTTCATGTCGGTGTCGCAGTCGCTGTCTTCGGCGTAGTCCAGGTCCAGCACCGGGGTGCCGCGGTACACGCCCACCGACACTGCTGCAACTGCGCCCAGGACCGGGTTGCGCTTGATGTCGCCACGCTTCATCAGCACGTTCACCGCATCGACCAGGGCCACATAGGCGCCGGTGATGGCGGCGGTGCGGGTGCCACCGTCGGCCTGCAGCACGTCGCAGTCGAGGGTGATGGTGCGTTCGCCCAGCGCATTGCGGTCCACGCAGGCACGCAGGCTGCGGCCGATCAGGCGCTGGATCTCCAGCGTGCGACCGCCCTGCTTGCCACGGGCCGCTTCGCGGTCGCTGCGGGTATGGGTGGCGCGCGGCAGCATGCCGTACTCGGCGGTGACCCAGCCTTCGCCCTTGCCGCGCAGGAAGCCCGGCACGCGGTTCTCGACGCTGGCGGTGCACAGCACGCGGGTTTCGCCGAAGCACACCAGCACCGAACCTTCGGCGTGGCGGGTGAAGCCGCGTTGGATGACGACCGGGCGGAGCTGGTCGGGCTGGCGGCCGCTGGGGCGGGAATCGGACATGGTGCGGGTTCCGTAATGGCGAGGGAGTACGCCGCCACGCCCGCGGCCTTCACGGGGCGGGCAAGGGGGCTCTGGTGAGGGCGCTAGGGTACCATTCCCCCTTTGCACGCACCGGACACATTCCATGATTCGAAGCATGACCGCCTATGCCGGCGGCGAGCGGGTCACCCCGTGGGGCACGCTGGGCTGCGAGCTGCGCTCGGTCAACCACCGCTTCCTGGAGGTCGGCACCCGCCTGCCCGAGGAACTGCGGGCGCTCGAACCGCAGCTGCGCGAGCGTATCGCCGCGCGCCTGAGCCGCGGCAAGCTGGATCTGGTGATGCGCCTGCGCGCGCCGGAGGCGGCTGCCAACCTGCAGGTGGACGAGGCCCTGCTGGGCCAGCTGGGCCGCCTGGCCCACCGCCTGACCTCCGATTTCCCGAACCTGCAGGTCAGCTTCACCGATCTGCTGCAGCTGCCGGGCGTGACCCGCGGCGAGGCCACGGATGCCGCCGCCCTGCAGGTCGAGGCGCTGGCCCTGCTGGACCAGGTGCTGGACGGCTTCGTCGAAGCGCGTGAGCGCGAAGGCGGCAAGCTGGCTGCGGCCATCAGCGAACGCGTGGACGGCATCGAACGCATCGCCACCGAAGTGCGCACCTTGATTCCGGCCATTCGCGACGGCCAGCGCGCCAAGCTGGCCGCCCGTCTGGCTGACCTGCCGCACCCGGTCGACCCGGGCCGTGCGGAGCAGGAGCTGGTCCTGTGGCTGCAGAAGCTGGACGTGGATGAAGAGCTGGACCGGCTCGGCAGCCATATCGTCGAGATCCGCCGCGTGCTCAAGCAGCGCGAGCCGGTCGGCCGCCGCCTGGACTTCCTGCTGCAGGAGTTCAACCGCGAAGCCAATACGCTGGGCTCGAAGTCGGTGGACAGCCGCACGTCCAATGCTGCGGTGGAGCTGAAGGTGCTGATCGACCAGATCCGCGAGCAGGTGCAGAACATCGAATGATGTTGCATCCAGCGATACAGCAGGGGCGCCTTCGGGCGCCCTTGTCGTTCCAGCGCATCAGCGCACGCTGACGCCCGGCGCTCCTTCACCCAATCGCCCGACCACGGCGGCCTGGCCGAACCCTGCGTCGTGGAAGCAGGCCAGCACCGCATTCACTGCCTCCGGGGCGCAGGACACCAACAGCCCGCCACTGGTCTGCGGATCGGTCAGCAGTGGCTGCCAGTGGCCGGCCAAGCGCTCGGCGAAGCGCACTTCGGCGCCGTACGAGGCCCAGTTGCGGTTGGAGGCGCCGGTCACGCAGCCGCGCTGCAGCAGCTCCAGCGCCTGCGGCAGCAGCGGCACCTGTGCACTGTCCACTTCGGCAGCGACGCCGCTGGCGCGGCACACTTCCAGCAGGTGGCCGAGCAGGCCGAAGCCGGTGACGTCGGTCATCGCGTGCACGCCGTCCAGCGCGGCCAGCGGCACGCCCACGCTGTTCAGGCGGGTGGTCGACGCGATCATCTGCCGGTAGCCCTCTGCATCCAGCACTTCTTTCTTCAGCGCCGACGAGTACACGCCCACGCCCAACGGCTTGCCCAGCACCAGCACATCGCCGGCGCGGGCATCGGCATTGCGCTTGAGCCGTTGCGGGTCGAGCACGCCGATCGCGGCCAGGCCGTAGATCGGTTCCACCGAGTCAATGCTGTGACCGCCGGCCACCACGATGCCGGCATCGGCGCAGGCGCGTTCGCCACCTTGCAGGATGCCGCGGATGGTGTCCTGCGGCAGGGTGTTGATCGGCATGCCGACGATGGCCAGCGCGAACAGCGGCCGCGCGCCCATCGCGTACAGGTCCGACAGCGCGTTGGTGGCGGCAACGCGGCCGAAGTCGAACGGGTCGTCGACAATAGGCATGAAGAAATCGGTGGTGGCCACGATTGCCTGCCGGTCATCGAGGCGGTACACCGCGGCGTCGTCGCTGGTCTCGCGGCCAACCAGCAGTTCGGCCGGTGCGGGAAGTGCTGGAACGCCGCGCAGCAGTTCGCTCAGCACGCCCGGCGCGATCTTGCAGCCGCAGCCGCCGCCATGCGCGAGAGAGGTCAGTCGTCGCGTGGCATCGGCCGTGGATGGGGCGGGTGACTGCGCGTGCGTGGCCATGCCGACATCTCCTGCGGAAACACGAATGGCGGAAGGCAGCAGGAGTCGAACCTACCAGGGAACGATCGACGCCCCCTACTGGGTTTGAAGCCCAGCCGCATGCCCGGATGCGCATGCCTTCCGAAAGTACGGCGGTACCGGTGGGCTCAGTCGCGGGCTGCGTTCCACTGCAGGTCGCCGCGCGGCCGATGCTGGTCACCGACGCGTCGAGTGTAGCCAACGCGATTGAAGAACTCCAAGATCTGGATGCTGCGTTTGCGGCCCAGGCCGATGGCATCGCGGAAGGCCGCCGCATCCACCGCGCCGCTGGCCTGTGACTGCTGCGCGACGATCGCGGCGAGTTCCGCAATGCGTGCGGGTGCATAGAACAGGTCCGGCACCACCTGGAACAGTTCGCCACGTGCGGCGGCGCGGCGCAGGACGGCGCGGACATCGTCTTCGGTCAGTCCGAAGTCGGCGGCCAGAGTACGCACCCACGGCGGATCGAAGCCACCGGCGTGCAGTTGCGGCAGCACGCGTTCCAGCAGCAGGCGCTCGCGTTCCGGTGGCGCATGGTCATGGCCGGGCAGGCGCCACCAGGCGCCCACGCGTTGCACGCTGCCGTCGTCCAGCAGGTCCTGCAGCAGCGCATTCCAGAGCCCCGTCGCAAGCGCGGGCAGGGTGCTGCGCTGCAGGCGCCCGCTGTCGACACCAGGTTCGTCCGGGCGTCGCTCATGCCAGCTACGCAGCGATGTGATCACCTGCTCGTGCAGCACCTGCCAGTGCGAGGCAAGGATGACCACCGTGTCCTCGCGGGTGATGATGCGCTGTGCGTCTGGAGGAAGATCGATCCGGTCGGCCGCGCGCCGGCAGTAGCGTTGCAGCGCGGCCATGGCAATGCCGAAGGGCGCCTGCTGCAAAAGCGGGCCGATTCCCGCACCTGTGGCCAGCTGCTCCAGTGCGCCCAGCCAGGCGAGCCGTGCCGGGCTGCGCCGGCGCCGCTGTGGCGGGTCCGGGTCGAGCACGACGCCACCGCCCAGCGTGTGGGTCGCGGCGGAATCGCGGGCGATGAAGCGTTCACCACACATCGCACAGACCGGTGCATCGAACACCAGCTGCACCAACTGCCCATCACCTTGGTCACGGTCCTCCAGCAGCACCACATGGGCCTGCCGGTGCATCGTGCCCCAGTGGATGTGCAGGGGTGCCCAGTCGCGCAGTGGTGCTGCCCGTGCGGACAAGCGCAGGCGCACATCGACGCGGGTGGTGGCCAGCAGCGCGCGCGGGTCGGCAATCCAGTCGCCACGATGAATCTCGTCGCGGGCGATGGCGGCCAGGTTCAACGCGCAGCGCTGTCCGGTCATGGCGTGATCGCTGGGCTGGTTCTGCGCGTGGATGCTGCGTATGCGCACATCGGTGGCGGCGGGCATCAGTTGCAGGTGCTCGCCCACCGTGACGCCGCCGCCATGTACCGCGCCGGTCACCAATGTGCCGTGGCCGGCCAGCGAGAACACGCGGTCCACCGGCATGCGGAACAGCTCGCTGCGCAGCGCGGCCTGGCGCGCGTTGGCATCGCCGGCGGCCCATGCGTGCAGGTGGGCGCGCAAGGCGTTGATGCCTGCGTCATCGGGGGACGTGCTGTTGCAGGCGAACACGGGGGAACCCTGCAGCGGCGTTCCGGCCAGCAAAGCGGCAATCTCGATCTCGACCCGGGCGATGCGCGCGGCGTCCACGCGGTCGATCTTGGTCAGCGCCACCGCGCCGCGATCCACGCCCAGCAGCTGCAGGATCGCCAGATGCTCGCGGGTCTGCGGCATCACGCCGTCGTCGGCGGCGACGACCAGCAGGGCGACATCGATACCGGTGGCGCCGGCCACCATCGTGTGGACGAAGCGCTCATGACCCGGCACATCGACGAAACCCAGCATCGCGGCGGGGCCCGTGCCGTTCGCGTTTTCCACCGGGACATAGGCATAGCCCAGTTCAATGGAGATGCCGCGCGTGCGTTCTTCCTGCAGGCGATCGGTTTCGATGCCGGTCAGTGCCCGCACCAGGCGCGTCTTGCCATGGTCGATATGCCCGGCGGTGCCGACGATCATGGTTGCAGCATGCTCCATTGGGCGAGGAAGTCCGCTTCGTCGGCCGGTTCCAGGCAACGCAGGTCCAGCCACAATGCGTCCTCGCCGATGCGGCCCAGCACCGGTCGCGGCAGCTGGCGCAGGCGCTTGGCCAGGCGGTCCAGGCCGCCACGTTGCGCAGTGGTGATGCGCAGGCCGGCACTGCCGAGCTGCGCCTGTGGCTGCGCACCACTGCCGATCTGGCTGTGCATCCGTGCCTGTTCAAGCATGTAGCCGGTCGGCAGCGCCGAGCGCAGCGGCGGCAGCAGGCGCTGGGCCTGCGCATCCATGTCCTGCTGCGTGCGCGAGAGCGTACGCAGTGTCGGCAGCCGTTGCGCCAGCAGCTCCGGCTCGCGGTACAGCGCCAGTACCGCCTCCAGCGCGGCCAGGCCCATCTTGTCCATGCGCAGCGCACGCTTGAGCGGGTTGCGGTTGATCCGCGCGATCAGGTCGGCGCGGCCGGCGATGATGCCGGCCTGCGGCCCACCCAGCAGCTTGTCGCCACTGAACGAGACCAGGTCGGCACCGGCCGCCAGTGTTTCCTGCACGGTCGGCTCGTGTGGCAGGCCGAAGGCCGCCAGGTCGCACAGGCTGCCGCTGCCCAGGTCCACCACCAACGGCAGGCCATGGTCGTGCGCGATCGCTGCCATCGCCGCGGTGTCGACCTTGGCGGTGAAGCCGGTGATCGCGTAGTTGCTGGCGTGCACCTCCATCAGCAGTGCGGTGCGCGCGCCGATGGCATGGGCGAAGTCGGCCGGGTGGGTGCGGTTGGTGGTGCCCACTTCCAGCAGCCGCGCGCCGGCACTGCGCATCACATCGGGAATGCGGAAGGCACCGCCGATTTCCACCAGTTCGCCGCGCGACACCACCACCTCGCGGCGGTTGGCCAGGCTGTTGAGCAGCAGCAGGACCGCCGCCGCATTGTTGTTGACCACGGTGGCGGCTTCGGCACCGGTCAGCTCGCAGACCAGCGCCTGCACCCGTGCATCGCGGTCGCCGCGGCGGCCGCGGGTGATGTCGAATTCCAGGTCAACCGGTGCGGTCATCGCGCGGGTGACGGCCTGCACCGCGGACTCGGGCAGCAGGGCGCGACCCAGGTTGGTATGCAGCACGGTGCCGGTCAGGTTGAACATCGGCTGCAGGTTCAGCCGTGCATCGGCGATGAGTGCGGCGTCGAGCGCCGCGACCAGTGCCGGGCCTTCAATGGCCTGATGCAACTGCTCGGCCGAGAGCTGCGTGGCACTGATGCGCTCACGCAGCGCCTGCAGATGTACGCGCAGCAACTGGGTGATGCGGCTGCGGCCGTGGCCCTCGATCAGTGTTGCCAAGGCAGGCAGGCGCAGCAACCGGTCCAGCGAGGGCAGCGCGGAAGCCGATGCCGGGGTGGGGGGCGTGGCTGTCATCGCCTCACTCGCCGTCGGATTGCCACAGCAGCGGATTCTGGCTGGCGCGTGCATAGCCTTCCTCGCCCAGCAGCAGGTCCAGCGCCAGCGTGCCAAGGTCATCAGCCACCGGTTCCAGCGACGGATCTTTTTCCAGATACAGGATCTTGCGGTAGCTGTGGCAGTGGTCGCAGGTTTCTGCACGTACCGCGCTCTCGCGCACCGCCTGGCCGGTATCGCCGTCGGCATCAGCCAGGGCGCGATAGGCGATGTCCTTGCCAGCGGCGCCACACTGGCTGCACTGCACGCGCACGTAGTGCCACTGGCAGGCGCACAACGAGCACGACAGGTAGCGGTAGGAGGCATAGGGCGGGCGGGCCTGCACCATGCTGGTCACCGGCAGGGTGCCGCACAGCGGGCACAGCCCTGGCGCATCGGCCAGCGGTTTCAGGTCGCTGGGGCGGAAGCTGGCCGCCAGTACTGCCCAATACACCTGCAACGCATTCATCACCAGCAGCGCAGCGACCGCGTCGACCGGGGGCGCGTCAGCGCGTTCCAGCACGGCGTGGGCCTGCGCATCCAGCCAGGTGTCGTCGGCGGCGGCGACGCGCAGCAATTCCTGCCGTGTTTCCGCCGGTAGCCCCGCTTCGTCGGCGCAGTGCCGGCACAGCGTGCGCAGCCAGTCGCGCCAGCGCCCGTCCAGATGAAGTGTGTTGGCGGGCCGCAACGGCATGCCGGCACTGGCGGCCGCGCTGGACTGCTGCGCGGCCGCGTGGTCCTGCAGCGCCTCGCGTTGCTGGGGTGTCAATTCCTCCAGCAGCGCCTGCTGTGCATCGGCCAATGCCGCCAGCAGCTGCAGGTAACCGCCGATGGCGCTGTGCGCGGCCAGGCTGCGCAGGCGCGCCGCGCGTGTGGCGAACAGCGACCCGGTATCAGGCAGGATGATGCGCGGCACGTCGCGCGAGGCGAGCGTCTCGATCTCACCGGGTTCAAGGATGCGTTGCGCCATGCAGGGCCAGCCAGAAGAACCAGCCTCCATCCTCGCCGTTGTCAGCGCTGGCGTCCAGCGCACTGTAGGCCATTTGAAATGGTCGGGGTCAGATCCGTTTTCCATAGGAAAACGGATCTGACCCCATCGGTTGTTGCCGTAATCCCACGGATAGCCGCTGTTGCCGTTGCCTCGGCTTGAATCGGGTGCAGGGCCGCAGGCCCTGCCGTTACCCCTCTTCCCGACGTCCGCGCAGGATGTCCCGGAACCACTGCCGGTGGTGCTTGTACGCCCACCCATAGGTCACCTTGCCCTGGGTCATCGCCCGCACCGAGCCCTTGATCCAGAGCGCCGCATAGATGTGCACCACGATCGCGCACACCAGCACCCAACCGAACAACGCATGGGCCAGCACCGAGAAGCGGATCAGCCCGATCGGGAAGAGATGGCTGAAGTATTGCCGCCAGATCACGAAGCCGGTCAGCAGCAGTGCCGACAGGCAACCAATGATCGCCCAGAACAGGAGCTTCTGGCCGGCATTGAAGCGGCCCACCGGCGGCAGCCTCTCATCCTCGTTGCGCAGCACATCGCGCATGCCGCGCATCCATGCGCGATCGTCGGCCGTCGGCAGATTGTCGCGCCACATGCGGAACGCCAGAAACGCAAAGCCGACCACCATGGCCAGCCCGATGAATGGATGCAGGATGCGCGTCCACGGGCCGCCACCGAACAGCTGGGTCAGCGGAAACAGCGCGGGATGGAACAGTGCCAGCCCGGACAGCGCCGTCAGCACGAAGCAGATCGCCACGATCCAGTGGTTGATGCGGGTCGGCGCGCGGTAGCGGATGATCTGCCGCGGGTGCGGGGCGTACTTCATGGCCGCTGCTCCTCTTCGATCTTCTTCGCCTCGTGTTCGGCTTCCTCTTCTTCCTCGTCATTGACCGTGTTGCGGCCGATGCCGATGTAATGCAGGAAGCCGGCGAAGGCGGTGGCGGCGATCGCCAGCACGCCCAGCGGCTTGGCCACGCCCTTCCAGACTTCCACCATCGGGCTGATCCGCGGGTCCTTGGGCAGGTCGGCGTACAGCTCCGGCTTGTCCACATGCTGCAGCACGTACATCACGTGGGTGCCACCCACGCCCTGCGGGTCGTACAGGCCGGCGTTCCCGTAGCCGCGCGATTTCAGGTCTTCCACGCGGCCGGCCGCGTGCTCGGTCATCGCCTGCTTGCTGCCGAAGGTGATCGCCCCGGTCGGGCAGGTCTTCACGCAGGCCGGTTCCTGGCCCACCGCCACCCGGTCCGAGCACAGCGTGCACTTGTAGGCCTTGTGGTCCTTCTTGGAAATGCGCGGCACGTCGAACGGGCAACCGGTCACGCAGTAGCCGCAGCCGATGCAGTTCTCTTCCTGGAAGTCGACGATGCCGTTGGCGTACTGGATGATCGCGCCCGGCGACGGGCAGGCCTTCAGGCAGCCCGGGTCGCTGCAGTGCATGCAGCCCTCCTTGCGGATCAGCCACTCCAGCTTGCCCTTCTCGTCCTCGTACTCGCGGAACTTCATCACCGTCCACGACTGGTCGCTCAGGTCGGGCGGGTTGTCATAGCTGCCAACGCAGCTGCCGACCTCGTCGCGCAGGTCGTTCCATTCCATGCAGGCGACCTGGCAGGCCTTGCAGCCGATGCATTTGCTCACATCGATCAATTTGGCGACCTGGCCGGTATGCGCGCCCCGCGCTTCCGGCGAGGGCGTGGTGGTGGCCGAGCGGCGGATGATGTCCAGCGATTGCAGTGACATGGCGTGTCTCCTACACCTTCTCGACCTTGACCAGGATGCACTTCGATTCGGGCGTCTGCGAGTTGCCGTCACCGATGGCGTTGGTCAGCGTATTGGCGATGTATCCGGGCTTGGCCGCACCGAGGAAGCCCCAGTGGATCGGCACGCCCACCTGGTGCACGGTCCGGCCATCGATCTGCAGGGCCTTGATGCGCTTGGTCACCATCGCCACCGCTTCGATGTGGCCACGCTTGGAACTGACCCGCACGCGGCTGCCGTTGCTGATGCCCAGCTCGTCGGCCAAGGCCGCGCCGATCTCGACGAACTGCTCGGGCTGGATGATGGCGTTCAACTTGCCGTGCTTGGTCCAGAAGTGGAAGTGCTCGGTCAGGCGGTAGGTGGTGGCCACATGCGGGAACTCGTCCGGCGAACCGATCTGTGCGCGATCGCTGGCGAATACGCGGGCGGCCGGGTTGTTCAGCGTCAGTGCCTGGCCGGGGCTGAGCGGATTGCTGCGCAGTGGCGTGTCGAATGGCTCGTAGTGCTCCGGGAACGGCCCTTCGGCCATGCCGGCCTTGGCGAAGAAGCGGGCGATGCCTTCCGGGTTCATGATGAACGGGCCCATCCCGCCGGCGGGATCTTCGTCGGCCTTGAAGTCCGGTACGTCCACGCTGCCCCAGTTCTTGCCGTTCCAGGCCAGCAGCGTGCGGCGCGGGTCGAACGGCTGGCCGGCCACGTCGCACGACGCGCGGTTGTACATCACGCGGCGATTGGCCGGCCACGCCCAGGCCCAGCCCAGCGTGTTGCCGATGCCGGTGGGGTCGCTGTTGTCACGCCGCGCCATCATGTTGCCGGTGGGGCCCCAGGCACCGATGTAGATCCAGCAGCCGGAGGAGGTGCTGCCATCGTCGCGCAGGTCGCCGAATGCGGCCAGCTGCTCGCCGGCCTTGCGCACCAGCCTGGTCGGATCCTTCGGATCGAACACGTCGGCCAGCGCCTTGCCGTTGTATTCCATCGCCAGCTCTTCCGGCGTCGGCAGCTCCGGGTTGGAATACTTCCAGGCCAGGTCGCGCACCGGCTCCCACCACGCACCGCCGTCCTTCTCGTACATCGCCTTGATGCGATGGAACAGCTCGGACATGATCTCGATGTCGCTGCGCGCTTCACCCGGCGGATTGGCGCCCTTCCAGTGCCACTGCAGCCAGCGCGAGGAGTTCACCACCGCGCCGTTCTCCTCGGCGAAGGACGTGGTGGGCAGGCGGAATACTTCGGTCTGGATCGTGCTCGGGTCGACGTCGTTCAACGCGCCGTGGTTCTGCCAGAAGGCGATGGTCTCGGTTTCCAGCGGGTCCATGCTGACCATGAACTTCAGCTTGGAGAACGCGCTGATCAGCTTGCCCTTGTTAGGCGCCGAGGCCAGCGGGTTGAAACCCTGGCAGATGTAGCCGTGGATCTTGCCCTCGTTCATCAGCTCGTACGCCTGCAGCATGTCGTACGGCTTGTCGAGCTTGGGCAGGTAATCGAAGCACCAGTTGTTGTCGGCGGTGGCGGCATCGCCCCACCACGATTTCATCAGGCTGACGTGGAACTTCGGATAGTTCTGCCAGAACGACATCTGGTTGGCGCGCAGCGGCTTCTGCGTGCGCTTGGCGATGTAGGCGTCGTAGTCCTGCTCGTCCTGCCTCGGCAGCGTCAGGTAGCCGGGCAGCAGGTCGGACATCAGGCCGATGTCGGTCAGACCCTGGATGTTGGAATGCCCGCGCAGCGCGTTCATGCCGCCACCGGCCACGCCGATGTTGCCCAGCAGCAGCTGCACCATGGTGCCGGCACGCACGTTCTGTGCGCCGATCGAGTGCTGCGTCCATCCCAGCGCGTACAGGATGGTCATCGCCTTGTCCTTGCCGGCGGTGGACGCGATCATGTCCCAGATCTGGCGGATGCTGTCGGCCGGCGTGCCGCAGATGCGCTCGACCATCTCCACGGTGTAGCGCGCGTAGTGTTGTTTCAGCAGGTTGTAGACGCAGCGCGGGTCCTTCAGCGTCGGGTCGCTGCGTACGTAGCCGTCGTCACCGTAGGCGTAGTCCCAGCTGGAACGGTCGTAGCTGCGCTTCTCTTCGTTGTAACCCGAATACAGGCCGCCCTTGAAGGCGAATTCGTCCTTCACCAGGAACGGCATGTCGGTGTAGTTCAGCACGTACTCGTGCTGGATGCGGTCCTCGGTCAGCAGGTAGTTGATCAGGCCGCCCAGGAACACGATATCGGTACCGGTGCGGATCGGCGCGTACACGTCGGCCACCGCGGCCGAGCGGTTGAAGCGCGGATCGACCACGATCAGCCGGGCCTTGTTGTGTGCCTTGGCCTCGGTCACCCATTTGAATCCGCACGGGTGTGCCTCGGCGGCATTGCCACCCATGATCAGGATCAGGTCGGCATTCTTGATGTCGACCCAGTGGTTCGTCATCGCACCACGGCCTAGCGTCGGGGCAAGACCTGCCACCGTCGGGCCGTGTCAGACACGTGCCTGGTTGTCGAATGCCAGCATGCCAAGGGAGCGGACGACCTTGTGGGTCAGCACCGCGGTTTCATTGCTGGTGGCCGAGGCCGCCAGCATGCCGGTGGTCAGCCAGCGGTTGACCGTCTGCCCGGCTTCGTTCTTCTGCACGAAGTTGGCATCGCGGTCTTCCTTCATCAGCCGCGCGATGCGGTCCAGCGCATCGTCCCAGCTCAGCCGCTTCCACTCGTTGGAGCCCGGTGCCCGGTACTCGGGGTAGAGCAGGCGCGACTTGCTGTGGATGATGTCGGCCAGGCCGGCGCCCTTCGGGCACAGCGTGCCGCGGTTGACCGGATGGTCCGGGTCACCCTCGATATGGAAGATGCTCGGCTCGGCGTTCTTGGCGCCGTCGCCGAGGCTGTACATCAGGATGCCGCAGGCCACCGAACAGTAGGTACAGGTGTTGCGGGTCTCGGTCGCGCGGGTCAGCTTGTACTGCCTGACCTCCGCGAGCGCGACGCCGGGCGCGAAGCCCATCAATGCCAGGCTGGAGCCGACCAGGGTTGTCCCGGTCACTTTCAGGAACTGGCGGCGGCTCATCGATGGCATGCCGTTCTCCTGGGATGGCGGGGAGGCACGGGCCTCCGGGCTGTCGTTGGGTACGGCCCGGTTATAGCACAGGCCCCCGCACGCCCATGTGGCACAAGGCCCGGCGCCGGCGGGGCGGGCGCGCAACGGGGCCGCTCTGGTAAAGTTGCGTGCCCGCCCCCCGGGGAAGCGTCTGCCGGGCCTGGTTCCAGGATGTTCCGCGCAGCCCCCGCCGTCCTGGCGCGATCCTCCGCGCCGGATCTGGAACACCGAGGAAAAATTTTGCGAAATCAACCAGTTGGGTTCCGCGCATGAGCGCCCCGTCGAAGCCGTCGGACGCCGTTGCGCGCGGCACGCTGTACATCGTTGCCGCCCCCTCCGGCGCCGGCAAGAGCAGCATCGTCAATGCCACCCTGGCGCGTGACCCGCAGATCGCGCTGTCGATCTCCTTCACCTCGCGCGCGATGCGCCCGGGGGAAGTGAACGGCCAGCACTACCATTTCGTCTCTGCGGAAAGGTTCGAAGAAATGATCGCCGCCGGCGACTTCTTCGAGCATGCGTGGGTGCACGGCGACTGGAAGGGCACGGCCCGGCAGTCGGTGGAGCCGCAGCTGGCCGCCGGCCAGGACGTGCTGCTGGAAATCGACTGGCAGGGCGCGCAGCAGGTGCGCCAGCTGGTGCCGGGCACGGTCACCGTGTTCATCCTGCCGCCGTCCAAGCAGGCCCTGCAGGATCGCATGCGCAAGCGCGGCCAGGACAGCGAGGCGGTCATCGCCCAGCGCCTGGGCGCGGCGCGCGATGAAATGCTGCACTTCAACGAGTTCGACTACGTCATCGTCAACGAGGTGTTCGACACCGCCGTGGACGAGTTGTGCGCCATCTTCACCGCCAGCCGCCTGCGCCGGGAGGCCCAGAAGGTCCGCCACGCCGGCCTGATCCAGGCCCTGCTGACTCCCGATCCGGGCGCAACTGACTGATTCCAAAAGAATCGGGTAGGGGTTGGCTTGATTTTGTCCAGCTCCTGCCAGTACACTCCGTCCCCTTTCCCTCATTCGACTGAGCGGCCGACCGGTCGCCGGGAGCCCGTATGGCCCGCATCACCGTAGAAGATTGCCTGGAAGTCGTTAACAACCGTTTCGAACTGGTCATGATGGCATCCAAGCGTGCCCGCCAGCTCGCCAACGGCGTGCAGGCCACGCTGGACAACAGCGAGACCGAGGACAAGCCGACCGTGCTGGCGCTGCGCGAAATCGCCGCCCGCAAGATCGACAACGCGCTGATCGACGAAGTCGAGAAGGCCGAGCGTGAGCGCGCCGAGCGCGAAGCGCTGGAGTGGGCTGCCGCCGAAGTGGTCGCTGACGAAGACATGTCCAAGAACGACGATTGATCGCATCGATCAACGTAATCGTTGGATACACCGAACAGCCCGCCCCGTGCGGGCTGTTTCGCATTCAGGATTTGCCGTAAACGTCGCGCTGGAATAGGCTGCGGGCATGAACCCAGGCCCCACTGCCAAGGTCGCCGCAGCCCCCACTGCCGCCGTACCCGACTACGTCCTCCAGCTTGAACGCGCCGCCCATTACCTGCCGCCGGAACAGCTGCCGCTGTTGCGCCGTGCCTGGGAAGTCGGAGCCTCCGCGCACGCTGGGCAGACGCGCAAGTCGGGTGAGCCCTATATCACCCACCCGGTGGCGGTGGCCCAGGTGCTGGCCGAGCTCGGCCTGGACGTGGAAGCGCTGATCGCCGCGATCCTGCACGACACCATCGAAGACACGCCGCTGACCCGCGAGGCGCTGGCCGCCGAGTTCGGCGAAGCCGTGGCCGAACTGGTCGACGGCGTCACCAAGCTGGACAAGCTGAAGTTCCGCGACCGCCAGGAGGCGGCCGCCGAGAGCTTCCGCAAGATGCTGCTGGCGATGTCGCGCGACCTGCGCGTGATCATGATCAAGCTGGCCGACCGCCTGCACAACATGCGCACGCTGGGTGCGCAGAGCCGCGAAGCGCGCGGCCGCATCGCCCGCGAGACGCTGGAGATCTACGCGCCGATCGCCCAGCGCCTGGGCATGAGCCTGGTCAAGAGCGAGCTGCAGAACCTCGGTTTCAAGGCGCTGTACCCGTGGCGCCACGCCATCATCGAGAAGCACATCCGCAGCCAGCCGGTGGTGCGCCGCGAAGCGATGGCGCAGGTGGAAGTGCAGCTGTCGCAGCGCCTGGCCAAGGAGGGGATCGAGCATCGGCTGATCAGCCGCATCAAGACCCCGTGGAGCATCTACAACAAGATGCGCGACGAGAACAAATCCTTCGACCAGGTGATGGATGTGTTCGGCTTCCGCCTGGTCGTGCGCAGCGTGCCCAGCTGCTACCACGCGCTGGGTTCGGTGCATGCCACCTTCAAGCCGCTGGATGGCCGTTTCCGCGACTTCATCGCCATTCCCAAGGCCAACGGTTACCAGTCGCTGCACACGGTGCTGTTCGGGCCGTATGGCTCGCCGATCGAAGTGCAGATCCGTACCGAGGAAATGGACCTGATCGCCGAACGCGGCGTGGCCGCGCACTGGACCTACAAGTTCGGCGGCGATTCGCCCAACAGCGCACAGAGCCGTGCCCACGCGTGGATCGTCGAGCTGATCGACTCGCAGCGTGCCGCCGGTTCCTCGCTGGAGTTCCTGGACAACGTCAAGGTCGACCTGTTCCCGGACGAGGTCTACCTGTTCACCCCGAAGGGCAAGATCCTGGCCCTGCCGCGCAATTCCACCGCGCTCGATTTCGCCTACGCCGTGCATACCGACGTCGGCAACATGGCGGTGGCCTCGCGCGTGGACAAGAAACTGGTGCCACTGCGCACCAAGCTGGTGTCGGGCCAGTCGGTGGAGATCATCACCGCACGCTCGGCCACGCCGAAACCGCAGTGGCTGGAATTCGTGGTTACCAGCAAGGCGCGCACCGCCATCCGCCACCAGCTCAAGCAGCTGGAGCACGAGGATGCCGTGCAGCTGGGCCACCGCATGCTCGACCGTGCGCTGGAAGCGATGGATTCGTCGCTGGAGCGGCTGCCGAAGGGGCGCCTGGATGCGTTCCTGGCCGAACACCGCTTCCCGCGCCTGGAAGCCCTGCTGGCCGAGGTCGCACTGGGCAACTGGATGCCGACCCAGGCCGCGCAGGCGCTGATGGCCTACGCCGAACTGCGTGGTGGCCCGCATTCGCGCCACCACTCGCAGGAAAAGATCCTGATCAACGGCAGCGAGCGTGGCGTGGTCACCTTCGCCGGCTGCTGCCAGCCGATTCCCGGCGACGAGATCATGGGCTACCACACCGCCGGCAAGGGCATCGTGGTGCACCGCATGGACTGCCCGAACCTGGCCGAGCTGCGCAAGTCGCCCGAGCGCTGGGTGCCGATCGGCTGGGACACCACCGTCTCCGGCGACTACGACACCTCGCTGGTGGTGGAAGTGGAGAACGGCACCGGCGTGCTGGCACAGCTGGCCGCTGCCATCGCGCAGAGCCACTCCAACATCGAGCGCGTGGACTACCTGGATCGCGATTTCAACGCCGCCGTGCTGGCGTTCAACATCCAGGTGCGCGACCGCAACCACCTGGCCGAAGTGATGCGCCGCCTGCGCCGCCTGTCGGTCGTGCAGTCGGTACGCCGCCAGTAGGTCCACGCCATGCGTGGATGACGTTCCGCGCACACGACATACGGGGTCGGATCCGTTTCCCGCCGGGAAACGGATCCGACCCCCAGCCGATGCCGCGCCCACCCGGTACAATCACCGCTCTGTTTTCCCCCAAAGCACCGGAGCGACCCATGTCCCGCCAGATCATCAACACCGAAAAGGCCCCCGCCGCCATCGGCCCGTACTCGCAGGCCGTGCGCGCCGGCAACACCGTGTACTTCTCCGGCCAGATCCCGCTTGACCCGGCCACCGGCGACATCGTCGGCGCTGGCGACGTCGAAGCGCAGGCCCGTCGCGCCTTCGACAACCTCAAGGCCGTGGCCGAAGCCGCCGGCGGCTCGCTGGACAAGGTCGTGCGTCTGGGCCTGTACCTGACCGACCTGGGCGAGTTCGCCAAGGTCAACGCGGTCATGCAGGACTACTTCCAGGCCCCGTACCCGGCCCGTTCCACCATCGAAGTGTCCGGCCTGCCGAAGGGCGCCAGCTTCGAGGTCGATGCGGTGATGGTCATCGACTGACCACCACGTGGCACGCAAGGCGGCGGTCACCCCGGTCCTGTCACCGTCCGGCGAAGCATCCCTGGCGATGCTCGCCGGCGTCGGTCCGGCCGTGGCCGCCAAACTGCAGGCGCGTGGCCTGGCTACCCTGCAGGATCTCTGGCTTCACCTGCCCCTGCGCTATGAAGACCGGACCCGGCTGACCCGCATCGAAGACCTGCGCAACGGCGTGCCGGCGCAGGTGGAAGGGCGGGTGGTCGCGGTCGAGCGCGGCATGCGCTACCGACCGATGCTGAAGGTCGCGGTGGAGGACGAAGGGCAGGGCACCCTGGTGCTGCGCTTCTTCCATTTCCGCCAGCAGCAGGTCGGCCAGTTCGCGGTCGGCAACCGGCTGCGCTGCTTCGGCACGCCCAAGCCCGGCCACCTCGGCCTGGAAATCGTCCATCCCAGCTACCAGGTGCTGGGCCGCAACGATGATCCCGAACTCGGCGACCGCCTCGACCCGGTGTATCCCACCGTCGAAGGCGTGGGCCCGATGACGATGCGCAAGCTGATCGGCCAGGCCCTGGATCGCCTGCCCGAGGAAAGCACGCTGGAACTGCTGCCCAGCGGTTGGCTCGATGGCCTGGGCCTGCCGTCGCTGCGCAGCGCGCTGCTGACCGTGCACCGGCCACCGCCGGATGCCGACCTCGCCGCGCTGGCCGCCGGCACCCACCCGGCGCAGCGCCGCCTGGCGATGGAAGAACTGCTGGCCCACCACCTCAGCCTGCGTCGCCAGCGCATTGCCTTGCAGGCACACCATGCGCCGCCGCTGGCTGGTCCTGGCAAGCTGGCCAAGGCGCTGCTGAAGCAGCTGCCGTTCGCGCTCACCGGCGCGCAGGCGCGCGTGTTCAAGCAGATCCGTGAAGACCTCGCGCGCCCCAGCCCGATGCTGCGGCTGGTGCAGGGCGACGTCGGTTCCGGCAAGACCGTGGTGGCCGCACTGGCGGCGATGCTGGCGGTGGAGCAGGGCAAGCAGGTCGCATTGGCAGCGCCCACCGAACTGCTGGCCGAACAGCATCTCAACAACCTGCGCGGCTGGCTGGAGCCGCTCGGTGTGCGTATCGCCTGGCTGGCCGGCAAGGTCACCGGCAAGGCGCGCGCCAAGGTGATGGCGCAGGTCGCCAGTGGCGAAGCGCAGGTGGTGGTCGGTACCCACGCGCTGATGCAGGAGGCGGTGGTGTTCCAGGATCTGGCTCTGGCCATCGTCGACGAACAGCACCGCTTCGGCGTGCACCAGCGCTTGGCGCTGCGCGACAAGGGCGCGGGTGGCAACAGCGTGCCGCACCAGCTGGTGATGACCGCCACGCCGATTCCGCGCACGCTGGCGATGTCCGAGTACGCGGACCTGGATGTGTCGGCCATCGATGAACTGCCACCGGGACGCACGCCGGTGCAGACCGTCGCCCTCAACAATGACCGCCGCCCGGAGCTGATCGAGCGCATCGCGCTGGCCTGCCAGGAAGGGCGGCAGGTGTACTGGGTGTGCACGCTCATCGAGGAAAGCGAAGAACTGGATGCCACCCCGGCGCAGGCCACCTACGAATCGCTGCAGGCACTGCTGCCCGGCGTTCGCGTGGGGCTGGTGCACGGACGCCTGAAAGCCGCCGAAAAGCTGGCGACGATGGTGGCGTTCAAGACCGGCGAGATCGACCTGCTGGTCGCGACCACGGTCATCGAAGTGGGCGTGGACGTACCCAATGCTTCGTTGATGGTGATCGAGAACGCCGAACGCCTCGGCCTGGCCCAGCTGCACCAGCTGCGCGGCCGCGTGGGGCGTGGTTCGGCGGTATCGCGCTGCGTGCTGCTGTACCAGGCTCCGCTTTCGCAGATGGCGCGCGAGCGCCTGCAGACCATGCGCGAAACCAACGATGGTTTCGTCATCGCCGAGAAGGATCTGGAACTGCGCGGCCCCGGCGAACTGCTGGGCACCCGCCAGACCGGCCTGGCCGGTTTCCGGATTGCAGACCTGGCCCGCGATGCCGGCCTGCTGCCCGGCGTGCATGACCTGGCCGAGCGGCTGCTGGCCCAGCAGCCCGCGTTGGCCGATCGCGTGGTGCAGCGCTGGATCGGCACCGCCGTGCGCTACGCCTCGGCGTAAGTGGCGGGGTCAGGCCCCTTTGCACAGCAAAGGGCTCTGACCCCATCCCCGGGACGCTCATCCACGCGCGGCGTGGATCCACTGTAGAGCCGAGCCCACGCTCGGCTGCTGTGCGCGTTGCGCGCGGGAGTCGAGCATGGCTCGACTCTACAGAGAGCTCTCCCTGCCATCCGCGGGAAACCCGTTTTCGGCGTTGCTGTTGAAGTTGTCGGCCAGCGGCCGGCACTACCGCGGGTGCAGGTCGCAGCCCTGCCGCCCCCCCATACTTGCAACGGTCATCATCCCGGTCCACACTTCGTTGCCGATCTGAAGACGGCAACGATGACCCACAAGATCCCCCTGTTGATCGACACCGACCCCGGTGTGGACGACGCCCTGGCCCTGCTGATGGCCTTTGCCGATGAACGGCATGACGTGGTCGCCCTGACCATCGCCGCCGGCAATGTCGGCCTGCAGTACACCGTCCGCAACGCCCTCAAGCTCTGCGACATCGTCGGCCGCACCGACGTGCCGGTGTTTGCCGGCAGCCCGGATCCGCTGCTGCATCCTTCCGTAGACGCTGCCCACGTGCATGGCCGTGATGGCTATGGCGACGTGGACCTGCCGCCGCCGAGCCGCCAGGCCGAAGCCGAGCACGCTGCGCTGGCCATCCTGCGCCTGTCGCACGCGCATGCCGGCGAACTGATGCTGGTGATGCTTGGCCCGCTGACCAACCTCGCGCTGGCACTGAAGCTGGACCCGACCCTGCCCCAGCGCATCAAGCGCATCGTGGTGATGGGCGGCGCGGTCACCTGCCACGGCAACATCACCCCGGCGGCCGAATTCAACATCGCCTTCGATCCGGAAGCGGCGCATGTGGTGTTCACCTCGTTCAAGCACCTGCTGGTGTCGGACTGGGAGGCCACCGTCGCCCACGGCCTGCCGCTGGAAGAAGCCGAGAAGTGGCTGCAGGCCGACTCCGATCGTGCCCGCTTCTACGAGCTGATCTCGCGCAAGACCCGTGGCCTGTCCGAAGACAGCAAGGGTGGCCGCTGGTACACCGCCGACGCGGTTGCCATGGCCTGGGCACTGAACCCGGAAGGGCAGCTGCGGGTCGAGTCGCGTCCGCTGAACGTGGAGCTGAATGGCACGTTCAGCCGCGGCGCCACCATCGTCGACTGGAACCGCCAGACCGGCCAGCCGGACAACTGCGATCTGCTGATGGCCTACGACCAGCAGCGTTTCGAGACCCTGGTACGCCAGGCCCTGGGCGCGGACTGAAGCCGATTGACCGGCACCGGTTGCCCCGGGCGGCAACCGGTGCTTATAATGCCGCTCTTGACCACCAGCCCATTTACGGTGTGAGCCCATGAAGGCCGATATCCATCCGAACTACCGCGACGTCGTCTTCCATGACGTCACCTCCGATTTCAAGATCCTGACCCGCTCGACCATGGCGACGAAGGAAACCATCAAGTGGGAAGACGGCAACGACTACCCGCTGGTGAAGGTTGAAATTTCCTCGGCTTCGCACCCGTTCTACACGGGCAAGCACAAGGTCATCGACACCTCGGGCCGTATCGACAAGTTCCAGAAGCGCTACGCGCGCTGATCTGTCGATCCAGCTTCGAACCGACGGCCGCGCTCTGCGCGGCCGTTTGTTTTTCCCCAACGCCTACCCAACGGGCGTTTGGATGGACAGAACACTGCGTTCGTGTGACAACGCTTTTGCCGATCCGGGCCGCTTGCTGGCCGGGTTCTGGCCGCCTGCCGTCTACGACTTCTGTCTAGCGCCGGGCAAATGCTGCTGTGCGATAATGGCATGATCCCCGGCACAGGCCGAGGACGTCATTCACGTGCCTGACCAATGCGCTTGGGCAGGCGCCTTCCCATGAAGGAGCGCACACAGTGTCCGATCTTGATCAGGTCACGCTCAACGCCGGCGATAAGTCCGTCGTTCTGCCCGTCATCAAACCCACCCTTGGCAACGACTGCGTCGACATCGCGAAGCTGACCAAGGAAACGGGGTTCTTCACCTACGATTCCGGCTTCACCGCGACGGCCAGCTGCAAGTCCGCCATCACTTACATCGACGGCGACAAGGGCGTGCTGCTGTATCGCGGCTACCCGATCGAGCAGCTGTCGGAAAAGTCGAGCTACGTCGAAGTGGCCTACCTGCTGATCAACGGCGAGCGCCCGAGCGCCGAGCAGCTGAAGGCCTTCACCGATGAGCTGACTGCCGAAGCCAATGTCGACGACTCGATCAACACCCTGATCGGCAGCTTCGCCAAGGACGCCCACCCGATGGCCATCCTGGCTGCTGCGATCGCGCAGCTGTCGGCCATCTACCACGACGCGCTGGACCTGTCCGACGCCGAGCAGCGCCGCCAGGCCGCCGTGCGCCTGATCGCCAAGGTGCCGACCCTGTCGGCGCTGATCTACCGCCATGGCAAGGGCCTGCCCGCCAACAAGCCGGACACCTCGCTGGACTACGTCAGCCGCTTCCTGAAGCAGACCTTCGAGTCGGCTGACGGCCAGTACGATCTGAACCCGGATGTGGTCAAGGCGCTGGACCTGCTGTTCATCCTGCACGCCGACCACGAGCAGAACGCCTCGACCTCGACCGTGCGCCTGGTCGGTTCGACCGGTGCCAACCCGTACGCGTCGGTTGCCGCGGGTGTCACCGCGCTGTGGGGTCCGGCCCACGGTGGTGCCAACGAAGCCGTGCTGAAGATGCTGGAAGAGATCGGCACCGCCGACAACGTCGAGTCTGCCGTGGTCAAGGCCAAGGACAAGACCTCCGGCTTCCGCCTGATGGGCTTCGGCCACCGCGTCTACAAGAACTTCGACCCGCGCGCCAAGGTCATCGGCGAGATGACCAGCAAGGTGCTCAAGCAGCTGGGCGTGCAGGATCCGCTGCTGGACGTGGCCGTGAAGCTGGAACAGGCCGCGCTGCAGGACGAGTACTTCGTCGCGCGCAAGCTGTACCCGAACGTCGATTTCTACAGCGGCATCATCTACAAGGCGCTGCAGATCCCGACCGAAATGTTCACCGTCATGTTCGCCCTGGGCCGTACCTCCGGCTGGGTCTCGCATTGGCTGGAACAGCAGGTCGATCCGGAAATGAAGATCGGCCGTCCGCGCCAGGTCTACACCGGCAGCGATGTGCGCGACTACCAGGGCTGATCGCCCCGCGTAGGTTGTGCCGAGAACGCCCCGCATGCGCGGGGCGTGTTTTTTTTCTGCCGCCCTGGTGGGTGCCAACCAAGGTTGGCACGCTTTCGACACTCGCGAAAAACCATCCACGCATGGCGTGGATCCACTTGTTCCCGCCCTTGGTTGGCACGCTCCCCATCCACGCGTGGCATGGAGTTACCGCGTTCCCGCCTTTGGTAGGTGCCAACCTTGGTTGGCACGCTCTTCAACGCGACAAGACCGCGTGATTCAGGGGTCTCACCAGCTTCACAAGCGCTCGCGCAGCCTCAGGACGCCAGCTGCATCCGCAGCACCTGAAATGGAGCGTCCATCCCGATGAGTACCCGATTCGACCCACCCGAGCGCGGCCCGCTCGGCGCTGACGTCGCCGCTGTCGTCACTGCCCCCATCGTTCCTCCCGCCAGCGAAAGCGCGGTGTCGTGGGGAGCCATCTTCGCTGGCGCCGCCGCCGCCGCTGCGCTCTCTCTCATCCTGCTGATCCTCGGCGTGGGCCTGGGGTTGTCGTCGGTGTCGCCCTGGTCGTTCGAAGGCGTCAGCAAGGAAACCTTCGGCTGGTCCAGCATCGCCTGGCTCACCTTCACCGCGCTGGCTGCTTCCGGCCTGGGTGGCTATCTGGCGGGTCGCCTGCGTACCAAGTGGACGCAGATCCACGGCGACGAAACCTACTTCCGCGACACCGCGCACGGCTTCGTGTCGTGGGCGGTGGCCACGCTGCTGACCGCGGGCCTGCTGACGTCGGCCATCGGTGGCGTGCTGGGTGCGGGCGCAAAGGTGGCCGGCGCCACTGCCGGTGCCGCTGCGTCCACCGTCGGCGTGGCTGCAGCCGGTGCCAGCGGCGCTGTGGCGGCTGCACCGGAAGGCGACCTCGACTATTGGGTGGATGCGCTGTTCCGCAGCACGACCCACGCAGGGCCGGCCGATCCCGCAGCGCCGCCGCCGGGCGCACCGATGGACCCGGATGCCGCGCCACCGCCGGCAGCGGGCGCCGGTCCGCGCGACGCGCGCATGGCCCCACCGCCGCGACCGGCGCCGGGCAACGGTCCGATCGGCGATCGCCGCGAAGTGCGTGCCGAAGTGAACCGCATCATCGTCAACAGCCTGCAGGGGGAAGGCCTGGATCCGGCCGATACCCAGTACCTGTCACAGCTGATCGCGCGCGAGACCGGGATGAGCCCGGCTGAAGCGCAGGCCCGCGTGACCGATGTGCAGACCCGCATGCGTGCAGCGCTGCAGAAGGCCAGGAATACCGCCAAGCAGGCTGCCGACGACGCGCGGAAGGCGACCGCCTACGCCGCATTGTGGCTCTTCATCACCCTGCTGATCGGCGCGTTCTTTGCCAGCCTCAGCGCCACCTGGGGCGGCCGCCGCCGCGACCTGTAATCCACCCTTCCATGCAAGGAGACCTGCCATGAAGATGATTCTGCTCTGGTTGCTGGGCGTGCCGATTCCGCTGCTGATCCTGTACGCGATCTTCTTCTGATCGCACGCCACCGCGCCGTGCCATCAGGCCGCCGAAAGGCGGCCTGATGCCATCCCGCAGATCCACGCCACGCGTGGATGCCCCACAGTAGAGTCGAGCCATGCCCGACTCTACAAACGCAATGCAATGAGGTTTATTGCATTCAAACAGTGAGGGAAATTGCATAACCCTCAAACATAGAGCGCCTTCAAAAATTCTCCTTAACGTTCAACGTTTTAGGAATGCTTGAATGGCCTGCATGGCAATGGATTTCTAACATTCTCTCCGTCGCCCGCACCCATCCCCGCGGGCGGCGCTTCCCTCCCTTTTCTCCTTGGGGAGGGGAGCTTTCAAATTCCCCCTTGTCCGAGAGAGACAATCATGCACGCCATTATCAAGAAGGCCGCGCTCGCTGCAGCGCTGGCCACTGCTTCGCTGTCCGCGCACGCTGTTGAAACCAGGATCTCCGTCTACGCCGACGTCGACCCGACCCTGGCGCTGCTGCGCGATGACGGCACCCCGCTGCCGGACCTGGTCACGCTGACCCACGATCCGCTGCGCGGCCTGATTCCGGACACCCAGCGCGTCCGCATCCACTCCAACGATGAAACCGCCGATATCGAGGCCCGTATCGACGGTCCATTCGTGCTGGCCAACGAGACCGGCGCCGTCACCGTGCCGATGACCATCAGCCTCAACAACCGCGCACTGGGTACCACTGCCATCGAGTACAAGGCGGCTGATCTGTTCACCGGCGCCGGCTCCACTCCGGGCGCCTCGATTTCGATGCCGTTGACCATTGCCCAGACCACGCCGGCGCCGATTGCCACCAAGGGCCGCTACGCCGGCATCGTCAGCGTCGTGTTGAACCAGAAGGCCACCACGCCGTAATCCCCGCGCGCCGGTCCGCACGCCGGGCCGGCCGCTTCTACAGCGGTACCCCCATGATTCGACACGCCCCCGCCGTCACTCGGCTGGCGGTCGCGCTCGCCCTGGCAATGGTTGCTCCCTTGGTGGCGGCCCGCGGCGTGCCCGCCGGTTTCGAGGATCTGGTCGATGGCCAGACCGAACAACTCGACATCCAGCTGTTCGGCCGCTCGGCCGGGCTGTCGCCGGTGCGCGTGACCCTGGAGCACGTGCAGCTGGAAGATCCTGCGCGCGTGCTGCAGGCGCTGGCCCTGCCTGCCGAAGCACAGGCCGCGTTGCTACCGGCGCTGTCGCAACCGTTGCCGCGCAACAGTCACCTGGCCTGCCGCTTTGGTGGCGCCACGGCGGGGTGCGGCTATCTGGACCCGCCCGAAGAGCCCACCGCGGCGCGCGCGCTGTACGACGAAGGCGAGGGCGCCGTGCGCCTGTTCGTGGCGCGGCAGTGGATTCCCGGCGAGCCGGCAGCGGAGCGTTACCACACGGTCACGGCCAATGCCGAGAACGCCTTCCTGCACCAGCAGACGCTCAATGTGAGCGGTGGTCGCGATAACCAGGCACTGTCCGCGCGCGGCGTGGGCACGCTGGGCCTGTTCGACCGCGGTCATCTGTCCGCCGAGTGGTACTACACCCAGCAGCGCTACCGCAGCCGAAGTGACGACGACTTCCAGTTCGACAACGTCTATTACCGCCATGACCTGGGCCAGGCGCATTACCTGCAGCTCGGGCGCATGGATCGCCGCAACCTGTCCAGCCCGCAGGGTGGCACCTTCAGCTTCAGCATGCTGCCGCTGGACCGCTTCCAAGGCGCGCGCGTGGGCACCACCCAGGCCTACGTGGACACCGACGCCGCCGTGCAGGCGACGCCGCTGACCGTGCTGCTGGCGCGCGATGCCCGCGTCGATGTCTTCGACGGCGAGCGCCTGCTGCAGACCTTCTACCTGCAGGCCGGCATCAACCAGATCGACACCCGCAATTTCCCCTTCGGCAACTACCTGGTGCGCATGCGCATCTACGAGGACGGTGTGCTGGTGCGCACCGAGGAGGCGCCGTTCGACAAGGGCGGCGACTGGACCAACAGCCAGTGGCAGTGGTTCGTGCAGGGCGGCCGCCGCAACGAGCGCCGCAGTGATCGCTTTGATGGTGAAAGTGTGGCGATGGCCGGCGTGCGCGTGCCGCTGGGCCGCGATGCCGCACTTACCGCGGGTGCCGCCAACCTCGGCGGCCACAGCTACGGCGAGCTGCGCCTGGACCTGCGCCGCGTGCTGGCCACCCAGGAAATGCGCGCCACGCTCAGCGGCATGCGCGGCAGCGATGGCAGCAATGGCCAGCAGCACCAGCTGTCGTACCGGCGCAAGGCGTCGTGGAATCTCTACCAGCAGCGTATGCGCGGCAAGGCCTGCCAGTTCGAGGCCGATGCGCGCGACCAGCTGGGCTGCACCAACTCACTCAGCGGTTCGATGTCGCTGCCGCTGGCCGGCGGCAACGTCTACGTGGGCTACACCCGGCGCCAGACCTGGCGCACCGGCTGGCATCGGCCTGAATTCGAGCAGGACCCGTTGTTCGGGCTGGATCCCTTGCTGCCGCCCGGTCCGCTGGAGCCGCGCCGCGAGCCCGTGCTCAGCCGGACCTGGCAGGCCAGCTTCAGCCGCAGCCACCGCTGGCAGGACTTCAGCGTGTCCACGCGCGTGGGGCTATGGCAGCAGCGCAGCACCGACAGCGTGCGCGGCAGCAACGAGCGTGACCGTGGCATCTACTTCAACCTCAGCCTGACCCGCCTGCAGCGTAACCATGACAGCAGCGGCCAGCGCCGCTACGCGGTGGACGTGCGCCAGCCGCAGCATCAGCGCCCGGCCATCGACTACAGCGTGGGCCAGAGCCTGCGCCAGGACCGGGACACGCACTATCGGGAGCTGAACGCCGAACTGCGCGCCAACAACAACGATCGCTACAGCGCGTCACTGAGTGGCCAGCTGCAGAACGGCATCGGCAACACCACCGCCAGCATCGCGCACTATCAGCAGCGCGGGCGTGGCGAGACCGGCTACAGCGGCAGCCACAGCTCCGGCTTCGCACTGGGCCGTCGTGGTTTCTACTGGAGCGGTGCCAACGGCGCCGAGGCCGGCTTGGCCGTGCAGGTGGACGGTTTCGACGATGCCGACCTGCATGGCGTGGCCGCGGAATTGCAGGTGGGTGGGCTGCGCCGACAGCGTCTGCAGATCGGCGAGCGCCGGCTGCTGCCGCTGCAGGCCTATCAGTCGCAGCGCGCCGAAGTGCAGGATGCCAGCACGCTGGACAGCATCGCCGCGATCCGCGTGACCGGCGTGGGCGGTGCACGGCCGATGTTCCTCACGCCCGGCAAGCTGATGCGCATGCCAGTGCCGATCGAAGTGACCTACACCTTCATCGGCAACGCCAAGGACCTTGCGGGGGCGCCCCTGGGCGGCGCCCGCATCCTCAATGCGCCGGTGCCCGGCACCAGCGCCAACGGCAGCTTCGTTGCCGATTTCCCGCGCCGCGAAACAACGCTGTACCTGCTGCAGGACGACCGTCTGCTGCATTGCCCGTTGCAGGTGCGCGAGCGCCGCCAGGTGGTGCTGCTGGTCGGCGCCGTGCACTGCGAGCCGCTGGCCGTGGCCCAGCTGCCCCCCGAGATCCGCCAGCAGGCCCGCGTGACCCGCCTGCTGCAGGAACGCGCGTTGATCGCCGCCACGCCCCAGACCGCTGCTGCAGGAGGTGCGCCATGAGCCGGCGTTGGATGTGTGTGTTGATGCTGGTGTGTGCGCTGGTTCTGGTGATGCCACGGGCGTGGGCGCAGTGGCCGCCGGAGACGCATCCGACTGACCAGAGCCGGGACATCGTGATGAGCTGGGATCGCTCGGCGGTGCCGGGTGATGTGGAGCTGTGGGCGCCGCGGACGGTGCTGGGGTTCAGTCACGATCTGGCGTTCAAGTATGGGCAGATCCATGTGGTTTGTGGATCTGCTTCTGATAGTGAGTTTGGGCGGTGCCCGACGGAAGGTGAGCCGAGCTCGTCAGGGGGAACAACAGAGATAGCATTGCGTCTCGTTGAACTGAGGACTGGTCTGCGTACGGAGATTCGCGCGGTAGGAAGCCTGCAGCGAGTTATGTCGGGTCCTCGCTGCAATTTCGATTACTGGGACCGTCAGAAGCACATTCTGAACAGCGTATTCTGGTACCAATGTGCATCTGACGAACCGATCGGCACAGGTGCTGCTCTGATTGTTCCGGCATCTGAGCTTGCGCGGCTCGTGGCAGGCCACTGGAAGGCCGCGATGCGCCTGAACATCAAGGCCGATCCCGCCGCAGCACCTGTCGCCACAGCCACCTTCAACTTCGATTTCACCGTCACCGACTACGACGCGATCTCGATCTACTTTCCTGGCTTCGATGGCATCGCGCCGCTGGTCAACATGGACCTGCGCTACGACCCCATCCGCAAGATGGTCGGCGGCTACAAGGAAGTGGACATGTGCCTGTACGACGGCGTGGGCTCGCAGAGCGAGTTCCTCGGCGTCACCGTGCGCGACAGCGGTCCACGGCCACCACCAGGGCGTGACTATGCGGTCTGGCACGGGGATGGCGGCAGTGATGACACCCAGCGCCTGGACTACCAGGTCGGCCTGAAGTACGGCGGAAACCTGCTGGCCATGAAACACGGCGAGGAACAGCTGCTGCGTGGCATCGACAGCGCGCAGCTGCGCCTGGTGATGCTGCCGGGCATCAATCAACCCGTGTACTGCGTGCCCACCCCGCTGGTGCTGGAAACGCCGCCTACGCCCATCGCCAGCAAGCGGCCCGGTCTTTACGACGGCGAGCTGACGGTAGAGCTGCGCGTGCCGACCGCCAAACCCTGATCACCACGGAGCCTCATCATGAAGAAGCTGCTGTTCTGTCTGTTGCCGTTGAGCGCGCTGCTAGCGCCGCCGGCGCATGCCAACCTCTCCATCCATCCAATGCGCGCGGCCGTCGATGGCAAGCGCGGTACGCAGATCCGCGTCTACTCGCACTCCACACAGCCGCAGTACGTGCAGGCACGCCTGTTGCGCATCTCGAATCCTGCCCAGGTTGGCGAGGAAGAGGTGGAAATGGAGGCGGCCGACGCCGCGGTCGCCATCACCCCTGGGAAGTTCGCACTGACTGGCGGAGGCAATCGCCTGATCCGGGTGATTCCGCTACGCAGCGTGGAGAAGGAAGTGGCCTACCGCGTCTACTTCGAGGGTGTCAGGGGACCGGACGGGACCCTGCTCGAGGGTGACGAGCAGGCGGCACAGGCCAACGTCGGCGTCAGCCTGGTCTGGGGTGCGCTGGTGAACGTGCTGCCCGCCAATGGCAGCGTGGATCTGCAACTGCAGGGCGACACCCTGCGCAACGTGGGGACCTTGCGGGTCGGCATCACAGGGCTGGCCGAGTGCACTGGCAGTGGTGCCTGCACGACCCACGACTTTGCCAAAAGCCTGTACCCGGATGCGGAGCTGAAGCTGCCGTTCCAGCCTCAGCGGGGCAACACCGTGCAGCTGCATTACCGCCTGTCCAAGGACGGCTACCGCGAGCACGTAACCACCCTGGCGCCGAGCGCCTGAACGTTCTGGCCCCGCGCTGTTCGCGGGGCCTCATTTCCGATGTCCTGTTAAGGGAGAGAGCATGAACCACATCTATCGTCGTATCTGGAGTGCCGCCAAGCAGTGCTGGGTGGTTGGCAGTGAGTTGAGTGCACTGCGCGGGAAACCGCAGGGTGGCGGAGCACGCTTGTCGGGAAACTGCGCTGTACTGGCTGCTTGTTTCTTCTTCCTGCCGCTGGCGCAGGCGATGGAGCCTGCGCACTGCGAGTCCGAACAGACCGAGTGCGCGCCGGATGCTTCTGCGACGAACACGGTGCGCATGAATTCGTCGCTCAAGGCAACAGGTGACCTTTCCCGCGCCGGTCTCCTGGCCGTAGGTGAGACGCTCTGGGGGGACGGTATCAAGCGCAACGGCGATCACAACACTGCCTTTGGCTACCGCGTCGAGGTGACCGGTGGTTACAACACCGCGGTGGGTTCGAATGCGCGTGCCCATGGTCTGGGCTCGACGGCGCTGGGCAACAATTCCTGGGGCAGCGGCGTCAACAGCGTAGCGGTGGGAAGTGGCGCGCAGGTCACCACCAATGGCGGCGTGGGTGCCATTGCCATTGGCGCAGACGCTCGTGCTGGAACGAGTGGCGTTTCCGGTGCTGTATCAATCGGCCATCAGGCGGTCGCTCGATACGATGGGGTGGCACTGGGGTACCGTGCCAATGCCTTGGCCTATAACTCGGTTGCCCTGGGAAACGGTTCCACAGCCTATGAGGACAATATCGTATCGGTCGGGAGTTCGAGCAACAAACGGAGAATCGTCAACGTTGCCCGCGGCAGTACGTCCTATGGGAGCACCGATGCTGTAACGGGCGGGCAACTGTACGAAACAAACCAGACTGTCAGCGCCATTGGAAGCGTGGCAGGCACCGCCAGTTCGAATGCCAGCGCTGCGCTGCGCGACGCCAACGTGGCCCAGTCGACCGCAGACACCGCCCTGCTCAGAGCCAACATCGTGACCGGTCTGCTCAATCAGACGTCTCCTTCCAGTAACGTCCGCGTCGGCGGGAGCAATAGCGGAACAGTGCTCGATGTCCGCAACAGCGCCAGTGCAAATCGCAGGATCACGGGCGTGGCAGATGCCACGCTAAGCACGACAAGCACGGATGCTGTGTCAGGTAAGCAGTTGAATGCCACCAATATCGGTGTCATCGGAGCGCGCTCCATCGCCGACTCCGCGAAGATCGATGCTGGCAACGCACTGGCGAAGGCCAACTCGCTTTGGGGCCTTCTGCGCGAGACATCCACCTCGGGAGATGTCCTCCTCGGCGCATCCAACGGTGGCACCATGCTGGACATCCGAAACAGCGCCAGCGCCAATCGCACGATCACGGGCGTGGCGGATGCCAGATTGAACACGACCAGCACAGATGCGGTGTCCGGCAAACAGTTGAATGCCACCAACACCAAGCTGGCAGATGCACAGCGCGCCGCAGACGCGGCAACCGCGCGCCTGAATGCATCCGCCCCGGCCATCGGGCTGGCGGCAGAAGCGGAGGGAAGCGGAAGCGCTGCGAGTGCAGCGATGGGGCGCTCGGCGAAGGCCTACAACACCAACAGCATCGCAGTTGGTGCAGATGCTCGGGCCAGTGTCGACGCCAACGGCGACAAGAGCGCTGCCACCGGTGCAGTCGCTCTCGGTGCTGCAACGCGCAGTGGCAACGGCGCGGTGGCGGCAGGCCTGCGTGCTTCGGCAGTGGGCGATCGCGCCGTGGCCGTAGGCAATGATGCCACGGCCGCGGCGACCCATGCCGCCGCGCTGGGCTACAAGGCAGATGCGAGCGGCAATCAGGCCGTCGCCATTGGCCGGGAGGCCGCCGCATCGGGTTTGTATTCGACGGCGCTTGGCAATCTTGCAAAGGCGGGTGCCGAAAGTGCCATTGCGTTGGGCGACCGCGCCCTGGCATCGCACACGGGAAGTGTCGCTCTGGGCAACGGCTCGCAGACCACCGGCATCAATCAGGTCTCGGTCGGCAGCTCCAGTATCAAGCGCAAGATCGTCAACCTGGCGGATGGCGCTGTCAGCAGCAGCAGTGCCGAGGCCATTACGGGCAAGCAGTTGAATGAAACCAACGGCCGGGTAACAACTGCACAGAATGCCGCCAACGACGCGCAGGCCACCGCCAACGCCGCACAGGTTGATGCCAGCAAGGCCTTGGCTGAAGCCACCATATTGGGTGGGCTGGTCGGGCAGGTTTCGGCCACGGAGGCTGTCCGCCTGGGTGAGAAGAACAGCGGCACCGTGCTGGATGTACGCAACAGCGCGAATGCGAACCGGAGACTGGATGGCGTGGCCGATGGTGCGATCAGTGCCAGCAGCTATGAAGCCGTGAATGGCAGACAGCTCAGTGCCACCAATGAGAAGGTGGTGGCTGTGGAAGGCATGGCCACCTCTGCGGCTGCGGACGCGACCCTGGCAAAGGCGGATGCGACCAAGGCGCTGGCCGAAACAGCGGTGCTGGGCGGGCTGGTGGCGCAGGTTTCCGCGTCCGGCGATGTGCGCCTGGGCGGGAAGAACAGCGGTGCGACGTTGGATGTGCGTAACAGCGCCAATGCCAATCGGAAGATCAGTGGTGTGGCAGATGGGATCTTGAGCGCCAGCAGTGCTGAGGCTGTGTCTGGTAGGCAGCTGCATTCAACCAATTCACGCGTCTCAGATCTTGAGGACATTGCACAGTTTGTGAGTATCGGCTCAGCACCCTTCAGTGAGCGCGCAGAAGCGGGTGCGGCAGGCGTTGCGGTGGGAAATTCAGCAAAGACGGGACTGGAGGGAGGAACTGCGGTAGGGACATTTGCGGAGGCGATGGGGAGGAACTCTACTGCAATTGGTAGAGGGGCAACTGTCTCTGTGGACTCCGAGAATGGATTCGCGATGGGGGTCGGGGCACAGGTCGGTGGAGGCGCGGGCGGTGCGAATGAAGGTGTCGCGATTGGTGCTGGCGCAAGAGTTGGAAGCGGGGCTCACGGCTCGCTGGCGCTTGGAAATAGTTCCCTAGCAGATGAAGAAGGAGTTGCGTCATTTGGGGGTGTCGGCATGCAGCGCCGCCTTGTAAACATCGCCCGAGGCACCGCTGACCACAACGCCACCACTGTCTCCCAGCTCAAGGATTCCCTCGCCACCCTCGGCGGCGGCGCAGGCATGGATGCGAACGGCAACATCATTGCCCCTACTTATGCAGTACAGAGTGGAACTCAGAGCACCGTTGAGGACGCGCTGGTGGCACTCGACGGCGCTGTGATCACCGCAGGCCGCCGGGCGGAGAAGGTGGAAGGCCAGCTCAGCTCGATCTTCCAGGAATCACCCTCGACCCGCGCCGACGGCATGAGCCAGATCGCGCTTAATGGAGTGAATGGCATGGTGCTGACCAACCTTGCTGACGGTCGAGTGGCGCCAGGAAGCCGCGATGCTGTAACCGGCAGTCAGTTGTACGCCGCCGAGCAGAAGATCTCGCAGAATCGGAACGATCTGGAGGCGATGCGCAAGGAGCGGGAGATGGGCGAGCAGGCCATGCGTGGATTGGATGCGAGCGTCATCGACTACGGCGGTGCGCGTTTGACTGGTGTGGCTGAGGCAGGGCTGTCGGCTGATAGCTCGGATGTTGTGCGCGGTAGTCAGCTCTATGAGACCAACAGCCGTGTTTCGGCCATGGAAGGAATCAGCCAGTATGTCAGTGTGGGTACGGCTCCTGAGCATGGCAGTGCTCAGGCTGGTCCGGTTGGTCTCGCCATTGGAAACTTGGCAAAGACGGGCATTGAGGGTGGCACTGCAATTGGAACTTTCGCCGAGGCAATGGGCAAAAACTCAATTGCCATCGGACGGGCGTCCACTGTCTTCCAAGGCTCAGATTCCAGCTTCGCCGTCGGGACTGGAGCTGAGGTTGGTAGGGGCGGCGAGCCCGGTGCAATCGGAGCCATTGCTTTTGGTGCTGGTTCCAGAGTCGATTCCGGGGCCGATGGTTCTATCGCGCTCGGAAGCGGCTCTTATGCAGCCGAGGCGGGGGTTGTGTCGTTTGGTAGTGTTGGTACGAAGCGCCGCCTCGTAAACATCGCCAACGGCACCGCCAACCACAACGCCGCCACCGTCGGCCAGCTGCGTGGCGCACTGTCCGCCCTCGGCGGAGAAGTCGATACCAATGGCAACATCGTCGGCCCCAGCTTCAACGTGCAGGGCCAGTCCCAATCCACGCTCAATGGTGCATTGGAAGCGCTCGACGGCGCAGTCGTCAGCACCACCTCGCGGGTGAACCAGGTCGAATCCCAGCTCCGCTCCGTGTTCCAGGAAACTCCCTCGGTGCGTGCAGACGGCACCCACCAGCTCACCCTGGCCGGTGCCAACGGCATGGTCATCTCCAACGTGGCCAACGGCCTGATCGCGGCCGGCAGCCGCGATGCGGTCAATGGCGGCCAGCTGCATTCGATGCAGCAGCAGATCAACGGCCGCATGGATGGGCTGGAGCAGCGTATCGACGATCATCCGCAGGCCCGCGCCATGGCGGCGGCATCCACACCTTCGCCGTCCACCGAAGAGATCGCGCCGACGCCGGAAACCAGCGGCTCGCCGCAGATCGCCTCTACCGGTGAAGGTGACAAGCCGACGCCGCAGCCGAAGCCGAAGCAGGACGACACGCCCAAGCCGCAGGTCGACACCGCCGACCTGGAAAAGATGCTGGCCCGGGCCAACGAGTACACCGATGGTGCGATCAGCACCTTCGAACGCCGCCTGGACAAGATGGACAAGCGCTTCAACCGCATGGCGGCGATGAGCAGTGCGCAGAGTGCGATGGCGATGAATACCGCCGGCCTGGCTACCTACAACCGCCTGGGTGCGGGCGTGGGTTACAGCGAGGGTGAGTCGGCGATGGCGGTGGGCTACCAGCGTGTGCTGAACGAGAAGGGTTCGGCCACCTTCAGCCTCAATGGTGCGTTCACCAACAGCGGTGAGCGCAGCATGGGCGTCGGCGTGGGCATCGGCTGGTAAGCCGTGCAGCCCCGGCGTGGTGCGCGTAATGAACCCCGCCGCGCCGGGGTCCTTGCCGAGGAGATGGCAATGTATCGATGGGTAAGCCGATTCATCAGCTACCGCACGTTCTATCTGTGGCGGGCGCGTTTCTACTACTACACCCGCAATCTGGATCGCTGGGTGCAGTTCACCTTGTTGTGCCTGGTGGGCATGGTGCTGGTGCTCTGGTACCACTGGCGGGTGGCGAGCGTGCCGCCACCGCGCGTGCATCCGGAGGCCGCCGCGCTGCGCGTGGACAACATCACCCAGGAAGCGATCCACCGCATCGTGCTGGTGCGCCATGGCGGCCCGACACCGGGCGAGCCGTTCACCACGCCGGAAGACGTCCGCGCGGGAACGCTGCGCACCCTGCGGGTGCGACAACTGCTGGACAGTGAGAGGGTGTGGCAGCTGAAAGCCCACATGCTGGCCGACATGGCGGCGTACATCGAAGCCACGGGCAGCTGCTTCCCCTTCCCATGCTGGCAGGTGAGCCACCGGCTGGAGCTCATGCGTGCGGCGGAGGCGGAGAACGCAGCCATCAACCGGGGGCTGGAGCCGGTGCTGGAGGTGCCGTTGGACAGGATGCCCAACCTCAACGGCGGTGAGCGCGCGCGGATACAGACGGCGTGGTCGGACCCGTTCGGCGATGTCTACAACCAGACTTGGTTGCTGGGCGATCTGCAGAACATGCACGCGCGGATGATGATGGCGTACCCGCAGCGGGTGGGAGCACCGTGGCTGATGCGCCTGCTTGGCGATGAGCCGGAGGAGCAGCACCATGATGTCTGGTAGGGCAGCGCGCCTTCTGTAGAGCCGAGCCATGCTCGGCTGCTCTTGGGCCAGGTGTCCGGATGCCTGATGCACAGTGCGGACCAACGGTCCGCACCCACCAGAAGAAGGAAGCAGGCAGCGCGCCTTCTGTAGAGCCGAGCC